>NZ_JBEPQF010000001.1:0-623243 GCF_040547695.1 Bradyrhizobium sp. JR4.3 | reverse complement strand
ACATCGCCATCGAGCCGGCGCACCAGCAACTCGCGGATCTTGCGCGCACCCCAATGCGGCTTCTCGGCCTTGAACTGGACAATCAGGGTCTCGATCTGGGCCGGCAATTGGTTGGCGTAGCGAACCGGCCGTCGGGAGCGGTCGTTCAGCGCCTCGAGCCCGTGTTCCTTGTAACGATCGAAAATCTTGTAGCCGGTCTTGCGGGAGATGCCGAACTCCCGGCACACATCCGTCATGGCTTCCCCGTCCAACAGCCGGGCGACAAAGCGAAGGCGCTCTTCCATTACCGAACTCGCTTTCCACGGCATCTACACCTCCCGCAGAACAAAAGCGGAAAGTGTAACCCATGTGTCCGGTACGAACTGTCACCTATGTCTCGGGTCGCTCAGGCAGAATCCGAGATCTGTGCGTTCCTTCACCTGACACGCGACGGTGGCCTCATGCCGCCCCGAATCCGGTTGGCGGAGCACGAGGGAACCTGATTCAGCGAAAATCAGCTTTCACCTGCGAAACGACGGCCAGGACGTGATCTCCACTCAGTGGGCGGAAACCCATGCCCTCGCCTCGCGCTGGGCGGCCGAGATATCGGCGTCCGACATCTGCCCGGCGACTTCCTGGCGCAGCGTCACGGCGTCCTTGCGGCCCTTGAGCGCGGCGAGGTTGAACCATTTGTGCGCGGCGACGAGATCGACGAGACCGGAGCGTCCGCTCGCCCAATAGAGGCCGCGCTCGAACAGCACGTCCGACAGCGCGTCTGCGTCGATCGGCGTCGCGGTCTCCAGATCGAAAGTACCCTGAAACATAACGCATCCCCTTTTTTTGTGCCGTCCCGTCCCCCGAGCGCGGCTCCCGTCCAATCAACTGTTCAACTCATCCCCGAGGCTTCTTGCCCGTGCCGTTTGCCGGCTTGTTGGAGGTAATGATGGCGGGCAAATTTGAATGGCAGTTTAAACATCGCGATGAAGCAGACGTAAACGCGTCCGCCCCAGGGGCGTGCGACAAATGCAAGAAGTCCCAGTTTTGCAGGCACTTCTGCAATTCGTCAGATTCGGTTTACCTTGGGATTTTGGGAGAACGATAACCATTGCACACGGTGACGTCGGTTCTGCGGCGTCCCCGCCCGCTGTCGTCACCAGTATTCCAGAGACAGCAATGGTCCCACGGGAAGCTGCGGCGTCCTGGATCGCCCGATCGGAGCCGGGCGATGACGCCGCGAATGGACCAGCGGCGCGCGAACAGCGAGCAATTGCGCCGCAGCCTCCCTGCTCGAGCAGGGCGCGCATATGAAGAAACATATGGCTGGAAGCTCGACTGCGGCCATCCTTCGAGACGCCCGCCTGCGGCGGACCCTCAGGATGAGGGATGAGGATGCGGCAGCAGCAACGCAGATGGGTGCAGCTGAGCCTCATCCTGAGGAGGCCGCGAAGCGGTCGTCTCGAAGGACGAGGCGCTCGCTCAGGCGCCGCTGAGACCTCATATGCGAACCCGCCTGGTCAAGGGCAGAACGGCCACGCCGCGGTCAGATCAACAATGTCGGGATATGGGAATGCCGGCAATACCCCGGCCTCATGAGAACGAGGGCGTCGGCGAACACGTCAGGACCAGCTTCCACGTTGGCCCGAAGGCCACTTGTGAAATTGCGGAGCCCCTTACGGAGAACCGCACGAACGAAGAAAACTTGTTTCTTCTGCCGGACCGGCCTTTGGCGAGCGAACCCGCGAAAGAGAACGATCCGACCGTTGACCTGATGTCTCGCCGACACCCTCTATCGTCGACCAGAACCTTTTGAGAGGCGCTGATGACGTGCCGGCTCTCTAGGAGCCGGCAACTTCAAAAAGCGAAGTTACTTCTTCTTGGCGACCTTGCGGGTCTTCTTCGCAGTCTTCTTCACTGCGCTCTTCGCCTTCTTCGCCTTCTTTGCCTTCTTAGCTTTCTTGGCCATGTTGCCCTCCGATGTGTGAGATGGCTTAATCGCTGCATGCAGTCGGGGATCGAGTGCACACTCATCCCGAATACACCAACACAACGAAAAAAACAGCGTCTCGCTTAAAGAAGTGTTGACGACGCAACGCGCCTGCGCTTGGCGAACGCGATGCAAGCGGTCTGCATGACGTGTGCTTGCGATCGCGGAGAGTGCCCGCAGCATCGACCTTTGCGAGAGATGCGATTGCAGAAAAACGCTATGCAGAAAGTATTTTTTTGCGCGCGCGCATCGCGCGCGATCGTTGCAATGATGCATCCTGCCGATCGCGCGAGCGCCTCGCGAAGGCGTTTCGCGGACTCTGAGTCGCGACTTTTGGCAACGAAAATATTTTCATGATTAACGGCGCGAACGCTCGTCAGAGCGCGTGCAAGTCGCCGTTTTGCGCGAATCGCGTGACGGCGATTCGGTCGGCGTATCGCGTTCGATCGGGATGAAGTTCGTCGCAGAGGATGCGCGCGAGCGTCGCATCGCGAACCGAAGCGAGGTGACGACGCCTGTCCGTCACCTCGTTCGAACGCGCGAGGTCAGATGCCGAGCTTGGACTTGAGCAGCTCGTTGACGCTCTGCGGGTTGGCCTTGCCGCCGGATGCCTTCATCACCTGGCCGACGAACCAGCCGAGTGACTGCGGCTTGTCCTTGACCTGCGCCGCCTTGTCGGGATTGGCCGCGATGATGTCGTCGACAACCTTTTCGATCGCCGAAAGATCCGTGACCTGCTTCATGCCGCGGCTTTCAACCAGCGCGCGGGGATCGCCGCCCTCCTGCCAGACGATCTCGAACAGATCCTTGGCGATCTTGCCGGAGATCGTGCCCTCGCCGATCAGGTCGATGATCCCTGAGAGCTGTGCGGCATCGACCGGAGAGTCCGTAATATCCCGGCCTTCCTTGTTGAGACGACCGAACAACTCGTTGATCACCCAGTTCGCGGCGACCTTGCCATCGCGCGCGCGGTTGGCGAGCTTCTCCAGCACGGTCTCGTAGAACACCGCGCTCTCGCGCTCGGCGACCAGCACGCTGGCGTCGTAGGCCGACAGGCCGAGATCCGCGACGAAGCGCGTCTTCTTCTGGTCTGGCAGCTCGGGCAGCTCAGCCTTCAGCTCGTCGACGAAGCTTTGCGAAAATTCCAGCGGCAGCAGGTCGGGATCGGGGAAGTAGCGATAGTCGTGCGCCTCTTCCTTGGACCGCATCGACCGCGTCTCGCCCTTGTTGGGGTCGTAGAGCCGGGTCTCCTGGTCGATCGCGCCGCCGTCCTCGAGGATTTCGATCTGGCGCTTGGCCTCGTATTCGATCGCCTGGCCGATGAAGGTGATCGAGTTCATGTTCTTGATCTCGCAGCGGGTGCCGAGCGGCGCGCCCGGCTTGCGCACGGAGACGTTGACGTCGGCGCGCAAGGATCCCTTCTCCATGTCGCCGTCGCAGGTGCCGAGATAGCGCAGGATCGAGCGCAGCTTGGTCACATAGGCCTTGGCCTGCTCGGCGTCGCGGATGTCGGGCTTCGAGACGATCTCCATCAGCGCCACGCCGCAGCGGTTGAGATCGACATAGGACATGGTCGGCGACTGATCGTGCAGCAATTTGCCGGCGTCCTGCTCCAGATGCAGCCGCTCGATGCCGATCGTGGCGGTCTTGCCTCCGTCCAGTTCGACCACGACCTCGCCTTCGCCGACGATCGGCGACTTGTACTGGCTGATCTGGTAGCCCTGCGGCGAGTCTGGATAGAAATAGTTCTTGCGGTCGAACACCGAGCGCAGATTGATCTGCGCGTTCAGCCCGAGTCCGGTCCGGACAGCCTGCCTGACGCATTCCTCGTTGATGACGGGCAGCATACCCGGCATCGCCGCGTCGACCAGCGACACATGCGAGTTCGGTTCGCCGCCGAACGCGGTGGAGGCGCCGGAGAACAGCTTCGCGTTCGACGTCACCTGAGCGTGGACCTCCAGGCCGATGACCATCTCCCAGTCACCGGTTGAGCCCTTGAGAAGCTTGTGGGGTGCGGCAGGTGCGTTCATGGCTTGACTGGTTCCTTTACTGGTCCCTTGACCGCTCGCGCTTCACCGGCTTCGAGGAGCCCGTTGAGCGACCGAAGCACATCGGCCGGCTGGCGCAACGCGATCTCGCGGCGGCCCATCACCTCGATCTCTCCGAACAGCGCGTCGACCTCCGGCGAGGAGGCGAACACGAAGCCGTCGAACGACGTGCTCTGCTCCTCGAAATCGCTGGAGATCTCAACGCGGTAGCCGTGCGCCTTGAGACGATCGACGACCTCGTCATGGAGGGCCTGCGAATGGGTTGCGATGAAGAGATAATCGACGCGGCGCTTGGCGAGCACGCTCTCCGCGCCTTGCAGCATCTCGACCTCGAAGGGCTGGATATCGGCATGCAAGATGTCGAGATGCTTAATCTTCCTGTCCCTGAAGAAGGCGTCGACCTCGAATTTGCCCTTGCCGACGAAGGCCTTCACGAATTCGGCCCGCAGTCCGTTGCGCGCGAAATTATCCTGACCGGTCTTCAGGCAAGCGGGATCCGGCTCGACCAGGATGACCTCTGCCTTGGGCCGCGCCTTCTTGAGCCACATCGAATAGTGGCCCCAATAGGCGCCGAGCTCGATCATCGAGGGCGCCTCGCCCAGCCGCTTCAGCAATTCCTGGAAGACATATTCTTCCAGCGGCTCGTGGACGCCGCGATTGATGATGAGCACACTGCTGAAGGGGCCGTAATAGGCTCCGGGCCCGATGCCCGGAACCTTCAGGCCGTTATGCAGATAGACCTGGTCGCCTTCGACGAGGCCTGCCATCGGGACGCGCTCGATCAGGAGGTTGAGCGGATCGGAAACGATCTCGCGAAAACGGCCGAATAAATCCTCCGGCTTCGCTTTCGGACCCGTGAAACCAGGCTCGCTCATGCGGATGCACTCCCACCCAGCGTATCGGCGATGCGCTGCCATTCTGCTTCAAGCGAATCCGTGGCCACGGGCTGGCCAGCCTGGCGGTACCAATAGCCGGCATTGCCGAGGTCGCCCTCGACCCGGTGCAGATAGGCGTGCACCCAGGCGGCCTCGCGGCTGCTCTCGTCCTGGACGATCTTGTGCGCCTGGTCCCAGTCGCCTTTGGCGGCCCACCACAGTGCGGCGAGCGGAGCGCTGAGATCCGGCAGCGGCGCGACGCCGTCGAGGCTGGCGATATACGCCGCCATGTTCACCACCATTTCGCCGGCGTGAAGCGGCCGGCGGCCTGCTCGATCACCTCGCCGAGCGAGAACAGCGTCTCCTCGTCGAAGGGACGGCCGATCAGCTGCAGGCCGAGCGGCAGGCCCTGCGCGTCCTTGCCGGCGGGCACGGCGATGCCCGGCAGGCCCGCCATGTTCACGGTCACCGTGAAGATGTCGTTGAGGTACATCTCGACCGGGTCCGCGCCGCCCTTCTCGCCGATGCCGAAAGCCGCCGATGGCGTCGCCGGCGTCAGGATCGCGTCGACGCCCTTGGCGAAGCAATCCTCAAAGTCCTTCTTGATCAGCGTGCGCACCTTCTGGGCGCGCAAATAGTAAGCGTCGTAATAGCCGGCCGAGAGCACATAGGTGCCGATCATGACGCGGCGCTTCACCTCGGCGCCAAAACCATCTGCGCGGGTGTTCTCGTAGAGCTCGTTGATGTTCCGGCCCTGCTCGCGCAGGCCGTAACGCACGCCGTCGTAGCGCGCGAGGTTGGAGGACGCCTCCGCCGGCGCCACGATGTAATAAGCCGGCAACGCGTATTTGGTGTGTGGCAGCGACACTTCGACGAGTTCGGCGCCTGCCGCTTTCAGCCAGGCCGCGCCCGCCTCCCAAAGCTTTTCGATCTCGGCCGGCATGCCGTCGAGCCGGTATTCCTTGGGAATGCCGATCTTCATGCCCTTCACGGACTTGCCGATCGCGGCCTCGTAGTCCGGCACAGCCATGTCGACCGAGGTCGTGTCCTTCGGATCGTGGCCGGCCATCGAGCGCAGCAGCATCGCGGCATCCCGCGTGCTGCGCGCGATCGGACCGGCCTGGTCGAGCGAGGAGGCAAAGGCGACGATGCCCCAGCGCGAGCAGCGGCCATAGGTCGGCTTGATGCCGACCGTTGCGGTGAACGCCGCCGGCTGGCGGATCGAACCGCCGGTGTCGGTCGCGGTGGCGCCCATGCAGAGCAACGCGGCCACGGCGGAGGCCGAGCCGCCAGACGAGCCGCCCGGCACCAGCGTCGCGTTGCTTCCGTCGCGCCGCCAGGGATTGCCGACCGGGCCGAAGCACGAGGTCTCGTTCGACGAGCCCATCGCGAACTCGTCATTGTTGAGCTTGCCCAGCATCACCGCGCCGTCGCGCCACAGCTGCGAGGTGATGGTGGACTCGTAAGTCGGCACGAAATTGCCGAGGATTTTCGAGCACGCCGTGGTGCGCACGCCCTTGGTCGCGAACAGGTCCTTGATGCCGAGCGGAATGCCGGCGAGCGGCCCCGCATCGCCCTTCCCGATCCTGGCGTCCGCCTCGCGTGCCATGGTTCGCGCCTGGTCCGGCGTCTCCATGACGAAAGCATTGAGCACGCGCGCGGCTTCGATCGCGTTCAGATGCGCGTCGGTCAGCTCGAGGGACGTGAAAGTCTTGGCCGCGAGGCCCTTGCGGGCCTCGGCGAGCGTCAGCGATGTCAAATCGGTCATTTATTGATCGGGCTGCAGAAGAACGGAGACAGGGACTTGTCGTTGGCCGGGTCGTCTTTTTTGGCGGACGCTTTGGCCGCCGCCTCGATCTCGTCGAGCACGGCATTCACGGCGACATTGGGGTCGGCGGCCTTGCCCTGCCGCTCCATCTTGTCGAGATAGTTCATATAGGCCTGATAGGCCTTCTCGTCGTCGCAAAGCATGCACATCGGACCACGTCCTAAGACTCTTTAGTTTGACGCGTTTTCTTTACGCGAACCGGCTTCCACTTCGCTCGAAAACGCTATGCAAGTTACTCGACGACCTTCGGCACCAGAAAGAAGTGGCCTTCGGTCGCGGGCGCGTTGGCAACGATATCGTCGGCGACCTCGCCGTCATTGACCAAATCCTGCCGCTTCTTCATCTGCATCGGGGTGACCGAGGTCATGGGCTCCACACCCTCGACATTGACCTCCGAGAGCTGCTCGACAAAGGCGAGCATGGCGTTGAGCTCGCCCTGCAGATGCGGAACCTCGCCCTCGGAAACCGCAATGCGCGCCAGATGCGCGATGCGGCGGACAGTAGCGGCGTCGACGGACATTATATAAGGCCTCTCACGGCAAAAACCTATGTGCCGTATAGCAGAGGCCGCTTTTGCGCCGCAACCGGCGGCGGGGACCTATCCGGCGAGAGCTTTCATGCGAGCCAGGGCCGTTTTGGCGAGATCCCGGGTCAATTCGGCTGCCGGGACCTCGCGGCCGAGGGCGATCGCCTGTCCGGCCCAGAGATTGGTGAAATCTACCCTGCCCTGCTTTTCGGCAGCCGCCTTCAGCGGTCCGAGCGCGGTTGCGGCATGGGGAAATGGCGGCGCGTCCGGCGAAATCGGGCCGGCCTCGCGCATCAGGCGGTTCTGGACGCCACGCGCCGGCCGCCCCGTCATGACATTGGTGATAACGGTGGAATCATCCCGCCCCTCGGCGAGCGCCGCCCGTGCCGCTGCACTGACTTTGGATTCCGGACAGCGCAGATAGGCACTCCCGATCTGCACGCCGGCCGCGCCGAGCGCGAAGGCGGCTGCAATGCCGCGGCCATCCGCAACGCCGCCGGCCGCAATCACCGGGACCTTCACCGCGTCGACCACCTGCGGCACCAGCGCGAAGGTGCCGGGCTGTTCCGAGATCTTGTCGGTCAGGAACATGCCACGATGACCGCCGGCCTCCGCGCCTTGTGCGATCACCGCGTCAGCGCCGTGCTGCTCGAGCCAGATCGCTTCCCTCACCGTGGTCGCCGAGGAGATGACGAGACATCCTGCCGCTTTGACCCGCTTGAGCAGCGCGGCCTCCGGCAGGCCGAAGTGGAAGCTGACGATCTCGGGCTTCAGCTCCTCCACGACCTCGCAGAAGCCGGCGTCGAACGGCGCGCGGTTCGCGGCATTGATGGGTGCGGCAGGATCGAGGCCATGCTCATTGTAGTAGCCCGCGAGGCGCTGCTTCCAGCGCGCCTCCGCCTCGGCTGTGAGCTCGACCGGTGTGTGGCAGAAGAAATTCATGTTCACCGGCGCGGAGACGCGCTGGCGGATGATGTTGACCTGCTCGCGCGCCTTCTCGGGCGACAGCATCGCGCTCGGCAGCGAGCCGAGCCCCCCGCCTTGCGCAACGGCGATCACCAGCTCCGCGTCCATCACGCCGGCCATCGGCGCCAGCACGATCGGGAATTCGGTCTTGAAGAGATCGATCAGTCGACGGTTCGGCCACATGGTTGTTCTCTCGCAGTTTAGGCGGACACGCTGGAATTTCGCCGGCCGGTTAGCAGTTGCTCGGCCTCGGTCGCAATCCGTTCGACGATTTCGGCGGCGGACGGAATATCATGGATCAGGCCGACAGCCTCGCCGGCAAAGACCGCGGCGACCTCGAAATTGCCCGCGGCCTTTGCCGCGGCATATTCGACGGTCACCTCGGCGGCGCGCTGCATCAGCTCGATCTCGCGGCCCGTCCAGCGCCTGATATGATCGTTGACCAGCGTTCGCGCAGTGAACGGGGTCGGCCAGAACAGGCTGCGCGACCAGTCGACGATGACGCCGCGCACCGTGTCATTGGGATCAGCGTCGCGAATGCGCTGCTTGGCTTCCTCCGCGCCATTGGCCTCCACGCTGGCATAGAAGCGCGTGCCGATCAGCACGCCGGAGGCGCCCAGCATCATCATTGCGGCCAGCCCGCGACCATCGGCAATTCCGCCGGCGGCAACCACCGGCACCCGCCCGGCCGCGAGATCGACGATCGCAGGTACGATATCGACGGTGGTGCGCGATGCGCCGTGGCCGCCGGCTTCGGTACCCTGCGCGATCAGGATGTCCGCACCGGCGTCGAGCGCCTGCTTCGCCATGTCCTCGCTCTGCACCTGGCAGATCAAGCGCACCCCGCACGTCCTGATGCGCGCTGCAAATGGCGCGGGATCGCCGAATGACAGCATGATCGCTTGCGGATTGGCGTCGAGTGCGATGTCGAGAAGTCTTGGTTTTTTTGCGAGGCTCCAGGTGATGAAGCCGATACCGAACGAAGCAGAGCCGCTCAGTTGCCTGGTCTCGGCCTCGAGCCGCTCCTGATCGCCGTAGCCACCACCCAGGATCCCGAAGCCGCCGGCCTCGCTGACCGCCCGCGTCAGCCGGCTGCCGGCGATCGTGTCCATTGGAGCCAGCAGGATCGGATGTTTGATCCCCAGGAGCTGGGTCAGCGGCGTGATGATCGGCATGGCTCCTCCGCTCTCGACACGAACATTAGTCCAGAATACCATTCTCTAAAATTGAATTCTAACGAACGCTACCATCTCAAAAGAGAAACGATATTATGGAACTCAGCGACATCCAGACCTTCGCTGCCGTCGCCCGCACCGGCGGCATCACCCGCGCGGCCGAAGAGCTCAACACGGTGCAGTCGAACGTGACCCAGCGCGTGAAGGCGCTGGAGGCGGAGATCGGTACACCGCTGTTCGAACGCCATAGCCGCGGCATGACCCTGACCGGCGCGGGCAAAAGGCTGTTGCCTTACGCGCAACGGATGTCCGCACTCGCGCGCGAGGCCGTGCTCGCGGCCTGCGACGACGGCGAGCCCAAGGGACCGCTCGCGATTGGCTCGATGGAAACGACCGCGGCGGTGCGGCTGCCGCCGCTGCTGGCCGATTTTCATCGCCGCTTTCCCGCCGTCCGGCTGAGCCTGCGCACCGCGCCCACCGCCGACCTCGTCGCTTGCGTGCTCGAAGGCACGCTCGACGGCGCCTTCGTCGCAGGTCCGATCGCGCATGCCGATCTCACCGCGACAAGCGCGTTCCGCGAAGAGCTGGTGCTGGTCAGTGCGCGGCGCTGGGCCACGCTCGCCGAGTTGCGTGCCGGCACGCCGGAATCCGGCCCGACCGCGCTGACGTTCCGCACTGGCTGCACCTACCGGCAGCGGCTGGAGCAGATCTTTGTCGAGTTCGGCTGGCCGTCAGCCGCACGCTTCGAGCTCGGCACGCTCGACGGCATGATCGGCTGTGTCGCCGCCGACATGGGTGTGACGCTGCTGCCGCGCGCCGTGGTCGAACGCAGCGCGATCAATGGCAGCGTGTCGATGCACGCGCTGAGCCATTCGCACGCGCAAGTCGAGACGCTCTTCATCCAGCGTCGTGCCGGACATCAAACCAGCGCGCTGAACGGGTTTTCCGCCTGCCTGAAGCAGGACGATGACGTCATCGCGGCCTGAGACCCCAGCGCCGCAGTGGCCCAGATCGCCTCGATCAGCCCGAACGGCCAGGCCCCTTGCAGGAAGCCGTAAGCCGAACCGGGCACGCAGAACATGGCGAACAGCAGCACGAACCAGTGGCTGCGGTCTTCCAGGGCGTAAGTGACCAGCATCGCCGTCACGGCGAACATGCGATCCCGGCAGCCCCCGCAACTCGGTCTCCTCGACAATTCGTTCGACCCATAGTAGGGCAAGGCCATGGATTGGCGGCTTAAAGCACTTGCGTTCCGTGCGCTCGATCTCCCCGGCGGGGCTCAGGCGCACTACTTCTTGCAGCGCCACGTCACGCGGAACTGGCCTCGCCGAGATGCTACGCTTGATGCTCTTGCCGGAATCGCCCGGCGCGTTGTAGCGGACTACAGTGCCGTGAGCGATGCCCTTCCTGGATCGGTCTTGGAAATTCGGCGCCGGACGCGATCTGGCCGTTCCTATCGCCCTCAGGGCGCTTGGCGTGCGGAAGATCATCGCGTGCGACGTCGAGCGGCTGGCGAAGCTAGATCTGATCCGGCATGCAGGAAGCAGGCTCGGCGGCAAGTTCGAGACTTGGGATGACCTTGCGCGGTCGGGGATTGAGTATCGGGCCCCGTACTATGTGAACGACGACGGAACGAAAGTGGATTGCTCCTGCTCGAACGAGGTTCTGGAGCACGTGCCGGCAGACCAGCTTGTAACCCTTCTCAAGGGATTGCGCGCCGTCACCAATGGCCTCACGACGCATTCAATCGACTATAGCGACCATTATGCCAGGTCGGACAAGTCAGTTTCGAGACTGAACTTCCTCCGCTATTCGGATGAACAGTGGCGACCGTTCAACAGTGGCAAGCAGTACGTCAATCGGCTGCGCCACAGCGACTATTTGCGACTATTCCGCGAGGCAGGATTCCAGATACGGGAAGAGAGCTCGGTGATTGGTGAGCCGCCGCCGGGCTTAGAGGTTGCAGAGCAATTCAGGCGCTATGAGCCGCCCGATCTATTCGCAATTAAGGGGCGCATCGTCGCCGTCTGAGCCGCCTTTCGTGCGGCTTTTCCATGTTGTAGCACCGTAGCGCGACGCGTGATATGCGCTAGTCCCATGCCGGCTCTTATCCTGCCTCTCGTCGATGCTGCAACCCACTGGCCGGAACGCGGCGGCTTGGTCGGCCTTGATCTGGGTACCAAGACCATTGGCGTTGCCGTGTCCAATCCGGACCGCCGGTTGGCGACCGGCGTCGAGACCATCCAGCGCAAGGCGTTCAAGCAGGATGCCGCCCGGCTGCTCGCGATTGCCAGTGAACGCAAGGCCGTCGGCTTCGTGCTCGGCCTGCCCATCAACATGGACGGCAGCGAAGGCCCGCGCGCGCAATCGACCCGGGCGTTTGCCCGCAACCTCGCCGGCCTGACCGCGCTGCCGATCGGCCTCTGGGATGAGCGTCTATCGACTGCCGCGGTCGAGCGCGAATTGATCGGCATGGACGTCAGCCGCGCCAAGCGCGCCGAAGTGATCGACGAGCACGCCGCGATCTTCATCCTGCAAGGCGCGCTCGACCGCCTCGCCAATCTGCGCGCAGCCCCGGGGCCTGACTGATCCATGGCCGTCGTGATCGCGGCGCTCCTCCCCGTCTTTATCCTGATCGTGCTCGGCGTGGTGCTGAAGCGCACGCTGATGCGGCTCGATACGCAATGGAACGGGCTGGAGCGGCTGACCTATTTCGTGCTGTTTCCGATGCTGCTGATCCAGACGCTGGTGAAGGCCGACCTGTCGAAGGTGCCGGTGGCCGGCGTCGGCGGCGCGCTGCTGCTCTCGGCGCTCGCGATGTCGCTGCTCTGCCTCGCGCTCCGTCCGGCCCTGTCGCGGCTCGATATCGACGGCCCCGCCTTCACCTCGATCTTCCAGGGCGCGATCCGCTGGCAGACCTATGTGGCGCTGTCCGTCTCCGCCAATATGTTCGGCGAGGTCGGGCTGGCGCTCGCCTCCGTCGCGATGGTGGCGATCATTCCGCTGGTCAACGTCCTCAGCGTCGCGGTGCTCGCCCACTACGCCGCGCCGAAGAAGCAATCCGCGCGCACCGTTGTCATGACGGTTGTCCGCAATCCCCTGATCTGGGCCTGCGTGATCGGCCTCGTCATCAACGTCGTCCATCTGCCGCTGCCGAAGATCTGGCATGAGGTGGCAGACGCACTTGGCCGCTCCTCGCTCGCCATCGGCCTGCTCGTCACCGGCGCCGGCCTGCATCTTGAAGGCCTGCTGCGCCCCAGCACGGGCGCCGCTATCGGCGTGGTGTTCAAGCTGGTGCTGATGCCCGTGATCGCGCTGGTGCTCGCCGTCTGGTTCGGACTGTCCGGCGACAGTCTCGCGATCGTCGCGATCTGCGCCGCGGTGCCGACCTCGACCAGCGCCTATGTGCTGGCCCGCCAGATGGGCGGCGATGCCCCGCTGCTGGCGCAGATCATCACGCTGCAGACGATTTTGGCGGCGATCACGATGCCGATCGCGATCGCGCTGGTGGCCTAACTCCCCAACCACATCGTCAGCACCACCGCCGTCAGATTGTTCAGCGCATGCAGCACGATCGTGAGCCACAGTGAGTTGCTGCGATAGCGCATGTAGCCGAACCAGAGGCCGATGGAGAAGACCTCGGCGAGGAAGTACAGGTCGTATTGCAGGTGCACGACGGTCCACACCAGCGACGACAGGATGATGGCGCCGGGGACGCGCAGGAAGCTCGCCGACCAGCCGCGATAGAGAAAGCCGCGGGCGAGGACCTCTTCGGACATCGGCGCCGCGACGCTGAAGGCGAACAGCAGCATCGCGGCGGCGCCCTTGTCGCGGCCGGATTTCAACAGATCGGTCATGAAGCCCGGCGTCGCCTCGCGGCCGAGACTCCGCGACATCGTCTCCCAGGCCACCACGATCAGAATCAGCCCGACGGCGCCGAACAGGAGTTGCTTCCATGACGGCCAATACAACGCGAGATAGTCGACGAAGGACGCCTTCTTGATGCGGATGGCCAGCCACACGGCGGCCAGCGTCGCCGGCAGGCCCATCGTGACCGAAAACGCGAGCGACGCCGGCTCGCCACCGACGTGCTGCAGTGATGCGAGGTCGATAGGGTCGCGGGCGACCCAGACCAGATAGACGATGGCCCCGATCTGCCCGACGAACATGGCTGCGAAGATAGCGATGCCCCACAGCGCCGTGCCCCAGAATTTCCAGACCCGCGGCGCCGGCGTCTCGATGAGCGGAGGATGATCGGGATTGAGGGAGTCCATTAAAGCGCTTTCGTTTGAGAGGCTCACGGCAGCGCCCGCTCCAGCAGCGCGCGCACATCGCCGCTCTCGAGCTCGACCGCGCCGTACATGCTGGCGTGATTGGCGGCGAGGCGTGTGGCGGAGAACAGTTCGGCTTGGCGCGGCGACACGCCGTTGAGCGCGGCGGCGGCCGCAAGCAGCGCCAGCTTCTCGACCGCAAGGCGGGCAACGCGCTCGCCGTCCGCGCGCCGGAAGGTCTTGCCGATGAACGAGACGGCATCACCTGCCCCTGGCAGACCGTTCGTTTCGGCAGCAAGCGCTTGCAGCACCGCCATCGCCGCCTCCGGCTCGCGCAACAGCGCGCGCAGCACGTCGAGGCACATCACGTTGCCCGAGCCCTCCCAGATGGCGTTGACGGGAGCCTCCCGGTAGTGGCGCGCCAGAATGCCGTCCTCGACATAGCCGTTGCCGCCGAGGCATTCCATGGCTTCGTAGAGGAACGGCGGCGCGCTCTTGCAGGTCCAGTATTTGATCGCAGGCGTCAGCAGCCGCATGTAGGCGGCCTCCGCCGGATCGTACGGCGTCCGATCGAAGGCGCGACAGAGCCGCATCACCACCGCCGTGCTCGCCTCCACATGCAGCGCCATGTCCGAGAGTACCGCTTGCATCAGCGGCTGATCGGCGAGACGTTTCTGGAACACGCTGCGGTGCCGGGCGTGATGCAACGCGTGGGCGAGCCCCGAGCGCATCAAGCCGACCGAGGCGATCGCGCAATCCTGCCGCGTCAGTTGCACCATCTGGATGATGGTGCGGATGCCCTTGCCCTCGTCGCCGACGGCTTCCGCATAGGCACCGACGAACTCGACTTCGGACGACGCATTGGAGCGGTTGCCGAGCTTGTCCTTCAGCCGCTGGAACTGGATCGCGTTCACCGACCCATCCGGCGCGAAGCGCGGCATGAAGAAACAGGTCAGTCCCTGGTCTGCCTGGGCCAGCACCAGGAAGGCGTCGCACATCGGCGCCGACATGAACCATTTGTGGCCGGTGATGCGGTAGGCGCCTCCGTCGCGCACCGCGCGCGTCATGTTGGCGCGCACGTCGGTGCCGCCCTGCTTCTCGGTCATGCCCATGCCGAGCGTCATACCGCGCTTCTCCCACCACGGCGCAAAGCTGGGATCGTAGCTTTTCGTCGACAGCACCGGCATCACCCTGGCGAGCAGATCAGGCTGCATCGCCAGCGCTGCGACAGAGGCGCGCGTCATCGTGATCGGGCAGAGATGGCCGGTCTCGACCTGCGAGGCCATGTAGAATTTTGCCGCGCGGATGACCTCCGCGGCATCGCCCGCGGGTCTTCCATCCGCGGTCCACGTCGAATTGTGCACGCCGGCACGGTCGCTGTGGGCCATCAGTTCATGATAGGCCGGATGAAACTCGACCTGGTCGCGCCGATTGCCCTTGGCATCGAAGGTGCGCAGCTTCGGCGTGTTCTCGTTCGCGACGCGCCCCCGATCGGCCATCGCAGCCGAGCCCCAATGCTTGCCGAACTCCGAGAGCTCCCGTTCCGCGGCCGCACCGCCATTGGTCCTGACCGCCGCGACCAGCGGCTGGTCCGCGGCGAACAGATCGACGTCCTCGAACGGCGGTGACTGGTTGAAGACCTCGTGGGTCGCGAAGCTGGGCTGGGTCATCTCGTGTCCTCGGCGCGGAATCAGTTCCGCCGCGGCTGGATCGGGAAATCATAGGCCGCCCCTCCCGCCCCCGGCAGTGAAAAGTGCCACCACTCCTTCGCATAGTTCACAAAGCCTTGCCTCGCCATCGCAGCCACCAGCCGCTTGCGCCAGGCGCGCTGATCCGGACTGATCGTCGGCCCGGCGGTGTGCCCTTTCACGTCGGTGCAGTCATAGCCGGTGCCCATGTCGACGCTGCCCTCCGGCAGTCGCGCCTCGACCGGCGCCGTGCAATCAGCGTAGGCCTTTGACGGGTCGTATTTGCCTGAATTGTCCGCCTTGAGATCGACCAGCGTGAGATCGAGCGCCGCCCCCGTCGAATGCTGCGAGCGGCTTGCGATGTAGCCGAGGCGGAACAGCTCGGTCTTGGGAATTTTGGGATTGTAGCGCCGCTCGGCGGCCGTCTCGTGGCCGTTCTGCGACCACCTGACCATGTCGAGCGAGGCCCGCGCCGGCCGGTAGCAGTCGAACATCTTCAGGGAGAGATTTTGCGCCGCCAGTTCCTGCTGCACCGCTTTCAGCCGCAGGCCAACCTCCCGCTTCACCACGCATTCGCCCGCGCCGTAGCCGGCGAGCGGACGGCCGACGAAATTGTTCGAGGTGGCGTAGCGGATGTCCTGGATGATGCTGGGATCGATGTCGTGCAAATAGACGAAACCGCCCGGGAGCGATTGGGCGTGAACGTATGAGGTCGACAGAATTGCAACAAGCGCAGTCAGAATCGATTTGGCCAAAAGCGTTCGAACTCCCCCAGTCTCGGACGCGAGCACAAGAGCGAACTCGAAGTCACGTGGCTCGATCGCGCGAACGCTGGCGTCATTGAACCGATGAAACTTGACCAATTCGGCGAACCACGCTGCGTTTCGCTCGATCTGGCCTACGGCTGCGGCGAGAGATGCCTCGGTAGAGGTTCTGAAGCCTTTACCCGCATGCCTTTATCGGCTTTCTGGATCGCACGCTCCGCCTCGCCCAGGGCCGAGAGAATGTCCTCGTCAACGTGGGTTGAACCGACGATCTCCGGCTTGCGATCCACCCAGAGTTTCTTCGCCAGCCATCCCGTAAGCACGGCACCTACCGTGACCCCTACCGGGAAAAGCAAGGCGATCACTTGGTTGGTGGTCATCGGAGACCTCCCAGGAAAACGTGTCCAGCCAAGTGTACGGCGAAACCGAACACGACGCAAACCGCACCGATCCCAATCAATAGACCGTTGTCCGTGCCTGGCGGCAGAATGTTGAAGATGAACTGAGCCGCGGGCACGAAGGTTCCGGCCGTCATGATGGCTGCAGCCAATGTATTGAGCCAGTTGGCAAATGAGCTTGAGGTGTTCGTTGCGGATATCGTCGGACGTCATTGATTGCGTATCCAGCTCGCTTTTGGATTGCTGAACATATCCGAGAAAGCCAAAAGATGTAGGGCCTCAGGATCGAAATACAGGGCCATCCTGCTTGGGCCATAACTGCCTCGGCAGGTCACCGGCGTGCGATGGCACTCCGGATTTGCCGATTGCGCTGCTCTTGCTTCGCCTCGCCTTGGACTGACGACGAGGTACAGATCGGGGGATAACTCCCCGCCCCGGCATTGGCCCTTGCCCCCCCGGTCATCCCCGCCTATAGCTCTCGCTTTAATGACATCGAAATCGACCTTCGTCCTCGGTCACCGGCATTTGCTGGGCATCGAGGGCCTTTCCGCGGCCGACATCACCGGCCTCCTCGACCTGTCCGAAGAATATGTCGAGCTCAACCGCCAGGTTGACAAGAAGCGCACCGTCCTGCGTGGACGGACGCAGGTAAACCTCTTCTTCGAGGCCTCCACCCGGACCCAATCCTCGTTCGAGCTCGCCGGCAAACGGCTGGGCGCCGACGTCATGAACATGTCGGTGTCCTCCTCGTCCATCAAAAAGGGCGAGACGCTGGTCGACACCGCCATGACGCTCAACGCCATGCACCCGGATATCCTGGTGGTGCGCCATCACGCCTCCGGCGCGGTGGAACTGCTGGCCCGCAAGGTCGACGGTTCCGTGATCAATGCCGGCGACGGCGCGCATGAGCATCCGACTCAAGCGCTGCTCGACGCGCTGACCATCCGCCGCAACAAGGGCCGGCTCGAGGGCCTCGTGGTCGCAATCTGCGGCGACGTGCTGCATTCGCGCGTCGCCCGCTCCAACATCATCCTGCTCAACGCGATGGGCGCCCGCGTCCGCGTCGTCGGCCCCTCCACGCTGCTGCCGCCCGGCATCGAGCGGATGGGCGTCGAGGTCGCGCGCGACATGCGCGAGGGGCTCAACGGCGCCGACATCGTCATGATGTTGCGGCTCCAGCGCGAGCGCATGAACGGCTCCTTCGTGCCGTCGACCTCCGAGTATTTCCATTATTTCGGGCTGGACCAGAAGAAGCTCGCCTACGCCAAGCCAGACGCCCTCGTCATGCATCCCGGCCCCATGAACCGCGGCGTCGAGATCGACACTGCGGTCGCTGACGGCGCGCAGTCCCTGATCCGCGAACAGGTGGAAATGGGCGTGGCCGTGCGCATGGCGGTGCTGGAAGCGCTCGCCCGCAACCTGCCGAACGCGTGATGCTCATGTTGACCGACCGCCGACCCATCCTGCTCGCCAATGCCCGCGTCGTCGACCCCTCCCGGGATTTCGATGGCCCCGGCGACGTCCTGATTGCCGACGGCATCATCCGCGAGACCCGCCGCGGCATTGGCGCTGCCGGCGTCCCCGAGGGCACCGATGTCGTCAACTGCGCCGGCAAGATCGTCGCACCCGGCCTGATCGACATGCGCGCCTTCGTCGGCGAGCCCGGCTTCAGCCATCGCGAGACCTTTGCCTCCGCGAGCCAGGCGGCTGCGACCGGCGGCATCACCACCATCATCTGCCAGCCTGATACCTTGCCGGTGATCGACAACTCGGCGACCGTCGACTTCGTGATGCGTCGCGCCCGTGACACCGCGATCGTCAACATCCAGCCGATGGCGGCGCTGACGAAGGGCATGCACGGCGAGGAGATGACCGAGTTCGGCCTCCTCAAGGCAGCCGGCGCGATCGCCTTCAGCGACTGCGACAAAAGCGTGATCAATGCGCAGGTGATGCGCCGCGCCTTGACCTACGCGCGCGATTTCGACGCGCTGATCGTGCACTACACCGAGGATCGCGATCTCGTCGGCGAAGGCGTGATGAACGAGGGCGAATTCGCCTCGAGGCTCGGCCTGATGGGCATCCCGAACGCGGCGGAGGCCGTGATGCTGGAGCGCGACATGCGCCTGGTCGCGCTGACAGGCGGCCGCTATCACGCGGCCTCGCTGACCTGCATCGAGTCGCTCGACGTGCTCAAGCGCGCCCGCGACGCCGGCCTCGCCGTGACCGCCTCGGCCTCGATCAACCACCTTGCGCTGAACGAGAACGACATCGGCCCTTACCGTTCGTTCCTGAAGCTGTCGCCGCCGCTGCGCACCGAGGACGACCGCCGCGCGCTGGTCGCCGCCGTCGCCTCCGGCCTCGTCGACGTCATCATGTCCGACCACAATCCGCAGGACGTCGAGGTCAAGCGCCTGCCCTTCGCGGAAGCAGCCCCCGGCGCCATCGGGCTCGAGACCATGCTCCCGGCGGGCCTGCGCCTCGTGCACAATGACGAGTTGGACCTCAAGACGCTGATCCGGGCGATGTCGACCCGGCCGGCCGAGATTTTGGGATTGCCTGGCGGAACCCTGCGCACAGGCAGCCCCGCCGACGTCATCGTGATCGACCCCGATGTGCCCTGGGTGGTCGATCCCGCCGATCTCAAATCGCCCTGCAAGAACACGCCTTTCGACGAGGCCCGCTTTACAGGCCGCGTGGTGCGCACCATTGTCGGCGGACGGACCGTGTACGAGCATGTCTGACGTGCGGAGCTGCAGCCAGGGAATTTGCAGACATGACGCTTGAATTGTTCCTGCCGGTGGCTTTCGTCATTGGCTACCTGCTCGGCTCGATTCCGTTCGGGTTGATCCTGACGAAACTCGGCGGCACACAGGATATCCGCTCGATCGGCTCCGGCAGCATCGGCGCCACCAACGTGCTGCGCACGGGGCGCAAGGGCCTTGCCGCCGCGACCCTGCTGTTCGATGCGCTCAAGGGCACCGTGGCGGTGGTAATCGCCGGCTACATCGCCGGTCCCAATGCCGCGATGCTGGCCGGGCTCGGTGCCTTCCTCGGCCATCTCTTCCCGGTCTGGCTCAAATTCCGCGGCGGCAAGGGTGTCGCCGTCTATATCGGCATCATGCTCGGGCTGTTCTGGCCGGCCGCACTGGTGTTCTGCCTGCTCTGGTTGGCGACCGCCTTTACCGCCCGCTATTCCTCGCTCTCGGCCCTGGTGGCCTCGTTCATCACCCCGCTGTTCCTGTTGTGGTTCGGCCAGCCCGCACTCGCCGCACTGGCGGCGGTGCTGACGCTGCTGCTGTTCTACGCTCATCGCGAGAACATCAAGCGGCTGCAATCGGGCAAGGAAAGCCGGATCGGCGAGAAGGCATAAGCCGGGAAACCACGGATACCGCGGCACCCCTTCTGCATTATATCGCAAATGGTGTTCGCAACTTGCAGCCGAATCACGGCTGTATGGACGAACGGGTTCCAGGCCTTGGCCCTGATCGTGGGCATGGCTCTACGCGGTTGCTCAGAATGAGCGAGAAGATTGTCAGCGCGCAAGAGGATGGCGATTTGCGAGGTGCTACCTGCACCGCGGCAAGCCGGCTGCTCTCGACGACGAATATCTGGTCTAGTGCGCCCTCGCCGGTTCCTGCTCCCAAGCCTGTGCCCGTTTCGCCACCGACGCCGCAGCCTGCTCGCATCGCGCAAGCTCCTCTGACTGTCGAGGCCGTGACCGCAGCGGCGCCAGTTGCGTCCGCGCGGCCCCGCGCCAACCCATGGCCGCCGCAAAAATTGTCGCTAGCGCTCCAGGGCGGCGGCACCTTCGCCGCTTTCACTTGGGGCGTGCTAGAGCGGCTGCTGGAAGAGCCACCGATCGCGATCGACACCATCAGCGGCGCCAGTGCCGGCGCGATCAACGCGCTGCTGCTCGCTTCCGGTTTCGCCGAGGGCGGCCGCGAAGGCGCGCGCGCGCGGCTGAACCGATTCTGGATCCGGCTGATGCACGAGGCCTCGTTCCGATCGCTGATGCTGATCGGCGGTTTCTCGCCGGCGGGAAGCTCGGTCGCGTTCGGCCCGACGCTACGCTCCGGCCAGTTCGATCCGTTCGATCTCGATCCGCTGCGGCAGGCGCTGTCGCGCGACATCAACTTTTCCGCCTTGCGCGACCCCAGCTGCCCTAAGCTTCTGATCGCGGCGACCCGGATCCGCGATGGGCAGCAGCAGATCTTCCGCAATGACGCCATCACGGCCGACGTCGCGCTGGCCTCGACCTGCCCACCCTTGGTTCATTGCGCGGTGGAGATCGACGGCGAGGCTTATTGGGACGGCGGCCTCGGCGGCAATCCGCCCCTGCTGCGGCTCGTGCAGGACACGACGAGCACCGAAATCCTGCTGGTCCAGGTCACGCCAGCGCGTGACAGCTACGTGCCGATCACGCTCGCCGCGATCGACCGCAGGCTGGACCAGATCGCGGCCAACGCCGCCCTCAATGCCGAGATCGCGGCGATGGAATGGGCGCAATCGCAGGCCGCATCGTCGCTGCGGCTCTCCAGGATCGCCGCGGAAGATTTCGTCGACGGCCTGGCGCAGCGCTCGTCCACCGATCTCGGCCGCGGTTTCATTCGCGCGCTTCACCGCAGCGGCCGCGAGGCCGCCGGGCGCTGGCTCAAGCAAGGTACCGACCACAGCGCAGCGCCGGCCGCATCCGGCCAGCGCATCGTTGCCCTCGAACCTACCTAGCCTGATCTCGCCAGCGCCTGCTCCAGGAACCACGCCGTCGCCAGCGCATGCGCGTCGTTGCCGAAGCGCGCGATCACCTGCACGCCGATCGGCAGGCCATTGGCCTTGAGCACCGGCACGTTGACGCAAGGGTTGCCCATCAGCGTCCAGAGCCGGTTGTAGCGGGGGTCGCCGGTGCTCGCGAGCTCCTTGGCCGGCGGCGTGCCCGGCGCCGAATAGGTCAGCAGCACGTCGAACCCCTCGAACAACTCGCCAAGCTCGCGGCGACCGCGGCGGCTGACCCGGCGTGCGTCGTCATAGTCCTTGGGTGTGAGACCGACCGTCGCATCGAGACTGGCGCGCAGCATCGGCGCGATCTCGTCGTGCCGTTCGGAAAATTCCCAGGCGAGCGCGCGATGCGCCTCGAAGTCCTGAATAATCGGATGGATGCGCCAGGCCTCCTGCACCGCTTCCGGCAGATCGATAGTCTGCACGCTGGCGCCGGCCCGCGTCGCCGCCTTGATCGCGGCTTGCAGCCCCTCCTCGGCGGCCGGCTCCACGTCGCCAGCGAACTCCTGCCTGATAACGCCGATGCGCGGCGCCTTCGCCGGGACGATGCCGGCGAATTCGGTGCGGCCGGTCATCGCCAGCAGTCCGCGCGCGAGATCTTCCGCGCGCGCGCCGAACAGGCCGACCGTGTCGAGCGCCCACGAATAGCATTTGACGCCGACCGTCGGCAGCATCCGGAACGACGGCTTGATCGCGGCGGTGCCGCAATAGGCCGCAGGCCGGATCACCGAGCCGCCGGTCTGGGTGCCCAGTGCCAGCGGGATCATGCCCGCACCGACGGCCGCGGCCGAGCCCGAGGACGAGCCGCCTGGCGTATGGCCGAGATTGTGCGGATTGAGCGTCGGGGTCGGATCGCGCGAGGCGAACGCCGTGGTCGTGGTCTTGCCGATGATTGTGGCGCCTGCCCGCTTCAGCATCATCACCACAGGCGCGTCCGCGCGCGGCTGCCAGCCGCGATACATCGATGATCCCATCTCGGTCGGAAAATCGGCGGTGTCGATGATGTCCTTGATCCCGACCGCGATGCCGCGCAGCGGCCCGGCGCCTTGCGCCTTCGCCAACTTGTCGTGACGGACGAACGCGTGGACCTCCTGCTCCCTGGCCTCGATGGCCGCATGCGATTGCGCGATGGCGGCCTCGGGCGAAAGCTCGCCCGCTTCGATGCGGCGCTGGACGTCGGCGAGTGAGATCATGGCAATACCCTTCTTATTGGGATCGCTTTTAGCATCGGGGCAAGGCCGCGCAAGCGTGCGCAGCTGTTGCCCACGCCCTCAGGTTGTTCCATGCTGCGCCTGCAAGGAGCTGCCGGGACGCCATCAATCCCAGCGTAGAGCTGACCGAGGCCGACAGGATCGACCGCCTGCGGCTGATCCGGTCCGACAATGTCGGGCCGCGCACTTTCCGCTCGCTGGTCGATCATTTCGGCACGGCGCGCGCGGCGCTGGAGCGGCTGCCGGATCTCGCACGCCGCGGCGGTGCGCAGCGATCTGCGCGCATCTGTAGCGCCGAGGAGGCGAAGGCCGAGCTCGCCGCGAGCCGCAAGTTTGGAATTGCCTGGCTCGCGCCCGGCGAGGACGGCTATCCGGCGCGGCTGGCAACGCTCGACGATGCGCCGCCGCTGCTCGCCGTGCGCGGCGACAATGCCACGCTGATGCGGCCGATGATCGCGATCGTCGGCTCGCGCAACGCCTCTGGTGCAGGCTTGAAATTCGCCGGTCAGCTCGCCCGCGAGCTCGGCGAGGCCGGCTTTGTCGTCATCTCCGGCCTCGCCCGCGGCGTCGACCAGGCCGCGCACCGCGCCAGCGTCGAGAGCGGCACCATCGCCGTGCTCGCCGGCGGACATGACTGCATCTATCCGCCGGAGCATGGCGATTTGCTCGCAGCGATCCTCGACCGCAAGGGTGCTGCGATCTCCGAGATGCCGCTCGGCCACGAGCCGCGCGCCCGCGACTTCCCCCGCCGCAACCGGCTGATCTCGGGCGCCGCGCTTGGTGTGGTCGTGGTGGAGGCGGCGCACCGCTCGGGCTCGCTGATCACCGCGCGCATGGCGGCCGAACAAGGGCGCGAAGTGTTCGCGGTGCCGGGCTCGCCGCTCGATCCGCGCGCCGCCGGCACCAACGATCTGATCAAGCAGGGTGCGACGCTCGTCACCGAAGCCGCCGACGTCGTCAACGCGGTCGCGCCGATCATGGAGCGGCCGCTGATGCGCAGCGCGAGCGAGCCCGACAGCGAGCCGTTCGAAAGCGATCCGCAAGGACACGACCGCGACCAGATCACCGGCCTGCTCGGCCCTGCCCCTGTCACGATCGACGATCTCGTGCGGATGTCCGGCGCCTCGCCTGCCATCGTGCGCACCGTGCTCTTGGAACTCGAGCTCGCCGGCCGGCTCGAACGCCACGGCGGTGGCTTGGTCTCGCTGCTTTAAGAAGTATTCCGCTTGTCGAAGCGCGTGCGCGCCGAGGCGATCTGCTCCTGATGCGTGATCGCCCATTCGCCGAGTGCCTTCACCGGCTGTTGCAATCCGCGGCCAAGATCGGTCAGCTCGTAATCCACGCGCGGCGGAATGGTCGGGAAGATCGTGCGCGTGACCAGGCCGTCACGCTCGAGCCCGCGCAGCGTCAGGGTCAGCATCCGCTGCGAGATGCCGTTGATCATGCGCTTGAGCTCGTTGAAGCGCTTGGGCCCATCGCTCAGCATCATGATGACGAACACGCTCCATTTGTCGCCGACGCGCGCGAGGATCGAGGCGACGCCACGGCAGTCGGCGTGGTCGCGATCCGGCATCGGTGTGGCAGGCAAATCGATGTGCGCAGGTTTCAGGGATGTGCCCATGGCTCAAAAAGGTGCGTTCTTGCGGGGATTTCGATAGTCACTCATGTAGCTCTGGTTACAAACTTATACCAGGGTGATCCCGAATGAAACTCCTCCATCTCGACTCCAGCGTGCTCGGCCCCCACTCCGTTTCCCGGCAGGTCTCCGCCGCCATCGTCGACCGTCTGCGGAAGGCGACGCCATCGCTCGACCTCGTGTATCGCGACCTGACGCAGAGCCCGCTCGCCCATCTCTCCGGCTCGCATCTGGCGGCCGCGCAAGGCGCGCCTGCGCCGGCGGAACTCGGCCCCGACCTCGCCGCCAGCAAGGCCGCGCTGGACGAGTTTCTTGCGGCGGACATCGTCGTGATCGGCGCGCCCATGTACAATTTCACCATTCCGAGCCAGCTCAAGGCCTGGATCGACCGCGTCCTGGTGGCGGGGAAGACGTTCAGCTACGGCGCCAATGGCCCACAGGGCCTTGCCGGCGGCAAGCGCGTGATCTTCGCGATCTCGCGCGGGGGCTATTACGGCGCGGGCACGCCCGCCGCATCGCTGGAGCACCTCGAAAGCTATCTGCGCGGCGTGTTCGGTTTCATGGGCATCCATGATCCCGAATTCATCACCGCCGACGGCATCCAGGTCGGGCCGGAGCATCGCGAGAAGTCGCTCGCAAGCGCGCTTGAGGCGGCAACCAGCCTGCGCGCGGCCTGAGGCAACGCCCACATCATCAGCCGCCGCAACATTGCCTGCGGCGGCTGATCGACCGGTGCGCGATCGGCGAAGCTAAAACCAGGAGCCCTGAATGCCGAGGATGACGGCGACGAGGGAAACGAACAGGCCGATGCCTGAGAAAAGAGCGACCCCGATGAACTCGGAGGTGTCGGAACGCTTGGCGGGAATGGTGGAGTTTTCGGTGTAAATACGCGGTGCTGAAATCGGGGAAGTAATACGAGCTGCCTTTGGCATATCGGGCTCCCTTGAAAATGAGTCTTCGTGACCCCCTGCCCGTAAAAGTGTCTTGGCAGCGCAAGCGAAGGTTCAACGCCTCACGCAAGGTTCAGAAAATACAGCTCGCGAGACGTGGGAACCGGCCGGCGCAACCACTCGCCGCTGCGCCGACCGATTCAATTTGCACCAAGATTGATCAGCCGCGATAGATCGGCGCGCCGCTCGGCGAGGCAACCGCGCCGCCGTCGACGAAGATTTCCTCGCCCTGCACATGGGCGGAATCGTCGGAGGCGAGGAACAGCACGGTCTTCGCGACGTGATCTGTTTCACCAATGCGCCCCAGCGGCGTCGTCAGCGCGATCCGCTTCTCGAACGCCTTCTCGGCTTCCGGTGTTGCGGTCGCAGGTCCCCAGATCGGTGTGCGGATCGCACCCGGCGCGACCACGTTGACACGAATGCCGCGCGGCGACAGTTCAGATGCCATGATCCGCGCCATCGCCCGCACGCCGGCCTTGGCGGCGCCATACGCCGAATAGCCGGGAATGCCGAGCACGGAGATCACCGACCCGCTGAGGATGATCGAAGCGTTGTCGTTGAGATAAGGCAGCGCGGACTGCACGGTGAAGAACACGCCGGTCAGATTGGTGCTGATGACCTTCTCGAAGACCTCCAGCGTGGCCGACCCCAGCGGCGTACCGCCGGCGATGCCGGCATTGGCGAACACGACGTCGAACTTGCCGAACTTTCCGGCGCCCTTCTTGATCGCAGCTTCGGTCGCGGCAATGTCGGTGGCGTCGGCGGTCAGCGCGAGCGCGTTCGGCCCGAGCTCGTTCGCGGCCGCCTCGAGCGTCTCCTTGTTGCGCCCGGTGATCACCACTTTGGCGCCCTCGGCCACGAACAGCTTTGCCGTTGCCAGTCCAATGCCGCTATTGCCGCCGGTGATCAGGGCCGTCTTGTTCTTCAGTCTCACGTTCGCCTCCAGTGGTTGCATCATAAAACTATGATTGCCATCTAGGCTATCTGGTTTTAATATGCAACCACACGAGCGCGTGAACGGCGACTGGACCGTGCGATCGCGAAAGGACCCGACCATGGTGAAACGAACGAGCTTCGAGGGCGACGCCTGCCCGATTGCACGCTCGCTGGAAGCGATCGGCGACCGGTGGTCCCTGCTGATCATCCGCGAGGCGCTGTTCGGCCTGCGCCGCTTCGGCGAGTTTCAGAGCAAGCTCGGCATGGCCAAGAACATTCTCTCGGCGCGACTGCGTTCGCTGGTCGATCACGGTATTCTGGCGACCGCCCCCGCCTCCGACGGCAGCCCTTACGAGGAATATGTGCTGACGCCGAAGGGCCGCGGCGCCTTCCCGGTGTTGGTAGCGCTGCGCCAATGGAGCGAGGAATTCGACGATCGCCCGTCGGAGATCGCGACCATCCTGGTCGATCGCGAGAAAGGCCGCCCGGTGAAGAAGCTCGAACTGCGCGCAGAGGACGGGCGACTGCTTGCGCAAGCCGATACCACGCTGAAGCCGCGGCCGGCGCCGCGACGGCGGTCGGCGGGATAGAGGCGCGCTGTCTCTCCAACGTCGTCCTGGCGAAAGCCAGGACCCATTACCCCAAGGAGGGTTTGGCGAAGACGTGTCACCCGGAATTCCCACCGCGCTCAGGTCAATAGACCTCGCGGTATGGGTCCTGGCCTTCGCCAGGACGACTCCGGAGGGAGAGCGAGTGTGGCGCGGCGGGACTTGTACAAGACATCGCCAGCGTGAAGGATGGCGAGGTCCACCAAAGTGGCACCACCATGCCCCTGCTCGCCATTGTCTATTTTTCCATCTCCGGCACCACCGAGAAGCTGGCGCATGCGGTTGCGCGCGGAGCGGATGGCAGGGCGCGGGTCACGCTCTGTCGCATCACCGGCGGCGACATCGTGTCAGGCCGCTTCCAGAATGAGAGCTTACTGGAGACGATCGACCGCGCCGACGCAGTTGCATTTGGCAGCCCGACCTATATGGGCGGACCAGCCGCTCAATTCAAAGCGTTTGCCGATGCTTCAAGTGATCGATGGAGCCGGCAACAATGGGCCAACAAGTTCGCAGCCGGATTCACGACGGGCGCATGCGCTGGCGGCGATCAACTCCACACACTGACCTACTTTTCCATTCTGGCCGCGCAGCACGGCATGCTCTGGTGCGGACTGGATATTCCGGGTGGGGAGGATCCGAGTGGCCGCAATCGTTTGGGCAGCCAGCTTGGCCTTGCGACACATCTGGTCGACAGCGCCTTGCCTCAGACCGACCTCAGCACGGCCGAATATCTGGGTCAGCGATTGGCCAAAATGGCAAGCCGCAACGGCTAACCTCACCCGTCATTGCGAGCGTAGCGACTTGCCCGCCGAAGCTTTAGCGAAGGCGGAAGCAATCCAGAGTCTTTCCGCGGTAGAATTCTGGATTGCTTCGCTGCGCTCGCAATGACGACTTTGGTGCAGCGAGCTCCAATCTCTCACCGTCACCCTGAGGTGGACGCTTCTTCAGCGGCCCTCGAAGGGCGACAGCCCGGGGCCGCTCATCCTTCGAGGTTCCCGGCGCGACGCTTGGCATCGCGCCACTCGCACCTCAGGATGACGGAACCGATAGGGCCCCCTCACGACAGCATTCGCCTTCGCCTGCACCAGCAGTTCGCGGATCTTGTGCAGCATCAGAATGGCTTGCTGGTCGGCACTCTTGATCGGCACGAAGTGCATATTCGGTCGCGACATCGCTTCGCAGATCGCCGCTGCGTCGATCGCGTCATTCTTGCCCCGCTTGACTTAGGGCCTGATGTACGCCGGCGGTATCGGAACCACCCCGTACCCCTATGCGACCAGCTGGCAAGCACAATAATGCACCGGACCGCATCCGAGTCGACGACTCGACTGATCAGGGCGGCCACGAAGTCTAGCTTTTCCGCTTCCGGTCGCATCTCGTAAAAGGATATCCTCGCCGCCATTGCGTCCTTCGAGCGCAGCGCAATCCGTATGTCGCGCTCGGCTCCCTGCATTTTGGATTCGATTGACATGGCGACGTTCACCCATAAGTGCCCGCACTGCCTCACCGAGCACATTGCGCTGCGCGCGCGTCTTGGAATGGCCACACCACCCCACAGCGGCAAATTCAGCGCGCATCTCGATTGCCCAAAATGCAACAAGCCGTCCTGTGTCATTCTGAAGCCAAACGGCCACAACAAACTCGAACCATCCCATTGGGACAGCCATCAGGTGGACCTGACCAATCATGGCTGGCAAGTCGAGCAATTTTGGCCGCCTGTGCCAGGCCCAAACATTCCCGAAGCTCTGCCGACGGACATAGAGCGCATCTATCTGCAGGCCGAGCGCAATTTCCCGATCCAGGGAAACGAGGAACCCGCCGGCACGATGTACCGGAAGGCACTCGACGTCGGCTTGAAGAAGATCGACTCAGAGACCAAGGGAGTTCTCGCCGTGCGCATCAAGAAGCTCGCGGCCGCAGGCAAGCTCACGGCCGATATCGCCGAATGGGCGGATCACGTCCGCGATCTCGGCAACGAAGCTGCACATGAGGACGAGCCGCCCACCCGCAAGGAGTTGACCGACCTGCGCAACATCACCGAGATGGTGATGCGCTACCTGTTCTCGCTTCCAGCCCTGGTCCTGGCTCGCCGGCCCAAGCCGGACGAGCCCGCGAAATAGGTTGCGCCCGCTCGCGCGGACGTGGCTCGTCGAGCAGGACAATGGGCACTCCGTAAGACGGTTGCGTGGCGCACGCGATGTAGAGACCAGCCTGCGTTCAGCGGGGTCGCTCATCCTTCGGGGCTCCCGGCGCGATGCTTCGCATCGCGCCACTCGCGCCTCAGGATGACGGGTCCAACTCCCCCCTCACGACAGCTTGCGCTTGCTCCGCAGCCGCAGATGCTCGTCGGCCTCCAGCTTGGTCATTCCCAGGAGATAATGCAGCACGTCGAGCTTGTGCCGCTCGGCCAGCTTGCGCAGCGCCCCGACCTGCTCGGCGATGAAGGCGACCGCCTCCTCGACGCCGCCCTCCCCCGGTTCCTCGTGACGCGAGCCTCCCGCCGCGCGCGATGCGGCGCCGGCCCGTTTCTTTCCTGGCTTAGTCACCAGCCCCCACCCGAATCCATGCCCCGTAGAAACATTACGCCGACATCGGCCGCAACTCAAAGGTGGTATTTTGCAACTTTCTCGATATGAAACTTTCCCCATCTGGGTGGCTTTCAACACCCCTCGATTTGACAGCGAGGGCCTCACCACCCATGTTCGGGACGAAAGGGCCGACCCGAATCTCATCGAATTCGGCCCCAATTTTCCCCATAAGTTACTGGAACTACATGAATATCGTCATTGTGGAGTCGCCGGCGAAAGCCAAGACGATCAACAAGTATTTGGGCTCGTCCTACGAGGTTCTGGCCTCGTTCGGCCATGTCCGGGACTTGCCGGCGAAGAACGGCTCCGTCGATCCCGACGCCAATTTCAAGATGATCTGGGAGATCGATCCCAAGGCGGCCGGCCGGCTCAACGACATTGCCAAGTCCCTCAAGAACGCCGATCGCCTGATTCTCGCCACCGACCCTGATCGCGAGGGCGAGGCCATCTCCTGGCACGTGCTGGAGGTCCTGAAAGAGAAGCGCGCGCTCAAGGACCACAAGATCGAGCGCGTGGTGTTCAACGCCATCACCAAGCAGGCGGTCACGGACGCCATGAAGCATCCGCGCCAGATCGACGGTGCGCTGGTCGACGCCTATATGGCGCGCCGCGCGCTGGACTATCTGGTCGGCTTCACCCTCTCCCCCGTTCTGTGGCGCAAGCTGCCGGGCGCCCGCTCGGCGGGCCGCGTGCAGTCGGTGGCGCTGCGGCTGGTCTGCGACCGCGAGCTCGAGATCGAAAAGTTCGTTGCGCGCGAATACTGGTCGCTGATCGCGACCCTGCTGACGCCGCGCGGCGACGCCTTCGAGGCACGTCTCGTCGGCGCCGACGGCAAGAAGATCCAGCGGCTCGACATCGGCACCGGCGCGGAAGCCGAAGACTTCAAGAAGGCGCTGGAAGCCGCCAGCTACGCCGTGACCTCTGTCGATGCCAAGCCGGCGCGGCGCAATCCGCAGGCGCCCTTCACCACCTCGACGCTGCAGCAGGAAGCCAGCCGCAAATACGGGTTTGCGCCGGCGCATACCATGCGCATCGCGCAGCGGCTCTATGAAGGCATCGACATCGGCGGCGAGACCACCGGACTCATTACTTATATGCGTACCGACGGCGTGCAGATCGATCCGTCCGCGATCACCCAGGCACGCAAGGTGATCGGTGAGGATTACGGCAACGCCTATGTGCCGGACACGCCGCGCCAGTACCAGGCCAAGGCCAAGAACGCCCAGGAAGCCCACGAAGCGATCCGGCCGACCGACATGTCCCGCCGTCCCGACAGCATGAGCCGCAAGCTCGAGTCCGACCAGGCGAGGCTGTATGAACTGATCTGGAAGCGCACCATCGCGAGCCAGATGGAATCGGCCGAGCTGGAACGCACCACGGTCGACATCACGGCGAAGGTTGGCGGCCGTACGCTGGACCTGCGCGCCACCGGCCAGGTCGTCAAGTTCGACGGCTTCCTCGCACTCTATCAGGAAGGCCGCGACGACGAGGAGGACGAGGACTCCCGCCGCCTGCCCGCGATGAGCCCCAACGACGCGCTGAAGCGGCAGTCGCTCGCCGTCACCCAGCACTTCACCGAGCCGCCGCCGCGCTTCTCCGAGGCCTCGCTGGTCAAGCGCATGGAAGAGCTCGGCATCGGCCGGCCCTCCACCTATGCCTCGATCCTCCAGGTGCTCAAGGACCGCGGCTACGTCAAGCTCGAGAAGAAGCGCCTGCACGGCGAGGACAAGGGCCGCGTCGTGGTCGCGTTCCTCGAAAGCTTCTTTGCCCGCTACGTCGAATACGACTTCACCGCCAATCTGGAAGAGCAGCTCGACCGCGTCTCCAACAACGAGATTTCCTGGCAGCAGGTGCTGAAGGATTTCTGGACCGGCTTCATCGGCGCGGTCGACGAGATCAAGGATCTGCGCGTAGCCCAGGTGCTCGACGTGCTCGACGAGATGCTGGGCCAGCACATCTATCCGGCGCGCACCGATGGCGGCGACATCAGGCAATGCCCGAGCTGCGGCAACGGACGGCTCAATCTCAAGGCCGGCAAGTTCGGCGCCTTCGTCGGCTGCTCGAACTATCCGGAATGCCGTTACACCCGTCAGCTCGCCGCCGATGGCGAGGCCAGCGCCGATCGTTCGCTCGGCCAGGACCCTGATACGGGTCGCGATGTCTGGGTCAAGGCCGGCCGTTTCGGGCCCTACATTCAGCTCGGCGAGCAGAAGGATTATGCGGAGGGCGAGAAGCCGAAGCGCGCGGGCATTCCGAAGGGGACTTCCCCTGGAGATGTCGAGCTCGACCTTGCGCTCAAGCTGCTGTCGCTGCCACGCGAGATCGGCAAGCACCCGGAAACCGGCGAACCGATCACCGCGGGCCTCGGCCGCTTCGGGCCGTTCGTGAAGCACGAGAAGACCTATGCCAGCCTCGAGGCCGGCGACGAAGTGTTCGACATCGGCATCAACCGGGCGGTGACGCTGATCGCGGAGAAGATCGCCAAGGGCCCGAGCCGCCGCTTCGGCGCCGATCCCGGCAAGGCGATCGGCGATCATCCCACCCTCGGCACCGTCACGGTGAAGGGCGGCCGCTACGGCGCCTATGTCACGGCGGGCGGCGTCAATGCCACGATCCCGAGCGACATCGAGAAAGATGCCATCACGCTGCCGCAGGCGATCGCGCTGATCGACGAGCGCGCGGCCAAGGGCGGCGGCAAGAAGCCGAAGAAGGCGGCCAAGCCCGCCAAGGCCAAGAAGGCTGCGGCGAAGGCCGCCGACGGCGATGACGCCGCGCCAACCAAAAAGCCGGCCGCGAAGAAGGCGGCCAAACCCAAATCCGAATCCACCAGCAAGGCGCGCGCCGCCGTGTCGTCGACGGCCAAAACGTCGCCGACCAAGGCAGCTGGCGCCAAAGCTCCGGCCAAGAAAAGTGCCGGCACCAAATAGAGGTTAAGTGAAACGCAAGAATGACCGTGGCTTTCCCGACAGGGCAGCCATCGTCGCCTTCATCAAGGCAAATCCCGGAAAGGTCGGAACCCGCGAAATTGCGCGCGAGTTCGGCCTGAAGAACGCCGACCGCATCGAGCTCAAGCGCATGCTGCGCGAGCTCGCCGACGACGGGCTCGTCAAGAAAAAGCGCCATACGATTTCAGAGCCGGACAGCCTGCCGCCGACGCTGGTCGCCGACATCACCGGCCGAGACGCCGACGGCGAGCTGGTCGCCTCCCCCACTGAATGGGACGAAGTCGAAAGCGGCGAACCGCCAAAGATCCTCATCACGATGCCGCGCCGGCCCAAGCCCGGCACCGCGGCCGGCGTCGGCGATCGCGCGCTGCTGCGGGTCGAGCGCTCGGATGAGACCGATGGCCCGGCCTATCGCGGCCACATCATCAAGGTCTTCGACAAGACCAAGAGCCGCATCCTCGGCGTCTTCCGCAGCCTGCCCGAAGGCGGCGGGCGAATCATCCCCGTCGACAAGAAGTCCGCCGACCGCGAACTGAACATCGCCGCGACCGAGATGCACGGTGCGCAGGACGGCGATCTCGTCAGCGTCGACATCATCCGCTCGCGCGGCTTTGGGCTGGCGTCGGGCCGCGTCAAGGAGAAGCTCGGCTCGGTTAAGTCGGAGAAGGCGATCAGCCTGATCGCGATCTACGCGCACGACATCCCGCTGCAATTCCGCCCCGCGGCGGAGCGCGAGGCCGAAGCGGCGGAGCCGGCCAATCTGAAGGGGCGCGAGGACTGGCGCGACGTCCCGCTGGTCACCATCGATCCGCCGGATGCCAAGGATCACGACGACGCGGTGCACGCGCAGCCGGATCCCGATCCCAACAACAGAGGCGGCTTCATCGTCGATGTCGCCATCGCCGACGTGAGCTTCTACGTACGGCCGGGCACCGCGCTCGACCGCGACGCGCTCGACCGCGGCAACTCGGTCTATTTCCCCGACCGCGTCGTGCCGATGCTGCCCGAGCGCATCTCCAACAATCTGTGCTCGCTGGTGCCGGGCGAGCCGCGCGGCGCGCTCGCGGTGCGGATGATCATCGCCCCCGACGGGCGCAAGCGCTCGCACAGCTTCCATCGTATCCTGATGCACTCCGCAGCCAAGCTGAGCTACGCCCAGGCGCAGGCCGCGATCGACGGCCGGCCGGACGACACCACCGGCCCCCTGCTCGATCCGATCCTGCGGCCGCTTTATGCCGCCTATGCCTGCGTCAAGCGCGCGCGAGACGAGCGCGATCCGCTCAATCTCGATCTGCCCGAGCGCAAGATCCTGTTGAAGAGCGACGGCACGGTCGACCGCGTCGTCGTGCCCGACAGGCTCGACGCGCACAAATTGATCGAGGAGTTCATGATCCTCGCCAATGTCGCGGCAGCCGAAATGCTGGAGAAGAAGTCGCTGCCGCTGATCTACCGCGTGCATGACGAGCCGACCCTGGAAAAGGTCCACGCGCTCGCGGAATTCCTGGAGACGCTGGACGTTCCCTTCGCGAAATCAGGCGCGTTGCGCCCCGCTCTGTTCAACCGCGTGCTGGCGCAGCTCGAAGGCCACGACCACTTTCCGCTGGTCAGCGAGGTCGTGCTGCGCGCCCAGGCACAGGCCGAATACTCCTCGGAGAATTACGGTCATTTCGGCCTGAATTTGCGCCGCTATGCGCATTTCACCTCGCCGATCCGCCGCTATGCCGACCTCGTCGTGCACCGTGCGCTGGTTCGCGCGCTCGGTCTCGGCGAAGGCGCACTGCCCGACACCGAGACGCCGGAAACTCTCGGCGAGGTCGCAGCCCACATCTCGGTGACCGAGCGGCGGGCGATGAAGGCGGAGCGCGAGACCGTCGACCGCCTGATCGCCCATCACCTCGCCGACCGCATCGGTTCGAGCTTCCAGGGCCGCGTCTCCGGCGTCACGCGCGCCGGCCTGTTCGTCAAGCTCGCCGAGACCGGCGCCGACGGCCTGATCCCGATCCGATCCCTCGGCACGGAATATTTCAACTATGACGAGGGCCGCCACGCCCTCGTCGGCACCCGCAGCGGCACCATGCATCAGCTCGGTGACGTCGTCGACGTCCGCCTGATCGAAGCAGCTCCCATCGCAGGCGCCCTGCGCTTCGAGCTGCTGTCATCGACGGGTGAGACCGCGCCGCGGCACCGCAGGTCCTCCGGTCCGCAACGCCGCCCCTCGTTCAAGGCGCATCCGGGGCGCAGTCCCGACAAGAAGCGCAAGCCGGACAAGCCGAAGAAGCCCGGCAAGGGGAAAAAAGCCAAAGGACAAAGCAAGGGCAAGGGTCAGAAGGGTAAGGCATGGTGAGCACAGCCCCGAAGATCTGGACCCGCGAGACCGGCCTCGTCGAGAAGCGCGACGTCTTTGCTGCGATAAGGCGCGGCTTTCGCGGCCGCTGCCCGCGCTGCGGTGAGGGAAAGCTGTTCCGCGCCTTCCTGAAGACGGCGGATAATTGCGCGGTCTGCGGCCTCGATTTCACGCCGCATCGGGCCGACGATCTGCCCGCCTATCTCGTCATCGTCATCGTTGGTCACATCGTGGTGCCCAGCATCCTCTGGATCGAGACCAATTACACCACACCGGTCTGGATCAGCTTCGCGGCCTATCTGCCCTTCACCTTTGTCGCCTCGCTCGCACTGCTGCAGCCGGTGAAGGGAGCCGTGGTCGGATTGCAATGGGCTCTGCGCATGCATGGGTTTGACGAGAACCCGACGGATGGTATTCCGCCGGTGTAAGCAAAATAAGCAAAAGTGGTTTGGGTGAGGACATGACGGATATTGCGCAGGCAGAAAAGGCGAAGATCCACGAGGGCAAGGAAGCCGACCATTATCCCTATTTCCGCCCGAAGGATGCCGCGACACTGATCCTGGTCGACCGCAGCGGAGCCATTCCAAAAGTCCTTGTCGGCAAGCGCCACGACAAGGTGGTGTTCATGCCCGGAAAATTCGTCTTCCCCGGCGGCCGCGTCGACAAGGACGATTTTCGCGTGCCGTGCGCGGCGCCTGTAACCGCCGAGCTGGAAGCCAATCTCGCCAAGGGCAGTCCGAAGACTCCGGCCTCGCGCGCGAAGTCGCTGGCGATTGCCGCGATCCGCGAGGCCTGCGAGGAGACCGGCCTCTGCCTCGGGCGCAAGGCCGAAGGCAAAGCGAAACTGGAAGGCCCCTGGAAGCCGTTCGCGGATGCGGGCCTGCTGCCCGATCCCTCCAGCCTGTTCCTGATCGCGCGCGCGATCACCCCGCCCGGCCGCGTCAAGCGGTTCGACACGCGCTTCTTCACGGCGGACGCCTCCGCGATCGCCCATCGCGTCGACGGCGTGATCCATGCCGATGCCGAGCTTGTCGAATTGGTCTGGGTCGAGCTCGGCTCGAAGCCGCTCGCCGATCTGCATCCCATGACGCGCAACGTGCTCAACGAGCTCGACGCGCGCCTTGCCGCCGGCCCGCTCCGCCATGACGCGCCGGTGCCGTTCTTCCATTTCTATGGCGGCAAGATGCAGAAGGATATTTTGAGCTGACTGGCCGCGCGGGCCCACGTCTCTCCTCCGTCATTCCGGGACGCGCGAAGCGCGAACCCGGAATCCATTCATCACCGTCCTTGCTGCTCGATGGATTCCGGGTTCGCCGCTACGCGGCGCCCCGGAATGACGCGAATGTGCTGAGCGCGCATCGAAAAACAAAATAATCTTCCCGCCTCCCCCGATGGCGGAGTTCCTGGGCATGCCTATGTCTTCCGGAACGACACCAAGAACGGACACCGGGCGATGGCACAACGGCAACTCAAGCTTGGCGCGTTCATGCGCCCGATCAGCATCCACACCGGCGCCTGGCGCTATCCCGGGGCCTGGCCGGACGCCAATTTCAACTTCGGCCACATCAAGACGCTGATCCAGAAGCTCGAGGCCGGCAAGTTCGACGCCTTCTTCATGGCCGATCACCTCGCCGTCTTGAACATGCCGGTCAATGCGCTGAAGCGCAGCCACACGGTCACCTCGTTCGAACCATTCACGCTGTTGTCGGCGCTCTCGGCCGTCACCGAACGGATCGGCCTGATTGCGACGGGCTCGACCACGTTCGACGAGCCCTATCACGTCGCACGGCGCTTCGCCTCGCTCGACCATCTCAGCGGCGGCCGTGCGGGCTGGAACATCGTCACCACCTCGAACCCGGACGCGGCGCTGAATTTCGGCCTCGACGACCACATGGAGCACGCCGAGCGCTACAAGCGTGCCCGCGAGTTCTACGACGTCGTCACCGGCCTGTGGGATTCCTTTGCCGATGACGCCTTCGTGCGCGATGTCGAAAGCGGCGTGTTCGTCGATCCCGCCAAGATGCATGTGCTCGACCATCACGGCAAATATCTGAAAGTGCGCGGTCCCCTCAACATCGCCCGCCCCGTCCAGGGCTGGCCGGTAATCGTGCAGGCCGGCGCCTCCGACGACGGCAGGCAGCTCGCCGCCGAGACCGCGGAAGCCGTCTTCACCGGCGGCGGCAGTCTTGCCGACAGCCAGAAACTCTATGCCGACATCAAGGGCCGCATGGAGAAGGTCGGCCGCGATCCCGAACACCTCAAGATCCTGCCCGGCGCCTTCGTCGTGGTCGGCGACAGCGTCGACGAGGCCAAGGAGAAGCGCGCGCTGCTCGACAGCCGCGTGCATTACGACAGCGCCATCGCCTCGCTCTCGGTCATCCTCGGCACCGATGCCTCCGGCTTCGATCCCGATGGACCGCTTCCCGAAATCCCCGAGACCAATGCCAGCAAGAGCGGCCGCCAGCGCATGGTCGATCTCGCCGCCCGCGACAAGCTCACCGTGCGCCAGCTCGCCCAACGCGTCGGCGGCTATGGCGGGCTATCCTTCGTCGGCACCGCCAAAACCATCGCCGACCAGATGGAGGAATGGCTGGTCGGACGCGGCTCCGACGGCTTCAACATCATGTTCCCGTTCCTGCCCGCCGGCCTCGACGATTTCGTCGACAAGGTCGTGCCGGAGCTGCAGCGGCGCGGGATTTTCCGCAAAGAGTATGAAGGGCCCACTTTGAGGGAGAATCTGGGCCTGCCGCGGCCTAAAAACCGGTTCTTCGAGGCCTGATTGGCCCGATTTGAGTGCTTTTCGAGCCCTAAAATCTTGACATCAAGCCGTTTCTGGCTAGGTTGCCGGCCAACGCGGGCCATTTGGCCGGCTCCAGATTCCCTTCATTCCTGAGGTTCTGAACATGGCCAAAGCGGTCACCATCAAGGTCAAGCTCGTGTCCTCGGCCGACACCGGCTTCTACTACGTCGCCAAGAAGAATTCGCGCACCATGACCGACAAGCTGGTCAAGAAGAAGTACGATCCCGTCGCGCGCAAGCACGTCGAATTCCGCGAAGCCAAGATCAAGTAAGATCATCAAGCAAGATCGCGGAACGCTGAAGACTTTTGCGGGGCCCTTTCGGGCCCCGTTTCATTTTGTACCCTCCTCTCTCGTGTCCCGGACGCGCTGCAGCGTGCAACGCTGCTGCGCAGAGACGGGACCCAGAATGCAACACGGCACGCCGCGGAGACATGGGCCCCGGCTCTGCAGCGCACCGCTGAAGAAGCGCTGCGCTGCGTCCGGGCACGAGAGCTGAACTCGGCGCGGTGAGTCATCAGCAGATATTTTAACAACCCCCGGTTGCCCGCCCCCCAATGCATGTTACCGTGCACTTACCGGAACGGCATTTCCGTCCGGATTTGGAAGGAGATGGTCATGAGATTGTCATCAAGCCTTGTCGTGCCTTCAGCCGTCGCCGTCTTGTCAACTGCCTTGCTGTGCGCGCCGGCAGCGTCGCAAATCCCAACCGGCTCCGCCGCCACACTCCCTCCCGTCACGGTCGACGCGGCGAAACAGGTGGCAAGGCCGCACGTGTCGGAGCGGGGAGCAAACACAATTGCGCCGCGTCGGACTGCGTCAACAGCTCCAACGTCAACCGCGCGAACGCCTTCGTACGCGCCAGGTTCTGTGATGGGGAGGATTGCCAGCCTGGAGAAAGTCGCCAGCAGCTGCAACGGAGGCTGTGCATCAAGCTTCCCAAGCGGCAAGGATCCCTGGGTGGGATGCAGCCTGTCGGGCGGCAACATCGACTACGGACCTTTCTCGCCAACCTGCCGAGACACCATCACCCACAAATCCTACCTGGATTGCGTCGAAACCAGGACGTTCCTGGGCGACAACCGAAACAAGGCACACTGGTTGTGCAGCAGCCTGGCCGCCGGCAACAGGTTTAAGGTCGCCGATCTCAAGCGATCAGGACGCACGCGTTAGTCCATACCGCCTGGGTAGCGAACACTGCTACTTCCCCAATGAGCCGCCAGTGCCGCCAAGCGCCGGCGGCTTTTCCTTTCGCCTCGCGCCCGTAACGCTGCGCTCATCACATCAAAATTGATCCCCCTCAACTTTGCTTGCCGGTTTTTCCCATAGCCTCGGTCGGGTTCCAGGCAACGCGGGGGGCCACGAATGCTCGTAAGGAAGCAACAAATTCCGCCTCAACGGCCAAGCTCGAGCGAATTGAATGCGCTCGCCGGTCACGCCGTGTTTTGCAGTGAATTCAAGTATCGGCGTGGCACCGAGATCTTCGGAGAGGCGGAGCCGATCCAATATCTTTACCAGGTCAAGAGCGGAGCGGTTCGAAGCTATAAATTATTGGCTGACGGTCGCAGGCAGATCATGGCCTTTCATCTGCCGGGTGACATCTTCGGCGTCGAGAACGGTGCAGTTCATAGATTTACCGCCGAGGCGATTGTCGAAACGATTGTCCGTCTGACCGATCGCCAGAACGTCGTCGAGCAAGAGTGCGGCGGCGCGACCGCGACGAACAATGTGCTCAGACTCGTCACGGGCAGCCTTCAACATGCCGAAACTCACATGCTGTTGCTCGGGAGGAAAACGGCAATCGAGAAAGTCGCCGCTTTCTTGATCGAAATGGACGTCCGCTTGACTGCGGCCGGAGTCATGAGCCTTCCCATGAACCGTCGCGATATCGCCGACTATCTGGGCCTGACGCTGGAGACGGTCTCGCGTGCCCTGTCGCAACTCAGGGACCGTGACATTCTCAGCTTCATCGGGCAGTCGCAGCGACAAATCGTATTGCGAGATCGAGCAAGACTGACCGATTTCGATCAATGAGCGGAATTGATGCATTGGCCCGGAGCAAAGCAAGTGTGACCCACCTCGCAGAGCGCCGTGACCAGTTTCAATATCTCCAGCGGGATCGTTGCATGACCTTGGTCCATTCCCGTGAAGAGCCATTTGCCGTTGCTGGATCCGTTGCGCTTCGCCGCTGCCCTTGGCGTCGCCATGTTTCACCAGATGTTCTGGTCCTGGGCCTGGGTGTCGATTGGCGTCCCGGGTTTCGAGCGCAGCGTCGCAGCGGATGTCCTCTACCCGTCCGCCGCGCCCTTCACATGGTTCGGCTGGGTCGGCGTTGAAATCTTCTTTGTCATTTCCGGTTTCGTCATCGCGAATTCCGCGAGCACATCGTCGCCGGGCGAGTTTCTTCTTGGTCGCGCCCTCAGGATCTATCCGGCGGTCTGGGTTTGCGCCACCGCGACCTTCCTCGTTCTGCTTCTCTTCGGGAGCGGACCGGCCTCCGAATTCATTCTGCCCTACATCCACGCCATGCTGATGGTTCCCAAGGGAGTCACAGGTCAGTGGCTTGACGAGGTCTATTGGACGCTGGCAGCCGAGACGGCATTTTATGGCCTCGTGTTCTGCGCGATGCTCACGAAGAAGATCACCCTGCGGCACCTGGCCTGGGGTCTCACCATCTACAGCGCAATATTCAATGCCGTCGCGCTGCTCGTGCTGTCATGCACGACGCCGTCCGACTTGCCCTATCTCGTCATTTTGATGTTTCGCGTGCCGTGCGCGGCATTCCTGCTGACGCATGGATGCTTCTTTGCGCTGGGGATCTGGCTGTTCATTTCCGCGAACAGAGAATTGACTGCGCTCGAACAGGTCGCAATTGCCGTCGCGTGTCTTTCGGGCGCCGCGGAGATCTACTTTTTTGCCTCGTTCTTCTTGACGTCCATCCCCGCCATCTCGGATCAATCGGCTCTCGTGCCGATTATGGTTTGGGCAGCCGCGGTGCTTCTCATTGCAATCGCCGCGAACCGGCACAGGCGCTCTGCGGGCATCGCGTCCCCCAAGGCACCGGCCTATTTGAGAACGCTCGGACTGATCACCTATCCGCTCTATCTCACGCACAACGTCATTGGCACGGCGCTCATCCGTGCCCTGGTCGATGCAGGCCTCGATGCCACCTCGGCCGTCTGGATCGCGCTGGGCATGCTTGTTCTGGTCTGCTGGTTCATTTGCGCGAAGATCGAACCGATCGTCAGAGGCGCGCTGATGCAGACTCTTTCGCATTGCGGAAAGCTTCCGGAAAGGCAGCCGGCGTCGAGGCGCCCGGCATTGGCCCGGGGGCTGCGACTGCGCCCCGCACGTTCCCTGTCGTCTCCCGGACGCGCTGCAGCGTGAAACGCCGCTGCGCAGAGCGGGGACCCGGAAAGCAACACAACACGCTGCAGAGACGTGGGCCCCGGACGCAGCGCACCGCTGAAGAAGCGCTGCGCTGCGTCCGGGGCGCGAGGGGTGGGCTCGGCGGCCCCTGAAGCTGTCGCGTCCGCTATGCGCTCAGAAGACGATGTTGAAGCCGTATCGCTCTAGGTCAACGATGGGCCACAAGCCGACTGTCGAAGCTGTCGACACGCGAATTTACGTCAGGTTAAGACTTCCGTCTGTTTCTACTAAAGCGTGCTATCTCGATCCGTTTAGACACGCGAAGGATCTGATCCGGTAGAGAGTCGCAATGATTGCTACAATTCTACTCTGTAATGCCGCAGGCTTTGTTGTCGCTGTTTTGTGTTTTGCGTACTTCTCCCCGCGTCGTATCGCGTGGGGCTGGGGATTGGCTGCCTTGGCTAACATCCCGGGTCTAATGTTCCTTGCCTATCTACTTGAAAAGCACGGCGACTTGTACGTCTTCATTGCTTTGGCACTAAGTGTATTTGTCGGTCTCGGCGGTTTCGGAATTGGTGCAATCGTCGGGATGATCATCGCGTCAAACCGACCGCACAATGAGCGAGAGACCGTAGATGGGCACGATCCCGAAGTAGAGCCGCGTTCAGAGCCTGTTCGCAGATCACTGCGACTAAAAGCAAGAGCGGCCAGCTGGCGTGCGAGCCGCGAGCGGTAATGTTGGTCGCCCGCTTTGGGTCAAAAGCAGCCTTGGCGCCAACGCTGCCGATTGGTCCGCTGAGGGCCAGAAGCTGACGTATTGAGTGTTGCCTGCTACGATGACAATTGAGGGCGACATAGTTCATCGTTTGATGATCGTGAGGCAAGGCGTGTGGGCAGAAATCTCAAAAGCGTCGTTCATTTCTATTCCGATAGTCGGAACTCTATCCGGGCTGCTGAGCATGCGAACGGCCTATTCGACATACAAGTTGATCGGAGCCCGCTTCGACGGCGCGAACTTTCCATGGTTCTACACCGTGTTGCAAAGCCCTTGGTACGCGAAGCAATTTTGGGGACAGGACGATATTGCTAATGGGCTTCCTTATGACCTGAAGACGACGGTCACTCGCGCGAGAACCCAGATTAACTACGGAATGGCTGCAATCATTTTGTGGACCATCTTTGCTCTCTGCGTCGGTGCTGCAGCAGCCCATTTCGGGAGCGGCACGTAGGCGATACCCACTGTCCGCTCAGGGTCACAAGCGGCCGATCACGACCAAGACGCGCGGCGTCCGCTAGAAACTCCCAAGCGGACGCTCACGAGGACACGCCCCCCTACGCCGTCCGCAACACCGGCGCCGGCGGCTGTGACGGCCGGATCAGCGCGAACGCCACCTGGATGATGCCGCCGGCCAGCCCCAGCGCGACGCCGATGCGCCAGGCCATCGTATACGAGCCGAGCGCATCGTAGATCACCCCTCCCCCATACGCGCCGAGAAAGCTGCCGATCTGGTGGCTCATGAAGGCGAGGCCCTGGATCATCGCCTGCCAGCGCAAGCCGAACATCTCGGCGACCGCGCCCGCCACCAGCGGGCCGACACCCATCCACAGGAAGCCCATGATCGCGCCGAACAGCAAGGTCGAGGCAGGCGTCGCCGGCAGCGTAAAGTACCAGGCGAGCGCGAGCGAGCGGAAGACGTAGATGCCGCCGAGCAGTGCGAGCTTGTTCCAGCGCTGGCCGGCCCAGCCGAAGAACAGCGAGCCAAGCACGTTGAAGCCGCCGATCATGCCCAGCGTCTGCGCGCTCAGCATCGGATCGAGGCCGCAGATCGCGAGATAGGACGGCAGGTGCGTGGTGAGGAACACGAGCTGCATGCCGCAGACGAGATAGGCGCAGGTCATCACCACGAAGGACGCGTTGCCGAAAGCGGTCTTCGCCGCGATCATGGCCGTGGCATCGACGATCTCGTCAGTCGCGGGCTTGGGCAGCGGGACCGCGTCGACACGCCCGGCATACCAGGCCGCGGGGATCATCAGCACCGACATCACCACGAAGCCGGCGAGCCCGACGCGCCACCCGAATCCCTCGTTGAGCATCTGCCCGATTGGCGCCGACAGCAGCGCGCCGAGCGAGCCCGCGCCGGAGACGATGCCGAGCACGGTGGAACGCACCGTCGCGGGCACCGCGCGAGCCGCCACCGACATCGCGATCGCCGCCGCGGTGCAGGCGAGCGAGGTGCCGATCAGCACGCCGGCGCCGATCATGATGGCGACGAGACCGTTCGCGGTTGCCATCAGCACCAGGCCCGCGATGTACATGAACGAGCCTGCGATCATGATGGGACGGAAGCCGTAGCGCGTGGTCATCGCGCCGGCGAGCGGCTGGAGAAAGCCCCAGGCGAGGTTCTGCACCGCCAGCGCCAGCGTGAAGTCGGAGATCGACAGATGGATGTCGTGGGTCAGCGGCTGCATGAAGATGCCGAGGCTCTGCCGCAGCCCCATGCTCAGCGTCAGCATGATCGAGGCGCCGATCAGGATGGGCAATGTCGGGCGCAGGACCTGCAACAGGGGCATTTTCGTCTCCCTCATCGGCGCGGCGCGAGCGCCGTCGTCTGCAATATCAGTTGATTTTGGTTACACAGACCTGTGTACTTAGGCTATGGATAGCGTGCGCTGTCAAGCGAACAGGACATTCACCGCCGCATGGCTCCCCCGCCCGCCCCACAGACGATGAAAGAGCGGATCCTCGAGACCGCCGACAAGCTGTTCTATCTGCAAGGCATTCGCGCCATCGGCGTCGACACCATCGCGGCCGAGATCGGCATCTCCAAGCGCACGCTCTACAACCACTTCCCCTCCAAGGACGCGCTGATCGCGGCCTATCTGGAGCGCCGCTTCGTGCAGCCCCGCCCCTCGGACAAGCCCCCGGCCGAGCAGATCCTCGCCACCTTCGATTCGCTGGAGCGCCGTTTCGCCGCAAAGGACTTTCGCGGCTGCCCGTTCGTGAATGCGGTCGCCGAGCTTGGCCCGGCGGACCGCACCGTGAAGAAGATCGCAATCGCCTTCAAGGAAAGCCGCCGCGTCTGGTTTCGCGACCGCCTCAACGAGCTCGGCGTGACGAACGCGGAGGCGCTTGCAACGCAGCTCGTGCTGCTGGTCGACGGCTCCATCGCGCAGGACCTCGTCCGCGACGACCCCGCAATGGCGCGTGCCGCGAAGGAGGCGGCGACGGTGTTATTGCGAAATGCGGGGGTGGATGTGGGAGATGAGACTGCGGTGAAGCGAGGCAAACGGCCGGCCCGGCATCCCTGAAGTAGCTACGAGATCAGAACCCGATCCGCCCGCCGCAAGAAGGCCGGGCAGGCCAGCACGCACTCCAGCGGCCAACCCGTTGGCCAAGCTTCATTTCGATCTCTTGAAGGGAGCGCGCCGGTATCCCTGAGGGAGTAGCGAAGAGCGAACAGCTGGTGCCGCAACTTATGGCCGCACTTCGTGACCGAGCCTATTAACATAGTTAAATTGATTTAATTTGATTTAACGTATTTAATCTTTCCGCCAGCCCCGGAGAGAACCCATGCCTGACCAGGACGACCGCCGCGAATTTCTAAAGACCTGCGGAAAGTTCGCAGCCGTGACACCTCCAACTATAACGCTGCTGCTCTCCACCTCCCTCACGTCCGATGCAATTGCTAAATCGGGTGCGAGCGCGGTCCATCACCACCACGGCAACAATGGCTGGGGTAACGGCGGCGGCGATGGCAGCCCCAACGGCAAGGACGACAGAGGCCGCTAAACATTTTTCGGCAGCACCGCAGTTGAAACGGCTCGCCGGTCACCAATTTTTCCGACGCCCATTCCTATATCGGTAATGCAGTCCAGTCGGGCCCCAGCTCTTCCCATTGCCCCCGGAGCTGGGGTTCATTTTTGTTCGGCTAGGAACGACTTACCGATTGCCAAGTTTTCCCGTGGCCCTCCCCAAGGGGGCAGCTGCTTCGCCAAGGCAGCTCAACAGCCCCAGCTTCACCGCCCTGAAGCTGGGGTTCCTTTTGCTGTCTCAATTGCCTCCCGCCTGGCCGCATCTTCTTCATCGCGTCATGGACGCGCTGGCCGAAGCCGCGATCCTGAAGCAGTGAGCCTGACGTATTGAAATCCGATGTTTACCTATGGTAGATTGCCATTTTTTCCCGATAATTCTTTTTGTGCTGGGGAGAACATCCATGCGAAGCTCTCGCGCAATCCTTTATGCCCAACAACTTAGCGAACTCACTTCTCAGCTCTCAGAATTGGAATATCTTCGAGGTCTGGTCGAAGAAGCAGAGCGAAGCGCCCACGCTGTGCCTCCATTACGCTTGACACATCCTGCTTCGCGCCGCCTTCGAAGTCGTAAACCAGGCGCCCTGTCTGTCCGCCGCCGTCGCCTCGCGCCACCAAGCTGGAATGCAGGAGCTATCAGCCACCCTGACAACGACAACCAAGTCGATCAGACTTTGCTGGAGCCATTCCCCGACGGATGGTGGGCTTCCCCCTAAAGCCTCTCCAAGCGCTGACCCGACGAAGGGATTTGATCCTATGCACCACATCCAGAGTACGCATATTGCCGCGATATTAAAACTGACCGCCCAGCAGCTTGAAGCACTTCGCAGCCCCCGAGAGATCCAAAAGGAATATTCCGAAATCCTCGTTTTGAGAGAGAAGATAAAACTGGTGACCGATCAGAAGAAGGCTCGCCGGCAATCCTTGCTCGGTGTCTGCCACGCGCCTGGTAAATGATCCTGAACTCCACGATCACGTGTCCCAAGTGCGGTCACGCTGCTGCCGAGGTCATGCCGACCGACGCTTGCCAGTTCTTTTATGACTGCAAACGCTGCGGCGAGCGTCTGAAGCCGCTCCCCGGCGACTGCTGCGTGTTCTGTTCCTTCGGCACCGTTCCCTGTCCGCCGGTTCAAGAGAACGGCACGGGCTGCTCTAACTAGCTGCCCTGAAGGGAGTGGATGCAGCACAAGAGGAGTGGTGCGAGCGTTTTGCGGCATGCTTGACACGTCACGACAACCCAAGGGAGCATCTGGCTTTTTTTTCATTCTTTTGGAGATTGCCACGATGACTACCATCCACATGGACTCGTCCGTCAGCCAGACCGCCACCCGCGCCGTTATGAACGGAGGAGTTCTGAGCTGCACAAAGACCAGCGACAAGGATGTTTATTCTCATTCGATCTGGGCCGACCGAAAGCAACATCCGGCAGTTCACGATGCACTAAGGGGACAGCATCGTCATCCCGCCCGGTTCGAGCGTGACGATATGGATATTCCGCACGCGGCCGGGAAAATCGACTTGGACCATGGACTTCGAACTCAAGGAAAAGGCTGCCTGACGCGCCATATGAAACAGCCTCTCTCGGAAATCCGGGAGCGGTCACCTGAATGACCGAACTGAAAGGAACAATCGCCATTTCGGCGTAGTTGACCTTCTTTACACCGGAGAAGGTCATGAATCGAAAATCGCTTCTTCTTACAGCCGCACTGTCCTTCGCTGTTGCCGCACCGGTCCTCGCACAAGGCGGCGGAGGTGGTGGTGGCGCGGGTGGCGCGGCCGCGAGCGGCGGCGCGTCCGGATCATCCGCGAGCTCAGGTGCAGGCACTGGCACGTCTGGCGCCGCCAATGGAGGTCCCTCGGCCCCATCCGGCATGGGCACAAACGCAACCTCAACCGGCGCTCACACCAATAACTCTCCAACCAACCCGAACGTTCAGCCCCCGACGCCGAACGGCAACACCGCGAGCACACCGGCCGCACCGGGCAGCTCGGGCGCGGGCAGCACCGCGACCGGATCGACACAGACCGGCACGCCAAACGGGAGCGACGGGTCCGGCATCACGGCGACCAATGGTGCCAACAGCGATAACAGGGACCAGATGAGCCCCGCTGAGCAAGCAAGGACGGGGATCAAGACGCTTCCGCAAGATCAAACTCCAGGAGCCGTCAGTGCGCCGGGCGTTGGCGTCGGTCATGCGGCGAACGGCTTGCCGATCGGTACGCCAGGTTCGGGGACCAGCAACGTCGATCAGAAGTAACCCGGACTTTCGGTCCACATGGATTCCATCGCTTGAGCCGAGACGCCGCGGCGTACTGGATTCCCCGCCTGCGCGGGGAACGACAGCAGAGTTCGTGGGATTTTCGGAATGCTAGCAGCATGCTCCTGTTTTGCCCGACGAGTCAAACGGCATTGCGGTCCAGCATCAGCCGTTTTGCGGCCGACGTAAGCCATTGATCCGACTAGCGTCGGCTACTGTGCATGGGGTTGTTTTCGCGTTTTTTTTTGCGCCGGCCTGTGCGAGCGGCCTCACGCCGCGTGCGACACCACGCGATTGCGGCCGTCGTGCTTGGCGCGGTACAGCGCAGTGTCGGCGCGCTTGAGGACGTCGCCAACCGCCTCGCCCTTCTGCTCCAGCGTGGTCAGGCCGATCGAGATCGTGACCTCGATGCGCTTGGTGCCCTTGTGGATCGCAAAGGGCTCGCCGGCGATCGAGCGGCGCAGGCGCTCGGCGACCATGCCGGCGACGTGGAGATCGGTCTCCGGCATCACGATGACGAATTCCTCGCCGCCGTAGCGACAGGCAAGGTCGATGCCGCGGATCGACTTGCGCACCCGCACGGCGAATTCGCGCAGCACGTCGTCGCCTGCATCGTGGCCGTAATTGTCGTTGATCGACTTGAAGTAGTCGATGTCCAGGATCATCAGCGCCAGCGGCTTGCCGCGGGTCGCGGCCTGTTCGGCCAGCGTCGCGAGATGGCTCTCCATGTAGCGGCGATTGTGCAGCCCGGTGAGCGCATCGGTGATCGCCATCTCGATCGAGTTCTGCACGTTGTCGCGCAGATGGTCGGTGTAACGGCGGCGGCGGATCTGGGTGCGGGCACGCGCCAGCAGCTCGATCTTGTCGATCGGACGCAGCAGATAGTCGTTGACCCCGATCTCGAGCCCACGCAGCAGCCGCGTGGCGTTCTCGGGGTCGGCGATCGCCAGGATCGGCACATGCCGCGTGCGCTCCAGCGAGCGCGCCTGGCTGCACAGCCGAAGGCCGTCGAAATTGTTGAGGTCGAGCGAGACGATCAGCAGATCGTAATTGCCCTCGGCGGCGTGGAACAGCGCTTCCGTCGGGTTCGGCTCGACGTCGATGGTGTGCTCGGCGGCGAGGATCGTCGCCAGCCGCTCATAGGAGGACTGGCGATCGTCGACCAGCAGGATGCGGCCGCCCTTGCCGGTGTCGGAGATTGCACTGCGCTCGGGCGCCTGCATGCCGATCTCGAGCGAAGTGATGGCGCGCATGCGCAGCTCGTCGGTCATCATCTTCAGCCGGGTCAGCGAACGGACGCGCGCGATCAGCACGACATCGGAGACGGGTTTTGTCAGGAAATCGTCGGCGCCGGCTTCCAGCCCGCGGTTGCGGTCGGCCGGGCTGTCGAGCGCGGTGACCATCACGACGGGAATGTGGTGCGTGGCCGGATCGGTCTTGAGGCGGCGGCAGACCTCGAAACCGTCCATGTCCGGCATCATGACGTCGAGCAGGATGATGTCGCATTCGGCGCGGGCGCAGATCGCCAGCGCCTCGGTGCCGTTCGCGGCGGTCATGACGTCGAAATATTCGGCGGATAGGCGAGCTTCGAGCAGCTTGACGTTGGCAGGGACGTCATCGACGACGAGAATACGCGCGGACACTGTGAACTCACTTCCTATCCGATGAAACGTCGGACCGTCTCAATGAATTTGCCGACCGAGATCGGCTTGGACAAATAGGCTTCGCAGCCGCCCTCGCGGATGCGCTCTTCGTCGCCCTTCATCGCGAACGCCGTGACGGCGACGACGGGAATGCTGCGCAGCTCCGGATCGTCCTTGATCCAGCGCGTCACCTCCAGGCCCGAGACCTGCGGCAATTGGATATCCATCAGCACGAGGTCGGGCCGCATCTTGCGAACGAGGTCGAGCGCCTCGTAGCCGTTGCTGGTACCGGTGGTCTGGTAGCCGTGCGCCTCCAACAGGTCGCGGAAGAGCTTCATGTTGAGCTCGTTGTCTTCCACGATCAGGACGGTCTTAGCCATCCCGCCCTCCTGATTGGTCCGCAGACCGATGCATGTGACGCCTCAGGCGCCGGTCGCCGGCGCTTCGAAAACTGGATTCAAACTAGCCTCGAATTCGCTTGAGTTTAGTTAAACCCGAGGGCCGACTTTCTGCGATGTGGTTTTCAGTTGCTTGTCGGGGGTCACAAGACTCAGGAACGAGACTCGGGCATGGTGACCCCAAAGTAGACACCGAAAGTTAACGGAAAGGCAAACCGGCCACGTGAAAAAGCCTGTTCACAACCCGCGCGAAGTCGCTGAAATCGTTGCGCTTCAGGCGCTGTCTTTCGTCGCGGGCGAACCCGAGCGGCTGGGCCTGTTCCTGGCCGAGACAGGGGTCGGCCCGGAGACGCTGCGCAATGCCGCCTCGGACCCCAATTTCCTGCTCAGCGTGCTCGATTTCGTGATGCGGGATGACGCCACCGTGAAGGCCTTTGCCAGCGCTGCGGAACTGCATCCGACCAACGTTGCCGCAGCGCGGCAGGTTCTCGGCGACGCGCTCGGCGACCGCAATTGGGAGCGCGACGTGCCGTGACCTCCCTGGAGACGGCCGGGCCCCGCTGCTTCTGCCGGGATTGTTCGGCCGATCTGGATATCGGCGTTCGGCGTTGTTCCGCCTGCGGTTCCCCCCGCCTCGCCCGCCACCGCGCACTCGCAAGCCTGACCATCGCCCATATCGACTGCGACGCCTTCTACGCGACCGTCGAGAAGCGCGACAACCCCGACATCGCCGACAGACCCGTCATCATCGGCGGGGGCAAGCGCGGCGTGGTGTCGGCCGCCTGCTATATCGCGCGCACCTACGGCGTGCGCTCGGCCATGCCGATGTACAAGGCGTTGGAAGCCTGCCCGCATGCCGCCGTGATCCCGCCGGACATGGCGAAATATGTCCGGGTCGGGCGCGAGGTGCGCCAGGCCATGCAGGCCCTGACGCCGCTGGTCGAGCCGCTCTCGATCGACGAGGCGTTCCTCGATCTCTCCGGCACCGAGCGGGTGCACGGCATGATCCCCGCCAAGGTGCTGGCGCGGTTCGCACGCAACATCGAGCGCGACATCGGCATCAGCGTCTCGGTCGGCCTCTCCTGCAACAAGTTCCTGGCCAAGATCGCCTCCGACCTCGACAAGCCGCGCGGGTTTGCCGCGCTCGACCAGGAGGAAGCGCGCTTGATGCTTGCGGAGAAGCCCGTCGGTTTCATCTTCGGCGTTGGACCCGCGACGCAGGAGCGTCTGGTGCAACGCGGCTTCCGCATCATCGCCGACCTGCAGAAGGCCGACGAGATCGAGATGATGCGGCAGTTTCCGAGCGACGGCCGCAGGCTGTGGCGGCTCGCGCGCGGCATCGACGACCGCCGCGTCGAGCCCGATCGGGGCGCCAAGACGATTTCGAGCGAGACGACGTTCGAGACCGACATCCGCGATTTCGCGACGCTGGAGAAGATCCTGTGGCGCCTCTGCGAGAAGACGTCGTCTCGCCTCAAGAGCAGCGAGCTCGCCGGCCTGACCGTCACGCTGAAGCTGAAGACCGCGGATTTCCGCCAGCGGACCCGCTCGCAGTCGATCACGGCCCCGACGCAGCTTGCCGCGAAGATCTTTTCGATCTGCCGCGAGATGCTGGCGAAAGAGATCGACGGCACCGCCTTCCGTCTGATGGGCGCCGGCGTCAGCGCGTTGCGCGAGGGTTCAGTCGCCGACGACACCGACATGCTCGACCGCCGCGCCGCCCACGCCGAGCGCGCGGTGGACAGCTTGCGCAAGAAATTCGGCAGCGCCGCAGTGATCCGCGGCATCGCGTATGAGGGGCCGGAAAAGGCGCAGGAGTGATGACAGGCGAACGCGACCTCGACGCGCTGCTGAGACACGTGAAGCCGGAGATGCGGCCAGGCATTTTCGTGTTCTGCACGATCCCGACAGGCCAGTCGATTCCCGCAGCGCTCAGCCCTTTGCTGACGTTCCGCGAGCAGGAAGGAACGACGCTCGTGATCCCACGCGAACAGGCCGAAGCGGCGGGACTGCGGTACGCATTCGCATCGTGCCTGATCACCCTGACGGTTCACTCCGCACTCGATGTGGTGGGCTTCCTGGCGGCAATCACGGCACGCCTCGCCGCAGCCGGCATCAGCGTGAACGCCGTTTCGGCGTTTCACCACGATCATCTATTTGTGCCGGCTGACAGGGCGGACGACGCGATGGTTCTTCTGCAAGAGATGTCCAAGGCTACGCACTCGTAGCCCGGATCAAGCGCAGCGCAATCCGGGCTACGGGAAAGATCTCAATCCGCGACCGCCACCGCCTCGATCTCGATCATCCATTCCGGCGCGGCGAGCGCCGAGACGCCGACCAGCGTGCTCGCCGGCGGCTCCATGCCTTCGAAGAAGGCCGAGCGAGCCTTGCCGATGATCGGGCGCAGCTCCGGCTTGTAGTTCACGACGAAGGTCGTGATCTTCACGATGTTGGCGTAGCTCGCGCCGGCTGCTTTCAGCGCGTGTCCGAGATTCTGCATCACCTGCGTGGTCTGCGCGGCGAGATCGCCCTCGCCGACGATCCGCCCTTCCTCGTCCACCGATACCTGGCCGGAGATGTAGATCGTCCGCGCCCCCGTGGCAGTGACGACATGCGAATAAGCGGGATTGTGATGCAGGCCGCTGGGGCGGAGATGATCGAGCTTGGGCATGATGCCTCCCGGATGTTTGTGGTTGGGAGGGAGCCTAGCCAGAGACTGCGTTGCAGGCCAGCCCTCAATTGCAGGGCTTGCTGTCCTTCGCGTCGAACTTGCCCATCGCGCCCGAAATCACAAAATCGTTGTAATCGAGCACGAGCTGGCGCGAGACGCCGTTCTCGTAGAGCTCGAACGCCATCGCATAGACCGGCGTCTGCTCGCCTTCCTTCTGCTGGGCCTCGCGGTCGAAATAGCTGACGGTGACGGGCCAGCGCTTGAGCGACTTCATGTGCTCATCTGACGTCGACGGATCGGGCGAACCTTCGCGCTCGGCCGGGATCGGCTGGCCGATCACGGTCAGCGTGTTGTAGACCTTCTGGCCATCGTCGGAGCCGTCATAGACGGAGAGCTCGAGCAGCGACTTGCCCTCCTTTGCGGCGGCAATGATGCGCTGGATCTGTTCGGTCGGAAACACGATCTTGCCGTCGAGCGTAAAGTTCTTCGGCGCCGGCAGCTTCAGCTTGACGTTGATGTGGTCGCCGTCGCGCTCCGCCGAGCCGTCGACCCGGCCGGCATCCGCCTCGTTCATCCGCGTCTCGATCTTAAAGCGGTAGCTTTTGCCGCCGGCGTCCTCCCAGGAATTGGAGCGGAGGTCGCTGAGCGTGACCTTGCCCTCGCCACTGTCGAGCTCGGAGACCTGGCGGAATTCGGAGGTGTAGCCCTCGCACGAACTTCCGGTGAAATTGTAGAGGATGCGGCCGCGCGCGCTGTTGATCGAATTGGAGCGCGATTTCACCAGGCTCAAATCATAGAGCGCCTGATGCGCGAGGAACGGACCGTTCGCGGCCAGCGCCCCGCCTCCGGAGCCGAGAGCGGCCGCCGCGAGCGCAGTCACACCGAGCGAAGTCCGGAAAAGGTGCAGCATGTCTGGTCCTTGGGGAAAGCGCAGATTCGACATTTTAATGAACGTTCCATTGCGTCGCAACTGAGGCCGTTTCACGTAAAGTTGCGGCCTTTGCGTTGAACCTCCTGCCCTGCCTCAACAAAATGCCACCCCCGAGGGTTGCTTGCATGTGGCGGCACGATGGGCGAAACAGGGCCCGCCGGGCTGCGACGGATCTGCCCGGCGGATGGATTTTTGGACAACGAGGTCGGACATGGCGGGCACGGTCGAGCAGAAGCTGGCGGAACAGGGTATCAAGCTGCACGAGGCTCCCACCCCCGTGGCCAATTACGTGCCGTTCGTGCGCACCGGTAATCTGCTGTTCGTCTCGGGCCAGGTTTGCTTCGATCCCGCCGGCAAGCTGATCGCCAAGGGCAAGCTCGGCGCCGGCGTGACCATCGAAGAGGGCGCGGCGGCCGCCCGCGGCTGCGCCGTCAACCTGCTGGCCCAGGTCAAGGCGGCGCTCGGCGACCTCGACAAGGTCGTTCGCGTGGTGCGCCTCGGCGGCTTCATCAACTCGGCGCCGGACTTCCTGGACGGGCCGAAGGTCCTCAACGGCGCCTCCGATCTGATGGTCGCCGCCTTCGGTGACAAGGGCCGTCATGCCCGCACCACCGTCGGCGTCGCCTCCCTGCCCGCGGATGCGGCGGTCGAGGTCGAAGGCGTGTTCGAGGTCGCCTGAGGCGAATGCGCGCTCCTGATTGGTTGACAGCCCGCCCGGTCGCCCATCGCGGCCTGCACGACATTTCCCGCCGCATCGTCGAGAACATGCCGGGCGCGGTGCAGGCTGCGATTGCGGGCAATTTCTCGATCGAGGTCGACATCCAGCTCTCCGCCGACGGCGAGGCCATGGTGCATCACGACCATGCGCTCGGCCGCCTTACCGAGGCCACCGGCCCGCTGGTCGAGAAAACCGCCACTGAACTGAAGGCGCTCACGTTCAAGGACACGGCCGAGCGGATGATGTCGCTCAGCGACCTCTGCGGCCTGGTCGCCGGCCGCGTGCCGCTGGTGATCGAGGTCAAGAGCCATTTTGACGGCGACCGCAAGCTGGTGAAGCGGATGGCCGAGGTGCTGGCATCCTATGACGGCCCCGCCGTCGGCATGTCCTTCGACCCGGACCAGGTGCTGGCGCTGCGCGAGCTGTTGCCCTCCCGCCCCCGCGGCATCGTCGCGCAGCGGAGCTATCAGGACGAATACTGGGCTTACCTGACCCGGGAGCAGCGCGACAGCATGCTGTACCTGCGCCACGGCTTCCAGACCCAGCCGCATTTCGTCGCCTTCAGGGTCGACGACCTGCCCGCCCCCGCCCCCTGGATCGCCCGCAATGTGTTCGGCTGCGCCCTGCTCGGCTGGACCGTGCGTACGACCGAGCAGCGGACGCGGGTCGCACAACATGCGGATCAGATGATCTTCGAGGGCTTCGTACCGTAGGCTTGATGTTTCCCACTCTTGAAGTCGCTGCTGCAATGCACGATCTTGGGCATGATGGCACCATCCGAAATCACCCTTGAGGCCGTACCTTCCATTGGCGAAGTATCGCCAGACGACTGGGACGCCTGCGCTAGTCCCGGCAAGTCTTGTAATGGGCATGGCAAGGGAACCTCATCCGGGCTTCCAGGCGATTCTCTCGGCCTCTCAAAGCCTGCCTATAACCCCTTCGTCTCCCACGCGTTTTTATCGGCCGTTGAGAAATCGGGTTCGGCCACGATCCGCACCGGCTGGGGGCCGCGGCATCTCGTGGCCAAGATCGACGGTCGCGTCGCCGGCGTCGTGCCCTGCTACCTGAAATCGCACTCGCAAGGCGAATATGTCTTCGACCGCGGCTGGGCCGATGCCTATGAGCGCGCCGGCGGGCGGTACTATCCGAAGCTGCAGGTTTCGGTTCCCTTCACGCCGGCCACGGGACCGCGGCTGCTGGTTCGCGAAGGCGTCGACCACGAGCGCATCACGGAGGCACTGGCGAGCGGGCTGGTGGCGCTGTGCGGCGTCAGCAAGGCTTCCTCGGTGCACGTCACTTTCGCCCGCGAAGCGGAGTGGAAGCTGCTCGCCAAGCACGGCTTCCTCCAGCGCACCGACCAACAGTTCCATTGGCACAACGAGGGTTTTGCGAGTTTCGACGATTTCCTGGCGACGCTGAACTCACGCCACCGCAAATCGATCAAGCGCGAGCGGCGCGATGCGCTCGCCGCCGGAATCACCATCCACTGCCTTACGGGCAAAGACATTACGGAAGACGCATGGGATGCGTTTTTCATGTTCTACATGGAGACTGGCTCGCGCAAATGGGGCCGGCCTTATCTGACACGGGAATTCTTCTCGCTGATCGGCGAGACCATGAGCGATGACGTGCTGCTGGTCATGGCCCGTCGCAACGATCGCTGGATCGCGGGTGCGATCAACTTCATCGGTTCGGACACGCTGTTCGGCCGCAACTGGGGTGCGGTCGAGCATCATCCCTTCCTGCATTTCGAGGTCTGCTATTATCAGGCGATCGACTTCGCCATCAAACGCGGCCTGGGGAATGTCGAGGCCGGCGCGCAGGGCGAGCACAAGATCGCACGCGGCTACCTGCCGCGGACCACCCACTCCGCGCACTTCATCGCCGATCCCGGCTTGCGCCGCGCCATCGACGATTACCTCAAGCGCGAGCGCGCCTATGTCGCGGAAGCCGGACGTGAGCTAGCCGAGCTCGGCCCGTTCCGCAAAGGCGCCGACGAGGCGCCTTGACGGTTCGTTGCGGCTGGTGACAGTAAGCGCAAAATTCCAGGGAGCCGCCGCCATGACCGCCTACGACCCCAACAACATTTTCGCAAAGATCCTGCGCGGTGAATTCTCCTGCCACAAGGTTTACGAGGATGAGCACGTGCTCGCGTTCCTCGACATCATGCCGCGGGTACCTGGCCACACGCTGGTGATTCCAAAAGCACCTGCCCGCAACATCCTCGACATCAAGCCGGACGACTACGCCCATGTCGCCCGCGGCGCGCACAAGATCGCTGCCGCAGCGATGACGGCGTTCAAGGCCGACGGCATCACCGTGCAGCAGTTCAACGAGGCGGCCGGCGGACAGGTGGTGTTTCATCTCCACATGCACGTGATGCCGCGCCACGACGGCGTGGCGATGCTTCCGCCCGCCAGCCGCAAGGAAGACGTCAAGGTGCTGGAAGAGAACGCGACCAAGCTGATCGCGGCGTTGAAGGCGGTTTGAGTCTCAGCTCCCGTAGCCCGGATGGAGCGAAGCGCAATCCGGGACCGTTCCCGCATTCCGCTTCGCTCCATGCGGGCTACGATCGCCGCCCCTTACTCTGTCTGGAAATCCCCCGGCTGCGGGGCGGCCAGCGGCGTGAACTCGCAACGATCCGGCTTGATGTCGATCAGCGGCGTGTTGTCGAGGCAATCGAGCCCGCGCACCAGAATCGCGTTGCCCTCGATGCCGACCAGCTTCACGATCGACGTGCCGATCGGATTGGGGCGCACCGGCGAGCGCAGCGAAAACGTGCCGCGGGTCTTCTCGTTGTTCTTCGGGCTTTGCAGGACGATGTCGCGGCGCGACTTGTCGAGCCAGTAGAGCACTTCGAGATTGCTATAGAAATCGACGCCCTTGATCGCCGGCACGAACGGCTCGAAGATCTCGAGCCGGCATATCGGGCCGTCATGCCGGCCCTGCCGCGGGGTCTCCAGCCGCGAGCTCCAGGGCGTGCGGATGCGGCCGATAAAGACGAGGCCGGCGTCCTGCGTCGGCGGCAGCTCGATGGAGACTTCACCCTCGCGGAGCTCGTTTTCGCGAACCATATTTCCAATTCCCTGCTGTTCGCCGGCAGTTTTAGCCCAACCACCACTTGCCGGCCAGCATGAAGACTTCGCCCGCGACCACGCCCGCGAAGATCGAGCGGCGGGTCAGCAGGAAGACGACGAGGCCGGCGCCGACCGCACCGTAGCGCAAGGCGTCCGGCACGCTCGCAAGCGCACCGGGCGGCTCGACCACGATCTGGGCGATGACGCCGGCCAGGATCGCGGTGGCGACCGCCCGTACCCAGACCAGAAGCTCGGAGCCTTCGTCGATGCCGCCGCCGAACCACAGGCCCAGCATGCGCCATATCTGGTTGGGAACAACGCCGGCGACGAACAGCACTGCCAGCGCTTGCCAGTCGCCAATGAGTTGCGCAAAGCTCATGCACGCACCTCCCGCCACCAATGCACGCCATAGGCGATGGTGCCGGCCACGAGGCCGCTGACGAGGATGTCGAGTCCGGAGTTCATTTTCGCGGCCAGCGGATACAGCAGAACCCCTAGCGCAAGTGCGACGACATCGGCGACCTCGCGGCTGTTGCGTGCGGTCGAGAACAGGAAGGACAGCGGCGTCAGCAACAGGATCGCCGCCCCAAGCGTCTGGGTCAGATTCGCGGCAAGGAAATAGCCGACCGTGTTGGCGGTGAGACACACCGAGACAAGACCGAAGCCAAGTCCGTTGACGAAGGCGATCCGGCGTTCACGCGGCACCTGCGGCAGGAAGCGATGGCATTCGACCCACAGTGTCACTGCAGTGAGATGCGCCGCGAAAAACAGCTCGCGCCGTTTCGTCGTCGGCGTGCGCATCAGCGGCAGCACCGAGACCACCATCGGAAACAGGCGAATGGCGCTGACGGTGACCGCGATCGCCGACTGGATGACCGTCGCGCCGGAGCCGAGCGTGGTGATCAGGATGATCTGCGCCGGACCTGCCCAGACGAACAGCGTCGAGCAGAGCGCCCAGAGCAGGCTGAAATGGGTGTCGTGGGCGAGCGCGCCAATGCCGAGATAGGTCGCGAACAGGACGAGGGTGAGGATCGTCTGCGTGATCGAGCGCAGTCCCCACGCAAAGGCGCGCCAGGGACTTTGCCATTGAGGTGAATCGAGCGGAGGAAGCGCCACGGGAGTCTTGGCCGGGTGAGGAATCGTGCCTGCATAACGGGCAATACGGCGGCGGGCGTCAAGAAAGCGCGCGGCGGGGCTGGCATGCACGCGTGGTTGCCATTCGGGGCGCGTCCCCTACCCGCTCACACCGCGGTTCTTCAGCACGAAGCATGCCCCGCCCGCCTTGCGGATGCGACCGCAGAGTTCATCCGCCTCGCTCCGCGTATCGGCGCCGATGCGCACTTGGTAGAAGGCGCGCGTGCCTCGGCTGCGCATCACTGAGCTCAGCAGGCTCGGATCACGTTCGCCGATCACGGCGCCCAGCCGCGTGACCGCGCGGGAATACATAGCCAGTGCCCGGTTGCGGTCAAAGCCCGCGGCGAGCTGCACGCCCCAGATTTTTGCGGCCGCCAGCTCCACATGCTGTTCGAGCTCGGCGACGAAAGCATTTGGCGCGCGCTTCAAAAGCGCCATCAGATCGCGGCAGCTCGTCGGTGGCGCGCTCGGCGGACCCTTGCCCGTTGCGCCTGCCTTGGCCCAGGCATCGATGCTGGTGCCAGTGATGGCAAGAACGTAATTGCGGGTCTGCTCCGGCATGCTGCCGGTGCCGGCGAGCCATTCCTGCACCCGGCGCGGCCCGGCATTGTAGGCGGCCGCCGCCAGGCCGAGATTGCCGAACTGGTTGCGCAGCTCGTTCAGAAATTCCGCCGACTTCGGCAGCGCCTGCACGGGATTGAAGGGATTGAGCAGCCCGCGCTCGCTCGCGGTGCCCGGCATGAATTGCGCGATCCCCTGCGCGTGTTCGCCGCTGCGCGTCATGGGCCCCACCGCATCGGCCTGGAAGCGGCTCTCCTGCCAGATCACGCGGGCGAAGAACTCCAGCGGCAGATTGGCATCGCGCGCTGCGGCCTCGACGATCAGGCAGATCGATTCCCGCGTGTCGCTCTCGCGCGCATCCGCGGGCTTCGCCGGCTGCACGGCGAGTTCTTCGACGCTGGGGACGGCGACGTCGGTTTCGGCGGGCGAACTGTCCCACGCAACAACCTGTGTCGCCGAGACAAGCAGCGCGGGGATGATGCACATCGCAATCTGCACCCATCGCGTGCAGGCATGACGGTGGCGCGCCTCGGCGCGGCATGCGACAGTTTGATCTGCCATGTTGTGGCATCGTGCCATGGTTCGACGAGTTGCCAATATATGCTGCCTGACCTGCTTCTCCCAATGCGTTACCCCGCCAAACGGATCCGCGCGATTCTTGTCCTCGCCGCATTCATCCTGGGCGTCGCGCCAGCCGCCGCGCAGGTGACGTCCCAAGTCACCTCTCAAGTCAATTGGCGGATGACCACGGAATACCCTGAGAATAACATCTCCGGGATTGGACTCGCGACCTTCGCAAGCCGCGTCTCCGACCGTACCCACGGTTTCGTGACCGTGACGAACGCCTTCGATAACCAGCTCAAGATCAACTCGGGCGAGATGCCGCGCGCGGCGCTGGACGGCCGGATCGCGGGCGGCGATGCCTTCGCGGGCGCGCTCTCGGGCCTCGACCCTGTGTTCGGATTGTCCACCCTGCCCTTTCTCGTGCAATCGGTCGACATCGCCCGCGCCACCAATCTGCGGGCGCGCCCGCTCTACGAAAAAGCACTCGCTGCGCGCGGCCTCAAGCTGCTCTATGTGACGATCTGGCCGGCCACGGGCCTGTGGTCGGAGCGGTCGCTCGAAGGTGCCGACGACCTGCCGAAACTGAACTTGCGAACCTATGATGCCAATTCCACCGAGGTCATGCGCGCGGCCGGCGCGAACGCGCAATTCCTGCCGATGGACGCGGCGCTCGCCGGACTGAGGGAACACCGGCTGAATGCCTTCCTCACCTCCGGCGACGGCGGTGCGGGGCGCAAATTGTGGGACTTTCTGCCGCATTTCACGGCCATCAACTACGCGATGCCGATCTCGATCGCCTTCGTCCGCAGCGACGCCTTTGCCGAACTGTCCGAACCGATGCAGCGCGAGGTGCTGGCCGCGGCGGCCGAGACAGAACAGAGCCAGCTCGCGCTACTGACCCACCGCACCATCGAGAACTATGCGCGGATGCGCGACAATGGCGTCCATATCGCCGAGCCGGCGCCTGCGTCCCTTGTCACGGAGCTGCGGAAGGCAGCAACGAACGCGATCGCCGCCTGGGAAACCCGCGCAGGCGCGGAGGCAACCGCCATCGTCGAATGGGCGAGACAGCAATGAGGGAGCGTTAGCGGCATCTACGATCGACGTCCTGCCGGTGTCGCTGCCTACCGCCCTAGTTCTTGACCGGACCCGGGATTTCGCCCCGGATGGCGCGGTCGAGGGCATCGATCAGCGCCTGGATCTCGATGAACTTGTTGCGCGCTCGCTCGGCCGTGTCGCGCACAAACGGAGCGGCCAGCACTTTCGCATGCGCATCCCTGTCCTCGATCATGCGATCACGGGCCTTCTTCAGAGTTTCAAGTCGCTCGCTCATCCGGCCTCTCCTGAAAAAAATCGTCCCGATCTCTCGTCCGGATTCGCCATTAACAAGACGCGGCGAACGAGCAACCCTCAACAGCCGCGGCAGATGTTCTTCAGCTTCGCTGCGGTTCTGGCCTCTTCCGCCACGAACGGGTCCTTGTAGGCACCACGGGACCCATCGTTCTCCGCAGCAGCGGGCTTTCTTTCCTTTGGAGGAAACGCAGCATCGTAGCAGGCGAGACGTCCGCTCGTGCTTTCGATCGCCCGGCAGTCCGGCCCTGCCGCGACAGCGCCTTGCGAAAGTGTGCCAAGTATCAATATGGCAAGCATCAATGCGACGAGAAGCGCTCTCCGGCGGATCCAGTCGACCAGACGAAATCGAGTCATACACGCTCCTGCTTAGTCGGCGGGAGCGCTGGTGACCCTCAGTCACCGGTCGATGCCAATGGAAGGCGGTGATGGCGTGACTTTACGCTTCCCTCCCGCGAATAGCGAGCTTTAAGGGATACGCGGTATCAAGAAGGCGATTTTCGGCCTGACAATGGTTGCGCGTTTGCCTTGGTCCGTGGCCTCGTTTAGGTCAAGCAATAGGCGGCGGTATCAACACAGGCGTGGCGACATGGTGACAATCTATTTCGATCTCGACGGCACGCTGACCGACCCGAAGCCCGGGATCACGCGCTCGATCCAGTACGCCCTGGAGCGGCTCAACGTCGCGGTGCCGAGCGCGGACGAGCTGACCTGGTGCATCGGCCCGCCGCTGCATGCCAGCCTGCAAAAGCTCACGGGCAGCGCGGAACTCGCCGACCGGGCGCTGCTGCTCTATCGCGAGCGCTTCAGCGATGTCGGCCTGTTCGAGAACGAAGCCTATGCCGGCATCGTGGACACGCTGACAACGCTTGCCGCGACAACACCGCGCATGTTCGTGGCGACCAGCAAGCCCGCGGTCTACGCCACCCGTATCGTCGAGCATTTTGGCCTGAAACCGTATTTCGAGCGCGTGTTCGGTTCCGAGCTCGACGGCACGCGCGTCGACAAGCGCGACCTGCTGCGCTACGCGCTCGACGAAGCCAGGGTCGATCCCGCCAGCGCGATCATGATCGGCGACCGCAGCCATGACGTGGTCGGCGCCCGCACCAACGGCATGACCGCGATCGGCGTGCTCTATGGCTACGGCAGCGAGGCCGAGCTGCGGGACGCCGGCGCGCATCACATCTGCGCCGCGCATTCGGAGCTGCTCGGTCACTGCGTGGTCTAGGTCCATCAAGGGCTGACGGTCTCTACCGCCGCCAGCATGCCGGTCCTGGTGTGACAGTTCAGATACTCGAAGAACTGCTCGTCTGCAGCCGCCACAGTGACCTCGTGATAGAGCCGCAGTTTTGCTGAAGGGCCGAGCGTCGACAGGTACTTCATCGCGGCGCCGAATATCCTGACGTGGGTCGGATGCGATTCCGCCCACTGCTCCAGCGCCGCCAGGCTCTTCCACCAGCTTTGACCATAGGACTTTTCACTCGCGCTCCCGTCGGCTGCCAGCACGCCCATGTAACGGTTGGCGTAGCAGCCGATGCCGAGGCCCTCATCGCGCAGGAAATCCATGCCCTCGCGCAACACCGGTTCGACGTCGTCGAGATAGAGCTTTCGCTCCGAGGTCTCGGTATCGCTCCAATCCTGGCCTGATCGGATCAGGCAGAGATTGTCGTGCGCCTGCACGCGCAGCCGCGCGCCGTCGCGGATCAATTCGGGATTGCCGCCCGGCGACATTGGATCAGTCTGCGACAGCGGGATGCGATCACGCATGCCGCCCCAATAGGCGTGCTCCTGCACCTCGCCGCTCATGCCGCCGGCGATAGCGGCGACGCCCTCCGGCCGGCCGAGCGAGGAAAACAGCGTCTCGTGCCGCGCCACCGTGGGGCGCAGCACCTCGATGAAAGTGCCGATGCCCTCGCGCTGCGTTCCGGTCCAGGCCTCGCGCGCCGGTGCAAACCATTTGTCGAACCGCGCAATGTCGTCCCAATAGGCCACCGAGACGACGTTCTCGTAACCGGCCTGATCAACGTATTGCGCGCGGTCCCAATGCGAGGGCCTGCCTTCCGCGGCAAACCGTTCCGCGATGTCGGCGAGCGCGTCGGTCGCAGCCGCCGGCGCCGTGCCGCGATATTGAAGGCCGAAATAGGCCATCACGACCCGGTTCACCGCAGGCTTATAGCGCGCCACGAAGGACGGGTATGGCGGCTGGTAATCGTCCGGCACGCGCTTGTGGCGCGTGCGCGGGGTCTCGAGATGCAGAGGAATTGCGGATTCCATGAGCGTGCCTCCCTCGATTCCGGCGATCAGCTCGCCGCCGCGGCGATGTCCGTGGGCTCGACGGTGTCGACCGGCAGCGCAAACTGCTCGACGCGCTGGTAGCGCTTCTTGTTGAGCAGGAGCCGCGTCACGTCGGGGCGCGAATAATGCCCGGCTGGATCAGCGGCGTTCTTGGCGACACCGATGGCGCCAAGATCGATCTCGGCGATCAAGAGGCCCTCCTGGTCCGGCGCGAGCTTATCGCCGATCTGGCTGCCGTCCGGACCGTAGATCGCAGCGAAGCCACCACCGGCATGCAACAGCGCGTGCTTGTCCGGCCGATCACAGAGTTCGTCGATCATCGCTTGCGAGACCGTCGCGCAAGGGGCAAGCACGAAGCAGGAGCCCTCCACGGCATAGACGCGCGAGGCGGCGTTATTCACCTCGGCGCCGAGCGCCGGCGCGAACGGATCGTAGAGCGAAAAGCTCGGCCAGGCCGCGACATGGACCTGCTCGTTCTGGGCATACATCGCGTATTTCGACAGCGGCTGGAGATGCTCCCAGCAGCACAGGGCGCCGATGCGGCCGATGTCGGGCCGCGCGTGCACGGCGAGATCGCTGCCGTCGCCCTCGCCATAGACCGTGCGCTCGGCATGGGTCGGCCGCAGCTTGCGGCGCTTTGCGATGGTCGCGCCATCCGGCCCGATCAGCCATTGCGCCAGATAAAGACTGCCGCCGTCGCGCTCGGACAGGCCGAGCACGGCAGTGAGCTTGGCCTTGTGCACGGCGTCGCGCAGCCGCTCGGCCTGCGGACTGTCATAAGACAACGAATTGTCGAAATAGCGCTGCACGAAGCCGCGGCCGATCGCCCAGGCCGGGGAATCCATCCAGATGTGCCAGGGGTAGCCGGGGATGAAGGCTTCCGGAAAGGCGATCAGCTTTGCGCCCTTCTCGGCGGCGTCCCTGATCAGGGCGATCGACTTGTCGATCGAGGCGTCGAGATCGAGCCAGGCAGGCGCCGCCTGCACCACCGCGACCTTGTATTTCGGATGTTCGATGCCCATTCCCACCTCCCTTGCCGGTTGATCGGAAGCCAGGTCCGATGCAGTCTATTTGACCAAGCCGGGGCGGCGGGCGCTCGACCGCGGCGGAACAAAAACTCGACCGGACGGGATTCGCCGACCCGGTACGGGATTTGCCTCCGGCCAGGCGGGACCTGCGCCAACGCGCGATGTTGCGGGATGTGAAAGGGAGGCTCTGCAGATGCCAATCCAGTTCACCACGGACGACAGCCCCGGCCACCGTCGGCTTGCGCTCTGGCAGGATATCGTCTGCGACGTCTTCGTCGGGCTCGACTGCAGGTCCGATCTTGGCAGCGCCTTTCGCGGCTCCGTCACCCGGGCGCCACTGGGCAAGGTGGAATGCTCCGAGGTCTGCTCCGACCGTCAGCACGTCTTGCGCACGCCCTCGCGCATCGCTCGCTCGGATCAGGATTTCATCCTGATCGCGCTCGGCAATCGCGGCGCCGGCGGCGTGGTGCAGGACGGCCGCGAGGCCGTGGTGCACCCGGGAGAGTTTGCGCTCTATGACACCACCCGGCCCTACGAGCTGAAATTCGACGGCATCTTCACGCAGACCATCTTCAAGGTGCCGCGCGAGATGCTGCAGCGCCGGCTCGGCGCGACCGAAACCCTAACCGCCAGCGCTTTCGGACCAGACTCGGCACTGCAGAGGATCGCCTACGATTTCATCTACCGGCTTTGCCAGAGCGCGGATCAGATCGATCCGCACCACGCCGCCGCGCTGTCGGAACAGGCCGTCGATGTCCTGGCGATGGCGCTGGGCGAGCGGCTAGGCAAGACGCCGCTGCCGTCCTCGACCCATCGCTCCGCCCTGCTCTACCGATTGAAGGCAAATATCCGGGCTCATCTTGCCGATCCCGACCTCTCGCTGTCCGAGACCGCAGCGGCGCTCGGCATTTCGTCCCGCTATGTCAACGATCTCCTCGCCGACGAGGAAACCTCGTTCCAGCGCTACGTCCTCGGTGAGCGCCTCGCTCAATGCAGACGCGATCTCGTCTCCCCCGTGCTCGCTCACCGCCACATCAGCGAGATCGCCTTCGCCTGGGGCTTCAACGACCTCTCGCATTTCGGCCGCGTCTTCCGCGAGCATTTCGGGATGTCACCGCGCGACTACCGGCAGAGCCAGTCGCGGCATTGACGCAAGGTCTGCCGAGAGCGTCGCCTACGGCACAAGCGCATCGCTGGGAGATGCGACGCGGGCCTTCATCGCTTCGCTCATGGGAAGCTGGAGGTTCTCCCCTTTCGGCGGAATCGGCGACTCGAACCACTTCGCGTAGAGCCTCCCGAATTCACCGGACGCCATCTTCTCCTTGATCGCGGCATCGACGACGGCCTTGAACTCGGGATCTTCCCTGCGGGTCACTAGCCCATAGTAAGAAGGCGCATAGGTGGCCGCCAACATCCGGAAAGCCCTGGGATCCAAGGCGTTCGCGACGAGACCGGCAACCAGGATATCGTCCTCGAACCACGCCGTGGCGCGACCCGTTCCCAGCATGAGGAGCGACTCGGCGTGGTCCTTGGCCTGCACGATCGTCACATTCAGCTTCTGGTCATCGAGGAGCTTCTTGGCGACGCCGAAATTCAGCGAGCCCTGCGTGATGACGACCGTCTGCCCGTCAAGTCCTTTCGGCTCCATCAGCTGCGACGAGGCCGACACCAGCCAGCGCGGCGATGCCACATAGGTCGCAACGGAGAACGCCACCTGCTTTTGCCGTTCGGCCGTATTGGTCGTGCTGCCGCACTCGACGTCGATGGTACTGTTCTGGAGCAGCGGGATGCGATTGGACGCATTCACCGGAACGTATTCGACCTCCAGCTCAAGCCGCTGCAACATGACCTTGACCTTGTCGGCCACTGCGGCACAGAGGTCGAGCGAGAGCCCGGTCGGTTTCTGATCTGCTCCGAGATAGGCGAACGGAATCGACGCCTCGCGGTAGCCGAAGCTGATCTTGCCGACCTCCCTGATCTTTTCCAAAGTCTGACTCGCCGCTTGCGCGGCCCCCATCTCGAGCAGCGCCAGTGATGCGGCGGCAATGGCGAGCTTCGGCGCGTGTACGCGGATCATGTCAGCCTCCAACCAGTTGCTAAGCAGTGGGATTTCGCGACAGCTCGTCGAGACTTTCTCTCAAAGCCCGATCAAGGATCTCAACAGCGCGGTCGATCTCCTCGGTCGAGACGGTCAACGGCGGCGCGATACGCCACACCGATCCGCGCTCGGGGCGGCGGCGGATGTTCATGCTCAGCCCGTACTCGAAGCACTTCTTCGTGGTGAGGCCGCCAAGCTGGTGGGCTGGGCGTCGGCTGTTGCGATCGCTGACCAGCTCGACGCCAAGCAGAAGGCCCATGCCTCTGATGTCGCCGATCTGCTCGTATTTCTGCTGGAGCCCTTCGAACCGGCCTCGCAGGTAGGCTCCCATCTCGTTGGCGCGTGCGACAAGTTTCTCCTCAGTGATCACGCGCAGCACCGCGAGCCCGACCTCGGCAAGCAAGGGATCGGACACGTGGCTGGTGTAATAGGTAAAGTGATCCTCGTGGAGCTTGCTCTCGATCGCCTCGGTGGTCGACACCGCCGCAAGCGGAAGCCCACCGCCGAGCGTCTTCGACATAGTCATGATGTCCGGAACGACCCCGAAATATTCGGATCCGGTCTTCTTTCCGATACGCCCGAAAGCAGTCTGGGCCTCGTCGAAGATCAGCAGCATGCCGCGCTCATCAGCCGCCTTTCGCAGGGCCTCCATGAACGCCTTCGGCGGCACCAGCACGCCGCCGGCGCTGATCACGGGCTCCGCGATGATCGCAGCACCCCTCCCGCTCGACTGCATGTCGAACATTTTCAGGGCGAGTTCGAGATTGGCGAGCGCAGACTCGTCATCGCTGCCCTTCGAGATGTAGGGCCGGTAGGCGTTCGGCTCCGGGATGACGAACACGCCGGGCGGCGGCACGCCATATCCCTTGCGGTCGCTCGCCATCGAGACCGAGGCCGCTCCGCCGGTGATGCCGTGCCACGAGCCGCCGAGAACGAGCACCTCGTAGCCGCCCGTGTACATCTTGGCCATCCGGAGCGCGACTTCGGTTGCTTCCGAACCGGTATTGATGAAGATCGAGCGTTTGAGATCGCCGGGCAGCCAATCCCTCGCCAGCACCTGGGCGAGCTCGGCGACCACTTCGGGGATCATCCCGCTGAAGAGATGGAAGGCCTTCTTTCCCGCCTTCTCCACCGCCGCGACGATGGCTGGATGGTTGTGGCCGATGGTGGCGCACATCTGGCCCGAGGTGAAATCGAGATAGTCGCGCCCGTCGCTGTCGGTCACGATCGTCCCCTTCGCCGAAGTGAAGAGGTTCGGAAATGCGTCTCCGCCATAGCGGACGAGGAATTCGTCGGCGGCCTGTTTCAGCGCTGAAGTCATGGGTTCTCCTCGGGCAAGCGGCATCCGCCGCACAGCCGTGCGGTGTGGCGATGCACTCGCCGTTGTCGGGTCGGTCTTTTGGGGCACGAAGCTGTTGCTTCAGGGCGTTTGCGGTACAAGAATTGCCTGAGCAACAGATAAATTCGTACGGGGCAGACATGATGGGCGCCAGTTCAAAAAACTCAGCAGCCGTTGAGGCGGAGTCAACACCGCGGTCGAGAATGCCGCCGCTCAAGGCACTGTCGGCATTCGAAGCCGCTTCGCGCCACGGCAGCTTCAGCCGCGCCGCAGAGGAGCTCGGGGTTACGCCCTCCGCGATCAGCCACCACATCCAGAAGCTCGAGGACTTCCTCGGCGTTCGTGTTTTTTCGCGGCACGCCGGCCGCGCGGTGCTCACCAATGCCGGTCGCGTCTATGCCGCCGAGATTGAGCGCGCATTTGGAATGATCATGGGCGCGACGCGGCTGGTCGCGCCGCAGTCGCAGCGCAATCATCTGTTCATCGCGAGCGGCCCGAGCTTTGCCGCCAAATGGCTTCAGCCGCGGATCGGGAATTTCATCGGCGAGCATCCGGAGATCGGGATCAGGCTGTCAACTATCGCCGACTTGCGCGAGCTCGATACCATTCGCTTCGATCTCGCCATCGCCTATGGACGCCCGCCCGTCCTCAACGACCGGCAGATCGAGCCGCTCCTGGCTGAGCGTCTGCGTCCGCTCTGTAGCCCGCTTCTGATCGAGCAACTCGGACTTCACGAGCCCGGCGATCTTGCCCGGGCCACCTTGATTCATTCGTCGAACGCGCTGACCTGGACCGACTATCTGCGAAAGGTCGTCGGCACGACGATCAAGGCACGCCACGAATTGTGGTTCGATCGATCCACCATGGCCATCGACGCCGCTGTCGAAGGTCTCGGCGTCGTCCTGGAGAGCGAGATTCTCGCCGCCGACGAGCTGGAAAAGGGCACCCTAGTCGCGCCGTTCCATCAGCCCCAATTCGAGGTCGAGACCGTGTCTTATTATCTGGTGCGGTCCTCCGAGGCCAAAGGCCGCAGCCATGTCGACGCGTTCGAAGCCTGGCTGCGCGCGAAGATCACGGCTGCGAATTTGAAGGGGACAATCGTGGCGTAACGCGTGCGGCCCCAGCAGAGCCGCTATGTGAGCACGCAATAGGACACTGCGCGTGCTTGCTCTACCATCGGCACCAGGCCGCGGGGATCAATCAGCGGCCAGCCGAGGAGCAAATCGATGGAATACCGACGCTTGGGCCGCTCGGGCCTGATGGTACCCGCCTTGAGTCTTGGGACCGGTACCTTCGGCGGCGTTGGCCGCCTCGCTGCATGGGGCACGACTGACGCGACCGAAGCGCGGCGCCTTCTGGATATCTGTCTCGATGCCGGCGTGTCGATGTTCGACACCGCGAACGTCTATTCGCTCGGCGAATCCGAGCGCGTTCTCGGCGAAGCCATCAAGGGCCGCCGCGACAAGGTTTTGGTCTCGACCAAGGCGACGTTCCGCTTCGGCGACGGCCCCAACGACATCGGGTCGTCGCGGCAGCATCTGCTCACAGCCATCGATGCTTCGCTGAGCCGGCTCGGCACCGATTACATCGACCTGTTCCAGCTTCACGGCTTCGACGCCTTAACCCCTCCTGAGGAGGTGCTTAGCACGCTCGACGTGCTCGTGCGCGCCGGCAAGATCCGCTACGTCGGCGTGTCGAACTTTTCGGGCTGGCACCTGATGAAATCGCTTGGCGTTGCCGACAAACATGGCTTCCCGCGCTACGTCGCCAACCAGACCTATTATTCACTGATCGGGCGCGACTACGAATGGGAGCTGATGCCGCTCGGCCTCGACCAGGGCCTCGGCGCGGTGGTCTGGTCGCCGCTCGGATGGGGACGCCTCACCGGAAAGATCCGCCGCGGGCAGCCAAAGCCTGACGTAAGCCGCTTGCCCAAAACGGCCGCGTTCGGCCCACCCGTGCCGGACGAGCACGTCTACCGCGTCGTCGATGCGATCGACGAGGTCGCCAAGGAAACGGGCAAGAGCGTCTCGCAGATCGCGCTGAACTGGCTGCTACAGCGTCCGACCGTCTCGACGCTGATTATCGGCGCGCGCAACGAGACGCAGCTGCGCGAAAATCTCGGCGCGGTCGGCTGGTCGTTGACCAAGGACCAGATCGCCAAGCTCGATACGGCGAGCAAGGTGACGCTGCCCTATCCTTACTGGCACCAGCGCACGGCCTTCACCGACCGCAACCCGCCGCCGGTGTAGCGACCGCGCGCGGCGCAGTCCGGCTTGAGCTGCATCAAGCCGGACTGCGCCGACAGTGGCATCGTTCGCTCCCGATGCGCCGATTTGCGATGAAGGCTCTGTTCACCGCTCTCAATCTCAACCGCGCCGAGCGGAGCGGGATCGATTGGGACCGCACCATCCGGATCGTCTCGACCGCGGTGACGGTTGGGCTCGTCGCGCTCTATGTTTTCGGGAAGTCGATCTCGCGCTGGTGAGCCGCGAGGGCTGTGCGGACCCATGCCCGCGGTGCCGGGAGACCCGCGCCCGGCGCAGGAACCGCCCTTATCCTGCCGGGTTGCGATGCATCTCGCAATTTCCTAATCCGGAGACGAACCACGGCTCGAATCAAGCCCGCCGCCATCATGTCGCCAGCCCCCATGGAGCACGCCGACGGCCTGCCGCAGCCGCAGCGTGGCCAGGCGGTCCTGACGATTGCGCTCGGCATCATCATGGCAGTGGTCGACAGCGCCATCGCCAACGTCGCGCTGCCGACGATCGCGGCCGACCTCGATGCAAGCCCGGCGTTCTCGATCTGGATCGTCAACGGCTACCAGCTCGCGATCACGATCTCGCTGCTGCCGCTGGCTTCGCTCGGCGAGATCGTCGGCTATCGCCGCGTCTATCTGGTCGGGCTGGTGCTGTTCACGCTTGCCTCCGCATTCTGCGCGCTGGCGCACACGCTGCCGCTCCTCACGATTGCACGCATCGTGCAGGGGTTCGGCGCGGCCGGCATCATGAGCGTCAACGCGGCGCTGGTGCGCTTCACTTACCCCCGCAGCCAACTCGGCCGCGGCATCGGGCTCAACGCCCTCGTCGTCGCCTTCTCGGCCGCGGTCGGCCCGACGCTCGCCGCCGGCATCCTCGCGTTCGGCAGCTGGCCCTGGCTGTTCGCCATCAACGTCCCGCTCGGCGTGGTGACATTGGTGCTTGGCCTGCGCAGCCTGCCGCACACCAGGCCTGCGAGCCATTCCTTCGACTGGCAGAGCGCGGGGTTGTCCGCGATCACTTTCGGCGTCGGCATCGCGGCCGTCGATAGCGTCGGTCATGGCGAAGCGGCGATCACCTGCCTCGTGCAGTTCGCCATCGCGCTCGTCGCCGGCGCACTGCTGATCTACCGCGAGACCCACATGGCCTCGCCGCTGCTGCCGATCGACCTGTTGCGCATCCCGGTGTTCGCGCTGTCGATTGCAACCTCGATCGCCTCGTTCTGCGGGCAAATGCTGGCCTTCGTCGCGATCCCCTTCTACCTCCAAAGCCGCTTCGGCTATTCGGCGGTGCATATGGGGCTCCTGATCACGCCTTGGCCGATCGCGGTCGCGTTCGCAGCACCCCTCGCCGGTCGCCTGGTCGAGCATTATCCGGCAGGCCTGCTCGGCGGCATCGGCCTCACGCTGTTCGCCTGCGGCCTCGCTGCGCTCGCCTTGCTGCCGGCGGCGCCCACGCCGCTCGACGTGATCTGGCGGATGGCGCTGGCCGGCGCCGGCTTCGGCCTGTTCCAGACCCCCAACAACCGCACCATGATCGCAGCCGCCCCGCGCGAGCGTGCCGGCGGCGCCAGCGGCATGCTGGGGACGGCGCGGCTGCTTGGGCAGACCACCGGCGCAGCGCTGGTCGCGCTGTTCCTCGGCCGCTATCCGATCGAGGGAACCAGGATCGCGTTGCTGACCGGCGTCGGCTTCGCGCTCTGCGGCGCGGCGCTGAGCATGTTGCGGCTGTCGCCCGCGGGCGCGCGCGGCGCCGAGCATGTTCGTGTGCAGGACGACCAGCGCCTGCGCGGTGACTAGCCGAGCCCACGCGCACGCTACCACCCTTCCTATACACAACCGGTGCGTAGCTTAACTATCTGAACCAATGACGTATTGCCCTCCCGCTGTGGTTGCGCTTCAATGGCGTCGGGGAATAAGGGGCACTTCATGCGATCATTTGGAATTGTGGCGCTCAGCGTCATGCTGGGCGGCTGCGCGTCTGTCACGCGCGGCACGACCGAAAATATCAGCATCTCATCAACACCGTCAGGCGTGGAAGCAATTGTCAGCGGAATGGAAGTTCCAACCACCTGCACCACGCCCTGCTCAGTGGTCGTCAAACGCAGCGCCGACATCTCGATTGCCTTCCAGAAGGAAGGCTATGAACCGCAGGTCGTTCCGCTCAGCCGAGACATACAGACCGGCGGAGCCGCCGGCTTTGCGGGCAATCTCTTGCTCGGCGGCGTCGTCGGCATGGGCGTCGATGCAGCGACCGGGGCGGCAACCGATCACAAGCCGAATCCGGTTATCGTAACCATGCAGCCCTCTGTCCCGCACGCAGCGCCGCGCGCTCCGAAAAAGCCTCGGCCGCCCCGCGCGCCGGAGGCTGGGACGTAAGGTCGGCACGACGGGATCGGCTACCTGAGCCTAGTTCCTGCCCGGCCCCGCCACGAGGCAACATCCAGCGCCAAACAAAAAGGCCGGCTCTGCAGCCGGCCTTTTCAATTCATCGCGTGGCAGATCAAACCTTGACCAGCGGGCTCTTGGTCGGCCCCTTCGAGCCGCCGGGGCCACCGGGCTTGGACTTGCCCGGCGGGCGCTTGCGGGCACCCGGGAGCTTCTCCTGCTTCGGCGTGACCGGACCCTCGACGAACTCGAAGCCGATCTTGTCCTTGCTCTCGTCGGCCTCGTCCTTGATCAGAACGACGCGGACATGGCCGCCACCCTTGAGCTTGCCGAACAGCACCTCGTCGGCCAGCGGCTTCTTGATGTGCTCCTGGATCACGCGAGCCATGGGACGTGCGCCCATCTGCTCGTCGTAACCATGCTTCACCAGCCAGGTCTTGGCGGGCTCGGACAGCTCGATGGTGACGTCGCGATCGCCGAGTTGCGCTTCGAGCTGAAGCACGAACTTCTCGACCACCGTACCGATCACCTCGACGCTGAGATGGCCGAACGACACGACGGCATCAAGACGGTTGCGGAATTCCGGAGCAAACTGCCGGTTGATCGCCTCGTGGTCGTCGCCTTCCCGCTTCGAACGCGTGAAGCCGAACGCCTGCTTGGCGAGATCGGACGCGCCCGCATTCGTGGTCATGATCAGGATCACGTTGCGGAAGTTGACCTGCTTGCCGTTGTGGTCGGTGAGCCGGCCGTGATCCATGATCTGGAGCAGCACGTTATAGAGATCGGGATGCGCCTTCTCGATCTCGTCGAGCAGCACCACGCAATGCGGATGCTGGTCGACGCCGTCGGTGAGCAGGCCGCCCTGATCGAAGCCGACATAGCCGGGAGGCGCGCCGATCAGGCGCGACACGGTGTGCCGCTCCATGTATTCGGACATGTCGAAGCGCAACAGCTCGACGCCGAGCGACGCCGCGAGTTGCTTTGCGACCTCGGTCTTGCCGACGCCGGTCGGACCCGAGAACAGATAGCAGCCGATCGGCTTCTCCGGCTCGCGCAGGCCGGCTCGCGCCAGCTTGATCGAAGCGGCGAGCGATTCGATCGCCTTGTCCTGACCGAACACGGTGCGCTTCAGGGTCTGCTCGAGATGCTTGAGCACCTCGGCATCGTCCTTCGACACGCTCTTCGGCGGGATCCGCGCCATCGAAGCGATCGTGGTCTCGATCTCCTTGATGCCGATGGTCTTCTTGCGCTTGTTCTCGGCGACCAGCATCTGCGCCGCGCCGGATTCGTCGATCACGTCGATCGCCTTGTCCGGCAGCTTGCGGTCGTGGATGTAGCGCGAAGAGAGCTGCACCGCAGCCTCGATCGCCTCATTGGTGTATTTCAGCCGGTGGTAGTCTTCGAAGTACGGCTTGAGTCCCTTGAGGATTGCGATCGCGTCCTCGACCGTCGGCTCGTTGACGTCGATCTTCTGGAAGCGCCGCACCAGCGCGCGGTCCTTCTCGAAGTGCTGGCGGTATTCCTTGTAAGTGGTCGAGCCCATGCAGCGGATGGTGCCGGAAGCGAGCGCGGGCTTGAGCAGGTTCGAGGCATCCATCGCCCCGCCCGACGTCGCGCCCGCACCGATCACGGTGTGGATCTCATCGATGAACAGGATGGCGTTGGGATGCGCCTCGAGTTCCTTCAGCACCTGCTTCAGGCGTTCCTCGAAGTCGCCGCGATAGCGCGTACCGGCGAGCAGCGTGCCCATGTCGAGCGAGAACACGGTCGCAGCCGCCAGCACCTCCGGCACTTCACTGTCGACGATGCGCTTGGCCAGGCCCTCCGCGATCGCGGTCTTGCCGACGCCGGCCTCGCCCACGAACAGCGGATTGTTCTTCTGCCGGCGGCACAGCACCTGGATCGCGCGGTTGATCTCGGAATTGCGTCCGATCACCGGATCGATCTTGCCGTCGCGCGCCTTCTTGTTGAGGTTGACGCAATAGGTCTCGAGCGCCTCGCCCTTCTTCTTGGCGTCGTCGCTGCCCTTGGTCTCGGTCTCTTCGTCGACGCCGCGCACGGGGCGTGCCTCGGAGACGCCCGGTCGCTTCGCGATGCCGTGGCTGATGTAGTTGACGGCGTCGTAGCGCGTCATGTCCTGCTCTTGCAGGAAATACGCGGCATGACTCTCGCGCTCGGCAAAGATCGCGATCAGCACGTTGGCGCCGGTCACCTCTTCGCGACCGGACGACTGAACGTGGATCACCGCGCGCTGGATCACGCGCTGGAAACCTGCGGTCGGCTTGGCGTCGTCGGCGCCGTCCGTCACCAGGTTCTCGAATTCGGTCTCAAGATAATTGACGAGGCTCGTACGGAGCTTGTCGAGGTCGACGCTACAGGCGCGCATGACGGCGGCTGCATCGGAGTCGTCGATCAGGGAGAGCAAAAGATGCTCGAGCGTCGCGTATTGGTGATGACGCTCGTTTGCGATCGCCAGTGCACGATGCAGGGATTGTTCAAGGCTTTGGGAAAAAGTCGGCATTCGCGTCCTCTATGGCCCCCACCATCATGATCGCCATCGCCCGGTCAGGCAACAACAACCTTTGTCACATATAGTTATACAAGATCGCGGCGAAAGACCGGTTCCGCGACTCAGGCGGCTGCACAGCTGCGGTATTTTTCGATGCAAAACCCGTTCCGGTTTGGGCACGATCGGCACCGGTCCGAAATTCCGTAGTTTTGCCGTCTGCAACGAACATCGCGCGCAGACATCACGCGGCAATCACACTGCGACATGCACAAGAACCGCCTTCAAACGCGCCGTGTCTTACTTCTTTTCCATCACGCATTGCAGCGGATGCTGGTGCTTGCGAGCGAAATCCATCACCTGCGTCACCTTGGTCTCGGCGATCTCGTAGGTGAACACGCCACACTCCCCGATCCCGTGATGATGTACGTGCAGCATGATCTTGGTTGCGGCCTCGGCGTCCTTCTGGAAGAATTTCTCCAGCACATGAACGACGAATTCCATCGGCGTGTAGTCGTCGTTCAGGATCAGCACACGGTACAGGTTCGGCCGCTTCGTCTTCGGCTTGACCTTGGTGATGACGGACGTGTTTGGCGCGGAGGGACCGCCCGAACGGTTCTCGTCGTTGCTCATCAGCGGAGCGTGGGCGTGGGCGGCGGCGGCCGCGGACGGATCTGGTCTGGAAGACAGTTGCGGCATGGCTCAGGCGTTCAAATTCCCCACAGAAGCGTATGGCGGTTCGCCGCGCAGCCCCGGCCTTCGGAGCTTCGCACAGGCGCACCGCCTTGTTGGGTCGCCGCTTCCAGCCGGTCCGGTCCAAGCCGGATCGGCTTCACCGAAGAATATGGGCCTGCCCCCGGCTCGCCGCAAGCGTGCGACAGCTCGGCCGATGCGGCCATGGCGGTCCCGATTCCCGGTCCGGGCGATCCTCACCAAGGTTAATCAATCCGGACTGATTTGACAAAAGCTTCCGCCCCGCCCGTTTAGAAGATGTTGACCAGGAACCCGGCCGGTAACGCGGCTGCGGCGGCTTCGCGCGGGTTATCTCCGGTTTTCTACGGATCCATTTACCCTGCCTTCAATGGCGTGGCGCGAAAACGGGCAAAGTCACAGATTTCCGGGAATCGTCATGTCTCGCCTGCCCCTTGTCAGCCGTATTGTTGGTCGACACCTCTCCCGGTTTGCAGCGGCCGAACAAGGCAATATCGCCGTGATCTTCGCTATCGCGCTGCTCCCGGTTCTAGGCTTCGTCGGAGCTGCAATCGATTACAGTCGCGCGGCCCAGGCTCGTTCCGCAATGCAGGCGGCCCTCGATTCGACCTCGCTGATGGTCTCCAAGGATCTGTCGTCCGGCACCATCACAGCGTCGCAGATCAGCACCAAAGCGCAGGCTTATTTCAACGCCCTGTTCACCGCCACCAACGCCCTGCCGTCGGTCAGCATCGCGGCCACTTACACCGCAAGCACCAGCATGGGCTCCACCATCCAGGTCACCGGCACCGGCACCTACACGACCACCTTCATGAAGGTCGCAGGTTTCCCGACACTCGACGTCGGCGCCGATTCCACCAGCGCCTGGGGTCTGGTGCGCATGCGCGTGGCCTTGGTGCTCGACAACACGGGGTCGATGGCGGACGACGGCAAGATGGCGGCGATGCAGACCGCCGCGAAGAGCCTCGTCGACCAGCTCAGCCCGCTCGCTAAGACCGATGGCGACGTCTACATCTCGATTGTTCCGTTTGCCAAGGACGTCAACGTCGGTGCCAGCAACTACAGCAAGTACTGGGTCGATTTCACCGATTGGGACGCGGCCCGCGGTACCAGGTCCGCCAACCACAACACATGGACGGGATGCGTGGTCGACCGCGACCAGGACTACGACACCAAGAACACGACGCCCACGGGCGGCAACGCGGGAACGCAGTTCCCGGCTGAACAGTACTCCTACTGCGACACCGGCAGTTCGTCCTATCTGCAGCCAATCATGCCGCTGAGCTACGACTGGAGTTCACTCAAGAGCCGGATCGACGCCATGAAGCCCACCGGTAACACCAACCAGGGCATTGGCCTCGCCTGGGGCTGGATGACGCTGTCGACCGGCGATCCCATGAACGCGCCGGCCAAAGACGCCAACTACACCTACAAGGACGCGATCGTGCTGCTCTCCGACGGTCTCAACACGCAGAACCGCTGGTACGGCAACGCTTGGCAAATCGACGCGCGGCAGAAGAAACTGTGCGACAACGCCAAGGCGGCGAACATCACGATCTATACGGTGCAAGTGAACACCGGGAGCGATCCGACGTCCAGCGTACTGCAATATTGCGCGAGCGGCACCGACAAGTTCTATCTGGTGACGAAGGCAGATCAGACCGTCTCGGTGTTCAAGGACATCGGCACGTCGCTGTCCAAGCTGCGCGTGGCGCGCTGAGATCGACACGCCGCGACACAAAAAAAGCCCGGCTGTTGCAGCCGGGCTTTTGATTCCAGGACGTCAGGAAACGTTAGCTGGCGGCCGGAGTGAACTTCGACACAATGGTCTCGACCGGCTTGAACGCCTGCTTGGCGAGGTCGCTGTAAAGGCCTGCGATCTTCTGCGATTCCGCGACGAAGGACTCGTAGGCGGAACGGGCGAATTCGGTCTGCGCTTCGACGGCCTTGTCCAGCGACTTCACGCCGGAAAGCTTCTCGACGAAGGACTTGGTGTCTTCGAACGACTTCTTGGTGTAGTCGCCGTAGGCGCTGGCGATCGCCTGAAGGCCGTGCTGCATCGAGGTCGCGGAGGCGACGTACTGCTCGAAGTGCTCTTTCCCGTAGCCTTGAAAGTCTTCAACCTTGAACATTCGGAATCCTTTTCCCTAGCTCTCGTCGGGAAGCCCCGGCTCCCTGACTCTGCTCACAATTAGTGCAACGCACAAAAAAGTCAAGAATTTTGTGCGTCGCACAAATTACGTACAAAATTCGCCGCGATTCCCGGGGTTTCCCGCAATGGTTCCTTAAGCTTTTGGAAACCGCAGCGCCCTACCTTGATTCCCTGGACGTGTTCTACTTCCACAAGCGGCCAAAAGCCGTTGGAGAACATCACCTTAGCCAGAACAGCGGCTCAGGCCCAACGTCACCCGCGGCCAACACCTGCGGAGGACAGCCTGAGCAGGTAATGATCCAGGGTCCCATGGGCACAATTTCGCCTCACGAGCCGGTGATCAAGTCAGAAACGGGGACGGGGTTTCATGCTTCGTAAAAACTTGTCTTCCTCGCGCTTGGCGCGGGTTGGCGTTTTTGGGCTTCTTGCGGTTACCAGTGCGGTCATCTTCACCACAGATGCTGCCGAGGCGCGGCGCCACCGGCGTCACTATGCGCAACACCGCGTGCAGCGCGATGTGTCCGAGAGTTCCAGCCCGAAATTCGCATCGATCATCGTCGACGGCAATTCCGGCTCCGTGCTTCAGGCAACGAGCCCCGACGGGATCCGCCATCCGGCCTCGCTGACCAAGATCATGACGCTCTATCTGCTGTTCGAGCGTCTCGAGTCCGGGAAGATGAAGCTCGACACCGAGATGCCGGTCTCACAGCACGCCGCCGATCAGGATCCGACCAAGCTGAACCTGCGTGCCGGCCAGACCATCCGCGTCGAGGACGCGATCAAGGGTCTCGTCACCCGCTCCGCCAACGACGCAGCCGTTGTGATCGCGGAAGCGATTGGCGGCGACGAGGACGACTTCGCCCAGATGATGACGCGCAAGGCGCGTTCGCTCGGCATGTCCAGGACGGTTTACCGCAACGCCAACGGCCTTCCCAACGACGAGCAGGTCACGACCGCGCGCGACCAGGCCACGCTCGGCCGCGCCATCCAGGAGCGCTTTCCGCGCTACTATCGCTATTTCGCGACCTCGACCTTCAACTGGCGCGGACAGTCGATCCGGAACCACAATCATCTGCTCGGGAATGTCGAGGGCGTGGACGGCATCAAGACCGGCTATACTCGCGCCTCCGGCTTCAATCTCGTGACCTCGATGCGCCGCGGCAACCGCCACCTGATCGGCGTGGTGCTGGGCGGCCGCAGCGGCGGCTCGCGCGACGCCATCATGCGCAACCTGCTCGCGGAGAACCTCGATAAGGCCGCGACCACCCACACCGTCGCCGCGGTCACCGAGCGCAACGGTTCCGATGCCGCTGCCGAAGTCGCCGATGCGTCGGATACCCCGACCCGCTCCGCTCCGCAGGTCCAGGCTGCGGCTGCCCCCGAAGCAGCCCCGTCGCGTCTCGCCGCGCGCCTGTCGACGCTTGCGGCTGCGACTGCCGCGGTGCCGCCGGCTCAGCCCAGATCTGAAGCCAACAGGCCTGAAGTTCGGCCGACAGAATCCAGGATCGAGCCTGCGCCGCTCACGAATGGCGTGATCTCGAGCCAGCCGCTCTCGATCATCCCCGGCTCGTCCGAGCCGATGAAGCCGGTCCGGGTCAAGACCGTCCAGGTCAAGGCCGGCGCCGTGAAGGTCGCCTCCGCCGCCCCGGCTCAGATCGCACCGCAGGTCACGAGCACGATCGCGTCCCGTTCCGATGTCGCCGAAACCTCCGGCGCCGTCGTGGCCCGGGCAGACCTCATCAACAAGCCCGAGGTCGCCAGCCAACCGGAAGCTCCGAGGGCCGAGATCGCCCGTACCGAGCTACCGCGGCAGCCAGCGGGCTTCGGCACCGGCAACGGCGTCCTCGGCGTCTTACCGGCCGCAACCGCCGCCGCACCCGCCCCGGCTGCTGCGAAGCTCGCGTCAGCCGACCCGGCGCTGCAGCCGATCATGAGCGCCACCACGAAGCCGGTCGTCACCCACAGCGGCTGGATCGTCCAGGTCGGCGCGCTCGAGAGCGAGAACGAAGCCCAGCAGCGCATCGACGCGGCGCGCAGCTCGGCCCGTGGCCTGCTCAGCAAGGCCGACCCGTTCACCGAGCCGGTCGTCGCGAAAGACAATCGCAAGCTCTACCGCGCCCGCTTCGCCGGGCTCGACCGCGACCAGGCCGAAGCCGTCTGCCGCACCCTGAAGCGCGCCGATATCTCCTGCATGACCGTCCGCAACTAATCTTTCGCACCGCTCCAATGAAAATGCCCGCGCCTTGCGCGGGCATTTTCATTTTCGGGACGCGGTGGCCGACGAGGCTGTTCCACGACAACCTCTCGTCAAGGATTTACGGTTAAAACTTTACGCAAGGGATCGACCACGCCGACAATGGCGGGCATCGGGGCGACGGCAAACAGAGCAAGCAGAGCTCACACGGGACGAGCGTTTGTAGCGTGGTGCCGGAGTTAGCCGTTATGCGTGCGAAGCAGAGTATCCTTGGCCTCGTTTACACGGGCAGCGAGATACGTCGAGCCCCCCTGGTCGGGATGCAGTTTCTTCATCAGGGACTTGTGAGCCCGGCTGATGTCATCACGCCCCGCCCCCGGCTGCAGGCCAAGGATCTGATAGGCCTCCTCCGTCGTCATTTTGCCGCTCGCCACCGTGCGGCGCTGCCCCCCTGCCGCGTCGCCCTGCGCGTTCTGACGCCAAGCGGGAAACCGGCGGTCCAGATAGCTTTCAAGTAGGGCCACGCTCTCGGCGTCGAACGCCGGGACCATTGCCAGCAGGGCCGCGAGATCGAACTCATCGAGATCGCGCCCGGCGTGAGGCCCGGCGACGATCCGGCCTCCGAGCTGGCCGGAATCGTGATCGAGCCGCATATCCAGGAATTGCGAGCGCACGCGCGAGGCCTGACCGGCCGGGCGCGTCGCGCCCCCGCCGAACAGCCCGCCGATATTGCCGAAGCCGGCGTTTGCCATCGGTGTCCAACCCAGGAGCCCGGCACCGAATATCCCGAGCGGGATCGCCACCACCAGCTCGCCCTTCAAGCCAGTGAACGCTGCGACAGCCAGCGCGACCACGCCGCCACCGAACCTGATCGCGCGTGCCAGCACCGCTGGGTTGGCCGAACGGAACATCTGGAGCAGCAGATAAAGGGTAATAACAGCGATAGCGCCGGCAATCAGGGTCATGGCCGGAATATAGTCGCCCTACCCCCAAAAACCATCGTGTCCTTGCGCCCCCGCCGACCGCGCGCCAGCGCTACTTCATCTGGCCGATCAGCCTGGCCGCGCCACTTGCGGTCTTCGCCAATTGCAACAGCGCCTCGCGTCCGCCGGCCGCGTAGGCGGCGGCTGCGCGCAACAGCTCGCGCAACTGCGCCGCCGCGCCCGGATCGAACCGGCACCAGGCACCACCTGTCAGACGCGCGATCTCGCGAAAGGCCTGCTCGGCCACTGAGTCATGGCCTTCCTGAAATACGAACACAGGCACCTTGAGCATGCCGAGCTCGCCTGCCTTGGCGCAGAGCTCGTCGACGTTCTCCTCCATGGCGTCGCCAACGAAGACAACGGCGCGCACGCCGGATGCGACCGCCTCGCGCCGCGACTCGCTCAGCACCTTGCCGATCTGGGTGTCGCCGCCACGGCAATCGATCTTGCCCATCAGCGTCGCAAGCCTGGCGCTGTCGGAGATCCATCCCGTGGCGCGGCACTCGTTGAAGCCGCGATAGTAGACGAGCCGGATGTCGAGACTGCCGAGCGCGGCGGTCTCACGGAACATGTCGGCCTGAAGCGCGCAGGCCATGTCCCAGGTCGGCTGCCGGCTCATCGTCGCATCCAGCGCGAAGATCAGCCGCCCTTTCGCACCGGGCGCATGCGGTGACAGCGCGCGCGCGTTTGCGACGAAGGCGGCGATGTCCTCCGAGGTCGAGGTCCCCGCCTGCGGCACAGCGCCATCTGGTTGTGCCGAGACGGCATTGCGGCCGCGCGGTTTGATGGGTTCGCCGGACATTCCTTGACCTTTCGTGAGCGGCTAATGTGGTCAGCGCACGCAGCTAGGTCAATGTGCAAAGCCCCCGCAGGCGGCAGCCGGCGGAGGCTTTGAAAATCGCTATCGACGACGAGGAAGGCGTCAGCTCTTGGCAGGCGCCATCAAAGCGACCGGCCCGGGCTCGAGAATCTTGGGCGGGGACGATTGCGTATCGACCGGCGCCACTTCGCTGTCGGTCGCGCTCAGGAACTTGTCGAGCATGCCCTGGATCGAGTTCTTGGCCGCGTCCGGACCGGTGTCGCGCATGTCGTTGTGCTGGAATTCGGTCTTCACGACCTGGATGCCGGCCTTCTCGCATTCCTCGTCGGTCGGGATCACGCCCGCATCGGCCTTGAACTGCGGATCGGTGGAGCGGAACGACAGGATCTTGAACTTGCCGGCGGTGACGAAGGGCACGCGAAGATTGTCGAGCGTGACGACCTTCTTGACCTCATCCGGATACTGCTTGGCGAAATACATCGTGATGTCGCCGCCCATGGAGTGGCCGACCATCGTCACCTTTTCGTAGTCGGCGTTGGGCTGAACCTTCTTCATCTCCTGCATGGCGAGATGGATGTTGGCGACGCCGCGCAGGATCTGCGGCAGCCGGCCGACATAGATCTCGCCGGGTTTGGTCACCATCGGTGGATCGGTCGGCAAATCATGCTGCGGGCTGACGACGAGGTAGCCGCGCGCGGCGAAAATGTTGGCGAGGAAGCCGTACTCGGTGTTCTTGACGGTGTTGCCGTGGTTGATCACGGCGACCGGCATCGTGATCATGCCGGCATTGGCCTGCATTTCCTTGTCACGACGGATCGCGATATCGACGGGCACCGCACGGTTGTCGCGCGAGGCATCGTAGAAGGTGATGGTCTCGTGCCTGATTGCCCACTTGCTCGCCGTGAAATAGGCGACGCCACAGAGGGCACTGACCGAAACCAGAACGGCAATTCCACGCTTCATTTTCGTCCTCAGCCTCAGGCTCTTGCGGCCTGAATCCCTGTTGAAAATCGTGTTCTTCCGGAGCTCTTCGGCCCCTGGTCGCCTATTCCCTAATATATGTCACAGCCGCGTGACAGGAAGGCTAAATATTGTGAACCATCAGCCCTTTCATTGTGCGGCGCACACGTTTCTTGGGCACCCGGTTCTCATACGGCTACGTCAGGGTGCACGTCACCTTCCGACGCAACCTGTCTCGATCGGGTTCAATTTTGCAGTAAACGCGGGGTGAAAACGGTTGAGTGCGGGCTCGGTTCCCGTGGGAACCGGCCGCTTGATCGACTGGAAGTAGCTATATACCGACGCCTAGGCGCCGAGGATGTCGTGGACCTCGAGCGGCTTGTCGACCTGATTGAACCACTCAGCGCGGTTGGCCGCGCGGCGGCGTCCGCGCTCGTCGAGCGGAAGCTTGAGCTGGCGGAGCAGGCTCGTCACCTCCTCCCGTGCGGTGAGATGGCCGAGATTGGGCCGCATGCCCAGCGTCGCCTCGTCGATCTCGTCCAGCGCGGTCAGGCCGCGCGGGAAGAACTCGCGATAGACGACGCGTTCGGCGAAGCCGTCGACGTAGCGGAAGCCGAGCCGTAGCGATAAATCCTTCAACCCCTCGGCAACGAGCTGCTTGTTGCGGGAGCCGAGCATCGACAGCCGGTTGCGCACCACGATCCAGTCGGTGGTCGCGCCGTCGAGCTGGCGGCGCTTGCGCCTGACATCCCGCACCATCTCGGCGTAGTGGCTTTCGCCTGTCACCGCGTAATTGGCGGGATCGACGGTGCCGAGCACATCGAAATCGAGGAAGCTGTCGTTGATCGGGGTCACCAGCGTGTCGGCCATCGAGTGCGCAAGCCGCATCAAATAGCTGTCGGTGCCGGGCGTATCGATGACGATGAAGTCGAAACTGCTCTCGACCGCCGAGACCGCCTCCATGAACTGAAGGAACTCCGAATTCTCATTCGCGGCGACCTGCATGGTCTCGCCGAGCTTGATGCAGCGATGCAGCGGCAGTTCGAGGTCGAGCTTGGTGCGGCGCGCCCAGGCGGAACGGTTGTTGATGTAGTGAGTAAAGCTCTGCTGACGGCAGTCGAGGTCGATGGTGGCGACGCGCTGGCCGGCTTTCAAAAGCGCGACTGCGATGTGCAGGGCGGTGGTCGACTTGCCGGAGCCGCCCTTCTCGTTGCCGAGCACGACCACATGCGCCGAGCCGGACTGGCCTTGGCTAGCTTGCACAAGCATCGCGATCCTCAACACCCCTAACGAATATCTTCGAGTTGGCCGCGTCTGCGGTCAAGTGAAATGCGTGACAGGCAATACAAATCGCGGCGCGCCGTCCTTCGTCATGAATCGCCGCGCCGCTTCGCGTCTGTGATCCAGCCCACAATGTCGCGACCTCTTGCGCGGCTTTGCGCGGGATGCTGTGCCGCATCCGGATGCGTGGCGTCCATGGTCGCCGCTTGTTAAGGTTAGCCTGCCGGGCGCCGGGACGCGCCCGCCGATTCCAAACCCCGTCGAGTTCTGATGTCACGCAGCCCCTTGATTGCCCGCACGGTCCCCACCTTGCGACGCGCCGTCGACAATCTTCGCAAGCGAAAGGCCACGATCGCGCTGGTCCCGACCATGGGAGCGCTCCATGACGGTCATGTGTCGCTGGTGCGCCTGGCCAAGCGGCGCGCGAGCCGCGTCGTGGTGTCGATCTTCGTCAATCCGACCCAGTTCGCCCCGACCGAGGACTTTGGCGCCTACCCGCGCACCTGGAAATCCGACATCGCCAAGCTCGCCGCCGAGGACGTCGACATCGTCTGGCACCCCGGCGCCGAGGCCATGTATCCGGAGGGCTTTGCCACCCGCATCGTACCGGAGGGACCGGCGCTGGCCGGCCTCGAGGACCGCTTCCGCCCGCATTTCTTCGGCGGCGTCGCCACCGTCGTCGGCAAGTTGTTCACCCAGTGCCGGCCGGATGTCGCGATCTTCGGCGAGAAGGATTTTCAGCAGTTGCGGGTGGTGGCGCAGATGGCCCGCGACCTCGACCTCGGCGTCAAGGTGATCGGTTCCCGCACCGTGCGCGAGCGCGACGGGCTCGCGATGTCCTCGCGCAACGTCTATTTGTCGCCACGGGAGCGGCAGACCGCAACGACGCTGTACCGCGCGATGAAGGAGAGCGCCGGGCGCATCCGCGCCGGCGAAGCGGTCGCGGCCGCAATGGCGCGCGGAGCCGCGATGATCACCGCGGCCGGCTTTGAGCTCGACTATTTCGAGGTCCGCCATGCAGCGACTTTGGCGCCTGTCGCCTCGCGCAAGGACGGGCCGTTGCGCATCCTGGTCGCGGCCAAGCTCGGCACGACCCGGCTGATCGACAATATCGCGGTTTAGAGCAGCCCGAGATCGCGCAGCTCGCGCCGCATCGGCTCCGGCATCGCCGCGATCGAGCCGGCGGCGGACTTGCCGAGATCGGGCGGCACGGAATCGTCGGCAAGGTAGCGCCAGCCCTGGAACGGGCGCATCGGCCGCGGCGACACCGGAATCACCTTCGGCTGCATCACGATCCGGCAGCGTCCGATGCCGTCCTTGTCGCGGAACGGCTCGATGCCGATGATCTTTTCGCGCGCGGCGACCTCGCCCTTGATCACCCAATAGAGCGAGCCCCCCGACAGGATCTCGGCGTCGCGCTTGGGCACCATGCGGGTGATGTGGATGTGATGTTGCGGCAGACCCTTCTTCTTGGCGGTCTGTATCCGTTCGGCGGTCCACTCCTTCAATTCCTTGACGGATTCGCAGCCGACGGCGAGCTTGATCAGATGTAGTGGCATGCCCCAGCATTAGCCGGGCAGCCCCGCATTTGGAATGCCGATCTACTCGTTATCCGCAGCCGGGGGAGCCGCGGCCGGCGGCGTGAGCGGAACCGGTGCTGCCGCTGGTGCCCGCGCAGCCTTCGGCGCAGGCGGCTTCTTCGCGGCGGGAGCTGCGGCCTGTGCCGAGGCCGCTGCCGGGGGGCGCGGAGCCGCCGCGTTCGCGGTGGGCGCCGCCTGACGCGTCGGCGGCTCCGGATTCATGATGCTGACCGGCGGCGTCGACGAGGCACTCGGGAACTCCGCACTGGTCGGCTTGCCCGTCGGCATCGACGGCGGCAGTCCGGCAAGGGCGGCAGTGGCGGGCAACGATTGCGCTGCTGCAGGCGCATTCCAGGTCGGGGCGTAGCGCGCGACCAGCGTGTCGTAGAGATGGGAATCCATGTTGGCGGCGACCTGCTGCTGGTCGGTCAGCGAGCGGAAGGCCGCACAGTCGAACTGCGTGCAACCGTCGCGCACGACCAGCACCTGCGCGACCAAGCCATAGCGATCACGTTCCAGCGATTTGCGCAGCACCTTGATGTCAGGCGTCAGGCTCTTCTCGGCGGTCGCGGCATCGCCGAGCGCCATCAGCCGGTCGATCCTGGCCGCGGTCGTGGAGACGGCCGCAGCGGCCACGTCCGGCGCGCCGAACAGCGCCTTCTCGCAGCCGATGGCCACGGCATCGCCGGCGAGATCGTCGAGACAGGACAACGCCGGCAGGCTCGCGGTCATCGCGGCCTGCGCGCGCGCCTCGGTCGGGGTGGTCTGCCCTGCCGGTCCATCGACGCGCACAACAGCAGCCATCGCGATGGTGATGGCGAGCAGCGTAACAACGGTCAGCGCGCCGTTGGCGACCGACCGCTCGGCGCGCTGCAGCGTGACCAGGAGGATCAGTCCGAAGAAGCCGGCAGCCGCCAGCATCATCCACATTGGGAAGGCCGGCGAGCGCCAGATTTGGTCGAGCGACGAGGCCCATGCCCAGTTCATGCGCGACGTCCCCTCACGCGAGCAGAGAGCGAATGGTCAAAGCGAGTACCGAGAGTCGGCAACTGCCCCGGCCCACCTTTTGAAGGTGAAGCGGGCCTTTTGACGGCGGCAGAATACAAATTCCCGGGGACGCGCCAATGCGCGGGTAGCGTCGGTCCTCAGGACAGCGCGAGCTGGCTTTCCTTGGCGACGCGTTCAAAAGCCTCGGTCGAGCTCTTGATCCGGTACTGGCAGTCGTCACCATCCGTCGGCAGCAAGCGGATGATCTCATACGAGCCGCTGGCAGCAGGGCGTGCGACATTGCTGGCCGTGAACAACACGCGCGATCCAATAGGGAATTTGTGCTTCAACACCCTCTCCATCACTCAAACAACGCCTGCCACGCCCGTGGTCCCACTGCGTCGGCCGGCCGGAAACCCGGCCGCTATATAGCATGCGGCGGGCTTTTTTGGCCAGCAGTATGCGACATGGCAAACGTGCAAATTTTGCAGTTATTTCAGAGTGATGCCGCCAGCCGGTGATACCGCTGGAACCGGTTCCTCAGGCGCTATGGGGCAAATGGCCGTCGGGGCTTGCGTGATCCACGGCTTTGGGCAGTTCCAGGGCCAGAATCTGGCCCAGCTGGTCCACCGGGATGTTGTAGCGCGCAGCCAATTGGCGGACGGTATCGCTGCCGAGCACGGTGCGGAGCTGGTCGGCCGAGATCGGCAGGTTCTGGCCGTTGCCGAGCCAGGATTTGACCTGGTCTCCGAACCCGGCCTGCTGGAGCTTTGCGACGATCGCGCCGAGGCCGCCCTGATTGTTGCTGCCGAGCACCTCGCTCAGCACAGTCGGCAACACGGCTGCCCCGAGCTGGCCGAGCGCGCTCCGCAGCGCCGGATTGTTCTCCAGCGAGTCCAGGATTCCCATGATGTCCCCTCTCCTTGCCCGCAAGCTCCGCCGCGATTGAGCGCCGCCATGTGCCGTGCCGTCAAGCCGCGCTCAATCACATTCGCGACTACAAGTTCTCGAACTTTTCGATGACAAGCGTTTCGGCGAGCGCGTCCCGGGTCCATTCCTGGAACGCCGGCAGCGCCAGCATCGTGTCCATGTAGGCCTTGGTCTCCGGCGTGACCTCGATTGCGTAGGTGCGGAAGCGGTGCACGACCGGGGCATACATCGCATCCGCTGCGCCGAAGCGCCCGAACAGGAACGGTCCGTTGGCGCCATACCGGGCCCGGCATTCGCGCCAGATCTCCTGCACGCGCGCGATATTGGCCTCGGCGTCGGCCGACAGCGTCACGGGGCGCACCGGGCGGTGCAGGTTCATGCCGCATTCGTTGCGAAGGGCCATGAAGCCGGAATGCATCTCGGCGCACACCGAACGGGCATGGGCGCGGGCGGCGGCGGCGGCCGGCCACAGCTTCACTTCCGGATAGCGCTCGGCGATATATTCGATGATGCTGAGTGAATCCCACACCGTGATGTCGCCGTCGACCAGCACCGGGACCTTTCCGGCGCGGCTGAACGAGATGATCTGCTCCTTGTCCGCGGGATTGTCGGTGTAGAGCGGGATAAGAGTCTCCACGAACGGGATGTCGTTGGCGCGGAGCGCGAGCCAGGGCCGCATCGACCATGACGAGTAATTCTTGTTGCCGATTGCGAGTTTCAGCGCAGCCATGTCATCAGTCCTTCCCGATACGCCTTGAAGCGAGCCGCTTTTAACGCCATCGCCTGCCGCCAATCAATCGTTGCTGCACCTCGCCATGCGTGGCAAGCGTTGCGATCCTCTCCAGGAGACTGACATGAGCAGGCATTGGGTCGACATCACAGCCGTCGGCTTCTTCATCATCGAATGGCTGGTCTACGCCCTGACGCTGGAGCATTCGGCCTACGGCCGCGACAGCCTGTCGGCGCGCATGAACCGCTACCGCGAGGTGTGGGTGCGCCGGCTGCTCGACCGCGACGCGCGCATGGTCGACATGCAGATCATGGCCTCGCTGCAGAACGGCACCGCCTTCTTTGCCTCCACCAGCCTGATCGCGCTCGGCGGCGCGCTGGCGCTGCTGCACGCGACCAACGACGCGATCACGATCTTGAGCAAGCTGCCGATCGATCTCAGCACCTCGCCCGCCATGTGGGAGCTGAAATGCGTCGGCCTTGTCCTGATCTGCGTCTATGCCTTCTTCAAATTCGCTTGGTCGTACCGCCTGTTCAACTATGTCGCGATCCTGTTCGGCGGCATGCCGGCGGCCTCGCAGCGTGACACGCCGGAGGCCGAAGCTCATGTGATCCGTACCTCGCGCCTGTTCGAATCCGCCGGCCGCCATTTCAACCGCGGCCAGCGCGCCTTCTTCTTCGCACTCGGCTATCTCGGCTGGTTCGTCAGCCCCTGGGTGTTGTTCGTCACCACGGCAGCCGTGGTGATCGTGACCTGGCGGCGGCAATTCGCCTCGAGCGCGTGGGAGGCGATGGCGCCGGAGTTGGTGGATGGTGATGAGATGAAGCGCGGTCGTTGACTCGCGCGTGTCCCGCACGCGCTGCTGCGCTGAGTCCGGGGCACGAGAGCGGAGTGTGGCGCACGTTCTCTCCACATCGTCATTGCGAGCGCAGCGAAGCAATCCAGAATCCCTCGGCGGTAAGACTCTGGATTGCTTCGCTGCGCTCGCAATGACGGAGTATGAGGCGGTAGCGCCACTCTTCCAGCTCGCATCTTGAATTGTAGCCACACCTTTGCATCCTCGCGGCGCGTTTCGCCCGAGCTTTGCTTCGTCGCTCCACCCTCAAAGCCAAGAGGGCGCAGGGAAGGCCGGGTGCTGACCTCGCACCCGCGGTCCGCTGCGCGAAAAGCACACGCAGAAAAACCGCACAGCAGCATACAGGTGGTGCCAATCACTCGGCCTTCCCTGCGCGATGGTTGGACGGCTTATGCCGTGCTCTCCCGGGAGCCGAACTTTCCTTCTGGCCTCCCTCGCCTCGCGAATTGGATGATGCTGTCTGCCCGGTTGGGCTCGCACACATCTCCGCGAAAGCTTGACCGTAGCAACGACGGCCAGGACCACACGGTTTTGCCGTACGCGCATTCGCCATTTCGCCGCAGGGTTCGACGGCCTCGTGCACGTAGCCATCGAAATACCGACGAGACGAACTTCACAGCGCCGCTCGTCCGCACGTGGCCACGGGCTCACAGGGACTACCCGCCCTGCCCGCACCTCTCATGCCGACGCTGCCGCGTCCACCGCAAGCCCGGCTCGCAATCAAGACGACAACGAGATCGCCCCTCAAGGATGAGCCGGGATGCGCGACACATACGCCAAAACCGAATTTCGGTAAAGCGGAATATATTTGCGTGAGCGGATTGACAGAGGAGCGACACAGGCGCGGTCGCGTAGCCCGGATGGAGCGCAGCGTAATCCGGGAAGGTGCGAAACGCAGCGCGAGCGGCCCTGGATTGCGCGGAGCCTGTCATCGGGCGGCGCTTCGCGCCGACCCGTTGGCTCCATCCAGGCTACTTGACTACCTGCTATCCGCCGAAATCCCGCGGGCTGAACGGCAGGTCCATCACCTTCCATTCCCCGTATTTGTCGGCCGGCAGCATCTTGTAGGGCTGGCAGGCCTGAAGCGCGCTCATGGCGGACTTCACGAGCGCCACGCCCTTTGCGGATGGCGGCGCTTCGATCAGGATCGGCTCGCGCGCCAGCGTGCCGTCGGTCGCGAGCACGGTGCGCAGCTTGATGTTGACGGTGTCGGTCGGCGCGACCCCAGCCGGCAGCTTGGCGCAGCTTCGCAAGTGACGACGCAGCTCGGCGATGATTTCGGCCGGCAGCTTGGCCGCGATTGAATCCTTGGCATCGCCGCCATCGTCCTTGGGGGCGTCTTTCGACAGCTCCGTCGGCAATTCCGGCGGCAGGCCCAGCATGACGCCGTACTTGACGGTGACGTCGGGCTCCGGCGCCTGATAGGCCGGGGGCGGCGCGGCCTCTGGCTGCTGCATCGCTTGTGGCAGGAGCTGTGGCGCCGGGGGCTGAGGTGGCTGCGGAGTCGCCTGAGGCGGCGGCGACTGCGATGGCTGAGGCTGTGGCTGTTGAGGCTGCGGTTGCGTCTGCGCATTCGCCTCGCGCTGCTGCTGCGGCGTCTGTGAAGGCTGTGGCTGCGGCTGTTTCTGCTGCGGCGGTTCAGGCGAGGCCTGCTGCTTTGAGGCTTGCTGCTTCGAGGATTGTGCCGCGGCCTGCTGCTTCGCCTCGGGCTTTGGCGCGGTTGCCGCCTTGTCCTTGTCGGTGAAATCCAGTTTCGGTAGTTTCAGGTCAGGGATCGGCTCCGGCGGCTTCGCCTTGAGTTTTTCTTCGGCCTTCTCCTCGGCCTTGGCCTCCTCCTGCTTCACCTGCTCCGGCGTCACGATGCTGACGGAAACCGATTCGGGCGGGTTGGCGTGAAACGGATGGACTTCGCTGATCACGATGATCAGCGCGACCAGCGTCAGATGGGCGATCGCCGACGCTGCAATGTCCGTCCGTATGATCTTCCGCAGTTCCATCGCCTGACTTCAGGTTGCCAAGCTGGTCCTAGCATACGGCAGCCCCCTCTCAATCCCATTTTGGCGCGAAGCCGAAATCGGTCAGGCGGCCCCTGGGACTGGCCAGCGCAGCGATCTGGGCCATCTCGTCATCCGAAAGCTCGAAATCGAAGATCTCGATGTTTTCCGACAGGCGTTCGACGCGCGAGGTGCGCGGGATCGCAGCGACATTCTGTTGCACCAGCCAGCGCAGGCAGACCTGCGCCGGCGTCTTGTGATGCAGACGCCCGATCTCGGCGAGCGTCTGGTCGGTCTTGATCCGCCCCCTGGCGATCGGGCTGTAGGCGACCAGCGCGAGCCCGTGCCGATCGCAGGCCGCCCTCACCTTCGCCTGGTCGAGATAAGGGTGGTATTCGACCTGGTTGCAGGCCAGCGGCTCCGGCGACAACGCCACCGCCTGTTCGATCAGCGCGACGGTGAAATTGGAGACGCCGATGTGGCGGGTCAGGCCCATGCGCTTGGCATGCGACAGCGCGCTCAGCGTCTCCTCCAGCGGCACGTGCGAATTGGGCCAGTGCAACAGCAAGAGATCGACGGAGGGAAGCCGCATGCGCACCAGACTCTCCTTGACCGAGCGTTCGAGATCGTGAGGCGCGAAATGGTTGGTCCAGACCTTCGTCGTCAGGAAGATGTCGTCGCGGCGCACGCCGGAGGCGCGCAAGCCGTCGCCGACCTCGCGCTCATTGTCGTAGACCTGTGCGGTATCGATGTGGCGATAGCCGAGCCGCAGTGCCTGCTCGACCACACGCGCGCACATGCGCCCGCTCAGCTCCCAGGTTCCCAGCCCGATGGCCGGTATTCTTGCGCCATTGGTCTCGACGAACAGCATGAGGAATCCTCTCTGTCGCGGTCGCCCCAAATCATGATCCAGGCGTCATTATGAACCCGGCTGGCAACGCTGCCAACGGGCGGCACCGACCGCCGGGCCGGATCTTGCGCGCAATGCTAACGGGAGGTTCGCGCCAGACCTTGACGCCAAGCCTCGACGACAAGCCTCGACGACAGGCCTTCAGCTCAGGCTTTGGCGAGCGCCTGGAACACGGTCTCGGGCGCATGCGCGATCACGGCGAGCAGCGCGCGGGCGGGTCCCCGCGGGGCGCGCTTGCCCTGCTCCCAGTTGCGGATGGTCTCGACGGGAACGCCGAGTTTAGCCGCGAACTCCATCTGGGTCAGGCAGGCGCGGCGACGCAAATCGCGCACGGCGAGCGAGCTGGCTTCGGCCGGCGCTGCGCTGGCCGCAGGCTGGATTGGCAAGGGCTGGATCGGAAAGGGCTGGATTGGAAACGGCTGGACCGGAAACGGCTGGACCGGAAACTCCTGCCCATCCCGCAACTCGACGATCCGTCCGTCCGCCTTCAGCCGCACACGCATGCTCATTCCCCCAAGCGGGAACGATGATGCGGCAGCTCGCTTAAGTTCGGATTAAAGATGATGGCCAGTAGCCCGGATGGAGCGCAGCGCGATCCGGGGCATCTCTCGAGCCGACGCAGCGGCCCTGGATTACGCTTCGCTCCATCCAGGCTACGGATTTCAACAGCTCCTACCTCAGCCCGAACCATAAGGTCGCGATGCCGAGGAAGGAGAAGAAGCCGACGACGTCGGTGACCGTTGTCACGAACGTGCCTGACGCCACCGCCGGATCGGCTCGCACACGTTCGAGCGCCATCGGGATCAGGATGCCTCCGAGCGCGCCGGCGAAGAGGTTCACGATGATGGCGAGCCCGATGACCATGCCGAGGCCCGGGATCCTGAACCAGGCCACCGCCGCGATTCCCGTGATCACGGCAAAGGCGAGACCGTTGACGAGGCCGACCAGGCCCTCGCGCACCACCACGCGCCAGGCATTGGAGGAGCCGAGCTCGCGCGTCGCCAGCGCCCGCACCGCGACCGTCATGGTCTGGGTCGCGGCATTGCCGCCCTGGCTCGCGACGATCGGCGCCAGCACGGCGAGCGCTACCATCTTCTCGAGCTGCCCCTCGAACAGGCCGAGCACGGAGGACGCCAAGAAGGCGGTGGCGAGATTGACCAGCAGCCAGTTGAACCGTGCGCGTGCAATGGTGAACACGGTGTCGGACAGCTCTTCGTCGCTGTTGACGCCGCCGAGCGCCTTGAGGTCCTCGTCCGCCTCTTCCTCGATGACGTCGACGACGTCGTCGACGGTGATGACGCCGACGAGGCGGTCCTGGGTGTCGAGCACCGGGGCTGCGACGAGATTGTACTTGCCGAACATGCGCGCCACCTCCTCCTGGTCCTCCAGGACGGAGACGCGGCGGCGATCCTCGTCGGTCAGCTCGGCAAGCGCCACCGGGCGGCGGGCGCGCAGCAGCACGTCGAGCGAGACCGCGCCCTGCCAATGCTGCTCCTTGTCGACGACGTAGATCTCGTAGAAGCGGTCAGGCAAATCCGGCGTCTCGCGCATGTAGTCGATCGCCTGCCCCACGGTAAAATCCTGGGGCACGGCGATGAACTCGGTCTGCATCCGGCGGCCGGCGGAGTTTTCCGGATAAAGCAGGCTGCGCTCGAGCACGACGCGCTCCTTGAGCGGCAGCTTCTCGAGGATCTCCTCCTGATCGGCCTGATCGAGCGTTTCCAGCAGCTCGACCGCGTCGTCGGATTCGAGCTCGAGCACACCTTCCGCGACCGTCTGCGGCGGCAGTTCCTCGAGGATCTCCTCGCGCACGCCCTCGTCGAGCTCGTTCAGCGCGGAGAAGTCGAAATCGCGCCCCGTCAGTTCGACCAGGCGGACCCGATCGTCAGGCTCGAGAGCCCCGATGAGATCGCCGAGATCGGCCTCGTGCAGTTCGGCAACGCAGGCGCGCAGCGCGGCGCTGTCGCCGGCCTCGATCGCATGGGCAATTTCCGCGACGAATTCGTGACGAATCTCGCCGTCTTCATTGCGCATCGGCACGTGGTCGAGTACCGATTCCGCAGCAGACGCGGCACCGTCCAGATGTTCATCCATGGCGCGCCTCGCCGTTCGACAGGTTGAAACGAGTGGTCTGAGCTGACGGTTCAGGCAATACCCACAAGGCAACTCTGAGCGCAATGACAAAGATGCTTCGATTGAGGTGGACCTCGATGTCGGCAGGCGCAGCGCTCGCCGCCCTCGCCGGCACCGCCTCGACTGAAGCCGCCGAGTGCCCGCGCAAGGACGCGCTCGGCACCTCCCGCATTCTGAGCGTCGACGCCAAGACCACGCTGCGCGTGGGCTTGAAGAGCTTTCCGCAGACGTTGCCGCTCGCCGATCACGAGGTCGTGCTGACCTTCGACGACGGACCGCATCCGCCGACGACGTCGAAGGTATTGGCGGCACTGGCGCAGGAATGCGTGCGCGCGACTTTCTTCCTGATCGGCCTGCACGCCTCCGAACACCCCGACATGGTCAAGCGCATCGCCCGCGAGGGCCATAGCATCGGTCACCACACTTTCTCGCATCCGTTCATGGCGCGGATCCCGTTCGACAAGGCGAAGAGCGAGATCGATCGCGGCATTGCCGCCGTCGAGCTGGCTCTGCACGGCACCTCGACAACGACGCCCGCGACCCCGTTCTTCCGCTTCCCCTATTTCGAAGCCACGCAAGCCGAGCTCGACCTGCTCCAGTCCCGCGGCATCGTGGTGTTCGGGACTGACCTGTGGGCCAGCGACTGGAACGAGATGACGCCGGAGCAGGAATTGAAGCTCGTCACCGAGCGCCTAGCCGCCGCCGGCAAGGGTATCATCCTGTTCCACGATCCCAAGGCGCGCACGGCCGCGATCATGCCGGCCTTCCTGCGGTATCTGAGGGAGAACGGGTATCGGGTGGTTCACATCGTGCCGGCGGGCACATCACAGAAGAGCGCCGACGCCCGTTGATGCCGGAATGTCACGCCGGCGCAAAATGGGGTGATTTTGGCCCTATTAACAGTCTGTTCATGCTACGCCATGCAAGTATCGAGGGGACTTGTCGCGGCAGAGTCCTGGGTAGCGGTTCCTTGCGCCTGAACCGTTTGCAGATGTCTCCGACCTACTATGGCGGCAATCGCGTAAGAGGGCAGACCGGGTTCATGATCGGAAGTAGCGTTGTTGCTCGGACGCGATCGTGGATCGTCCTTTGCCTTGGCGGATTCCTAGGCGGATTTTTGGGTGTCCTGACCATCGGCTCGCCGGCCATTGCGGCCGACTGCCCCGGCCGTCCGGACGCACTCGGCACGTCCCGCACCCTCGTGGTCGATCCGCACGAGCATCCCCGCATCGGCACCATGCAGTACCGCGAGACGCTGCCGCTGAAGGATCATGAAGTCGTCCTGACCTTCGACGACGGTCCGTTGCCGAAATATTCCAACCAGGTGCTGCAGATCCTCGCCGACGAGTGCATCAAGGCGACCTTCTTCATCATCGGCGAACAGGCCAAGGCGAACCCGGACGGCGTGCGCAAGCTGGTCGCCGCGGGTCACACCGTCGGCACCCACAGCATGACGCACCCGCTCACAATGGACCGGATGCCGCTCGACAAGGCCGAGGCGCAGATCAATGGCGGCATCGAGTGGACATCGGCCGCAATGACCGATCCGTCCAAGCTCGCGCCGTTCTTCCGCATTCCCGGCCTGATGCGCGCCGACGGCGTCGAGAACCTTCTGATCTCGCGCGGGATCCAGGTCTGGAGCGCCGATTTCCCGGCCGACGACTGGCGCCATGTGTCCTCCGATCGCGTCTATCAGCTCGCGATCCAGCGGCTCGAGGCCAAGGGCAAGGGCATCCTGCTGCTGCACGACATCCAGGCCCGCACGGTGGCGGCCCTGCCGAAGATCATCCGCGACCTCAAGGCGCGCGGCTATCGCATCGTGCACGTGGTGCCCGCGACCGCCGAGCAGCCGGCGACGCCGACCACGCCGGTGGAATGGCTGCTGCATCCGCCGACCGAGACCACACCGATCGCGCGCTGGCCCGCCGTGCCGAATTTCGTGTTCGCGCAGACCAAGACGCTTCCGGCGCCCTCGCTGGCCGACCTCAACGCGCAGACCGCGCATCAACCGCTGCTGCCGCGCAAGACCATGGCGCTCGCCAATGTCGCGGCCACCCTGCCCGTGCCCGCCCGCGATCTCTTTGCAATCCCCGAGGGCTCTGTCGAGGTGCTGCTGTCGACGACGTTGTCGCGGCGCGTCGCGACACGCCTGGCAATGGCGGCCGAGACGCCCCGTGCGGCCAAGGGCAAAGCCGGCAAGGCGCGCGCTGCCCGCACCGCGCGCGCTGCTCATGGCGCACCGAAGCATGCCGCAGAGACCGAGGGCACTGCCCCCAAGAGCATTTCGCCCAAGAGCGCCGCGCCAAAGAGCACTGCGCCGCGCCCGACCCGTGTGGCGAGCCTGAAGAAGCGCGCGCAGTAGAGCCTACTGTCGCATGATGTTGGCGACGCAGAGCAACACGATCAGCGCCAGGAAGAACAGGTCCATATAGGACTTGACCTCGCCGTCGCGCCGCAGCCGGGCGACGTCAACCACGACCTGCCTGCGCGCGTTCGTTCCGCCCGCGCCGTCATTGATCGGGCCCTGCAGCCGCTTGGTCTCAGCCTCCAGCCGCTCGATCTTCTGGTAGAAGTAGAAGGCCCGCAGCGTCGAAGCTGCGCGCATGCCGGTATAGATCAGCACCAGAATCGCGATGATCGCCCGGTTCTGGTATTTCTCCATTAAATTCAGGCTGAAATAGACCATCGCCATGAATGCGAAGTTGGTCACGAAGCGGTAGACGAAGCTTAGAAAGACCATGCGGGCTCAAGCCTTGAAGGGTGGTGCAACCGGACCGTGTTGCGAATGCGGGGATCAGGGGGCCAGACCGGAATAGCCGGCCCGAATGCCATGCAGGCCGGTCTACGCCAACTTTGTTTCACCAAAGATACTATTGCCCCGGCAATGCCGCCTTTTAGCCACGCCCGGCCATAATGCAAGCCGGAGCACGGCCGCCGGCCCCTTCCGCGCCTGCTGGCTGCAACGGCTCCATGGAGATTTGGCGGAAGTCCCGATAGACTGGCGCCGCCACATATGGGGTCTGCCGATGCCGAAGAAGGGAATCACCGGCCACGACGACTGGGTTCTGACCGAGGCGCTGGCGACCGCGCTGGTCGCGCTGGAGCAGCTCGACACCAAGCACCAGCCGAGCGCGCATATGGACGACATCCGCAAGATGCTCTCGAACGGCAAGGAGCCGGCGGCGGTGAGCCTGCATCTCGCCCAGGCCAAATGCCGGCTGTTTCCCGACCTCGATCCGCTGGAGATCTACCGGGAATACGGCATCGGCGAGGAATATGGCTGAGGGCGCGTTGACGGCCGGACTTAAGGCCCGCCGGCGACCGATCCCGCGATCACCATGACCAGCGCGGCCAAGTCGATCTTGCCGTTGACGATCAGCTCCTCCGAGGCTTTCGCATCGTCCGCGCGTTCGACCTTCAGCAATTGCGGCCGGTTGGCCGCCTGCCGCTGCAGCTCCGCGACGATGGCTTCCGTGAGTTTCTCTTCCAGCATGGGCTTCGTCCTCAGGCCGCCATCGCACGACAGGATTGCGCGCAGGAGCGGCACATGGCGACGCACTCGTCCATGCCGCCGACCCGCTCGCAATCCTCGGCGCATTCGCTGCAAATTTCCGCGCATTCGCCGCATGTGTGCCGGTGATGCGGCGTGTTGATCAGCATGAAATGCGCCGCTGTCCGGCACATTTCGGCGCACGCCATCATCAGGCGGAAATGCTTGGGCTCGACGTGCTTGCCGCCGGTCTGGAGGCAATGGTTCATCGCGGTGCCGAGGCAGGTCTGGTAGCAGCTCATGCAGAGCGCGATGCAGCGCGTCATGTCTTCGGATTGAGCCATCCGGTTTCTCCAATGCTCGCCCCCTGCACCGGTCAACCAGGGGGATGTTGTGATCGTTCCTGCCGTCGTGCCGATTGTGACGTCGGGGGAACCTCGCGCAGCTACCCGTAGCGCCTCGCGCGCACCGCCCGGTAGCGGGCATCGGTCTGCGGCTTGATGAACAGCGCCGCCACGCTTGGATGGCGTTTGCGTATCTCGGTCTCGATCGAAACGACGCATCGCTCGATGTCGTCGGCGCGCTTGTCATCCGCAAATTCGATGCTGAGGGCCGCAACGACCTCGACCGGCGACAGCTGCACCGTCAGAAGGCCGTTGGCCCTGAGCACGCCGGGCGAACGCCTTGCGATGTCGAGGACCGATCGCGCAAGCTCCGGATCGGCGGGCTCGCCGATCAGCAGGCTCTTGCTCTCGCGCGCGAGACCGATCGACACGATCGCCAGCAATATCCCGATCAGGATCGAACCGATCCCATCCCAGACCGGCTCGCTCAGCACTACGGCGGCCGCAGTGGCCGCCGCAGCAATGGCGATGCCGACCAGCGCCGCGCTGTCCTCGAGCAGCACCATGAATGCCGGAGGATCCTTGCTGCGAACGAAGGCCTGATAATATCCGAACCGCTGGCCGTCGGAGCTGAAGCGCCGCAGGGCAACCAGCCAGGAGCCGCCTTCAAACAGGAACGACAGCCCAAGCACCACGAAGCTGACGATCGGACTTTCGATCGGCTCGGGTGCGGCGACATGCAGAATGCCCTGATACAGCGAGACACCGGCGCCCAGCGCGAAGATCAGCAGCGCAACGATGAAGCTCCAGAAATACAGCTCGCGCCCATAGCCGAGCGGATGGGATTCGTCGGGCGAACGGCTCGCGCGCCGATAGCCGTAGAGCAGCAGGATCTCGTTGGTCGTGTCGACGAGCGAATGCACCGCTTCGCTCGTCATGGCCGAACTTCCCGTCCACGCGGCGGCGCCGATCTTCGTGACCGCGACCAGGACATTGCCGAAGAGCGCCGCATAGACCGCGGTCTTCGAGGATGATTCTGTTGCCAATGTCCGATACCCCGCTCCTCATGCCAGCCGCCGCGGCAGGCTGTGGTGGATCGTGCAGGCGGCGACCGCGGCGTGGCCGAACGCGACCGAGATCTGGTGCAGGTCGGTGACGACGTCGCCGATGCCGTAGAGGCCGTCGACCGAGCTGCGCTGATGATCGTCGACTTTCAGGTAACCCTCCCCGGTATGTTGGGCCCCCAGATTCATCGCGAGATGCGAGCGCACCTCCGCACCCATCACCGGGTAGACCATCTCGAATTGCGCCGTCCGGCCGTTGGCGAAGACGGCTTCGACGCCGTGGTCTCTCCGCCTCAGGCGCAGGCCGGGCGCGACGACGATCTCGACACCCGATTCATTCAGCTCCGGTGCCGCGGCCTTCCCGTCATCCTCGCCCGTTGCCAGCAGAGTCACGTCGCGTGAGTAGCCGCGCATGAAGAGCGCCTTGCCGCCGGCACGGTGCAGCGGACCGACGATGCCGATGCGACGGCCGATCGCCTCGTAGGCGTCGCAGACGGGGCAGTAGCGCAACAGCCCGTCTGCGACCGCCGCGCGCCATTCGTCGAACGGCGGATGGGCGTCGACGATGCCGCTGGCAAGGATGACGGTAGCAGCCGTATCCGCGCCGCCGTTCCAGATCGCCTGAAAACCCTCGTCGTCTCGCCGCAAGGCGGTGACTTCGGCGGCCACCCGCGTGACCGCGAGCTCGCCCAGTTGCGCGGACATGCGCGCAAGCAGGTCGGTACCGGAGAGGCCGTGGACGAACCCCGGCACATTGTGACTGCGCGGGATCAGCGCCGCCCGGCTCGCGCCTGCGTCCACGACACAGACGCGGCGCCGAAATCGCGCGAGATAGATCGCGGCCATCAGCCCGGCGGGGCCGCCGCCGACGATCAGGCAATCATAGGACTGATCATTCCGAGTCATCTGGAGTTTGGCTTCATTTGGGGTTTGGATCCGACAGGCCCGCACCGGGCGCGCGAAGCTGTCCGCTCCGCGCCAGCCGGACCGCATTGCCGAGCGCGCGCGCGACGTTCTTCACCTCCGTCTGGAATGCCCTGTCGTCATCGAGGTCGCGGTGCGAGGTGGCGTATGGCTCCATGTAGCCAACATAGCCATCGAGCTCGGCGAAGCGGCCCGCCGAGATCAGCTGCATATCGGTCAACCAATCCGACAAGGCCCGGCGCACGCCCTCGGCACCGACCGCATCGCCGTGAACGACGAGGCCAAAATGACGGCCGGCGAGATGGCGCGGATAAGACCAGCCCTTCAGCTCCAGCGCCTTGGCTTCGTCCGCCTTCTTGCCGTGGGTCGAGGTCGGATCGGGATTGCCGCCGTCGGCGCAGACCATGCGATCCATCATCGCCTTGAGCCCGGCGGGCACGTGATACCAGTTCACCGGCGTCACGATCAGGATGCCGTGGGCCGCGATCCAGAGCGGATAGATATCGTTCATCCAGTCGTCGGTCTGCCCCAGCGAATAGTTCGGATAGCAGCTGCACGGCCAGTGGCAGAGCGGCATCGCGGTTCCGACGCAGGATTTGCAGGGATGGATCGTCTTGCCGAACTCCGAAGCCAGGCGCGACAGATCGAGGATGTCGACGGCAAGCCCAAGCTCGGCAAAGACCGGCTTGGCGAGCTCGACCAGACGCCAGGTCTTGGACATCTCGCCGGGACAGGTGTGCTCGCTACGGGCCGAGCCGTTGATGATGAGGATGCGCGGCGTCTCGTCCGCGTCGTCATGGCGTCGCTGCGCCGCCAGGATCTTCGCGCGCGCATCGAGCCAGTCGACGGCGATGTCGTAATCGGGATCGGAGAATCCTGCGCCCGCCTTTCGCGTCAGCGGGGCCTTGCGTGAATTGCTGTAGGCATCCCAGGCCGCGCCGACGATGGCGTCGAGCTCGCGCTGGAGCGGTGCAAAGGCGGGATCGACGAACCGGCTCCGGTAGCGGCGCTCGAAGGCCTCGCGCGAGAGCTTGACGGGCGGCATCCCCTTGCGAATGTCGGCTTCCGTCATGCTGGCTCCTCGCGAGGTCGGTACAGTCCGACCAACCCGGGGCGCAGCGCGCGGTTCCTTCTCGCTCTCCTCTCGTCGCCCTACTGACGGACAACTTCCGGCGGCACATCGAACTGCGCGATGCGCTGGTCCAGCCGCCACAGTTCGATGCGGTGCACCAGCACGAGCGAGGCGGCCTCGCGCTTGGCCTGCTCATCATTGTCGCAGACCAGGTTGATGCATCCAAACACATGCCCGTCCGGATCGATCTGGAACGCGCGGTAGTGCTTGATGCTCCGCATCGTCACCCTCCCCGTCTCGGGTATACGGGTTCGCTCAGCCAGTCCGTCAGGTTGGAGGTCACCTCGTTCTGCTTGGCGCGCCGAAGCAGCATGTCACGCTCCTTGCCGGGCGGCAGGCTGCGCGCGCGCTCGCGAGCGGCTTCGGCGAATGCCACCAACCGCTCCTGGAGCGATTGGGTCTGTTTCCTGCGGTTGCGTTTCGCGGTCATTGTACTTTCACAAAGCCCTTCAGATGGAAGGAATTGGGAGGAATTGGCCCCGGCGGGAGGTCGGCGCCGGGGCCAGAGTTTCGTGCCGGTCGGGGCGGCCCAGCCCGGCAGCGTTCACAGCTTCGGCCGCAACCGCAGGTTCCGGCATTTCAATAAGTTAACGGTGCGGGATTTTGCCGATGCGAAACGAAACGGCGAAGCATCACCCGGTCGCGGCCATTCGCAGCAAGGCGCAGCGCGAAGGCATTTCGCTCAAGCCCGTCAACCGCTCGCCTTACAACAGGCGATCCAAAGCAGCGAAGCGGCGCTGAGCGAGGCACCCATCCCGGCGCATGCTAGCGTTTGATGTCGTCGGCTCCTATTCCGACGGCACGCGGTGTCTGAGATCCTGCTGTTCCCGGTTGTCGCGGAGGGCCTTGAGCTCCGAGCGCAGCATCGCGCTTTCCATCACCACCCGGCGCACCTCGCGCGTGGCGTCATCAAGCTGATCCGCGACCGCTCTGCGCTGCGCCCGGAGGGCGCGGCTCGCTTCGATCGCGCGCTCAGCGCGGGCAAGCAGGACGTCATTCATCGAACGACGATAGAAGATTCGGGACGAAACCGCCTTCACGTAAGTTACGTCAATTACTCAAAACCAGCCATCCGCTCAAAAAACATCCGCGAACGCTAACCTGGATCAAGTATCTCGGAACAGCCGAGAAGACGCTTAGGCCCGTCGATAGAGTTGCAAATAGCTCGGCGAGAACAGTGCCGCGTCCTTGAGCGCATCGAGATCGGTGATGGTCAGCGTGCGATCGCGCAGCACGATCAGGCCGGAGGCGCGCAACTCCTGAACCGTGCGGTTGAGATGGACCACCGACAGGCCGGTGGCGTCCGCAAGATCCATTTGCGTCACCGGCATCACGCAGGAATTGCCTTCGACCATGCCGACAGGACGCAGCCGCTCGATGATCTCGCAGAACAGATGGGCCACGCGTTCAAAGGCCACCCGGCGGCCGAGATTGATGGCCCATTCGCGCTGGATCGCGTTGTTGACGAGCGTCTCGCACCAGAATGCTTCCGCCAGCGCGCGGTCGGCCGCCACGAGACCTTCGAACCGCGCGCGCTTGATTTCGGTGTAGACGACCGGCGTCATCGCCGCGATGGAATGATCCATCACCGACAACAGGAACGCGTGCGCGTCGCAACTTTCGCCGGGAAAGAGAAAATTGACGATCTGGCGCCGGCCGTCCTCCAGCGTCTTGTAGCGGCAGAGCCAGCCCGACAGCACGAGGCGCACGCTGTCGACCGGATCGCCCTCCGAGATCAGATCCTCGCCCGCCCCTGCACGCTGGATTCCCTCCAGCATTGCGTATTCGAGCGAGGTGCGGGCCTCCATCGACAACGGCCTCAGCACGTTTAGCCGGCGAATGACCGGGTCCACCTGGCTGCGATCTAGCGTCGACAAGGGCATCAGTTGGCCACCGCCGGTGTATGAAACGCCCGCTTGCTGAGGGGCATGGTGATCGTGCATTCCAGTCCCCTCGGATTGAATGCCAACCTGGTCTGCCCCTTGAACTCGAACGCGAGTGTGCGCTCCAGAAGCTCGGCCCCAAATCCTTTGTGCGGCGGCGGCGCAACTGGCGGCCCACCGCGCTCCCGCCACTCGAACACCAGCTCCGCCGGGTCGGTGCCCTGCTCGAGGCGCCAGGAAATCTCGATGCGACCAGTCGGCCGGCTCAGGGCGCCGTATTTGAGCGCGTTGGTCGCCAATTCGTGAATGGCAAGGGCAAAGGTTTCCGCGGCCTTCGACTGAAAACGCACCGTGGGGCCGCTGACCCGTACCTGCTCACCTTCCCTGGCATTATAGGCTAGCAGCTCCTCGACCGCGAGGTATTCGAGGTCAACGCCGCCCTCGGGATCGCGGGTCACCAACGCCTGGGTTCGGGCGAATGCGTTGAGCCGGCCATCGAGATGGGACGCAAACTCCTCGACCGTCGAACTGCTGTCGGCCGTGCGACGGGCGATCGAGCGGACCACGCCCAGCGTGTTGCGGACCCGATGCTGGAGCTCGGCCAGCAGCAGGCGCTGCCGCTCCTCGGCGCGGGTAATGGCGGTGATGTCGACGAAGGTGATCACGACCCCCGCGATGAAGTTGTCGATGCTGCGATAGGGCAGGATGCGCACGATGTAGCGCGTGCCGCTGTCCGGATCCCTCAGCTCGCGCTCGGCGATGGCAAGCGTCCGCAGCACGCCGCGAATGTCGTCATAGAGCTCCTCGATCGGGATACGGGCCTTGATGTGCGCGATGGGGCGACCCGTGTCGGTTTCGACGAGATGCAGAACCTGCGTAATCGCCGGCGTGAAGTTCATCACGCGCAAATCGTTGTCGAGGAATACGGTCGCGATCTGCGTGCTCTCCAGGAAATTCTCGAGGTCGCTGGTGGCGCGCGTCAATTCCTGGACGCGGTGAGCCAGCTCGCCGTTGACGGTGGTCAATTCCTCGTTGACCGACTGCAGTTCCTCGCGTGAGGTTTCCAGTTCTTCGTTTGCGGACTGAAGCTCTTCATTGAGCGACTGGTATTCCTCGTTCGAGGACTTCAGCTCCTCGTTGGTGCTTTCGAGCTCTTCGATGGTTGCCTGAAGGCGCTCCCGCGTCGCCCGCAACTCGCCCTCGATACGCTCGACATGCTCGGTCTGCACCAACGCATTGGGCTTGCCTTCGTCGGCATCGATGGCGCGCACCGGGCCGTCCTTGAACAGGACGACGAAATTGCGATCGCCACTGCCGCCCTCTTGGATCGGCTCCACCGTGATGTCGACGGGAATGTGCTGGCCGTTGGCGCCGAGCTGCACCTGCTCAGCATGGGCCGGCTCGTTCGTGTCCGACGCGCGGCTGAGCACCGCGCGCAGGTCCAGGCGAAGATCGCGGTGGACGAGTTGGAGCAGATCGAGCGTGGCGGCGCCTGCCGTCGGCTCGATGTAGCGTCCGGTGCGCCCGGAGAAGTGCAGGACCTGAAAGTTGCTGTCGGCAATGACATAGGCGGGCGCATAGCGCTCCGCGATCCGCTGCGCGCGACGCTCCAGCCCAATGTCGGGGCGGAAGGAGCGCGCTGGCGCTATCTCGAGGTTTGCCTTCTCCGCGGCGGTCGTGATCGGAAATTCCGGCGGCAGCCGCGTTCCGGTCTCGAGCTTCTTGAAGATGCGGGCGCGGCGGTCGACCGGTACGAACAGTTTTGGATGCCGCGTCACGTTCTCGGAATTGCCGAGGAACAGGAAACGATCCGCCAGAAGCGCGAAGTGGAATAGCGGAATCACCCGGTTCTGCAATTCGGCATTAAGATAGATCAGCAGGTTGCGGCAGGAGACGAGATCGAGCTTCGAGAACGGCGCGTCCTTGATGACATTGTGCTGCGAGAAGATGCACATTTCGCGCAGCTCCTTGACCACGCAATAGGTATCGCCTTCGCGCACAAACCAGCGCGCCAGGCGCTCGCTGGTCATGTCCGCCTCGATCTTGGTGCGATAGCGGCCGACGCGCGCGGCCGCCAACGCCCGTCCGTCGATGTCGGTCGCGAAGATCTGAACCTGCGGCGCGGAGTCCATTTTGGCCATGTGCTCGCGCAGGAGGATACCGATCGAATAGGCCTCCTCTCCGGTGGCGCAGCCGAGCACCCAGACCCGAACCTGCTGGCCGGCATCCTTGCCTTCGAAGAGCCTCGGGACGATCTGGCTCTCCAGCACATCGAATTCGCGCTTGTCGCGGAAAAATTCGGTGACGCCGATCAAGAGGTCGTTGAAGAGGTGCTGCGCCTCGTCCTGGTCGTTGCGCAGGAAATCGACATAAGCCGAAATTTCGGCGATCTGGACCACCTGCATCCGCCGCTGCACGCGACGCAGGAAGGTGTTCTGCTTGTAGCCGTGGAAATCATTACCGGTCTTGCTGCGCAGGATGTCGGCGATGCGCGACAGCGAGGTCGCCGCAGCGGCGAGCACCTCGTCGAATCCCTGCTTCTCCTCCAGCCGCCGCAGATGACGGGCATAGACCTGGATGTGCTCAGCGATGTCTTCCGCGGTCAGCACGTAGTCGGCGATCGCGGCCGGCGTGTCGGCGTCCTTCAGATGATCCGCCTCGTCGCTCGCGCCTTTTTCGGCGATGGCAAGGCCACCGTGATCCTTCAGTGTCGCGGTACCCAGCGTGCCATCGCCGCCGATGCCGGACAGGATCACGCCGATCGATTGCTCGGCACGTTCTTCCGCCAGCGACACCAGGAAGCTGTCGATCGTAGCCCGTTCTCCGGGCGCCTGCTCGGCCTCGCGGACCGCGAAGCGACCGTCCTGGATCGTCGTGATCATCGCCGGCGGGCACAGATAAATCGTGCCACCCTCGATGGTCTGGCCGTTACCGACGTCGGAAATCTTGCCACCGTGGGAATTTCGCACGATCTGGCGCAGCCGCGGCTCGTCGAGGGCCTCATGATGCTGGAACGCGAGCACGACGGCCTGGTCGGCGCTTACGGTCAGCCTGGAAAAGAACCGCTCGACACTATCCAAAGCTGTCGGCGCGGCGCCCACCCCGATGATCAGCGGAGACCTGGTCTGGCGCTCTCTTTCGACCGGCTGGTCGCCGATTTCATGCATGGTCTCGATAGCCTCATTCAGTGACGGGAACCAGAGGACGCCCGCTCGCCGGAAATAGCAGAATTGATATTATCCCAACAGGCGCAAGGCGGAAACGTCACGCTGCGTTCCGTACGGCGAGCATTGGGTGTTCGGCATGGAGCTTAGGCGGCCTGCCAACGCCCCCTGGATCACTCCGGACCGACTTGCTGCCGGAGATAGCTAATCCGCTGCTCGATCAGGATGCGGTGGCGGAGCCATTCCGTCAGGGTCTGCTTCAGCACCTCGACCAACCGCTCCGCCTGGCCGGCGTCGTGGCCACCGGCACTGAGTTCACGGATCCGATCCTCCTGATCGCGGATGCGCTGCGAACCCTCCTCGATATCCCGATCGGCTTTGATCAGATGGCGGCGCTCGGTATCGAGCTGCTCGGTCCATTCGGCGAGGGAAATGGTCATGGCGACCTCCTCAGGCCTCCCGCTTGCGAACCGGAGGATCGAGCGACTTTAGCACGACCCTCCGGATCATGTCGGCATATTCGCGATATTCGGCAGCCCGCGCCTGGTACATCTCGGCAACCGCAGGCCGGCCGTTGCGCCGTCCGTCCGAGGCCATGCGCTGCACCAACTCAGCCCGCTCCTCAATGATGCGCAGTGCGACCCGCAGGGCTTCATCCACTTGCCCCTCCTGCTCTTTTGCGAGGATGTCGGCGGCGAAGGCGTGACCGACCTGGCAACGGAAGCGCATCGGGTGCGATTCCTTGATCTCGGACAGCACGCCTCCGCAGGCCGGACAGGTCAGTGCAACCGGATCAGCCACCGAGAGGAGCTTGTCACTGCCGATCCGTTCGCCCGCCGCGATCTCGACCTCGAGCCGGATCTCGGGCGGGATCGGCAGCGCGGCACCCGCAACCTCCCTGGCGAGATCGGACAGAACGTCGCCCATGCCGGCGCCAGGGACGCAAAGATCGATGATGGTCGCCTCCAGGGCGCTTCTTGGCATTTCATCGGCGATGGCGTCCGAGGGGTCCTGAACCACCGAGATTCCGCCGCAACGCTTGATGGCGTTGAGACCGGCCGCACCGTCGGACAACAGGCCGCTGAGGAGCACACCGATGACGCGCGGGCCGTAGTTGATGGCGGCCGAGCGGAACAGGGCGTCGATGGCCGGCCGGACCATGTTCTCGCGCGGACCGCGCCCGAGGAACACGTGATCCTCGGACAGCAGCAGATGATGGTCCGGTGCGGCCAGATAAACCTGGCCGGGCTCGATCTTCATGCCGTTTTCGGCCTGCCGGACCGGGAGCGGGCCGGCGCTGCTGGCGACCGTCGAGAGAATGCCGATGCCCTGCGCCGGGATGTGCAGCACGATGAACACCGCCGCGGGCAGATCGGGCGGGAGACGGCCGAGGATCTGCTTCAGCGGCGCGGTCGCGCCGGCCGAGCCACCTATGACGATGATGTCGCGGTTGCTCATGGAACCCACTTTCGGTTGTATCGTTATACCAAGGCGGGTCACCGCCCAATGTTCCTATGGAAGGCAAGGGATGGAAGGTACCATGGCGATTTCGGCTGGATCGTCAGGTCCACAGTCGCCGCTCAGCGGGCGGCGCATCTTCATTGTCGAGGACGAATATTTTCTCGCCGATGACATCGGCAAGGCATGTCAGGCGCTCGGTGCAGAGGTCGCGGGGCCGGTCGGTGATCTCGATGACGCGCTCAGTATCCTGCGTGACGGCGGCATCCTGGATGCCGCTGTGCTCGACGTGAACATCCGCAGTGAAATGATCTTTCCTGTGGCGCGCGAACTGAAGGCCCGGAACATACCTTTCATTTTTACGACCGGATACGACAAGGTCACGATCAGTCCGGAATTCCACGACGTGCCCATCCTGGAGAAACCGATCGATCTGCCTGCGATGGCGCAGCGGCTGGCGGCGCTCATCTCCGATCCGAACGGTTGAGCCGGACGGCGATCAGAACAGATGCGCGAAAGCGAGCCAAGCGGTCACCGCCAGGCACAAAAGCACCGCAGCATAGGGCAATGCGATCCGCAAACAGCAGCCCTCCCCGGTATCAGCCCATCATCATCCAGACGATCGCCGCCATCATCACCAGAAAACCCGTGATTGCCGTTGCGACAAAGGCCTGTTCGACGCGATCCATCGGCATCGCAGCCCCCTTTTTCCAGCCGAACCAGTCTGAGGGCTCGGGGAGCTTTGCGCATTAGGCTATGTGAATCGGCGTGCTCCTTTGTGTCTGTCTGCGGGATCGGCCGCACCGCCCAGCAGAGATTGCGAGAGCCTCGTTCTACGACTTCGCCGTGCCCGGCTCCGCCATCTTGCGATGTTGCTTGGCCAACATCTCGTTCGGCGTGACGTTGGCGATTGTGGTCTGGATCTTGTTCTTCATTCCCGTCACGATGTCGGAATCGCCGCGCAACATGGCGTCGAAGCCGGCCTTCGCGACGTCGTAGGCACTATCCTTCTGCTCGGTGCCGACCTTGGTGTCCATCATGTCGGCGCGGCGGAAGAACTCCGTTTCGGTGGCGCCCGGCATCAGACAGGTAACGGTGACGCCGCTGTCGCGCAGCTCCTCGCGGAGCGCGAAAGAGAATGAATCGAGAAACGCCTTGCTGGCGTTGTAGACCGCCTGAAAACTGCCCGGCGTGAATCCGGCAACCGAGCCGGTGATCAGGATACGGCCCGAATTGCGGCGGAGCATCTCGTTGCCGGCGCGATGGATCAGATACAGCGTGCCGGTGATGTTGGTGTCGACGACGTGCTTGATCCTGGCAAAATCCTGATCGAGGAATGCCTTGCCGAGGCCGACGCCGGCATTGGCCAGCAGCGCGTCGATCGGCCGGTCGCCGACCGCGGCGCAGAGCTTGTCGACGCCGTCGGTGGTAGCGAGATCGGCCTCGACTGGCTCGACGCTGGCGCCGAGCCTGCGGAGATCGACGGCCACCCTCTCGATCTCGGGCTCATCCGCCGCGATGACAAGGTTGAAACCTGCCTGGGCACAGCATCTTGCGAGTTCCAGGCCGATGCCGGTGGAGGCGCCGGTGACGACGGCAAGTTGATTGGCGGGCATGAGCGTATCCTTCTCGTATTCTCGCGATGACGTTGATGACGCTCCAATGGCTGCAACCGCCTCTCGTTCCTATCCAGGCCAAACCTCCCGCCGAAGCAAACCTCCCGCCGAAGACTGTGCGGTGCGAAGATTTTCCACGTGCGATAGCAACCATCGTTCGTTGTTCGACTTGGATGCCTCGTAGCTCGCGGGAGGACAGAGATGAAGGCGCTGGTTTGGCACGGCAAGGAAGACATTCGCTGCGACACCGTCACCGATCCTGAGATTCAGGATCCGCGTGATGCCATCATCAAAGTCACGAGCTGCGCCATCTGCGGCTCGGACCTGCACCTCTTTCACAATTACATTCCGGGCATGCTGCCCGGCGACATCATGGGCCACGAGACCATGGGCGAAGTGGTCGAGGTCGGCTCCGGCGTCGACGGCAAGCTGAAGAAGGGCGACCGCGTCGTCGTTCCCTTCACCATCATTTGCGGCGAATGCGACCAGTGCAAGCGCGGCAATTTCTCGGTCTGCGAAACCACCAATCGCAAGAGTCATCTCGCGGAAAAGGCGTTTGGTCATTCGGGCGCCGGCCTGTTCGGCTATACGCATCTGACCGGCGGCTATCCGGGCGGTCAGGCCGAATATCTGCGCGTGCCGTTCGCCGATGCCACCCATATCAAGGTGCCCGCCGGCATTCCCGACGAGCAGCTGCTGTTTCTCAGCGACATCTTCCCGACCGGCTGGCAGGCAGCCGTGCAATGCGACATCGAGCCGACCGACACGGTCGCGATCTGGGGCTGCGGGCCCGTGGGACAGATGGCGATCCGCAGCGCCATCCTGCTCGGCGCCAACCAGGTGATCGCGATCGACTGCCTGCCCGAGCGGCTCAGCATGGCCGAAGCCGGCGGCGCCACCACCATCAACTTCGAAAACGAGAGCGTTCTGGAACGGCTCGAGGAGCTCACCGACGGCAGAGGCCCTGAGAAGTGTATCGATTGCGTCGGGATGGAGTCGCATGTGATGGCCTCCCTGCCCGACACGCTGCTCGACCGCGCCAAGCAGATGGTGATGGTGGAGAGCGACCGGCCGCATGTTCTTCGCGAGATGATCTATGTGTGCCGGCCCGGCGGCATCATCTCGGTGCCGGGCGTGTACAGCGGATTCTCCGACATGCTTCCGATGGGCGCCTTCATGAACAAGGGCCTGACCATGCGCACCGGCCAGACTCACGTCAACCGCTGGACCGACGATTTGCTCCATCGCATCGAGGAAGGCCAGATCGATCCGTCCTTCGTCATTACCCACACCGTCCCGCTCAGCCAAGGCCCCGAGATGTATCAGGTGTTTCGCGACAAGCGCGACTCCTGCGTCAAGGTCGTGCTGAAGCCCTGAGGAGCAATATCCATGTTTCATTTCTCCAACATCGTTCGCACCAAGGGCGACCCCAAGATCGTCGCCGGCGGCCCGAGCCTGAAGCGGACCGAAGACCAGCTCGCGCGTGCGCTCGGCTGGTTCAGCATTGGCCTCGGCGTCGTCGAATTCTTCGCGCCGCGGCGCGTCACGGAGACGCTGGGCATGGAAGGCCATGAGACGCTGGTCCGCGCCTTCGGCGTGCGGGAGATCCTTGCCGGGATCATGTCGCTCTCCGTCGACAAGAACGCCGGCTTGTGGGCCCGCGTCGGCGGCGACGGCCTCGATGCCGCCGCGCTGCTCTCGGGGCTGACCGCGGACAATCCCAAAAAGGGCAATATCGCGCTGGCGCTGCTGATGGTCGGCGGCATCGCGATGCTCGACTACCGCGCCGCGCAAGACACCAAGCCGCGGCGTCCGCCGCGCGACGAGCGGCGCAAGCTGTATCCGAACCGCAGCGGCTATCCCAAGGGCATCGAGGGCGCTCGAACCGCTGCCAAGCAGATCGCAGCGCACGCCACGGCGGGGCGGACCTGAGGACGCACGACGAGGTGATGTAAGACAGTGATGCAAGGCAATGAGTGAGGCGTCCCGTAACGAAGGTGCGTGGTGGGAAACCGCCGTCATCTACGAAATCGCACTGATCTCGTTCCAGGACTCGGACGGTGACGGCAAGGGCGACCTCGCCGGCCTGACGTCACGCATCGACTATCTGAAATGGCTCGGCATCGATGCGGTGTGGCTGACGCCGATCTCCAAGAGCCCGTTCCGCGACCTCGGCTACGACATCTCCGACTACTGCTCCATCGACCCTGCGTTCGGCAGCCTCGAGGCGTTCGACCGCCTGCTCAAGGCCCTGCACGCGGCGGAGATCCGCCTGATTCTCGATCTCGTGCCCAACCATACCGCGAACGATCACGCGTGGTTCGTCGAGAGCAGCAGCTCACGGAACAGCGCGAAGGCCGATTGGTACATCTGGGCCGACGCGGCCGAGAATGGCGGCCCGCCCAACAATTGGCTGAGCCGCTTCGGCGGCAGCGGTTGGGAATGGTGCGAGGCGCGGCGGCAATATTACTATCATTCCTTCCTGGTCGAGCAGCCCGATCTGAACTGGCGCACCCCGCAGCTGCGCGCCGCGATCGCCGATGTCATGCGCTTCTGGCTCGATCGCGGCGTCGACGGCTTCCGCGTCGACGCCAGCGCGGTCCTGATCAAGGACGCGCTGCTGCGCGACAATCCGCATAACCCGCGAGCGAAAGGCAAGCCGCCGCCGCAGCGCCAGACGCCCGTCTTTACCGACGATCGCCCGGAGACGATGGATTGCATCGAATTCATCCGCGAGGTGATCGACGGGTATCCGGGACGAATGTTGTGCGGCGAAGTCCAGGGCAAGACCGACCGCATCGGCCACTTCTACGGCAACGACCGACCGCGCTTGCATCTACCGCTCAATTTCGCGCTGCTGGACTCGCAATGGGACGCGCTGTCCCTGCAAGCAACGATCGACGCGTATTTCAACGCTATCCCGGATCATGCATGGCCGGTCTGGGTGATCGGTGGCCACGACAAGCAGCGAATCGCGAGCACGATCGGCGACGCGCAAATGCGCGTGCTGGCGATGCTGTTGATGACACTGCGGGGAACGCCGTTCTTCTTCATGGGCGACGAGATCGGCCGCAAGCGCGTTCCCATTCCGCCCGACCGCGTCCACGATCCCTTCGAAAAGCTCGTGCCGGGGTATGGCCTTTGCCGCGATCCCGAACGCGCGCCGATGCGATGGGATGACAGCAGCAACGGCGGCTTTACAACCGGCGATCCATGGCTGCCGCTCGAGCCGCCCGACGGCGCGGCCAACGTGGCCGCGCAGCAGCGCGACCCACGTTCGATCCTGGCGCTGTTTCGCGCGCTGATGACGCTGCGGCGCGAGCACGCGTGCCTGCGTCACGGCGGCTACGAGCCGCTACGCGCGCAGAACGACGTTCTTGCCTACAGGCGGACGGACGGCGGCAACGACATTCTGGTCGCGCTCAACATCGCCGCTGAGCCGCGGAAATGGCACTGGCAAGGTCGCGGCCGCCTGCTGATGTCCACGCACCTCGACCGGCCGTCCGAGCCGTTGCCGGACGCCTCCATCCTGCTCCGCGGCAATGAAGGCGTGATCATTGCACTCGACGCACGATGACGGCCGAGGAACCATCAGCGCGTCAGAGCGTCTCACTCAACGCTTCCGACGCCCCCCTGCCGGAGGCTGAATAGACGAACCGCGGCCCCGGCGCTCATCCCCTTTCAAGCGCCGGGGTGGCGGCGTGAGCCTGGAGGCAGACCATGAGCAAGACCAAGGGCCTCGGTCAGCGGATCGCTGGCAAGGCGAAACAGGCCGTCGGCGAGATCGTCGGCGATCAGGATCTCCATGAGGAAGGCAAGGAGCAAGCGGAGCGCGGCCGGGACGAACAGAGCAAGCCGAGCGAACTCAATCCGTTGAAGAAACTCAATCAGCTGACGTGAACGCCGCCGCGCCGTCGACCATTTCCAATTCAATTCGCACCGGTGATAAAGGCGCCTCACGGCGACGCTCGCGCTGGGTCGCCGCTGCCGAACTCGGCCTGATCAGCAGCACCTTCTCGACCATCGTCAGCCAGCTCTTCGCCGCGCGCATCGGACGCGATGCCGCCGTCGACTGGCTGACGGTGGCCGCCATCCCCGCACGCGATTGGGCGATCAGCGCAGAGCCGTCGTGGAGCGCGATCCTTGCAGGGATCGCCTTCCACCAATGGGCGGATTTCTCCTGGGCGCTGGTGTTCTTCGGTGTGCTCGGGCGCTGGACCGCCGACCTGCGGCCGCTCACGATCCTGCTGCTCGCGCTGCCCTGGGCCGTGTTCTCGTCAAGCATGGAATGGTTCGTGCTGGTGCCGCTGTTTCCGTTCTGGCAGCCGCTGTTCACGCTGCAGCAGCCCTACTGGATCGGCCTGCTCGTCCACAGCTCCTCGGCGGTGATGTACCCCCTGTTCGCCCGGTTGCGCTGGAGACGAGGCGCGGCACCCGCGCGCGATGTTCGCTTCACCAACGCCTGGATCACCGGCGCGCTGGCTTTGATCGCACTGCTCGGCGCGGCCGCGTTGTTCGGCAGCCATGGTTACGAGCCGCCGTGGATGGGCCGCGACAGGGACGCCGACCAGACTTACATCCGTCACATGACCGCGCATCACGCCCAGGGCATCGCGCTGGCGCGGATTGCCGCAGAGCGCGCACAGGACCCGCATCTGCGAAAGCTGGCGATGCTGATGGTCGCAAGCCAGACCGGCGAGAACCGGATTTTCGAAACGTGGTGGCTGAGCTGGTTCGACACCGAGATGCCCGATTGCAGCTCGGACGAACGTGCCGCCATGCCGGGCTTCCTGACACAGGCCGAGATGCGGCAGGTCAAGGCCGCGCCGGCGGACCGATTCGACACGCTGTTCGTCGAAACGATGAGCAAGCATCACGCAGGCGCAGTCAAGATGGCCGACCAGATGTGGCATAGCGGCGGCGATCTGCGCCTGCGTGTGATGGCCCACGCCATCCGCCACGAGCAGCAGGGCGAGATCGCGCTGATGCACGGCGCCAGCGGCATTGCCGCCGTCGCCACCGCCTTCCACAACATGCTCGGCGACAATGTCAATTGAGCGGATCGTCCCCTACTCCCGCCAGAACTCCGCCAATTCCTCGGCGGTCATCAGATCGACCTGGCCGCGAAAGCGGGTGCGGTACATCGTCATGAGCGCATCATGGCCGACGTCGGACGAGCTGCACAGCGCATCCTCGATGATGACGACCCGAAAGCCGAGATCGACGGCGCTCAAGACCGTCGAGAGCACGCAGACGTCCGTCTCCGCCCCGGTGATGACGACCGTGCCGACATTCTTCTCGATCAGCAGACTCGCGAGGCCGGGATTGCTGAATGCCGAATAGGCCGGCTTGTCGATGACGACAGCCGGCGGAACGAAGCGGCTCAGGGCCGGCACGAGTTCGAGACCGGATGGCGGCAGATGTTTGCGGGTCGCTTCGCGCCAGCGACGAAAATAGCGCTGCCACTGTCCGGGCCGATCTTCCGGGTCCTCGGGCGTGATGAATCGCGTGAAGATCGTTCTGGCCTGATGGCGCGAAACGATCGAGGCGATCGTCGGCAAGACCCTCGCCATCCATGGCGTCTCCCAGAGACCGCCAGGAGCGAAAATGTTCTGCATGTCGATGCACAAGTGAACGGCGTCGCTGATGTCGGTCACTTCCGACGCGCTGTCTCTCATCGTCTTTCACCATCAGGAACATGGCCGCGCGCCGGGAGCCGGCATTTCCGCAGCGAGCTCACCGACTGCAATGCGATTCCGACGGCCATCGTTCCCCGGTCATCCGCTCCGGAGGAAGTGCTTGCCGACGCAGACCAATCCAGAGAAGCCCGGCGTCGGTGGAATCGGCTTGCGCCGCTTCCCAACCAAGCGTAATTTTCAACTCTACGTAGCTCATTCGAAAGCATCTATCGGGTTCGGCCAAGCGGGAGACAGCAATGGCGGATGTCCCATGGCACCTTTCCGGTGACTATTTCGAGAATTGCAGTTGCAGCATCGTCTGTCCCTGCCTGGTGTCGGCGGCGCCCCCGTTGACCGCGCGACCGACTGAGGGCTTCTGCAACGTACCGCTGATCTTCCACATCGAGACCGGCCGCTATGGCGATATCGCGCTCGATGAGCTGAATGTGCTCGTCATCCTCCACGCACCTGGGGTGATGGCGGACGGAGACTGGTCGGTCGCCGCCTATATCGATCAGCGCGCCAACGATGACCAGACCGAGGCCTTGGCTGCAATCTTCACCGGCGGCGCCGGTGGTCCCATGGCTGCGTTCGCGCCGCTGATCAGCAAGAACCTCGGGGTGCGCAAGGTCCCGATCACGTTCCGGATCGACGGCAAGACGCGGTCCGCGGAAATCCCCGGCATCCTGCACATGTCGGTCAATCCGCTACCGACCATGCATCCGAGCGGCGAGATGTGGACGAACATCGGCCATCCGGTCAGCCCCGACGCAATGGTGATGGCCGTTGGCGCCGCCGGCAATACCTTCAGCGATCATGGCATGCGCTGGGATAATTCCGGCAGAAACGGCCTCTATGCGCCGATCCGCTGGTCGAACCAGGTGTGATGTAACTCCCGATACCGGCCTGCATCGGCGGCCGGCGACATCGATCGCACAACATCGATCGCAAATGACGGACAGCCCCCTGGAAGCCGTGCTGCGGCGCGATCGCTGGATCGTCGTCGGCACGATCGTCCTCATTGTCGCGCTGGCGTGGAGCTATGTGCTCTGGCTGGCCAACGACATGGACATGGGCGGTATGGACATGACCGAGTTCCGTATGATCCCGGCCGGGACCGGAATCATGTTGCCGGCCAACGAGCCGTGGCGAGCGATCGAGTTCGCCTATGTGTTCCTGATGTGGGCGGTGATGATGGTCGGAATGATGGCTCCCTCGGCCGCGCCGATGATCCTGATGTACGCCCGCGTAGGCCGACAGGGCAAAGCGCAAGGCAAGCCATTCGCCGCGACCGGCTGGTTTGCTGCCGGTTATCTTTTCGCCTGGTGCGGCTTTTCGCTGGCAGCCACCTTGCTCCAATGGGCGATCGAGCGGGCCGCCCTGCTGAATTCCCGGATGGCGATCGCGAGCAACGTGCTTGGCGCCATCGTGCTGATCGCGGCGGGCATCTATCAATGGACGCGGCTCAAAGACGTCTGTCTCGCCCAATGCCAGTCGCCGTTTCTATTCCTGATGCGCCACGGCGGCTTTCGCAGCGAGCTGCGAGGATGCGTGCTGCTTGGCTTTCGGCATGGAGGTTATTGTGTCGGCTGCTGCTGGGTTTTGATGGCGCTGTTGTTCGTGGGCGGCGTGATGAACGTACTCTGGATCGCGCTTTTGTCGTTGCTTGTACTTTTGGAGAAAGTCACGCCGGTCGGACGCTGGATCGCGCGCGCTGCCGGCATCGCCTGTGTGGCCGCGGGCACGTGGCTCCTGCTGACCTTGCCGCAGTGATGACGGGTCGCGAACGAGGACCGCGCCGACGGAGCGAACCCTCGGCCGGGAGATCAAAAATCGGAGACTTCTGGAGACCCCATTCCAGGCTTCGCAGCGCGAACCGGGCGGGCACTGAAGATCGCGAAAAGATCCTTCGCGTGTCTGTTTGCTTGGTGCGCTCGGAGGGACTCGAACCCCCACGATTTTACTCACTGCCACCTCAAGGCAGCGCGTCTACCAATTCCGCCACGAGCGCTTTTGGGGATGCCGGCTTGAGGCTTGAAGGCCAACCGGATCAACGGCGCCGATCTAACAAATCCGTCAGAGGGGTACAAGCCTCCAAAGGCCCTGAATTCCACAAGCTTTGCAGGAAAGTTCCGGCTCCTTGCGCCGGGATCGGCCTTTTCCGCCTGCTCGGGCCGCTACTGCGTGCCCGCGCCGCTACCGCGTCCCCGGGATACGTGGCAGCATCTGCTTGACCTCGACCGCGATGCGGTTGCGGTCGACCAGCACGACGCCGGAGGCGACCGGCAGATTATTGGCCAAAACCTTGACCTCGTCGGCCTCGGTTGCGTCCAGCTCGATGATGGCGCCGCGGGAAAGACGCAATACCTGATGGATCGGCATGGTGGTCGTCCCGAGGACGACCATGAGATCCACGGTGACTTTGTCGAGAGTAGGCACTTCAGGACCACCGCAACTTGGGACTAGGACTAGGGACTTGGAATTTGCGCCTGCGATCATCACCTGGTTATGGTTAGCCAATGGTTAATTCACCTCGAAACCCCCGCCAAAACCAGCGTCAAGAGCTCGATTTGACGTCGTTTTCCGCCTCCTCCGGCGAGCCCGTGGAGTGGCGGATTTCGGACGCGCCCGTGCCCTATCCGGAGGCCGTGGCTGACATGGAGGCGCGCGTCACGGCGATCGCGGCCGGTGAAGCCCCGGAGCTGGTCTGGCTGCTGGAGCACCCCCCGCTCTACACCTCCGGCACCTCGGGCAAGGCCACCGACCTGCTCGATGCCCGATTCCCGACCTTTGCCACCGGCCGCGGCGGCCAACTCACCTATCATGGGCCGGGCCAGCGCGTGGCCTATGTCATGCTCGACCTGAAGCGCCGCCGGCCGGACGTGCGGGCCTATGTCGCGAGCCTGGAGGAGCTGATTCTGCGGACACTCGCCGCCTTCAACATCCGTGGCGAGCGGCGCGAGGACCGGGTCGGCGTGTGGGTGAAGCGGCCCGACAAGGGACCTGACCACGAGGACAAGATCGCGGCCATCGGCGTCCGGCTGAAGCGCTGGGTCTCGTTTCATGGCATCGCGATCAATGTCGAGCCGGAGCTGTCGCATTTCGCCGGCATCGTGCCCTGCGGCGTCGCCGACCCCCGCTACGGCGTCACCTCGCTGGTCGATCTCGGCCGGCTCGTGACGATGGCCGATGTCGACGTCGCGCTCCGGCAGGCCTTCGAGGAGCTGTTCGGGCCGACCCGGGCGCTTGTGCCGGAAGCGGCGGCCTAACTTCTGGTCTCTCTCATTCTCCGCAAACCCGGAATCAGCTACGCTCGATTCCGGTGTCGCCCACGCCTCCCCCCTCCGCCGGGAAAGTACATTTCATACCGGGCGAATTGATCATCGGACCGACTGTTCGAGCGCCAGGCATAAGGAGGGGTTGCGTTTCAGCTCGCAATGGGAGGTTTAGCGATGAGACTGTCTGCACCCATCTATCATCTGAAGCGAAGAGCGAAGCGCCTGTCCCGCGGGGAAGGCATTCCGCTGCACGATGCGCTCGACCGTATCGCCGCGACGGAAGGATTTTCCGCCTGGAGCATGCTCGCGGCGAAAGCTGCCGCAGCGACGCCGGCCAACAGGCTTTTCCCGCAATTCCAACCGGGTGACCTGGTGCTGGTCGGCGCGCGCCCCGGCCAGGGCAAGACCCTGATGAGCCTCGGGCTTGCCGTGGAGGCGATGCGGTCGGGCCACTGCGCCGCGTTCTTCTCGCTCGAATACACCGAGAAAGACGTTCTGGATCGTTTTCGGGCGATCGGCGCGGATCCAGCGCAATTCGAAAAACTCTTCGAGGTCGATTGCTCCGACGTCATCAGTGCCGACTACGTCGTCAAGCAGATGGCCGCAGCACCGCGCGGCACGGTCGTGGTGATCGACTATCTGCAACTGCTCGATCAGCGGCGGGAAAATCCCGACCTCACCGTTCAGGTGCGCGCGTTGAAATCATTCGCGCGCGACAAGGGATCGATCGTCGTCTTCATCTCGCAGATCGACCGTTCCTATGATCCCTCGCTCAAATCCTGCCCTGACCTGGACGATGTCAGGCTGCCGAACCCACTCGATTTGAAGCTGTTCGACAAGACCTGTTTCCTGAACAAGGACGAAGTTCAGTTTCGCATAGCGAGCTGACGATCCCTGGCAGCCGGTTGAGGCCGCGGGTGCGGTTGTTCACCCGCGGCCTCGCTCCTCATGCCTTCTCCGGCGAGACCTCGAGCTTGCCGGCGATGTAGCGCCGCTCCTGGGTCAGGCCGCCAAAGCCATAGGCGTCGCCCTTGACCTCGTCGACATGCAGATAGGTCTCGTGATGCAGCGGGCCCAGGATCCCGGCCATGCGCTGGAACATCGCGGCGAGATAGGCGGCCTTCTCGTCCTTGGTGTTGGTGCCTTCGCTGACGTGGATGTCGATCCAGTAGCTCGCGAGCTTTTGCTCCGCGAGCGACTTGCCGCCGGCGAACCAGTCGCCCGCCTCCACCGACTTCACGATGATGGCGGTGACCTCAGGATCCTTGTGCAGGATTTTTGCGGTGAGCTCGGATACGGCGCTCGCGATGTCGGCCTTCAGCGAGGGCGACTGGCGGGAGGTGGTGTAGGACACGGTGATCAGCGGCATGGTTGTTCTCCTCGGATGTCGCGCAGGTGTTGCGCGGCGTTGGGGAGAAGCTAGACCCGCCATCGACATTTTGGTATCTTATCTCTGTTGATACCAGTGATAAGATTTCATAATGACAGCAACGCTCGACATCGCCACCATCCAGGCCTTCCTGCTGGTCGCCGACCTCCAGAGTTTTACGCGGACCGCCGAAGCGCTTGGCACGACTCAGGCGGCCGTCAGCCTCAAGCTGCAGCGGCTGGAGACGCTGTTGAGAAAACGTCTCGTCGAGCGCTCGCCGCGCGCGGTCCGGCTCACGGCAGACGGCGCGACGTTCCTCGATCGCGCCCGGGCGCTGATCGCGGCGCATGACCGCGCGCTGTCGGGCGAGGCCTCAGTCGCGCAGTCGCTCTCGCTCGGCATCTCCGACCATGCTGCGGGGCCGGAGCTGGTACCCCTGCTCGAACGCCTGCATGCGATGTCGTCGAACCTCACGCTCGCCGTCACCATCGGCTTCTCGCGCGAGATGCAGGAGGCCTATGATGCGGGCCAACTGGACGCGGTGATCGTGCGCCAGGAAGGCAGCCGGCGCGGCGGAGAGAAGCTGGCCGAGGACGAATTCGGCTGGTTCGCGTCACGACGCTTCACCGTGCCAAAGGGGCAGCCTTTGCCGCTCGCGACGCTCGCCCCGCCCTGCGGGGTCCGCGCCATCGCCGTGCGCGCGCTCGACAAGGCCGGCCTCGCCTGGCGCGAGCGTTTTGTCGGCGGCGGCGTCACGGCGGTAGTCGCGGCCGCACTTGCCGGACTTGCAATCGCACCGCTGGCGCGGCGGATCGCACCTCCCGGATTGGTCGATGTCGGCCTCGCCAACAAGCTGCCAAAACTCGGCAGCTCGAAGGTGATGCTCCATTCGAAGGTCAGCGATCCCGCCAAGCTCGCGGCATTGCGCGCGGTGGCGGCGACGTTTCGGAGCGTGGCGGCGGTCTGACGCCAGACCGGTTTACAAGCTCGCCTTTAACGCTGCGAGCGTCTGCTAGCTTGCGTCCTGCATACGGGCTCGCAATGTTGCCTAAAAATGTTCCAAACTCCGGGAACAATCCGCCACGTGCTGCGTTTGCCCCCGTTGAGGCAGGGTCCGGGAATGGTCGAGAAGTCTAGTCAGCAGAGGGACTTGTTCGAAAGCGAACGCAGTTTCCGGCTCTTAGTTGAAGGAGTTGCGGACTACGCGCTCTACATGCTGGATCCCACCGGGAGGATCACCAGCTGGAACATCGGCGGCGAGCGCATCAAGGGCTATTCGCCCGGGGAGATCCTGGGCCAGCACTTTTCCCGTTTCTACACCGAGACCGACCGCGCCAACGGCAAGCCCGCCCGTGCGCTCGGCATCGCGCGGGAAAAGGGCCGCTATGAGGAGGAAGGCTGGCGCGTCCGCAAGGACGGCACCTTCTTCTGGGCGAGCGTCGTGATCGATCCGATCTACGAGGCCGGCGAGCTGGTCGGCTTCGCCAAGATCACGCGCGACATCACCGAGCGCCGCAACACCCAGCTCAAGCTCGAGGCGATGCAGAAGCAGCTCGCCGAATCCCAGAAATTCGATGCGCTCGGCCAGCTCACCGGCGGGGTCGCCCACGACTTCAACAACCTCCTGATGATCATCAGCGGCAGCCTGCACATGCTGAAGCGAGGGGCCGACGACGAAGCCAAGCTGCAGCGCGCGATCTCGGCGATCGAGACCGCCACCAGGCGCGGCGCGGCGCTGACCAACCAGCTCCTCACCTTCGCACGGCGGCAGAGCGTCAATCCGCAGGCGATCGATTTCGCCGACCGCATCGCGGCGATCCGCGAGGTGCTCGATGCCGGCGTCGGCAGCTCCGTGCGCCTGGCCTTCGACGTCCGCGGCGACGTCTGGCCGATCAGGACCGACGTTTCCGAGCTCGAGACCGCGCTGCTCAACCTCGTCATCAATGCCCGCGACGCGATGCCCGACGGAGGCACGGTGACGATCGCAGCGCGCAATCTCGTGCTCGACGAGGACCCCCTCGTGGGCCAATTCATCGCGATCGACGTCAGCGATACCGGCCTCGGCATTCCCTCCGACGTTCTCGACAAGATCTTCGAGCCGTTCTTCACAACCAAGCCGATCGGAAAGGGCACCGGCCTCGGTCTCTCGCAGGTGCACGGCTTCGCCCATCAGGCCGGCGGCACGGTGCGGGTCGCGAGCGCGCTCGGCAAGGGCACGACCTTCACCATTCTCCTGCCGCGCGGAGAAGACGAACCGTCGCGCGAGGCGGCGGGAGAACCGGCGTTCCAAGGCAGCGGCACGGTGCTGCTGGTCGAGGACAATCCGGACGTCGCCGCCGTCAGCATCGGTCTTCTGGAGCAGCTCGGCTATCAGGTGCGCCGGGTCGCGGACGCCGAAGCCGCTTTGAGCGAGATAGAGAAGAACGGCGTCGACTTCGTGTTCTCGGATATCGTCATGCCCGGCAAGATGGACGGACTCAGCCTCGCCCATCACCTCCGCCAGATCCGCCCCGGCCTGCCGATCCTGCTCGCCACCGGCTACAGCGAAGTCGCCGCCGGCGTGCGCGGCGATTTCCCGATCCTGCGCAAGCCCTACGAGATCCACGAATTGAGCGAAGCGATCGCCAAGCTGCCGCGGTAATTCTTCAGCTACACCGTCGGCAACACCGAAAACGCCTCCCCTGCCCGGCGCAAGTTCAGCTCATCGACATCGGCCGTCTCGCTGGTGACACTGTCGACGCGCGAGGACGGCGGGCCGTGGCGGCACAGCGCCACCATATCGGCGACGTGCTTCGGCGGCCCCGCGAACAGCGCTTCGACGCTGCCGTCACGGCGGTTGCGGACCCAGCCTTCGAGGCCGCACGTCGTCGCCTGATATTCGAGCCAGGCCCGGTAGCCGACGCCCTGCACGCGGCCGCGGATCATGACCTGGAGGATCGCCCGGCTCATCGTTTCAGTCCGAGGACATCGGCGCTGCGCGCCTTGACCTCGGCCTCGCGCGTGACGCGGCTGGTCAAGTCCGACGACGGAAGGCCTTTGAGATTCTTCGGCGCAGTGCCGTCGCGCAGCGCCTTCTGCGTCTCGTAGACGGCCTGCGTTGCGGCCGCGATCGGCGCGTGGCCCTGAAGCGCGATGCGCACGCGCCGGCCAGCAAGGTATTCGAGCACGTTCAACTCCTCCGGCGCGCCGCCGAGCACGATCGGCAGGCGCGTCGCAGATGCGATGGCCTCGAGCTCGGCGCGCGACTTGATGCCGGTGAAGAACAGCGCGTCGACGCCGGTGGCCTCATAGGCCCTGGCGCGGCGGATCGCATCCTCGATCGAGGTGACCGAGGCCGCACCGGTGCGCCCCATGATGACGAGCGAAGGATCGCCGCGGCCGTCGAGTGCCGCCTTCATCTTGCCGACGCCCTCCTCCAGCGAGATCAGCTGCGTCTTCGCTTCGCCGAAGCCAGCCGGCAGCAGCGTGTCCTCGATGGTGAGGCCGGCGGCGCCCGCCGTTTCCAGCTCCTGCACCGTGCGGCGCACGTTGAGCGCGTTGCCATAGCCGTGATCGGCATCGACCAGCACCGGAAGTGCTGCCGCACGCGACATCCGCCGCATCTGCTCGGCAAGCTCGGTGAGCGTGATCAGCGTGATGTCGGGGTCGCCGAGCACCGCGAGCGAAGCCACCGAGCCGCCGAACATGCCGAGCGGGAAACCGAGATCCTCGGCGATGCGGATCGAGATGGCGTCGTAGACCGAGCCGGGATGGACGCAAGTCCCGCCCGACAGGATCGAGCGCAGTTTTTCGCGGCGGGAACGAAAGGTCATGGTGCCCTCTCAACTGTTGCGACGCAGCCGCAACATACACCGTCATTGCGAGCGCAGCGAAGCAATCCAGAATCTTTCAGCGGAGGCAGTCTGGATTGCTTCGCTGCGCTCGCAATGACGAAGTCAGTGGACCCCTCGCAAGAGTCCCCCCAAACCCTACGCAAACTCCAAAATCAGCGCATCCACCGCGAGCGTCGCGCCGGCGCTGGCGTGGATCTTCTTTACGGTGCCGTCCTGCTCGGCGCGCAGAACGTTCTGCATCTTCATGGCTTCGACCACCGCGAGCGTCTCGCCGGCCTTGACCTCCTGCCCTTCCGTCACCGCGATCGAGACCACGAGACCGGGCATTGGACAAAGCAGCTTCTTGCCGGTGTCGGCAGCCGTGGTCACCGGCATCAGCCGCGCCGAGGCTGCTTCCGCTTCGGTCCAGACATAGACCGGCACCTCGACGCCCTGATGCGCGAGGCGGATGCCGTTCGCGATCGGACGCACCTGCACTGCGACCACATGCCCGTCGATGGTGCCCTGCCAGACCGGATCGCCCGGCTTCCACGGCGATTGCAACAGATGCGCATTGCCGGCCTTGCCGTCGGCATCGAGGAAACGCACCGCGACCGCCTCGCCCTCGCGCGCGATCTCCAGCAGGATCTCCTGACGGTCGAGCCAGACCGCACGGCGACGCTCGCGCTGCACGATGCGGCCGCCCATCTGACCCGAGATCTGCCGCTTGCGCTCGCCGAGCACGTGATCGATGGCGGCGCCGACCGCGGCAAGCCGCCGTGCGACCTCGCCTTCCGGCACGCGCACGGCAAAGCCCTTGGGGAATTCCTCGGCGATGAAGCCGGTGGAGAGCCGGCCTTCGCGCCAGCGCGGATGATGCATCAGCGCCGACAGGAACGGGATGTTGTGACGGATACCGTCCACGTAGAACGAGTCCAGCGCGGTGGCCTGCGCCTCGATCGCGGCCGCGCGCGACGGCGCGTGGGTGACGAGCTTGGCGATCATCGGATCGTAATGGATCGAGATCTCGCCGCCCTCCTGCACGCCGGTGTCGTTGCGCACGGTGATGCCGTCCTGGCTCGCTTCCGCCGGCGGACGGTATTTCACCAGACGACCGATCGAGGGCAGGAAGTTGCGGAACGGGTCCTCGGCGTAGAGACGCGACTCCACTGCCCAGCCCGTCAGCGTGACGTCCTTCTGCGTGATCGCGAGCTTCTCGCCGGCGGCGACGCGGAGCATCTGTTCGACGAGGTCGACGCCGGTGACGAGCTCGGTAACGGGATGCTCGACCTGGAGGCGCGTGTTCATCTCGAGGAAGTAGAAGCTCTTGTCCTGCCCCGCGACGAATTCGACGGTGCCGGCGGAGTCGTAATTCACCGCCTTAGCGAGTGCGACCGCCTGCTCGCCCATCTTGCGGCGGGTGGCTTCGTCGAGCAGCGGCGACGGCGCTTCCTCGATGACCTTCTGGTTGCGGCGCTGGATCGAGCATTCGCGCTCGCCGAGATAGATCACGTTGCCGTGCTTGTCGCCGAGCAGCTGGATCTCGATATGGCGGGGATCGACAATGAACTTCTCGATGAAGACCCGGTCGTCGCCGAACGAGGCCTTGGCCTCGGCCTTGGCGAGGTTGAAGCCCTCGGCGACCTCGGAGGTCGAATGCGCGATGCGCATGCCCTTGCCGCCGCCGCCGGCGGAGGCCTTGATCATCACGGGATAGCCGATCTCGTCGGCGATCTTGACCGCGTGCGTGGCGTCCTCGATGACGCCGAGATAGCCGGGCACGGTCGAGACTTTTGCCTTCGCGGCAGCCCTCTTGGATTCGATCTTGTCGCCCATCGCCGCGATCGCGCCCGGGTTAGGGCCGATGAAGACGATGCCGGCCGCCTCCAGCGCGCGCGGAAACGCCTCGCGCTCGGACAGGAAGCCGTAACCGGGATGCACCGCCTCGGCGCCCGTCTTGCGGCAGGCCTCCACGATCTTCTCGATCACCAGATAACTCTCGGCCGCAGCTGGCGGCCCGATCAGCACGGCCTCGTCGGCCATCTCGACATGGAGAGCGTCGCGGTCGGCCTCAGAATAGACCGCGACCGTCTGAACTCCCATGCGGCGAGCGGTCTTGATGACCCGGCAGGCGATTTCGCCGCGATTGGCGATCAGAATGCGTTTGAACATGCTTTTCTTGAGTCTCGACCTTGGGCGGGACCCTTCCCTGGCCGTTGGAGCCTATGGGATGGGCCGTGTGGCTCCCGTGGTACATCAAAATAGGCCGGAGGCAACGGTCAAAATCCGGCCCCTCTGGCGTACCAGCGCAAGACCGAAGCAAGACCGAAACGGGCTTTGCAGGCTCCCGGACGGCCTACGGCTTCCCGGCCTTGCCCACGTTCCGGACCAGGCCGTGAATGAAGCCGAGCTTGTCGACGACGACCGGCGAGAGGATGAACGGATAGAGGTCGCGCATGCCCATGGCGCGGTTGACGCTGTTCATGGCGAAGGTGAAGGGCAGCCATGCGTTGACGATCGCCTCGACGTCCCTCGCTTCGTAAGGGTTGAAGCGGATGCGCGTCGTCAACTCCCCGTCGCGATCCACCTTGGGCCGCACCTCCATGCCGAACTCGCTAGCCATCTCCAGGGTGTCGACGATGTGAAGATAGTGCGCCCAGGTCTCGGCGAAATCTTCCCACGGATGCGTGGTCGCGTAGGCCGAGACGTAGTTCTGCTGCCAGTCCGGCGGGGCGCCTTCGGCATAGTGGCGCTGCAAGGACTGGCCGTAATCGGCGGAATCGTCGCCGAAGACGGCGCGGCATTCGTCCAGCTTGCCGCCGTCGCGCACCAGCACGTCCCAGAAATAGTGCCCGACCTCGTGGCGGAAATGCCCGAGCAGCGTCCGGTAGGGCTCGCCCATCTCCAGCCTGCGCCGCTCGCGCTCGATGTCGTCGGCCTCGGTCAGCGCGATCGTGATCAGGCCGTTGTCGTGGCCGGTCAGGACCTTCTGCCCGCTCTGCGGATCGTCGGCGAGGAAATTGAAGATCAGGCCATGTTCGGGATTGTCCTGCCGGGTCTGGAGCGGCAGCTTCCAGCGGATCAGGGAATAGAACAGCCGGTGCTTCGCCATCTCCAGCTCACGCCAGCCGGCGAGTTGCGCCTGATCCGACAGGTCCGGCACGACGCCGTTATGGCGGCAGGCGCGGCAATAGCTGGTGGTATCACCTGCATCCGTCAGCCAGTTGCACGAATCGTGCTCGGCATTGCTGCACAGCATGCGACTTTCGCCCGTGGTCGCCAGCGTCTTCCAGGCCTCTCCGTCGGGCTCGATCGCCGACATCGTCTCCTTCTCCGGCAGGAAGGCGACCCGATGGCCGCAGCGTTCGCAGGCGCGGTTCTCGAAATAGAGGACGTTGCCGCAGGCCTGGCAGACAAAAAGCTTCAAGATTTAGCCTCTTCGGAAAGGGAGCTTTTGGGAATGAAAGTTGTGGCGCCTCGCGGATACGCGCGCGGAGGGCTCATCGTTCCAAGGTTCGGAACAAATAGCCAGACTTGGCGTTCGTTGATGCCCACCATACTGCATTCGGCGACGCCTTTCTTTCCATATTCCTTTTGAGCAATGGCCATCACGCGTCGTCTGTGTGAATATCGGTCGGCCACGTGCGCTCCCGCATCACAACGGCCAACGCCTTGAACGATCCTTTGCCCGAGACCCTCGCCGCCGAAAGGCTGCGCCAGCACCTGGAAGATGTCGCACGCGAGCGCGACAATGCCTATCGCGCCCTCCAGGAACGCGAAGCCGAGCTTGCGCGCATCCAGCGCATCGGCAAGGTCGGCGGTCTCGAAGTCGACTTCCGCGAAGGCTTCAAGAACCGCCGTTCGCCGGAATATCTGATGCTTCACGGCCTGCCGCCGGAAGCTGCCGGCGAGTCGCACGAGGATTGGATCAATCGCGTTCATCCCGACGACCGCGACGCTGCGGTAAAGCACTTCATCGATGCGCTGTCCGGCACGAGCGAGGACTACACCGCCGAATACCGCATCATCCGTCCCAGCGACGGCGAGACCCGCTGGATCCGAGTCGTCGCCAAGATCGAGCGCGATCGTGACGGCCGTGCCCTCCGCCTCGTGGGCGCCCATATCGACGTCACCGACCAGATGCTGGTGCGCGAGACCCTGCGCGAGAGCGAGGAGCGCTTCCGGCTGATCGCCGACAGCGCGCCGGTGCCGATCTGGGTCACCAAGCTCGACCGCACACGGTCCTTCGCCAACCAGGCCTATGTCGATTTCGTCGGCCTGCCCTACGACCAGGCCATCTCCTTCGACTGGCGCAAGGTGCTGCATCCGGACGACCTGCCGCATGTGCTGCAGCAATCCGTCCAGGGTGAAGCATCGCTCAAACCGTTCGTGCTGGAAGCCCGCTACAAGAACTCCGCCGGCGAGTGGCGCTGGCTGCGTTCGGAATCGCAGCCGCGCTGGGACCCGACCGGCAGGCATATCGGCTTCATCGGCGTTGCCCACGACATCACGGTGGCCAAGCAAGCCGAGATCGAGCTCCGGCAGCTCAACGAGACCCTGGAAGAACGCATCGTCGAGCGCACCGCCGAGCTCGAATCCAACGAGGCGCGGCTGCGCGCGATCCTGGAAACCAGCAACCAATATCAGGGCCTCGTCAATCTCAGGGGCGAGCTGCTTTACGCCAATACGACCGTGCTCGACGCCATCAAAGCGAGCCCTGCGGACGTGATCGGAAAGCCGTTGTGGCAGACGCCCTGGTTCAGCACGACGGAGGGCATGAGCGCACTGGTGCGCGAGGCCTTCGACACCGTGCTCAAGGGCGAAGCCGTGCGGCTGGAGATGCGCCTGCGCCTTCCCATCGGCGAGCGCGATTTCGAGTTCGGCATGCGCCCGGTGCTCGACCGCCACGGCAACATCACCGGCGCGGTGCCCGAGGCTGTCGACATCACCGAGCGCCGCCGCGGTGAGGAAGCGTTGCGGCAATCGCAGAAGATGGAGGCGATCGGCCAGCTCACCGGCGGCGTCGCGCATGACTTCAACAATCTGCTCACCATCATCCGCTCGGCCACCGATTTCCTGCGCCGCCGCGAGCTGCCGGAGGAGCGCCGCCGCCGCTATGTCGATGCCATCTCCGACACCGTCGAGCGTGCCTCCAAGCTGACCGCCCAGCTGCTGGCGTTTGCGCGCCGGCAGCCGCTGAAACCGCAGATCTTCAATGTCGGCAGCCAGGTTGAAGGCGTCGCGCAACTGGTCCGGCCGCTGGTCGGTGCTCGCATCGAAATCGCGGTGGAGGTTCACGATGGCGACTGCTTCACGGTCGCCGATATCGCGCAATTCGAGACCGCGCTGATCAACCTCGCGATCAACGCGCGCGACGCCATGGACGGCGAAGGCCGCCTCACCATCGCGGTCCGGAAGGTTCAGGGCATCCCTAACCTGCGCGCGCAACCGGCGCGCGGCGGCGACTATGTCGCGATCTCGGTCGCCGACACCGGAAGCGGCATCGCGCCTGAAAACATGGAAGCCATCTTCGAACCGTTCTTCACCACCAAGGAGGTCGGCAAGGGCACCGGCCTCGGCCTGAGCCAGGCCTTCGGCTTCGCAAAGCAGTCCGAGGGCGACATCGCCGTGACGAGCAAGCATGGTGAAGGCGCGACCTTCACCATCTATCTGCCGCGGGCGCAAAGCCCCGCGACGGATCAGGAAGCCGCGGCGCTGACCTATGAGGCCGCGTCCACCGGGCGCGGCTATCGCGTGCTCGTAGTGGAAGACGACGACGAGGTCGGCCGGTTCTCCACGGAGCTGCTGGAAGACCTCGGTTATGTCGTCCGCCGCGCCGCCAACGCCAATGCGGCGCTCGCCATCCTCGGCGAGAACGAGTTCGCCGTCGATCTCGTCTTCTCCGACGTCATCATGCCCGGCATGAACGGCGTCGAGCTCGCCGGCATCATCCGCGAACGCTATCCGGGCCTGCCCGTCGTGCTCACCTCTGGTTACAGCAACGTTCTCGCCGAGAACGCCGATCGCGGTTTCGAGCTGATCCAGAAGCCGTATTCGGTCGAAGCGCTGTCGCGCATCTTGCGCAAGGCGATCACGGCAAAGCTGTCGATGGCGCGGTGAGAGTGAACATCGCGAGACGCCTCCACAGATTCCGTCATTGCGAGGAGCTCTTGCGACGAAGCAATCCAGAACTCGCTCCGCGGAGACAGTCTGGATTGCTTCGCTCCGCTCGCAACGACGGCGCTATCGCGGCGCCCTAACCCCACAGGCTTTTGAGCAACATTGTGGACTGAAGCTCGGGCCGAGACGCGGCAAATCGCAGATAGCCGTCCGCGCCCGCGGGGGAAGACATCGGCATCGGCTTCCGCTATCGCTCTCGAATGAAGCCTTCCCACTTCGAGGACTGACCGTGCCGTCTGACGCCATCCTGGCCTGGAGCATCATCGTCGCCGCGACCGCGGGCGTCATCATCCGGCCCTTTCGCCTGCCGGAGGCGATCTGGGCCGTCATCGGCGCCGGCGCGCTGGTGCTGCTCGGCCTGCTGCCGTGGCAGGATGCGCTGACCGGCATCGAGAAAGGCGTCGATGTCTATCTCTTCCTGATCGGCATGATGCTGATCGCCGAACTGGCGCGGCTCGAGGGCCTGTTCGACTATCTCGCAGCGCTCGCCGTGGAATATGCCGGCGGCTCGCCGCAGCGGCTGTTCCTGCTGATCTACATCGTCGGCACGCTCGTCACCGTCCTGCTCTCGAACGACGCCACCGCGATCGTGCTGACGCCCGCCGTCTATGCCGCGACGCGCGCAGCCGGCGCCAAGCCGCTGCCTTATCTCTTCGTCTGCGCCTTCATCGCCAACGCAGCAAGCTTCGTGCTGCCGATCTCCAACCCGGCCAATCTCGTCGTGTTCGGGGCCCACATGCCTGCGCTCACCGAATGGCTGCGCCTGTTCGCCCTGCCCTCGGCGGCCTCGATCCTGCTGACCTATGTCGTGCTGCGCCTGACCCAGCACCGCGCCCTGAAGGAAGAGACGATCGCGCGCAGCGTGCCGCATCCAAAACTCGGCCGCGGCGGCAAGCTGACGGCCATCGGCATCGCGGCGATCGGAATCGTGCTGGTCACGGCCTCCGCGCTGGACAAGCAATTGGGCCTGCCGACCTTCGTCTGCGGCGTGGTGACGGCCGCAATCGTGCTGCTGGTCAGCCGGCAATCGCCGGTACCTGTGCTGGGCGGCGTCTCCTGGAGCGTGCTGCCGCTGGTCGGCGGGCTGTTCGTGATGGTGGAAGCGCTGATCAAGACCGGCGTGATCGGGCAACTCAGCGCGCTGCTGCATGAAGCCGTCGGGCAATCCGTGACGAAGGCGGCCTGGAGCGTCGGCATCGCCACCGCAGTCGCCGACAACATCGCCAACAATCTTCCCGTCGGCCTCGTTGCGGGCTCGGTCGCCGCCAGCGATCATTTACCCGCGCCGGTCGTCAGCGCCATCCTGATCGGCGTCGATCTCGGGCCCAATCTGTCGGTGACCGGTTCGCTCGCGACCATCCTGTGGCTGGTGGCGCTGCGACGGGAGAAGATCGAGGTCGGCGCCTGGCCGTTCCTCAAGCTCGGACTGCTGGTGACGCCACCGGCCCTGATCGCGGCCTTGGCGGCCGCGATCAGGTAGCTTGCGAGATCAATCGTTCTCGTAGCCGTAGACTTCCGGCAGGATGAAGATCGCGGCGAGCAATCCGATCAGCGGGAAGATCGCGACCATCAGCGTGGCATTCGCCTGCCCGATTGCAGCGAACACCGTCGGGAACAGGAAGATCGCGAGGAACGACGGCAACTTCACGAACATGTAGGCGAAGCCGCTGGCGGTGCCGCGGTATTTCGGCTTGGCGACCATGGTCGGGATCGTCATGCAGTTCGACGCGTCCCAATAATGGCCCCACAGCATGGCGGCAGCCGCGAACGGCAGCAGGATCTTGTTGTCGGTGTAGAGCGCGAAGGCGGCAACCAGCAGGGAGGCCAGCACGATCGAGAAGCCCGCAATGGAGATGCCGCGATGGCCGATCTTCGGCGTCAGCAGCGGACCGACCCAGCCGGACAGCGCAGCGAACGAGAACAGCGCCATCGTCACCAGATTGATGCCGAGCACGCTCGACACGCCGACCATCACAAAGAGCACCGGCAGGTAGAACGCGAAGGTCGAGAACTCGCTGGCCTGCGCGAAGCAGGCGATCCAGCCGTAGATCGTGGCGCGCCAGCGGATCGGATCCTTCTTGAGGTCGGCGAGGAAGGCGCGGGTGGAGACCTTGGGCACCTCCACGTCATGGTCCGGCAGCATGGCGAGATCGTCGTTGAACATCTCGCGCGCGACCTGCTTGGCTTCGCGGTAGCGTCCCTTCTGCACCAGCCACACCGCCGTCTCCGGCACGTCGTGGCGCATCACCAGGATGATCAGCGCCGGCAGCGCCCCGAGGCCGAGCGTCACGCGCCACAGCATCTCGTGCTGCATGTCGATCAGCAGGAAGATCACGATGACGCCGATGGTGAGGACCTCACCGACCGCGAACATGAACTGCCAGCGGTTGCCCATGACCTCGCGCTCACCCTTGGCCATGGATTCCATGATGTAGGTGTAGCCGGTCGAGATGTCCGAACCGAGCGGAATGCCGAGCAGGAAGCGGATCACGACGAGCCAGCCGACGCTGGGCACGAAGGCCTGCGCCAGCGCCAGCACGATGAACATCACCATCGTCACCAGGAACATGACGCGGCGGCCGATCTTGTCGGAGAGCCAGCCGCCGAGCAGTGCGCCGATCATGGCGCCGCCTTGCGTACCGGCCGCGGCCAGACCCAGCATCAGCGGATCGGGATTGAACTGCTCCTTGATGAAGATCAGCACGAAGGCGATCGAATAGAGGTCCCAGGCTTCGACCAGGATCGAGGCCATCATCAGCCAGCCGACCTTGTTGCCCTTGGGACTGTAGTTCGTGATGAGGTAGCGGACCGCGGCTTCGCTCGCGGTCGGTTGTGGCATCGCCATCGTCGACATCTTTGGTCCTCTCTTCAAAACTTTCTAAAGCGCGATGAGATCAGGATCGTCATCGCGTTTTGGCCTAATTGTTTGAGCATGATCTCTTCGGAAAGCCGCTGCACACTTTTCCGGATCATGTGCCAAGCAGCGGCTCGATGCTGCAATCGAGCAGGCGCGGGTCGATCCCGACCTCCATGCCGGTGAACATCTCGCCCATATAGTCGATCAGTGCATCGCTCGCCTTCACTGCGTCCTCGACGCGGCGGCTGGCGACCGCGGCGAGAATGGCGAGGTGATGATCGATCGTGCCTGACAGCTCGGCCTGTCCCGGCATGAACCGGTGGTGGATGTAGCCGATGCGCCGGTACAGCGTGTGCAGCGGCCGCAGCGTGTGCACCAGAAAGGGCTCGCCTGCCGCCTCCAGCACCAGCGCGTCGATGCGGCGGTCGATATGATTGAACTCGTCGAGGGTCAGACTGGCGCGGCGTTCGCGCAAAAGACGCTCGATGTGCAGCGCCTGATTGCGGTGCGAGAGGCTGGCGCGATCGGCCGCGAGCCGGATCACGAAGCGCTCCATGTCGCGGCGCAAGGCCAGCAGCATGCGCTCGCGTGCCAGATCGATCGGCGCAATGCGCAGACCGTGGCGCGGACGGATGATGATCAACGTATCGGCGGAGAGACGATTGACGGCGTGATGAACCGGCGTACGGCCGAAGCCGGTGATGTGCTGCAATTCCAGCATCGTCATGAACTGGCCGGGCTTGAGCTCGCAATGGACGAGCAGCTCTTCGATCCTCTGATAGGCCAGCTCGAAGAAGTTGAGACGGTTGCGCCGGGAGGGCTTGCCCTCACCGTCGTCATTCCTCACCACCTCGAGCGCGCGCTTGCGCGTTGCCATGTCGTCTCTCCCCTCAGCCCGCGCCGTCGTTGCAGGGCGGCGCCTTGTTGGTGATATCCCTAAAACATGTTGTGATATATTACAAGCGGGCGTAAGACTCCGCCCGTGCCCGCACCATGCTGCGGTGCAGAATGACAAACAAGATGGCGCTGCGCGCGCCTGCGATGGGAGGAGTATTGCCGTGAAGATCACGTCGATCGAGACGCTGCGCACCGAAGAATTCTCCAACGTCATCTGGGTGCGCGTCCACACCGACACGGGCATGATCGGCCTCGGCGAAACCTTCTACGGCGCCGGCGCGGTCGAGGCCCAGATCCACGACACCTTTGCCGGCCGCCTGCTCGGCCGCAATCCGCTGCACATCGAGGCGATCCATCGCGACATGCTGAACCTGCCGATGGCGCAGTCGTCCACCGGCGTCGAATATCGCGCGGCTTCGGCAATCGACATCGCGCTATGGGACCTGTTCGGCAAGGTCTGCAATCAGCCGGTGCACCAGATGCTCGGCGGCCTCTGCCGCGACAAGCAGCGCATCTACAACACCTGCGCCGGCACCCAATATGTCCGCTCCACCAATATCAGCCCGGTCGCGAATTGGAATCTCGGTGGCTCCAAGGGCCCCTACGAAGACCTGGACGGCTTCATGAACAACGCCGATGCGCTCGCCGAAAACCTGCTGGAAAGCGGCATCTCGGCGATGAAGATCTGGCCGTTCGATCCGGCGGCACAGGAGAACAAGGGTCTCTACATCTCCGCCGCGCAGATGAAGCAGGCGATCGAGCCGTTCGAGAAGATCCGAAAAGCGGTCGGCGACAAGATGGAGATCATGGTCGAGCTTCATTCGCTCTGGAACCTGCCGACCGCGAAACAGATCGCGCGCGCGCTCGAGCCCTACAAGCCGACCTGGTACGAAGACCCGATCCGGATGAACTCGCCGCAGGCCCTGGCCGAATACGCCCGCTGCACCGACGTCTGGGTCTGCGCCAGCGAGACGCTGGGCTCGCGCTTCCCCTACAAGGACATGCTCGACCGCGACGCCATGCATGTGGTGATGGCGGATCTGTGCTGGACCGGCGGCCTCACCGAGGGCCGCAAGATCGCGGCGATGGCCGAGACCTATCATCGGCCCTTCGCACCGCACGACTGCATCGGCCCGATCGGCTTCATCGCCGCCATCCACATGTCGTTCAGCCAGCCCAACACGCTGATCCAGGAATCGGTGCGCGCCTTCTACAAGGGCTGGTACAATGAGCTCGTCACCACCATGCCCACGATCAAGGATGGTTTCGTCTATCCGATGGAAGGCCCCGGCCTCGGCGTCGACCTTCTGCCCGCCGTATTCGACCGCTCCGATTTGACCGTGCGCCGTTCCAACGTCTGAGGATATTCTGAGATGAGCACCGCCCTCTTCGACCTTTCCGGCCGCACCGCGCTCGTGACCGGCTCCTCCCGCGGCCTCGGCCGCGCCATTGCCGAGGGCATGGCCAAGGCCGGCGCCAGGATCATCGTCAACGGCGTCGATCCCAAGCGCGTCGAGCAGGCCGTCGCCGAGTTTCGCGCCGCCGGCTACCTCGCGGAAGGCGCCGCGTTCAACGTCACCGACGAGCCCGCGATCGTCGCCGCCTTCAACGACTTCGACAACAAGGGCATCGCGGTCGACATCCTCGTCAACAATGCCGGCATCCAGCACCGCAAGCCGCTGGTGGAGTTCACCACCGACGAGTGGCGCAAGGTGATCGAGACCAACCTCACCAGCGCCTTCGTGATCGGCCGCGAGGCGGCCAAGCGCATGATCCCGCGCAAGCACGGCAAGATCATCAATATCGGCTCGCTCGGCAGCGAGCTCGCGCGTCCCACGATTGCCCCCTACACCGCCGCCAAGGGCGGCATCAAGAACCTGACCCGCTCGATGGCGGTGGAGTGGGCCCAGCACGGCATCCAGGCCAACGCGATCGGCCCCGGCTATATGCTGACCGACATGAACGAGGCGCTGGTCAACAACACCGACTTCAACAACTGGCTGATGGGCCGCGTTCCCTCCAAGCGCTGGGGCCGACCTGACGAGCTGGTGGGCGCCGCGATCTTCCTGGCGTCGGATGCTTCGACCTATGTCAACGGCCAGATCATCTACGTCGATGGCGGCATGATCGCTGCGATGTGAGCCGCGAAACGCTGAAGGGAGCCAACCATGCGCGCCGTCGTGATCCACGCACCGAAAGATCTGCGGATCGATCTCTATCCGGATGCAGCGCCCGGTCCGGGTGAAGTCCGCGTCAAGATCGCGAACGGCGGCATCTGCGGGTCCGATCTGCACTACTATCATCACGGCGGCTTCGGCGTCGTGCGCATCCAGCAGCCGATGGCGCTCGGGCACGAGATCGCGGGCGTCGTCGCAGCCGTCGGTGACGGCGTCACGAACGTGAAGCCGGGCACCCGCGTCGCGGTCAATCCGAGCAAGCCGTGCGGCCAGTGCCTGCATTGCCAGGAAGGCATGCGCAACCAGTGCCTCGACATGCGCTTCCTCGGCAGCGCGATGCGCTTTCCCCATGTGCAGGGCGGGTTTCGCGAATTCATCACGGTCGATGCGGCGCAGGCCGTTCCGATCGCCGACAAGCTGTCGCTGGCGGAAGCCGCGGTCGCCGAGCCACTCGCGGTGTGCCTGCATGCCGGCAAGCAGGCCGGGCCCCTGCTCGGCAAGCGCGTGCTGATCACCGGCTGCGGCCCGATCGGTGCGCTGATGATTTTGGTGTCGCGCTTCGGCGGCGCGGCCGAGATCGTGGTCACCGATGTCGCGGAGGCGCCGCTTGCGGTCGCCAGGAAGCTCGGCGCCACTCACGCCATCAACGTCGCGGCCGATGCCGCCGCGCTCGATCCCTGGCGCGCCGGCAAGGGCGTGTTCGACACGCTGTTCGAAGCCTCCGGCAATCAGGCCGCGCTCCGGACCGCGCTCGATGTGCTCAGGCCCGGCGCCACGCTGGTGCAGCTCGGCCTCGGCGGCGAGATGACGCTGCCGATCAACTCCATCGTCGCCAAGGAATTGCAGCTGCGTGGCACCTTCCGCTTCGATCCCGAATTCGAGCTGGCGGTGCGGCTGATGGGCGAAGGTCTGATCGACGTCAAGCCGCTGATCACGGCGACCATGCCGTTCGAGAACGCGGTCGCCGCCTTCGAGCTCGCCAGCGACCGCTCGCAGTCGATGAAGGTGCAGCTGACGTTCTGAGGCCTATTGCTGCGGCTGGTTCTCGATCATGCGATCACTGACCAACCGCACGGCGCCCCGTTTCCACGAATAGTCCGCGCCGAGGCGCAGGCCGCTGTCGCCGCGTGCCAGCACCGCGCCGGTCCTGGCGTCGCGCACCTGAAAGCCGAGCGTGTACTCGGTGCGGCTGACCCGCCGCACCACACCAATGAGAGACTGATCCGCACCGAGCCCTTGTGCAATGGCAGCCTCACAGCCGGCGCAGTCGCGTAAGGCGCGCGCCTTCACCGCCGCCTCGTTGGCGCTGCCGACATCGACGAGGCGGTAGCGGCCGGATTGGCCGAGGACGTCGCGGACGCTGGCGGTCACTTCGGCCAGATAGGATGCATCTGCGGCCGCGAGGCCGGTGGCCGGCGCCGCGGTGTTGTCGTCGAGCTCGAATTCGAACACAGCCCTTGCAATCGGCGCGGGCGTGGCGAGCGCGGCCATGATCTCGCGGGACACGAAGATCTCGGCGCGCTCCCAGGATTCATCATTGTCCCCGCGGAAGGTGTAGAGCTTGTCCATCACGATCTTTTTGGCACTGACGTCGATCACGGCGACCTTGGCCCATTGCACCAGCGTGCTCGTCTTCTGGATGCCGCCGATCACCTTGAAGGCCGCGCCGTCCTGGGCCGAGGGCACGAGCCGGTAGCGCCGGTCTCCGCCAATGTCTTGCCGGAGCGCGGCCATGAAAGCTGCCAGCCGTCGCTCGTGGGCGGCGGTCTGGTTGGCGGGTTCAGCCGATGTATCGGTATAGCTGAAGTCGTCCATGGCGATGCCGATGGCGGTTTCGGCGCCGGCCGGCGCATGAAACGCCGGAATCAGGAGAAGGAGACAGACTGAGAGGATCAACCGGCGCAGGTGCATAAATGTGCCTCGTGTGACGGTGCGGCGCGCCAATCTGGACGGCGCAATCAAGCCATGCAGCGGCGCCGATCCCGGCGATGGCCGGGAAAATTTCACGACGGTGCACCGCACTCACGCCTGGCGCTTTCCGCCGGATGCGTTCTGCCGTTTAATGCGGTCGCGACAACCCGTTCGCACCAGGTGCCCGCCGATGTGGAACCGCCCGAGGTTCGATCTCAAAGTTCGTCTGACGTTGCGCGTGGCCGCGATATCGGCCGCCTGCTTCGCCGCGATCCCCGCTTATTTCCTGATTACGGCCGACCGCGCGGCGCATGCGCGCCTCGACGATATCGCCGCGATCGTGGCCAAGACGCTGGAGCTGCAGCAGGGCAAGATCCAGTGGGTGGCGAGCCCCCGCTCGGACTTTCCCAACCTCGACCCCGTTTCGGCTTATGTGATGACGCCCGGCCTGTGCCTGGCGTTCCGCGGCACGAGCGGCGACATCCTCCAGCGTTTCTGCAGCGGCGCGCCCGCCCCGGCGAACCCGCCCCCGCAAGCTTTCACGGCCTTCTATCGCAGCCTGTTCGACCCCGGCCGCGAAGCCGCACGGCCTGTGATCGTGCGCGGAGCGAAGCTCGGCGACGCCGTCGTCTCGGTCGAGCCGGCCGTGCAGACGGCGGAGGCCTGGCACGAGGCCGGCCGCCTGATGCTGGCGCTCGCGATCGCGCTGCCGCTGCTCTGCGCGCTGGTCTACGCCGCATTGGCACGCGCGCTGCGCCCCACCCGCATGATCCGCACCGGCCTCGAGCGGATTGCCGCCAACGACCTCACCACGCGGTTGCCGCCGTTCGACCTTGCCGAACTCTCCGCGATCCGCGACGGCTTCAACCATCTCGCCGAAAGCCTCGAGACCGCGCTTGCCGAACGCAGCGAGCTGACGCGGAAGCTGATCGCGCTTCAGGACGAGGAGCGCCGCTATCTCGCGCGCGAGCTGCATGACGAGTTCGGCCAGTCGCTCGCCGCCATCCGCGCGCTCGCCTCCTCCGCCCGCCAGACCGCCGCGCAGGACTGCCCCTCCCTGCTTGGCGAATGCGACGGCATCGCGCGGACCGCAACCGGCATGATGGAGACGCTGCGCGGCACATTGTTCCGGCTGCGACCGCCCGATGTCGAGGAGCTCGGGCTCGTCGCCAGCCTCGAAGGCCTCGTCGCGGGCTGGAACGGACGCAGCCGCGGCGAGACGCGCTTCTCGATCCGGTTCGACGGCGCATTCGAGACCCTGCCGGCCCCGATCAGCGCCAGCCTCTACCGGATCGTGCAGGAGGCGCTCACCAATGCCGCCAAGCATGCCGTCGCCACGCGGGTCAGCCTGGAATTGACGATGGGGGCCAGCGAGATCGCGCTGGCGATCGACGATGACGGACGCGCGAGCGATCCCGTCGCGAAATCCGGAATGGGCCTGCTCGGCATGCGCGAGCGCGTCGCAGCCTTGCGCGGCCAATTGAGCTTCGAGGCCGCGCCGAACGGCGGCTCCGCACTGCGCGTGGTCATTCCGCTCGCAGCCGCCGATCGGCCGCCGCTGGAGCATGCCGCATGAGCGCGGCCGATGCCACCATTCTGCTGGTCGACGACCATTCCGTCGTCCGCGAAGGCTATCGTTCCGTGCTCCAGAAGCAGCCGGGACTTCGCGTCATCGCCGAAGCCGCCGACGGCGCGGAGGCCTATCGTCTCTACAAATCGGAGGCGCCCGACCTCGTCATCATGGATCTGAGCATGCCCGGCATCGGCGGCATCGAGGCGGTCAGGCGCATCAGGCAGTGGGACAAGAGCGCGAGAATCCTCGTCTTCACCATGCATGAAAATGCCGGCTTTGCCATGCAGGCGATCCGCGCCGGTGCCAGGGGCTATGTCACCAAGACCAGTCCGCCGGAGACGCTGGTGCGCGCCGTGATGGACGTGCTCGCCGGCAAGATCGCGATTAGTCCCGACATCGATCATGAGCTCGCGCTGAGCCGGCTCGCCGGGGAAAGCTCTGCCGCCGACGTCCTCACGCCGCGCGAGTTCGAGGTGCTGCGGCTGCTGCTCGCCGAGAACACGACAGAGGAGATCGCCGAGACGCTCCATGTCAGCCCGAAGACGGTGGCGAACCTGCATTCCCTGATCAAGGACAAGCTCGGCGTCGGATCCGACATCGAGCTAGTCCGGCTGGCGCTGCGTCAGGGCATCTTGACGGAGGTCGATCTCGGCGAGGCCTGATCGCTCAGGCCAGATAGCGCGTGAGATAGCCTTCCATCGCGTAGAGCGCACAGAGCGCGAGGCTCGACCACACGGCGGCGGTGAAATACAGGAACATCCAGGTCAGCTCGCCCTTCCAGTGCGCGATGTCGTGGGTCACGACCCAGCGCGTCGAGACGTCATGCAGGCCTTCGAGGAAGCCGAGCAACCTGTTGCCCTCTTCGTGCCCTGCCCGCCAGCGGCTGAGATACATCGGCACGTCGACGGTGACGAGGAAGACCAGGAAGCAGGCGATGCCGATGATGCCGGCAATCAGCGCCCACCGCACCGGTCCCTGGAATTCCGGCATCAGTCGGCACAGCGCGATGCCCGCGAGGAAGAATGTCACCGCCCACAGCGAGTTCTCGATCGCGTTGAAGAGGAAGTTGGTCGTCACCACCGCATACCAGGAGAAGCACTCCGCGATGATGATGATGGGCACAATCACCCACGCGATGTTCACGACCGTCTCCGCGCCCGTCATGGTCCCGAGTTGATGCAGGATGACCGCCCATTGCGCGGCGAAGCACAGTTCGGCCACGGTCGCGACCGTGCGGCCGACGAAGACGCTGGAGAGCCAGGTGTCGAACAGACAGATCCGCTGCACGTCGGCGCGCGGGAGGAACGAGCGGAACGCACAGCCGAAGACATAGCCGGCGCAGAGCAGGAACATCAGCCCGATGTCGGAGCCGCCACTGAGGCTGCCGGCGGGCGTCGGGTAGAACTCGCGGTACAGCATGAACCAGACGAGAATGTTGGCAGCACTGACCAGCGTCAGGGACCCCCACCACCATGCGAGGGGATTTGTCCGCGCCTGCCACTGCAACATGAATCGCTCCGCTGTAGTCAAATTTGACATCCAAGGTAGCAATTCTGTCATAAATCCGTCGTTCCAAGCGACAAAAACTTCGTTATCGCGCTGTCATAATTGACCTGCGCGCTGTCATATTCGTCGTTGCGGCGATATTCCGGAGGCCCTCGTCGAGCCTCCGGACGAGCGTTGGCGCTACCTCTTCATTCCGCCCACATAGGCCGCGAGCTTGTCGAGCGTCTGGTAGCCGTATTCGACGGCACCGAAGCTGATCATACCGTCGCGCTGCGCCGTGCTCGACGCCAGCTGGCGCATCATCAGAACTGTCTTGCCGTTGCTCTGCTCGGCAAAGGTGATGGTGAAACGGAACAGTCCGGGATCCTCGTCCTGGTCGGCGCCATGGTCCATCTCCATCAGCGACGGCCGTTCGATGCGGCGGAAGCGCATGCGGTTCGGGTAGACCGTGCCGTCCGGGCCGATCATGTTGAAGCGCCAGACGCCGCCAACCCGCACGTCGATCTCGAAGGTCTCGAGCTTGAAATCCTTCGGCCCGAACCATTGCGGCAAATGCTTGGGGTCAGACCAGGCCTCGAACACCAGATCGCGCGGCGCGTCGATCACGCGCGACATCACGATCTCGCGGTCGAGCGACCATTGCGACAGGGCGAGATTGGCAGAATTCGTCATCATCAGGAACCTTTCCGTTTGATCGTCTTGTTACTTGTCTTGGACGGCCGCTTGGCAGCCGTCCGCTCTTTCTTCAGCTTCATCACATAGGCTTCGAAGCGATCGAGCCGCGCCTCCCAGATCGCACGCTGGTGCTGGAACCAGTCCTCCGCGCTGAGGAGTGCGTCAGGACTGAGGCGGCAGGTGCGAACCCGGCCGGATTTCTCCGACAGGACGAGCCCGCTCGTCTCCAGCACGTGGATGTGTTTCATGAAGCTCGGCAGCGCCATCTCGAACGGATCGGCTAGCTCGCCGACCGATGCTTCGCCGGCGCAGAGCCGCATCACGATCGCCCGCCGGGTGGGATCGGCAAGGGCCGCGAAAACCTGATCGAGTCGGGATAATTGGTTAGCCATGGAGCTAACTATAGAGCTGCCGCCATCTGGCGTCAATAATTGTTAGCCAATTAGCTAAGTTAAAGTTTGCCGACGGGTAACCTGGGGTGGAGCGAAGCGTAATCCAGGGCCGCTCGCTCGGCTGCGGCGCTATCCCGGATTGCGCTTCGCTCCATCCGGGCTACAACCACTCGCGCGGAACCCACCACGCGCAATCGTGAATTGGGAGGTACCGCCCCTCCCGCTACAAGAGAATGGGGGCGCATCGAATCCTGCGCCAGAGCCGTGCCGTCTGTTGTCACCTCATCGTATCTCACCCGACGGGCGCTGGCCCGGACTGCGCTCGTTCCGCTCGCGCTTGCCTGGCCGCGCGGCGCCGCCGCGGATTCCGACATGATCGCGGAGATGCGCGACATCGTCGCGAACGAGCTGGCGCCGACCGCAACACCGGACCAGCCGGGCGGTCTCGCCGCCGCGCTTTATGCCGGCAGCCGTGTCGAGTTCTTCAACTACGGCTTTGCCGACGACGCCACGCAAAGGCCGGTCACGCCGGATACGCTGTTCAACCTCGGTTCCCTGCGTAAGCCGTTCGAGGCGACGCTGGTCGCGCTCGGCACCCTCCGCGGCGAGCTGCGGCTCGACGATCGTCTGGCGAAATATCTCCCGGAGCTCACCGGCGACTATGTCCGCCGCGTCACCGTTGGCGAGCTCGTGACGCACACCTCAGGCATGCTGCTGCCGACCGACCATCCGCCCTGGCCGAGCGACACGTTTTCCCGCGCGCAGCTCATCGACATGTTCAACAGCTGGCGACCGCAAGCCGGCGAGGTGCCGGGCAAGCAGCGCGTCTACAGCCACGCCGGCTATGTACTGCTTCAGCTCGTGCTCGAGCGCTGTTACGGCGCTCCGATCGCGACCCTGCTCGAACAACGTATCCTCAAGCCGATCGGCATGAATGCGACCTCCGTGCCCGAACGCGGCGAAGACAGCCGTGCCGTCATGGACGCGGCCTGGATGCAGCGCGCGGTCCAGGGCTACTCGGATCAGGGCATGGCGATCGGCCCCATCGGCAACCAGCAGAGTTATTTTGATTTTCCCGGCACGGGCCAGATGTTTTCCTCGCCGCGGGATCTCGCGACATTCGTTGCGGCCTGCGTCGACGGGCGGTCGATCGATCCTCACTTGCGCGAGGCATTGCGGATGACACAGCACGAGATCTTCCGCGTCGACGAGAAGTTCGGACAGGGAATGGCCTGGGAGACGGTGCGTCTTCCACGCGCCACCGTCGTCGACAAGCCGGGTGGGCTCAACAACGCCTCCGGCTATATCGGCCTCGTGCCGGCGCAGCGGATCGGGATCGTGCTGCTCGCCAATCGGGGCGAATATCCCCACGAGATCGCGCGCTACAGGATCCTGCCGGCGTTGGCGCGCCTCGTGGCTTCGCACTGAACCCCCGGCCCGCGAAAACTGGAAAGCCCCGGCCCCAGGCCGGGGCTTTCCAGCCAGGGATGGAACGGGATGCTCAGTATCTGGCGACGACCGGTCCGCCGAATTTGTAGTTCACGCCGACGCGCACGATGTTCGACTTGAGATCGACCGAGTGGGTGAAGAGGTTGGTCGGAAATGCGCCGCCAAGCAGATTGGTGCTGGTCACGGTGCTGCGTCCAAGATCGACGTAGAGATATTCCGCCTTGAGCGACCAACCGCCGCCGACGGCGTATTCGGTGCCGACGCCCGCGGTCCAGCCGAGGCGTGTGTCGCGGATAGCAGCCGACTCCGTTGCCGCGGCGAACGTGTCGGTGAAGTTGAAATTGCCCTTCACCTCGGCGATGGCCGCGCCGCCGGTGGCATAAAGCAGCCAGGTCGGAGCCGCGAGGAAGCCGATGCGGCCGCGGATCGTGGCGAGCCAGTCGGCCGAGACCTGCGAGGACACGGTGAAGCCGGTCGGGGCGCAGCAGGGATAGAGCGCCGAACCCGTCGCGCTGCCCTTGAAGCCGAAATAGTTGATGTCGCCTTCGAGGCCGAGCACGGCGTTATTGAGTTGCCAGTTGTAGCCGGCGGTAAAACCGCCCGTGACGCTGGAGCTGTTGACGCGCTGGGCGCCGACTGCCGCAATCGCGGAAACACTGGAGCTCGCGAAATAGGCGGCGGGATCGAACGCAGTCGAGGTGGCCGGATCGGCGCTGCCCCATTGTCCGCCGACATTGCCGCCGACGTAAAAGCCGGTCCAGTTATAGGCCGTCGCCATCATCGGCGCTTTGGTATAGTGCGCCGCGAGGTCGGCAGCCTGCAAGGATGCGGAGCCCAAGACAACCCCGGCAGCCGCCAGCAAAAACTTCTTCATTCCAGTCTCCTTGCCTCACGCGATTGATCTCGCGTTTCGAATGCGCGCGGGCGGAAGTTGTCCGGCGCAGATCGGGCATAGGGCGTGGACTGCTTGCCGTCTTGGGCTGCGGCGAAGTTCATAGGGACTGTGACGTAGTGCGGGCCGTGCGGCGCGCGAACGCGCGACGGGTGTGACCGAGGGGCCACGAGTTATCCCTCATCCGCGGCGCAGGACGCACGGCCGTGTCGCATCGCGACAAGGGCGCTAAACGCGATTCGAATCCCCGCGTCTCAGACCGAACGCGTCAGTCCGCCGTCGACGCGGATATTCTGTCCGGTGATGTAGGCCGCGCCGTCGGATGCCAGGAACGAGATCGTCGCGGCGATCTCCTCGACCTTGCCGTAGCGCCGCATCGGCACGCTGTCGCGGCGCGCATCTACCTGCGGCAGGCTGTCGATCCAGCCCGGCAGCACGTTGTTCATGCGAATGTTGTCGGCGGCATGGGTGTCGGTGAAGATCTTCGTGAAGGCGGCGAGGCCGGCGCGGAACACCGCCGAGGTCGGAAACATCGCACTCGGCTCGAATGCCCAGGCGGTCGAGATGTTGATGATGGCGCCGGCCTTCTGCGTCTGCATGATCGGCATCACCAGCCGGGTCGGACGGATCACGTTGAGCAGATAGGTGTCGAGGCCGGTGTGCCATTGCTCGTCGGTAATCTCCGTGATCGCCGCCCGGGGCCCATGGCCCGCGCTGTTGACGAGCACGTCGATGCGTCCCCATTTGGCCATCGCGCCATCGACCAGCCGCTTCAGATCGTCGTTCGACTTGTTGGAGCCGGTGACCCCCAGCCCGCCGAGCTCGGTTGCCAGCGCCTCGCCCTTGCCGGAAGAAGACAGGATGGCGATGCGAAAGCCGTCGGCTGCGAGCCGGCGCGCGGCCCCTGCCCCCATGCCGCTGCCGCCGGCGGTCACGAGTGCGACCTTCTCTGCTGCCATCTCTGCTGCCATGACCGATCATCCTCTATGATATCGTGGAGGCGAGCCGCGGGCTCGGCCTATCATGAGGCCTTCTACCGCCGGACCAGCCGGAAGGTCCACCGTCGAAAGCGACCTGAAAGATGAGCGATTTGCAGATCCGCAATTTGCGCCCCGAGGAGATCGCCATCGCGGTCGACTGGGCCGCGGCGGAAGGCTGGAATCCGGGCCTCTCCGATGCCGCCTGTTTCGCGATCCCGGACGCGAGGGGCTTCTTCGTCGGCGAGATCGACGGCGAGCCGGTCGCGACCGTCTCCTGCGTCAATTACGACGATCGCTTTGCATTTCTCGGATTCTACATCGTGCGATCGGGTTTTCGCGACAGAGGCCACGGCCTGCGCGTCTGGAACGCGGCGATCGCGCATGCGGGCACTCGCGTGATCGGCCTCGACGGCGTCGTGGCGCAGCAGGACAATTACAGAAAGTCCGGCTTCCAGCTTGCCTACGCCAATGTCCGCTATGGCGGCTTCGTCGCCGCGCCACCGAGGCCGCCCGCCGATGTCGTTGCGCTCGACACGATCCCGTTTACGTTCGTTGAAGCCGACGATGCCACGGTGTTCCCGGCTCCGCGCGGCGCCTTCCTGCGTGCCTGGATCGGCACATCAGGACATGTCGGTCGCGCGCTGCTGCGCGACGGCAAGCTCGCCGCATGGGGCGTGATCCGACCGTGCCGGGCCGGCCGTAAGATCGGCCCGCTCGTCGCCGACGACCGCGCGGCGGCGGACGCAATCGTGCAGGCCCTGCTGGCGAGCACAAACGGCGGCGAGATCTTCCTCGACGTCCCCGCCGTCAATCGCGAGGCGATTGCGCTCGCGGAAAAGCTCGGGCTGAAGCCGGTGTTCGAGACGGCGCGGATGTACACAGGGCCAATCGCGCCGCTGCGGATCGACCGCGTCTTCGGCGTGACCAGTTTTGAGCTGGGCTAGCTGAGCCGAACGCGCTGCTCAGTAGCAACGCATGATGTTGACGGTGTGCTCGCCGCCGCCGCGGCCGGGCACAGTCACCTGCTCCGTCGGACAGCTCGGCACGTAAGGCCGGTCGGACGGCACCACGTTCGGCGGGAAGCGATGCGTCCAGTCCCAGGGAACGTCGTACGTATAGGTGTAGCGCACGTCGTTCGAGACGGGCTGGGCGGTCTCGGCGAAAGGCTGACCGTAGCCCGCATTGTCATAGTAGAACCCGCCGCCGCCCGGCCAGTAGACCCAGGGCGTGTTGCGGCCACGGAACCTGGCGCCCGGCGCAATCAGCGGACGCGCCGCCGGACCGGAAGGCGTGGCGGCATGTGCGACGGCGCCACCGGGCCTGGCAAAACTGTCGCTGGGGGCAAGGAGCAGCGCGGCTGCGCTGAGCGAGGCGAGCAACGCCCCAAATGATCTGGACATCATGATACGCACCAACTCGTTTGGCTTCGCGGATAGCGGCTCCCCACCGCACGCTAGGCCGGGCTGTCGCCCACCCGCAAACGTATAATTAATTATTGGTTAAGGCACGGGATTAACAGGGAACAGACTGCGGCAAGACGCCCGGGAATCCCGACTGATGTGGCAGGTGTTCCGGGAAAAGCGGACTTCATAACCAGTTGATCGGAGTTGATCGCTTCGGCCGACAACGCCCGGAACGCTCCCGCACTGCGGTCGTTGGCTCCCGACACCAGCAAGGAGCATCTCCCATGCAGAACAAATCGAAACTCCTCTGCCTGATCACGGCTTCGCTCGTCGCGGGCACGGCGGCCGCCTCGGCCCAGGGCTATGATTGGAACGGACCGCGCGCGGGCTGGGACCGCACCGCTCCCGCTTACGAACCGGTTCAGCCACGCGCGTACTATCCGGATGTCGCCGGACCTTACGGTGCGCTCAACGGCACCAACCATCCGGCGCCGAGCTCGACGCAGGGCGATGTCGGCCCGGAGGGCAACAACAACGGCACCGTGACCGGCGTCTATCGCAGCTGGTAGCGCTCGCTCACGACGTGGCCCATCGTCCATCACGGACGATGGGCCCTCGTGCGTCAGCGGCCCTGCTGCTTGCGCAGCCAGTCCAGCATATCCTGCGGATTTCCGGTGCCCTGCGACACGATGGCGGTGTTGCCGCCGCTGCGGCGATAGACCGTCGTGCGCCTAGGCTCCTTCTCGATCTTGACCTCGGCCTGCGCCGGATCGCCGCTCTGGGTGATGACGGACGTGCCATTCTCGTCCTGAACAATTGTGGTATGGCCGTCACCCGACTCGCCAGCTCCGGCCGGCCCGGCTGTCATCGCCGTCATGATGCTCATTCCTGCTGCAAGTACGATGAACCTCATGTTGCACCTCACCTTCGCGATCACCGGCTGAACTGAAATATCGACAGCCAGTTGAAGCGCCCGAATTGTCGCACCGTTCCCGTGTTCATATCTCCGATCTGGAGCAGGAGGGCGTTGGTGGAATTGCCGACCTGAGTGATGTCGGCAATATTGCTCACGCCCGACTGACCGATCGCCACATTGGTGGTGCCACCCACCTGGATCACATCGACATAATTGCGCGTGCCGTTCTGGATGATCGTCGCATCGACTGTTCCCGTACCACCGATCTGGATGACACGCGCAATATTGATGCGGCTGTTCTCTTCGATCGTGACCGGCTGGACATCGTTGCCGAATTGCACGATCGTTTCGATGCTTACGTTCCGGTTTGTCACGCCGCGCTGGACGGATCCGGCGGATGCCTCGGACGCGACGCTGACGGCGAACAATGCCGCCAATGCCAGGAGTAGCCTAGCGCATTTCATCGCTTGCCCCCATTCCATTTCTGACGACGAGGCCGCGCCGGCTCAATGGCTATTCTGGACAACAGTCGCCGAGTTGAACGCACCGAACTGGGACAGGAAACTGCTGGTGGACTGGCCGGCCTGGCCGACGAACGCGATATTATTCACGCCCGCCTGCCCGACCGATGCCGACGTCGTCCCGCCGAATTGCAGGATTCCGGTCGCGTTGTTCGTCCCGTTCTGAGTGACGGTCGCGCTGGTGCTGCCGCCGATCATGAACACGCCGGCCATGTTGAGCTGGCTGTTCTGGTTCAGCACGACCGGCGGGCCGCCGAGCGACACGATGGTCTTGATGTCGGCGGTCTGGGCACCGGCCGAGCCGGCGCCCACGCAACACAAGGTGAGAAATGCGCCACAGGCGGCGCCTGAAAAATGCCTCATGACATGCCTCGCTATCGAAAAAGATTTGCGATCAAGGAGTCTGCTGCAAAATCGTCGAGCCGTTCAGAATTCCGAGCTGTCCGACCGCCGCCGCGTTGTTCGCGCCGATCTGGCCGATCAGGCTCGAATTGGAGCCACCGGCCTGGCCGAGTAACGCGGTGTTGGACGCCGTCGCGGTGGTGCCGCCCTGCCCGATTACCGAGGTGTTGACGGTCAGGAGCGAACCCATCTGCAACGTGGTCGCAGTATTGGTGGCGCCGAATTGCATCGTGGTGGCGCTGTTGTTGGTGCCGCCACTCTGCGAGATGAAGGAGTTGTTGGTGGTGCCGAATTGCAGCACGCTGGCCGAGTTGCCGGCCTGGGCATCGACGGCGGTCAGCAGGCTGAACGCGACGATCGTGGCAACGAGATATTTTTGATGCATGACATTTCCTCCGCGAAAGTCGGCGGACAAGCTCTTACCGAGTCGTCCCGCCCGAGGCGGTGCTTTCAAGGATGGCACGGACGCGCCGCAGTTGACGCGTCCGGCCAAACGGGGCTGGCTTAGTGCGCCGTCTGCGAGACGGTGCTGCCGTTGATGCCGAACACGCTGAGCTGTCCGACGGCGGCGGCGTTGTTCTGGAGCGCGGCAGGCCCGAACGAGTTCTGGGTGATCGCGCTGCCGTTGTTGCCCAACGCCACCTGGCCGGTCGTCGCCGAGTTCTGCACGCCGATCTGGTTCACCGTGCTGCCGTTGTTGAGCGAGACCGCGCTGGTGCCCTGCATCGTGGTCGCACTGTTGATGATGCCGAGCTGGCTGGTCGACGAGGTGTCGTTGGTGAGGCCCTGCTGCGAGACGCTGGAACCGTTCACGGCGCCCACTTGCACGGTGGTCGAAGTGTTGGCGGCCTGCGCGGCGGAGGACAGGGCGAGCACGGCAACGGAAGCAAAAAACAATTTGCGCATGGAATATCCTTTCTGGCTAAGATCTCTGACTGGGTTCGGATGCCGTCTTGGAGGAGGCCGACATCGCAGGACAGACTTTGAACCGATCGTGCTGCGTGCGACAGACTGCAGTTCATGCTAATCGGTACGGACTAGACGTTGCACGGCGGCTTGGTGCCAGCGGCACTAGCTGTAAGGTTGTCCCGTGCCGATTCGTGCCGTCTCGTCTTCGCGTCCCATGCTGTCGACCAACCGCACCACCTCGATCGGCGAGCGAAGCTCCAGCTTTCGCATCATCCTGGTGCGATGGACCTTGGCCGTCACTTCGCTCACCCCGAGTCTCGCTGCGATCTGCTTGGCGACGAGACCTTCGGCCATCAACAGCATGATCTCGCGCTCCCTCGCCGTCAGCGTCTCGACGCGCTGGCGAGCTTCGCGCACGCTATCTTCGCGTTCGAGCCGCCTGCGGTCGCGCTCGATGCCATGCCTGATCGCGTCGAGGATCTCCTGCTCGCGAAAGGGTTTTGGAAGAAACTCGACTGCGCCGCGCTTCATGGCCTCAACCGAGACGCGGACGTCGGAATGGCCGCTGATGAAGACGATCGGGATGAGCACGCCGGTCTCGGCGAGCCGGCGCTGAAGCTCGAGGCCGGTCGGCGCCGTGCCGGGAAAGCGGACGTCGAGCACGAGGCATGAAGGTCCGCCGGAAATACTCTCCCCGAGAAACTCGTCGGTCGACGCAAACAATTTCACCTGGTGCCCGGTCTCCTCGCAGAGATTTCCAATCGCAGTTCGAATCTGAATTTCGTCGTCAATAATATAAACTGTAGCTTGACCTGAACTCATGGCAACGGGCTCCCCGGCTTGGGGCTCGATGAACAAGCAACGAGCCATCCATTCTTCTTGCAAGCGAGATCAAGGTGCTTGGATGAATTCGCGGGGATCGAGCGAGTCGCTCCGATCCGCCGCTTCGACGTCTTAGGGCCAACACCCGTTCAAGACGAGTGAAGGCGTTCACATATCGGGTTTCGTGATTGGGGGGATTCGCCCTCGCGACCTGCGGCATCATGGCGAGGCGCAATATCGACAATGCGACAATCGGGAGCGCAACGACCGGGAATGCGACGATCTGGCGTCGGAACTTCGGTATCGCCGACTGCGTCATGGCGTCGCCACCCACGTGCCGACTTGAACGCCCAGCGCTGGCCGCTTCGGCCAGAACAGACGGGACGTTCAGTCAGCTTGTCGAGTTCGATACCGCGCGCGTCATATCGATACGCTCCGTATGCATTTCCGGCAAGTCACGAAAGACAGCACCCCGCGGACTTTACTTCTGGATCATCAAGCGCGCCCGACCGTCGCCCCTACAGCGGCGACACACTGACGATCGACTGCGTTTTTCCGAGATTTACAACCATAGCGCGTTTACAACCATAGCGCGATATTTGTCCTTGCCGCCAACGATGCCATTTCAAGAGGCGGGTTTTTGATATGCGATTTGTGCCAGTTATTGCCTTGCTCGGAACTGCATGTGGCCTCGCCGCGGTCTACGCCGCCCGGCCAGCCGTGATCAGCGACGCGGCCGGGAGCGCCGCGGAGAAGGCGGCCCGCGCCTATGAATCGACCCAGCGGCTGCTCAAACCCGTCGGGCGGGACGCACGGAGCTTCGGATCGGACGCCCCCGTATTCCGCTATGCCTCGATCCAGCGCGGCAGCATCGAGCAGACCATCACCGTCACCGGCGCCCTGCAGCCGGTCAAGACGATCGAGGTGGGTTCCCAGTTGTCCGGGCAGCTCGCCCGGGTCTATGTCGATTTCAACGACACCGTCACCAAGGATCAACCGCTCGCCCTGATCGATCCGCGCAGCTTTGCGGCCAAGGTCGACGAAGCCAGGGCGGCGGTGGCGGTGGCGAACTCCTTTGTCGACATCGAGCGGGCCAAGCTCGACCGCGCCAGGATCGATCTGCAAAACGCCAGGGGCAGCAGAGACGTCCTCGTGGCCAAGCTCGACAGCGCGCAGGCGGTCAAGGCGTCGGCGCAGAAGACCTTGCAGCGCAAGCTGGCTCTACAGTCACAAAACGTCGTGGCGGTAACGGCGGTGGATGACGCCCAGACGGAGTTCACCGCGAGGCTTGCCCAAGAGCGCGAAGCCGAAGTCCTCATGTCCCTGAACGCCTACTCAGTCGACGGCGCGCAGGCGGATATCCGCCGGATCGAGGCGGAATTGCAGCAGGCACGCATGGCCGTGCCGGAGAAGGCGGCCGTTCTCGCTGCCGCCCAGGCCGATCTCGACCGCACCGTGATCCGCTCGCCGATCGATGGCGTCGTCGTTGGCAGGTTCGTCAACGAGGGCCAGACGCTCGCGGTCGGATTGGAATCGCGCACCACGTTCGTGGTCGCGCACCGACTGGAGGACATGGAAATTCACGCCCAGGTCGACGAAGCCGATATCGGGCGCATCGCCCCCGACCAGCGCGCCCATTTCACGGTGGATGCCTACCCGGACCGCCGCTTCGAGGCGGTGGTGCGGCAGGTGCGCAAGGCACCGCAGAACCAGCAGCACGTCGTGACCTACACCGTCGTCCTGGCGACCTCCAATCTCGACGGCGCGTTGCTGCCCGGCATGACGGCCCTGGTGAAGATCGTGATCGAGCGGCAGGATGACGTGCTGAAAGTGCCGCTTGCCGCGTTGCGCTTCCAGCCCTCCGGCACGCAGCCGGATGCCGCGGCGCGCAGCGGCGTGTGGGCGCGCACCGCAAGCGGCTCGCTCCGGCGTATTCCCGTGACCGTCGGCGCGGCCGGCACCGAACAGGTCGCGCTCAGGAGCGGAGACCTCGTCGAGGGCAGCCAGGTCGCCGTGGGTCAGGCCATCCGGCCGGCCGGCATGGAGTTTCTCGGCATCAGGTTCGGATCATGACGGCCCCCCAGCCCCTCATCAGCCTGCAGTCGGTTTCCAGGACCTATCGCGCTGACGGAGTAGCGGTGGCTGCGGTGCGCAATGTCAGCTTCGACATCGAACGAGGCGAGATCGTCGCGGTGATGGGACCGTCCGGCTCGGGAAAATCGACGCTGATGAACATGATCGGGCTGCTCGACCTGCCGAGCGAGGGTGCGCTCTATCTCGAGGGAGCCGACGTCGCCGATCTTTCGGAAGACCACCGGTCGTCCCTGCGCGCCCGCAGCATCGGATTCGTATTCCAGTCCTACAATCTGCTCGCGCGCCACAATGCGATTGAGAACGTCGCGCTGCCGCTGGTCTATTGCGGCATCAGCCGCAAGGAGCGTCTGGCCCGCGCCGAGCAGAGCCTGGAGGCTGTCGGCATGGTGCACCGGGCCCACCACTTCCCGCGACAGCTCTCGGGCGGTGAGCAGCAGCGCGTCGCGATCGCGCGCGCACTGATCGCCTCACCGCTGATCGTGCTCGCCGACGAACCGACCGGCGCGCTCGACAGCCGTACCGGCGCCGAGATACTGGCCCTGTTCGCCGCGCTCAACCGCACCGGCCAGACCATCGTGATGATCACGCATGATCCTGGGATCGCGACCCAGTGCCGGCGCACGATCCGCCTGCATGACGGAGCGCTCGTTGCTGACGAAACGCTGGCTCCGATCCTGCCGAAACGGAGTTCTGCGCCATGACGATGCTCCAGGGCTTTCAGATCGCGTTGCACGCCTTGCGCCTCAATCCGTTGCGCAGCATCCTCACCATGCTCGGCATCGTGATCGGCGTTGCCTCCATCGTGACCGTGTTTGCGATCGGGTCCGGCGCGCAGCTTCGCCTGCAGGAGCAGATTCGCTCGATCGGCGCCAACGTGCTGATGATCAACCCCGGCGCGGTCTACCAGGGCGGCGTGCGTCTCAAGGATGGCAGCAAGCTGACCATGACCGAGAGCGACGTGCAGGCGATTCTCGAGCAGATCCCCGAGATCCAGGCCGCGGCCGGTTCGATTGCAGGAACGGCGCAGGTCATTCACGAGAGCAAGAACTGGAACACGACGATCAACGGGACGACGACCGGGCACTTCATGGTGCGCGACTGGCAGCTTGCGACCGGGCGCTATTTTTCCGGCAGCGAGGAGGCAGGCGCCGGCAAGGTCGTGATCCTCGGCAGCACGGTGGCGCATGAGCTGTTCGCGCCCGGCGAGGACCCGATCGGCGCACAGATCAGGATCATGAAGGTGCCGCTCGAAGTGGTCGGCGTCCTCGATCGCAAGGGACCGGCGCAGGACGACGTTGCCTTCGTGCCGCTCACCACCGCCAAGCTGCGCTTCCTCGGCAGCGCAAGCAACATCAACCGGGATTCGGTCGCCTACATCATCGCCAAGGTGGCTGCGGACGGACAGATGGCGGGGGCGCGAACGGAGATCGAAAACCTGCTGCGGCAGCGGCACCGTATTCCCGCCGGCCAGGAGGACGACTTCAAGGTCCAGGATCCGGCCGCCGCCATGGAAGCGCAGCAGGGAGCGATCCGCACCGTCGCGCTCCTGCTCGTCGCCATCGCCTCGGTCTCGCTGCTGGTTGGCGGCATCAGCATCATGAATGTCATGATCGTGTCGGTCACCGAGCGCACGCGCGAAATCGGAATCCGCCGCGCGCTTGGCGGGCGGATGCGGGACATCCGGCTTCAGTTTCTCTGCGAGGCGCTCGTGCTCTGCCTGCTCGGCGGGGCGATCGGCGTCGGTGCCGGCGTCACGCTCTCGATGACGGTCGCTCGCATGGCAGGATGGATCACCTCGATTGATGGCCAGGCGATCGGCCTTGCCCTCGCCTTCTCGATCGCGACCGGCCTGATCTTCGGTTTTTATCCCGCCCACAAGGCATCCAAGCTCAGTCCGATCGAGGCACTCAAGACGGAGTGAGAACATGCTGGGGTGTTCGCGTCGACCAGAGGCCACGGAGGAGCAGTCATGAGTCCGGATTCGAAACATCCGATCACACCAACGCCACGCGAGCGGGACCTGATGATGCTGATCGCACGCGGAATGCAGAACAAGAACATTGCGTACGAGCTCAAAATCTCGGAGAACACGGTGCGGGCGCATATCGGCAACATCATGCGCAAATACCGTCTCCAGAACCGGACCCAGATCGCGATCATCTTTGCCCTGCAGGCGGCGCCGCCATCGCTTCGCCGCAACCTGGCCAATGGCGGCCGCAATTCCACGGCGGCAGCGCCGGCTAAGGCGGTCGCGCAGAATACGCCGGTGCCGACCGCGCCGGATTGACCGCTCCGGCCACAATCTCTTGCGTCGTCTCAGACGAAACACCCAAATCCGGGGTCAACGGACCGGCGACAAAATATTTCTCTTTATTAGAATTCGGATTTTTGTTAGGAATTTTCTCACTCCGACCCAAGGAAGAGGGGCGTATCGCGATCGTCACGAACGCGGGCCGGACGGCGGTGGACGTGGGCCACATCGGCGCGAACGGCTTCGCAGGGCGGGCAACCGTGAGTGAAGGCTTCGCGCACACGACCGGTGTGATCGGCGTACGGCGAAATCGTGTGGTCCTGGCGCCCGGGGTCTGTGCGCCAAGCGTTGCGGTGATGTGGGGTGCTCAACCGGGCACACGCATCAGCCATCCGCAAGGCGACGGGGGCAATAGTGCATCGCTCCCCGGGGAGAGCACGGCATAAGCCGTAAAACCACTGCGCAGGGAAGGCCGTGTGTTGGGCTTCACCTGTATGCCGCTGTGCAATGTTCTTACGACAATTTCGCACAGTGGACCGCGGGTGCCAGCCGGCACCCGGTCTTCCCTGCGCCCTCTTTCATTTGAGGGTGAGGCGACGAGGCAAAGCTCGGGCGAACAAGCCGCGAGGATGCGAAGGCGCGTCTGCGGATTGTAGGATGGGTAGAGCGAAGCGAACCCATCACGCTTTTGTCACGCGGAAGCATGATGGATATCGCAAGTGCGCTGCCCATCCTACGAACTCCGTCATTACCAGGAGCTTTTGCGATGAGCCCCTCCCCAATCCTCTTGCATCCGCAACCGCTCTTGTAACAAAACCGTCATGCAGCGAAACTAAACGAAGCCGGGGGCCGCGGTTGGCGGCCAAGCCGCCTCGCAGGGAGAGATTTTGATGCGCCGTTCACTGGTGTTGCTGTCAGCCGGACTGACAGTGTTGTCCGCCGGACTTTCGACCGGACCCGCCTCCGCTGAGAACAACACGCCCCGCAACCTGATCCTGTTCATTCCCGACGGTCTGCGGGCGTTGAAGGTCACACCCGAGACCGCTCCCGCAATGGCCGAAATCCGCGACAAGGGCGTCAATTTCAAGAATTCGCACTCGCTGTTCCCGACCTTCACCATGGCCAACGGCTCGGCGATGTCGACCGGCCATTATCTCGGCGATACCGGCGTGTTCTCCAACACGATCTGGACCAACTACACCTCGGTGCCCGCCGGCGACACCGTCGTCCCCTTCATCGAGAATGACGCCGTGCTCGGCGACATCGACGAGCATTTCAAGGGCGACTATCTCAATGAAGACACGATCCTGAAGCTGGCCCGCGACAAGGGCTACAGCACCGCCGCGCTCGGCAAGCATGGTCCGACCTATCAGTTCGACCACACCGACAAGCCCGAAAAGACCGGCCTGCATTCGGTCGTGTTCGACGATGCCACCGGCGGCAAAAATGGCGTGACGCTGTCAGACGAGGTCAAGGCCGCTCTCACCAAGGCCGGCCTGCCCCTCGCAACGCCGCCGCGCGGCGACAACTCCAAGGCGGGCGATGCCAAGACGCCCGGCACCACGGTGGCCAACGTCGCGCAGCAGGCCTATTTCGCCGACGTCGCGGCCAAGGTCGTGCTGCCGATGTTCAAGGCCCGCAACAAGCCGTTCGTGCTGGTGTTCTGGTCGCGCGACCCCGACGGCAGTCAGCACAACACCGGCGACAGCCTCAACCAGATCATGCCCGGCATCAACGGGCCGACCTCGATGGCCGGCATCAAGAATGCCGACAACAACCTCGCCCAGCTCCGCAAGGCGCTGGACGAGCTCGGCCTTGCAGCAAACACCAACATCATGGTCCAGGCCGACCATGGCTTCTCGACCATCTCCAAGGAAAGCAAGACCAGCCCCTCGGCCAAGCTCAGCTATGACGACACGCCGAAGGACTTTTTGCCGATGGGCTTTCTGGCGCTCGACCTCGCCAAGGCGCTCGAACTGCCGCTGTTCGATCCCAACGACAAGAACGCCAAAGTCGAGGGCAACAAGCATCCCAAGGCCGGCAACGGCGTGCTCGGCAAGGATCCGGAAAAGCCCGATCTCGTCGTCGCCACCAATGGCGGCTCCGACCTGATCTATTTGCCGAACAAGGACAAGAAGTTGGCGGCCAGGACCATCAAGACGCTGCTTGAGCAGGATTACGTCTCCGGCCTGTTTGTCGACGACTCGCTCGGCCGCTTCCCCGGCACCCTGCCGCTGTCGAGCATCAACCTGCGCGGCAAGGCGGCGACGCCGACGCCGGCGATCGTCGTCAACTTCCGCTCCTATGCCAGCGATTGCGGCGAGGCGCCGACCAACTGCTCGGTGCAGGTCGCCGACACCGTGCTGCGCCAGGGCCAGGGCATGCATGGCAGCTTCAGCCGCGGCGACACCATGAACTTCATGGCCGCCATCGGCCCGGACTTCAAAGCCGGCTATGTCAGCGAGATCCCGGTGAGCAATGCCGACGTCGGCATGACGGCCGCCCAGCTCCTCGGCCTGCGCAGTTCGCAGAACGGCGGCCTCGTCGGCCGCGTGATGTCGGAGGCCCTGCCCAACGGCATCATGCCGAAGGCGTACAAAGGGGGCGAGAAGTCGAAGAAGTCCGAGAACGGCCTGCAGACCGTGCTGAACTTCCAGCGCGTCGGCAGCCAGCGCTATTTCGACGCCGCCGGCTTCCCGGGTCGCACGCTCGGGCTGGAGCCGGACGCCGGCAAACAAAAAACGGCGGGGAAATAACCCCGCCGTTCAAATGCGTCCTCGTGAGAGGCGCAGAATCTTACATGCCGATGTCGAACACGTTCGGCAGCTGGCCCGCCAGAGGCAGCGCGGTGGCGCCCAGGAAGGTCGCCACCATCGCCATCAGGCGACGGTTGTTGTGGCGCTTGCCGCGCATCTGGCCGGCGATCCACTCCAGCATTTCGCTGTTGACCTTGGAGGCATAGGACGGCGCCCAGCCCTCGATATCGGACTCGGCGGACAGCGCGACGCTGCGCGGCGGTACCTTCAGGCCGGAGGCGCTGGCGGCATAATGGGCCACCGCCTTGGCGAGCAGGTCGTCGAACCGGCCGCCATCGGTACGCTCGGTCGCAGCTTCGTTGATCTCGAACAGCACTTCGGCCTCAGTGCGGCTGATCGGCTGGTCGTTGACGGCCGTGGCGGTCAGGATGCGGGCGCACCAGGCGGTGTCATCGGCATCGAGCGAGCGGGAGAAATGGACCCTTCCCTTGGTGGTCGGGCCTTCGCCCGTGATCACGCCGTCGCGCACGATGGTCAGTGCATGGGCCGAGGTATCGCGGCAGGACGGTTCGAGGGACGGCGACTCAATAGACTTATGCGCAGCGGCAGACATAGTTCACTTCCAGATTTCTTCTGATCGGCCAGCATTTTCATGCCGGCGTAAAGGGGTGGTTAATGATTCGGTACGGGGGTCGCGACTTTTTGAGATGGTTGCCAATTGGTCGCTGTCAGGACCATTTCGGTTCTGGGAAGCGACGGGCGAGCGTGATGGAAGTCATAAAAGGCTTTCTCGGGGCAATCGCGCCCGTATAGCCCCGGTGGAGATGTTTCGCCGCAGGCGCGGCTGTAACAAAAAGGTGCTAGGAAATCAGGCCTTCAAAGAAGGAATTCACATTTTACTTGAAGCAGTTCAGTTAGCGTTCACTTGGGATCGTGGAGCCCCTATAATGGTCACCACGGTCCAAGATGAATTCGCAAGTAAATTCAATAACATGAGGTAGAACCATGACACTTCCGATCGGCGCCACCGCCCCCGACTTCGAAGCCGAGACCACCGAAGGGAAGATCAAGTTCCACGACTGGATCGGCAATAGCTGGGCGCTGCTGTTCTCGCACCCCAAGGACTTCACGCCGGTTTGCACGACCGAGCTCGGCGCGCTCGCCAAGCTGAAGCCGGAATTCGACAAGCGCGGCGTCAAGCTGATGGGCCTCTCGGTTGATCCGGTCGACCGCCACGCCAAATGGTCGGAGGACATCAAGGAGACGCAAGGCGCGGCCCCGAACTATCCGATGATCGGCGACACCGATTACAACGTCTCCAAGCTGTACGGCATGCTCCCGGCCGCGATCTCGGGCGATCCCCTCACCCGCACCGCCGCAGACAACCAGACCGTCCGCAACGTCTTCATCATCGGGCCGGACAAGAAGATCAAGCTGGTGCTGGTCTATCCGATGACGACGGGCCGGAACTTCCAGGAGATCCTCCGCGTCATCGACTCGCTCCAGCTCACCGCCAAGCACCGCGTCGCGACCCCGGCCGACTGGTCGCAGGGTGACGACGTCATCATCGCGGGCTCGGTCTCCAATGACGAGGCCAAGACGATCTACCCGCAGGGCTGGAAGGAGCCGAAGCCCTACATCCGGATCGTGCCGCAGCCGAAATAACGGAACTGTCATTCCCGGGCGATGCGTCAGCGCCGCCCGGGATGACGATGTTAGCTCTTACGCCGCGCGTACGCGTTCGAGGAAGCCCTCGACCTCGGCCTTCAGATGCAGGCTCTCGCCCGACAACGCCTGGGCGGAGGCAAACATCCGGCTGGACGTCTCACCCGTCTCGTTCGCACCCTCGGCGGCCTGACGGACGTTGACGGCGACATCGGCCGTGCCCGATACCGCCGCGCGAACGCTGGCGACGATGTTTTGGGTGGCGCTCTTCTGCTGCTCGACCGCAGCCGAGATCGAGCCCGCGATGCCGCTGATGCGCTCGATGGTCTGGCTGATCGCCTTGATGGCGACAACCGATTCCTCCGTCGCAAGCTGCATGCTGGCGATCTGGTTCGAGATCTCGTCGGTCGCCTTGGCGGTCTGGCCGGCCAGCGTCTTGACCTCCTGGGCCACCACCGCAAAACCGCGGCCGGCATCGCCCGCGCGCGCGGCCTCGATGGTCGCGTTCAGCGCCAGGAGATTGGTCTGCTCGGCGATCGAGGTGATCAGCTTGACGACATCGCCGATGCGCGCGCCCGCCTCGGAGAGCTGCGCGATGCGCTGATCGGTCGCCTCGGCCTGCCGCACCGCCTCAGCGGAAATGACATTCGATTCCTGCACCCGCCGGGTGATTTCGGAGATCGATTGAGACAGCTCGTCCGAGGCCGACGCCGCCGAACGCACGTGCTCGGAGGCGTTTTCGGAAGCTCCGGCCGACCGCGCGGACAGATCGGCGGTGGAGCGCGCGGTGTCGGTGAGCTGCCGCGCCGCGCGCTCGAATTCGCCTGACGATGTCAGCACCTTGTCGAGAATGCCGCCGACACCGCCACGGAACTCCTCGACGAAATTGCGCAGGTCGGATTTGCGCTGATCGGCGGCTGCAGCCGAAGCCGCCGCCTGCTCGCTGCGCATCCGCGCCCGCTCCTGCGAATTGCTCCTGAACACCGCGACCGTGCGGGCGATCTCGCCGATCTCGTCGGCGCGATCCTCGCAATCGATCTCGACGTCGCTCTGGCCTTCGGCGAGTGCCGTCAGCGAGCGCGTCACCGAGGTGAGCGGCTTGGTAACGCGGCGGACGACCAGCAAGGTCAGGACCAGCACCAGCAGCGCGGCGAGCCCGGCGGCGGCCGCCATGCTTTCGATCGTCTGGGCCAGCATGCTCTCGAATTGGGCCATCGGGATGCCGACATAGAGGATGCCGGCGACCTTGCCGCTGGCGTCGGCGATCGGGAAATAGGCAGTCATGAAGGTCTTGCCGAACAGGGTGGCCGGGCCCTTGTAGGCCTCGCCACGACGCAGCAGCGCCTGCGCCGGATGATCGGCGGCAAGCTGGGTCCCGACGGCGCGGTCGCCATTTTCCTTCTTCACGTTGGTCGAGCGCCGCACGAACTGCCCGCTCGCCTCGTCGAACACGAACAGTGTCGCGTTGCCGCCGACATAGGACACCGCGCGATCGACGATGGCGTGATCCCTGAAGTCCGGCATCTTGGGAATCTCGGCGCGCGCGACCGCGCCATCCTTCATCGTGATCTTGGCGTCGGGAACGATTTCGGCAAAGGCCAGCGCCAGCGTGCGCAAACTCACCTCGATATCGCGCAGCGCACGATCATTGAAAGCGGAGCTGAGCGACCAATAGCCGGCGCCGACCACGAGCGCCGTATTCATGGCGATCAGCAGCACCGCGCACAGGAGCGCCTTGGTGCCAAGTTTGAATTGCGGCAGAAACTTCGCCGTTGCTCGTCCGTACATGAATGGAATGACTCCTGTAATTCCTGCATATTCGTGCAATCGGCTTACGGTCGCATTAACGCGGTTCCCACCGCGACATGCTTTCCAAATCGTTAACGAGGATACCCCTGACCACGCCCAGAACTACGCTAAGGACTACGCCAAGCGCTCCCCCCATCGTCGTCTGGTTTCGCGACGACCTCCGCCTGTCCGATCACCCCGCCCTCCACGCTGCCGCCAAGGCCGCTGCAACGACCGGCGCGCCGGTGATCTGCCTCTATGCGCTCGATGAGGCGGCCGGGCGAGCGCCGGGCGCCGCGGCGCGCTGGTGGCTGGAGCAGTCGCTGCAACCGCCCGGACCGGGAGAGGACCTCACATCTGTTACCGCATTTGAGGTTCGGCGAGCTCAGCCCGCGCCAAGTGTGGCACGCCGCGCGGTTCGCCGCGGCGGAAAACTCCGCGATCGGTCCCGGCGTCGACAAGTTCCTGAGCGAGCTTGGCTGGCGTGAGTTCTGCCGGCACCTGCTGCACGACCATCCCAACCTTGCCACCGAAAACCTGCAAGCAAACTTCGATGGCTTCCCATGGAAGCCCGACGCCAAGGCGCTCGCAGCCTGGCAGCGTGGCCGCACCGGCTATCCCATCGTCGACGCCGGCCTGCGCGAACTCTGGCACACTGGCGTGATGCACAACCGGGTGCGAGGTGGTCGCCTCGTTCCTGGTCAAGCACCTCCTGATCGACGTCCCGACCAAGCTGATCCACCAGCCCCGGCAGGCGACGCCGATCGAGCTTGCGAGCGTCGGCGTCACGCTCGGCAAGACCTATCCGCAGCCGATCGTCGATCTTGCCAAGGGATGTGAGCGCGCGCTCGCCGTCTACGCAAAAATCCGCAAAGGTTGAGCGTTGCTTTGACACAATTATGAAACGCGCTATCGTCATCGCTCCATGCAAACCGTGGGGGACGATATGGACGACGACAAGCCAATGACTGAACAGGCGATGGATACGATCACCACCGCCGTGGAAGCGACCAAGGACGCCGCTGTCGCTGCGGTGAAGAAGGTCAGGAAAGCCGCCAAGAAGGCTGCAAAGAAAGTAGCGCCGAAGAAGGCTTCCAAGAAGAAAGCCAAGAAGGCTGCGAAGAAAACTTCGAAGAAGGCCGCCAAGAAGACTTCGAAGAAAGCTGCAAAGAAGTCGTCGAAGAAGGCGGCCAAGAAAGCAGCAAAGAAAACGGCAAAGAAGGCCACCAAGAAAGCTGCCAAGTCGAAAAAGAAGGCCAAGAAGGCCAAGCGCTGATCGCAAAGGCCGAGGTCTCCGGGTGTGGACGCGCCCGGAGACGGCTCCAGCGATACCCTACCCTCGCCGCTTGGCTGCACGCCGGCCCGGGTGATGGACGCCTTGCGGATCTCGGAATTCGCTGCGATGACCTCGCCGGTCCTCGGCGTTGAAGCGCCGCCGCTTCTCGGGCGAGCCGAACGCCTTGATCACCTTCCTGCCGTTGACCTTCTTGATGACGTAGCCGCCCTTGGTCATCGAGAACGGCTCTTTCAGCGTTCCCTTGTGGTCGAACTTGGTGCCCGGGCGGTGCTTGAACGGTTCGAACCAGGAGGGATAGACGAAGTTCGACATCTCAAAGCCGGCCACGAAGAAGGTGTCCTCTTCCACGGCGTCACAGACCTCATAGGCATATTGGGTGTTCGGGTTTTTGTCGGCCCAGAGATTGGCCATGGGATCGAGCACCATCTCGAACAGCTCGTGCGAGGCTGCCACGCTGACCGGCTCGTCGCCCAGCGCCTTGACGAAGATCTTTGAGATCGGCTGGCGGCGATGCGTCAGCTCATGGCGGCCGAGCATGTTCTTGTGGGACGCCTTGTCAAAATAGACCAGCTGCCAGTCGCCCGGCTTCGGCTTTTCGGTGACATAGAGGTCGACCGGATAGCCCCACACCGGCAGGAAGTGCTTGTCGTAGCATTTCTGGAGCGCCGCTGTGAGCCTGGCCATCTTGCGGCCGCTGATCATCGGCTCCGCGTAGTTGAGGCAGGCAATCCGGACTGGCTTCAGGGATCTGCCGAGCAGTGCACGACGCGCTTTCTTCATGGAAATCACCGTGTGAAAGGGAGGCTGAAATGCCCCAAGCCTAGCACGACGCACGCCGCACGTCAGGGATGTATTCCGGCGGCCCGGCCCGCCGGTCCTAGAAGCGTCGGTTGACCACGAACACCGCGGCCGCGCACATCACCATGCCCGCGATCGCCAGCGCATCGAGCTTTTCTCCGAACAGCAGATAAGCCATCAGCGCCGTCACGGCTGGCACCAGATAGAACAGGCTTGCAACAGACGTGGCGGCGGCGTGGCGGATCAGCCAGTACAGCAGCCCGATCGACCCGATCGAGAGCGCCACGGCGAGCCAGGCCAGCGCGAGCATGAACTCGCGCGTCCAGTGCACCACGCGGTCCTCGAACAGGAAGGCGCCGATCGCGAAGAAGATCGTGACGGACACGTACTGCACGAGATTGCCGGCCCGCCAGTCGATATGGTTGCAGTAGCGGCGCTGATAGAGCGTGCCGAGGGTGATGCTGATCAGCGAGACCACGGAGGCGAGCCAGCCGAGCCCGGCTTCGCCGGTCATGGGACGGCCGTGCAGGATCAGCACCACGCCGCCGAGGCCAAGCACGAGCCCCGCCCATTGCACCGGCGTCACCTTCTCCCCGAGCCAGCGGTTGGCGATGGTCGAGGTCAGGATCGGCTGAAGGCCCGGAATGAGCGCGGAGAGCCCGGCCGGAATCGAGTGCGCGATCGCGATTGCGGTGCCGCCGAGATAGAAGCCATGGACGAGAATGCCCGCGACCGCGCTGTGCGCGATGCCGATACGGTCCGGCCATTTCGGTCGCGCAACGGTGGCGATGATCGCCATCAGACCGACCACGAACGCCATGCGGATCGCGAGGTAGGTCAAGGGATCGGCATTGTTGACGACGTATTTGGTGCCGATGAAGCCCGTGCTCCAAAGCAGGACGAACAGGATCGGCGCGGCACGGGCGGTCAGGGCTTCTTGATTTTGGTTCATTGCCGCCCTCATTGCCCCACCGGGGGCCAATGCGGCAATGCGAATTTCGGCCAATTCCGTTCAGACGATGCTGCGCTGCGACGGAAGCGGCTGCTCAGCCGCTCACCATTCGTCCGGACAGGGATCGATGATCTTCCAGAGCTCGACGCCGTTCTTGATCTTTTTCATGTCGGTGGTGAGCCCGCCATTGCGGCGAATCCAGTCCTTCACCGTGTCGGGGTAATAGGCCATCAGGTCGGACGTCCCCTCCGCGCTGGTGACCTTGATGCCGAAGGTGAAGGCTTTGTCGTAGTAGGCCTGGTGGAAGCCGAGGCTGGCGCGCGGCGTCACGCAGATCTTGTTCATCGGCACGATGCCGAGCACCAGGGTGCAGGCCGAGTTGCAGATGCCGTCGATGATGACGCGCTCGCCCTTCTCGCGGACGCGCTTGTACTTGGCCTTGTACTCCTCGACATAGCCGCCGTGGTCGCGGGTGATGTGCAGTTCGGCGCGCGCCGGCGTGGCGGCGACGACCGAGAGCAACAGCAGGCTCAGAAGCGTGATGCGCATGGCGAGGTGACGGCGAAAGCCTTCAGGAATGGACCGGCCTATGGACCCCAAAAAGCCGGCAACAGGAGTCTTGAGCTAATTCTCTTTGGTCACACTTGTGTGGGGAATTCGTTAAGCATCTCGAAAAGGCCAAAAATGGGCAGGTCTGGACCATAGAACCGGCAATTCTGTCACACCCACCCGGGAATCTGCGGGATTGGCCCCGGTTTTCGGGCGGCAGACGGGTGCTCCGGCCGCCCGAACTGGTTATAAACGGCTGACCTATTCGTGCGGGTTCCGGAGATTCGAGATGAGCAAGTTGAAGCTTGTAGCCGCGATTGCAGCCCTGTCGGCCGCAATCCTTGCCCCCGGCCTCGCAGAGGCGCGGGGACATCACCGGTACCACCGCCACTACGCGAACCCATTGCCCTACCCGATCAGCTATCTGCACAATTACGGGCCCGGCATCACGCCAGGGACGTTCGCCTTGTACGACGGCCCGTCTACCAACCATTGCTACCAGAGCGCAGCCGCCTATGTCGGCCAGGACCGCCGCCGGCACCCCTGCTTCTGAGGAGCGCAGGCGCGTCCTCTGCGGGGGCCGCTATTTGGCGGCGCCCGACAGCAGCAATTGCTTCTCGATCTCGTAGACCGGCAGTTTGACGAGGTCCTTGCCGACCTCGCCCTGGAGTGCCTTGCGCACCACATCCGAATAATCGGCGCGGATCATCCCAAGCGCACGCGGCGAGGCCACCAGGGTCAAGGCCGAGGTCTCGCCTGAGCTGACGGCGGCATCGAGCCGTCCGGCCAGGCCGCGCAGGAAGGCGCGCTCGGCCTCGTCGTGCCAATCAGTCTGCTCTACCGAGCTGCGCGTGCTGCCGGCCGCGCCATGGAGCCTGCCCGGCGCGTCGGTCCCTTGCGCACCGGTCGAGGGATTGGGCTGTTCGTGCACCTCCCTGGTGTGGAGGTTCGGAAACATCTCGTCGCCGAGGTTTTCCAGAATGAGCGCCTTGCGCCCGTCGCACACGACCAGCCAGTCACCCTTGTCGATTCTCATTTTGTCCATTGCACAGCTCCAAAGCGACCTCGCGAGCCGGCTCTTCGAAATGCTCGAAAGGCTGGCCACGACGCCAAGCTTAGGGGCGAAGCTGCACAGTTGGATTGCGCGGGATCAAGGATGGCGGCGATTTCCCGCGGAGCGCAACGCAAGCGCAGCATTGGTCAAGAGCACGAACCTGGGATAGTCTGGCGGAGCTAAAGGTCAGGCCTGCGGCGGGCTGGCTGAAGACCTGTTCATCAGCATTACATTTCGCTCCCGCCACAATTTGATCAGAACAAACTTCGATATCCCTGTATTGCGTAAGCGGAGAAAGACATCATGAAGCTTAGAATTGGCCTCGTCGCCGCGTCCCTGTTGGGTGCGTTGGCCGCATCGCCGGCGGCGTCTGCCATGCCCATCGCGCCAGCTCCTGCGACGCCGCGGGTCTCGGACGTCGAGCAGGTCCGCATGGTCTGTGACGCCTGGGGACGTTGTTTCTGGCGCCCGAACTACTATGGATACTACGGTGCCCCGGCCCCCTATTACGGTCCCCGATATGCGCCGCGCTATTATGGTGGCCCGCGCTACTACGGACCACGTTATCGCCGCTGGTGATTCTAAAGGGGCCCTCCGGGGCCCCTTCGCTTTTGCGAGATCAAGGATGTTGGTCTGGAGTCATTCCAAAACTGATCTAGATCAAAGACGAAATCCGCCACGCCATCATTCTCCGACGATGGTCGATTTGATCGTTTTTCGATGTCCCCAGACGGGCATGAATGTGCAGACACATCTTGAGAAGCAACAGAGACAGGAGGCACAGAGCTTTGCCTCCTTTGCCTGTCCCGCCTGCACGCGGCTGCATTTCATCGACCTCGCCTCCGGCCAGCCGATGACGCGAGACCGTTGACGACGACATCGATCCGCCGGGCTGCATGCCATGATGTCCGCAATACTACGGCCCGGAATCCGGTTTACTGAAACGCGATGTTTCGCCATTGATGGCGATGTTCTGACGTTCATTTGATTGTCATATGCGGCAGCCGGCCACACGCATGTTGTTCGACGCCCTCGCCCCATCATCCGCGCTTCGATTGATCGGCTTTGCCGACGTCGATGCGTTTCGGCCGATCGAGTCGATGGAGGATGCGAGAAGCATTCCGCTCGACGTCCGGAATTTCGCGGCGGCTCGCGCTGTCGTCTCCCTGCCCGGCTGCCGCATCGTCATGATGCGCTCGTTCGCGCGCATCCTCGACGGCGCCTATCGGATGCCCGGGGGGATGGTGATCCTGCCCATGACGGACGACCTTCAGGTCAATTCCAAGGGCATGGATCTGGACGCGCGTTTCTTCATCGCGCTCCGCGGCAGCGATGAATGCCATTTCGTCGAGCGTCGGACCAATCATCATGCGATGATCATCTTCTCACCCGGCCTGAGTGACCGGGGCTGGTTCGATCAGGCGGACGATTTGCGGGCCCACGGCGCGAACCGCCCCGCTTTGCTCCACGCACGGCAGCTCCTTCTCGACATTCTGCGAACCGCGTCGGTGCAGCCGGCCTTGTTCGAAACGACTGAGGTGGCCGCCCATCTCCAGGAAGGCCTGCTGCTCGCGCTCGACGATCTGTTTCGCATCGATCCACTCTCAGACCGGAGTGCCTCCGTCCAGGGCGAGCGGTCGATCAAACTCGTGCAGCGGATCGACGATTACGTCGCTGCACATCAGACTGCTCCGATCTATACCGCCGATCTCGCCGGCGAGTTTGGCGTCTCGATCCGGACGCTCGGCGGCGCCGTCAGCAAGGTGTGTGGCATGAGCCTGCACCAGTACATTCGCCTGAAAAAATTGTGGGCGACGCGGTCTCGCCTTCTCAAGGGCGGCGGCGCCACCGTCGCCACATGCGCGCGCGCCCAAGGCTTTCACCATTTGGGCGAGTTTTCCGCAGCTTACCGCGCGACCTTCCACGAAACCCCGTCCGACACGCTGGCACGGGGCCGGCAAGCGGGTCCGACGGCAGGCTGACGGGCCAGGCCGCTGCGACGGTCGTTGTTGTCAACGCCTCTTCGGAACATATCCGGAATTGGCGCGCTCGGAGAGATTCGAACTCCCGACCCTCGGAATCGAAATCCGATGCTCTATCCAGCTGAGCTACGAGCGCCCTGGCCCAGGCAATGGGCCGCAACCGAGACGCCCCAGATCGCTGCTGGCGAGCCAGCAGGCCGGACGACGTTCGGATGGGTTCGAATTAGCAGAGAGGCCGGCCAATAAAAAGCCCTTCCTGCCGGATTCGAGAAGGGTCGGACCCGCTCTTACCAAGTGCTGTTGAAGAAGCCGAAATGCGGCTGCTGCGCCATCACCATCATCGGCCCACCTTGCTGCGGCATCGGACGCGTTCTGGCGACCTTGCGCTTGGGCTGCTGCGCCGGGGTCCGAGGGGGCTGGGCCTGAGGAAGCTGGGCCTGCGCCTGAACTTGCGGCTGAATTTGCGTCTTGGCTTCGGTCCTCTTGGCGGCAGCGGTATTGGCCTTCGCGGCCGGCGTGAATTGGGCGAACGTCTCGCGGACCCGTGCCTTGGCTGAAATCTCGGCCAAAGCCGGAGACATGCTCTCCGCGGGCGGCTGGGGAGCCGCGACGGCGGCGATCTTCACCGCAGGGGCGGCAAGCGTCGGCTGACTGGTGTCGAGAACGACGCGCTCCGGCAGGTGGCGATCGGACCGGATCCGGATCAAAGGCTGTTCGTTGCTTGCGGTTGCGACAGCCTGAGTCACAGGCGAAGTCGGCAGAACGGAGTTCGCCGCGAACAGCAGTGCGAGCAAGGCTCCACCGACAAAGAAGAAATACCGAAAAATGGGCATTTGGCCACGCTCCGCCCGTCGCATCCCCGCGTGGGCTCTCCGCCTTAACGGGCGATCATTTAATTGGTTCCTGGCCCAGCCGTTCGGTTCAAATGGCGACGCCAAGTTTTTTGCCCAAGCCCCCAGGACAGTAACTTTTCCGCTACCGGAAAATGCCGGCCTTAGGTCCGGCGTGCTGCCACAAGCGAACACATCGCCTGATCGGCATTCACGTTGACGAAGCCGACAGGAATGCGCGCAAAAGTCTTGCGGCTCTTCATGCCGACCGTATCAGCCAGAACGCGGCTGCGGTCGGTGAGATGACTGCCATCGCGCCGCGCAAAAGCGCAGACGATCTCGACATCCTTTACGGCATAGTCATTGTCGTTGCGGAGCGTGAGCGTCACCAGCGCCTTCGAGCCAAGGCCGCCGCGGCGCCAGGTCTGAGATGAAATCCTGATCCGACCGAGTTCTGCCATTGTCGGAATCTGAGCTTCGGAAGGCGACGACGGGGCGGCCGCATCGCCCAAAGGCGCCGTCTCGACCGCTGCCACGTCAGACCTCACCGGTTCGGCACTGTTGCCTCTGGAAACAGGGAGCAGCATCCAGACGCCGCAACCGACGATGATGGCCGCCAACAGCCATAGCAGGCCTCGCCCAACTGAAACGCTCGCGATCGTCACCGCCCGCGCCAGTCGTTCGCCGGGCCCGGCGAAACGCCCTAACCCGATGCGGTCAAACCCAGCGTTCATGGTTGCCTCACCGATCGCGGCGGAAGCACGTTCGACAACGGATTCCGCCACTGCTTACCTTAATCCGGAAGACGAACTAAGGTTCCCGCGCACTGGCGAGTCGGCAAGAGCGGTGGCGGTCACCGGCCGAGGCCGCTAACATGCGCTGCAACGTCAAGACCCGTCGGGAGAACATGAAATGCCAGTCGTCACTTGGGATCACGTCCATCTGCGCAGCCCCGATCCGGAGGCCACGGCGGCCTGGCTGCGGGACATCCTTGGTGGCGAGATCGTGCAAGCTCCCGGACGGATCGACGTGAATCTTGGAGGCGCAAGGATCTTCATTGCGCCACTCGAGGGCGACAACGCGGTCAACCCGCCGCCGCCGCACCCGCATCAGGGGCTCGACCATTTCGGTCTCACGGTGAAGGACATCGACGGCGTCGCTGCCGAGATCAAGGCCAAGGGCGTCACCTTCACGCGTGAACCGACCACGATCCGCCCCGGCGTGCGGATCTGCTTCATCCGCGGCCCCGAAGGCATCTCCATCGAGCTGCTCGAGCGCGACAAGAAATATACCTGACACGGCGCGCGCCGCATCGGCGCACCGGGCGACGTGCGGCCCCGCGCGCCTAAGTCATGCTGCCGGGCATGAAGCAGCGGATGGCCACGCCCATGTAGCCGTAGATCGGCCAGACCATGGTGCGTCCCACCCGGTTCGGCTCCGAGATCACGGCCTCCTCTGGCACCTCGACCCAGACGAGCTCCTGCGGTCGGCCGTCGATCACGTAGCCATAGCGCGGGACGCGGACCCGATAGTGCCCGTCCTTGCTGTCCCAGTCGGTGTCTGAGAGTGCCGAGCCGTCTGCATCGGAGCAGCAAGGCCCCTTGCCGCTTCGCAGTCCGTCGAACCAGGCCTTCAATTCGGCATTGGTGTTGACGAACTGGCCGCGGTCGCGCGCGTGCCCGAAGGGGGGTGCGAGTGCGATCAAGGCCAGGGCGCAAGCGAGGCTCGCCACGGTTCGCCAGCGTACCGCGCCGCCAATCCGCTGTTGTCGTGTTTCGCAAATCGTGGGACGCACACTGTACAGACGCGGCTCCTCGCCGCCGGAATCGATCCAGTTGCTCACGTTTGTCTTGCTCCAGCACCCCGCGGCCAGTGCAACAATGGTTATGCATTTCGCGGGCCAACTTGATTCGCAACGACTGGCCTCGCTTCATGATCAGACCGTCATGGCGGTGTCATAGACAAGCCGGGACAACTACGGCTCACGGACAGGCTCGCAAGGCCGGCGGCCAAACTCCCGCGTTGCGCGGCCGCATGCGCTTTGGCATAAATGCCTACCGGTTACGCCATTGGGCGACGGCGGCCGGCCTCGGGACGTTATGAAGAACGGCCTCTATTCGATTCACGTGAACCTGCTCGATGGTCGGGTCGGCAAGGGCAGCGGCGTGATCCTTTTTCGCGACGGCAAGATTCTTGGCGGCGATGCCTACCTCTATTACACCGGCAGCTACACGGTGAAGGACAACACCTTCAAGGGTGAGGTGCTGGTCCAGCGTCACACCTCGCCGCGGGGCGACGACAATCCGCTGTTCGGCGGGCCTGCCGCGGTCGGCATCGGCGTCAGCGGCACCTTCACGGAGACGCGCGGGGACATGACGGGCACCGCGCTGGTCGGCAAGGCCAGCCAGATTTTCGGCGCGACGCTGCACAAGCTTGCAGAGGCCGACTAGAGCTTCGGGTTTTAATTGAATCGACCGAAGCTCTGGATTGTTGTTTCGACGCGTTTTCTACACCCGGACCGGCATCTACTTCGCTCGAAAACGTTCGAGCTATTCCGCGGCCTGCTCGAGCGGCGCCACGCGCGGCAGGATGATCTGGATGCGTGTGCCGCTGCCCGGTTCGGAATCCAGATCGAGCCGTCCACCGAGCCTGTTCGTGACGATGCTGTAGACGATGTGCAGCCCGAGGCCGGTGCCGCCCTGGTCGCGCCGCGTCGTGAAGAACGGATCGAAGGCACGGCGGCGGACGTCGAGCGACATGCCGCAGCCATTGTCGGAGAAGATGATTTCGACATTGTCCTTGCCGGACTCGCGCACCTGGATGTCGATGGTCCCCGGCCGACCGTCCGGGAAGGCGTGCGCCACCGCGTTGAGAAACAGATTGGTCAGCACCTGCCCGTACGGTCCAGGATAGCTGTTCATGGTCAGATCAGGCTGGCACTCGACGTTGAGCGTCAGATTGTGCTTGCGCAGGCCCGGCCGCAGACTCATCACCACCTGCTCGGTGAGGTCACCGAGATCGAAGCTGCGCTGGTCCGAATAGTTGCGGTCGGCGGCAACCTGCTTGAACGACTGGATCAGCTCGGCGGCGCGGTTGAGATTGGAGACGAGCTGCGAGGACGCGTCGCGGCTGGTATGGAGAAAGTCGTTGAGCGTGGAGCGGCGCAGCTCGCCACGCTCGACCTCGGCGGTGAACATAGCGGTCTTGCGCTCCAGCGCGGAGGCGACCGTGAGGCTGATGCCGACGGGATTGTTGACTTCGTGCGCGACGCCGGCGACGAGGCGTCCGAGCGCGGCCAGCTTCTCCGCCTCGATCAGCGAGGCCTGGGTCTCGCGCAGATTGCGCAGCGCGGTCTCGGCGGATTCCTTGGCTTTCCGCATCTCCTGCTCGCCGCGCTTGCGCTCGCCGATGTCGAGCGCCACGGTCACGATCCGCTCGATCTCGCCTTCGGCATCGAGCAGCGGCAGCTTGTTGACGAGCCATTGCCGCATGTGGCCGGAAGCATCGATGTACTCCTCTTCGTAGAAGCCGAGGCCTTTCCGCAGCGTCAGCACGCGCTTGTCGCTCTCGTCGGACTTGGCCGCGCCGTAGCGCGACATCAGGTCGGCCGTAGTGCGGCCGAGCGCATCGCCAGGCTCGATTCCGAAGATGCCGGCCATATAGCGGTTCATCAGCACGTAGCGCAGGTCGCGGTCCTTGACGTTGATGACCGCGGGCACGGTGTCGATGACCTGCTGGAGCAGGCGCCGCCCTTCGGCGATGGCGTCTTCCGCGCGCTTCTGGTCCGTGATGTCGCGCAGCGTGCCCTCGTAGCGGACGATCTTGCCCGCCTCGTCGCGGACGCCGGTGGCACTGTCGGACAGCCACAGGATGTCGCCGCCGCGCTGGCGCACCTGGTATTCGAACTCGCGCACCATGCCGTCGCGTGCCATCAGCCGCTGATATTCGACGCGCGCCTCGGGATTGACGTAGATGGTGTGGGCGATGTCGTTGATGCTGTCGATCAGCTGCTGCGGGCTGTCATAGCCCATCATCCGCGCCAGCGCCGGATTGGCGTTGAGAAGGTCGCCGGCCGGCGTCGTGACATAGATGCCATCGACCGAGCCCTCGAACAGTTTCCGGTAGCTCTCTTCGGCGAGGCGCTGCTCGGTCAGTGCGCGCACCGCCGCCTCGCGCGCCGTGTCGGCCTCCTCCAGCGCGCGGCGGAACACTTCGGCCGCCCGCGCGATGTCGCCAATCTCATTGTCGAGATCGGCGGACGGGATCGAGGTGTTCTTCTCGCCGGCTGCGAGCGCGCGGATCGACCGCGCGATCTGGGCGAGCGGACGGACTGTCCGCCGCACCACGAAGCCGGCCGCGAGAATACCGATCAGCACACCGATGGTACCGAGCACGATGCTCTGCCAGCGCGCCTCCGTCAGCGTACGGGCAAAGTCGCGCGACAGCACGTGACCGCGCCGGGCGCTGACCTCGCGCAGCAATTCGGTGACGCGGCCGATCAGCCGGCCCTCGGTTCCCAGCACCTCGCGATCGATGTCGGCGATCTGCCGTTCACGGACAGCGACCGCGATGATCGCCTCGGCGTAGTCGTTGACGGCCGATCTGAGCTTGGGATCAGTGACGCCCATCGCTCGCATGCTCTGCGCCGCCTGCTCAGCCGCAGACGGGTTGCGCGCAAGCAACCCGAGCGCGATCCGGCTCTGCGCTTCCGACAAGCGGGACGCCAGCTCTCGGTCCGCAGTGCCAGAGACAGCCGCGTCGAACTGGTCACGGAGCGGCGGCAGGCCGGCAAGCAGCTGCGCGCGGCGGTCGATCAGCGTCGAGATCCGCTCCAGCCCGCTGCGATAGGTCGCAAGCCGCTCGCTGACGCCGTCGATCATGTCCTGCTGCTCGGGCACGAGCTCGATGCGGGTCTTCTTCAGGATGTCGCTGAGCGTCGAGGCCGCCTCGCCCACCTGCTTGAACTGGATGCCGGCGCCGGGATCGGTGACGAAGTCGCGCGCGGCGAGCCGCAGCTCGTTCATGCGGCGGTCGATGTCCTCGGCGAGGTCGCCGACGCTCTGCAGCCGCTGCAGCTCGGCAAAGGTCGTGTCGATGTGCCGGATCGCGATCACGCTCGCGGTCGAGGTGACGATGATCACCGCCAGCACCAGAAGGAAGCTGCCGAACGTGAGCTGGCCGATGGAGAGCGAGAATGTTCGCTTTTTCTCAGGGGTCGGCGTCAATTCGGCGGACATTGGTGATGTGAGGACCCGGCTATTGGAGCTCCAATATACGACGTATTGCGGTCCCGGGGGAACATGCGTCTCGCCGCCGAATATCCTTAGTATTGCAGCCCTGCCGGACCCCCGCCGCCTCGGCTTTATGACGTTTTGACGTCGGCCGGCCGCCGGGCCGGGATGGTCATGGCGGCGACGCCGAGAACGACGCAGGCAAGGCCGATCCAGGCGGTCCGGCTCAGGCTCTCGCCGAGGAAGGCGACGCTGATGGCAACCCCGATCGGCACGCGGAGATAAGCCTGCGCCGTGGTGCCGACCGAGCCCAGTGTCTGGATCAGGCGGAAATAGATCACGAAGGCCGCGGCGGTCGAGAATGTCGCCAGCGCGAGCAGCGCCAGCACGGAACTCAGCGAGGGCGACAGTGTCCAGGGCTGCTCGACGATGAGCGAGGCCGGGACCAGCGCCGCCGCCCCCGCCAGCAGCGAGCCGGCCGCGGGCGCCATGGGATCGAGGCCCTTGAAGCTGCGGCCGAAGATCGCGGCGCAGGCGTAGCAGATGGTGGCGGCAACGATAGCGGCCTCCGCGACGAGGCCGCTTCCGACATCATGGACGGCGTCGACGCCGACGATCAGCAGGATGCCGGCCATGCCGGCAACCACGCCAACCAGCTTTCGCGGTGTCGTCGCCTCGTGACGCGTCACTAGGGCCGTGAGCAGGAAGGTGAAGATCGGGCCGGCCGAGTTGAGGATGGTCGCGAGCGCGGCATCGACGTGCCGCTCGCCCCAGGCGATCAACGTCCAGGGGATCACGCTGTTGAGCACGGCCTGGAAGGCGAAGCGTTGCCAGGTCGCGGCATCCGTCGGCATCCTGATGCCTCGCGCCCACATGATCGCGAGCAGCAGGAGGCCCGCAATCGTGGTGCGCGCCGCGATCAGCGTGATCGGCGGAATGGTGGCGACGCCGAGCTTGATGAAGGTGTAGGAGCCGCCCCACAGCGTCGCCAGCGCGAGCAGCAACGCCAGCTCGACGGCAATGTTGTTGTCCTGTCGGTTGTCCATGTCGCGCGCTCGATCCCGTTGTCAGGGACGGAACCTAGCGCGTCTGCCCTCGCCGATACTTCGTTGTGTGTCGAAGTGTTCTAGCCGAGCGCCCCGACCTCGAACACCTCGCCGTCATAGCCGGCCTCGCGGGGAATGCGGAGCTGACGGCCGGTTTCGGTCTTGGTCATGACAGGCATCACCGTCACGACGGACATGCCGCGGGCGTGCTCCAGCGCCGCGCTCACGCTTCCCTGCTTGGCGAGCCGGATCAGATTGCGCGTGGTCGGGAACGGCAGCTTGAAGCGGCCGCTCTCGCCTCCCTCCACCGCCTCGCGCGGCGAGACCCAGATCGAATCGGTCGACTCCCGGCCGTCATGCGCGCCGAGCTGGTCGGGCGGCGCTGCCGCAAGGAAGAACCAGGTGTCGAAACGTTTTGGCATCCCCTCGGGCGTGATCCAGTGCGCGTAAGGCACCAGCGTATCGAGCGCGAGCTGGAGCCCGTTATCGGCCAGAATGCTCAGGAAGCTGATCTTGTGCTCGTTGAGCGCGACGCGATGCGCGTCGGCGATCTCACCGGCTCGCCTGGCATCCACCGGCGTGCCGGAATCCTTCGACCGCGCCAGCAGGATCCCGCTTTCCTCAAAGGTCTCGCGGATCGCGGCGATCCGAAATCCGCGGTCCGCTTCACTCAGTCCCTCGCCGCCCGAATACAGATCGGAGCGGGCGACGATCTCCTGATCGCCGGCATCGACGCTGCCGCCGGGAAACACCAGCGCGCCCGAATTGAACTCGATCTGATGATGGCGGACCATCATGAAGACTTCAATTTCGTCGCGGCTCTTGCCGTCGACCTTCGCGCCGTCGCGCAGCAGGAGGATCGTCGACGCAGGGCGTGATGCTGATGCCTCGGCCATTCGATTAACCTGCCGCGCTGGATTGCGAGCCGAGATTTGCGCGCTTGTCGACGCGGGCGACTCGCGACAGCAGGTACTCGACCTCTGCCTTCGCCGTCGGCGTGATGGTGGCGCCGGGCTTGCGCTGGGCGCTGGAGGCGATGATGCCGCGCTTCTGCAGCACGTATTTGCGCACGGCAAGGCCCGCGCCGGGCTGCTGTTCATAGCGGATCAGCGGCAGATGCGCGTCGAACAGATCATGCGCGGCGTCGCGCTTGCCTTCCTTCGAAAGTCGCACGACGTCGATCAGAAGCTCGGGGAAGGCATAGCCGGTCATGGCGCCGTCGGCGCCGCGCTCCATCTCGAAGTCCAGAAAGAGCCCGCCATTGCCGCAGAGGATCGAGAGCGGCCGCAGCGAGCCGTCCTTCTGGAAATTGCGCAGCGTCGAGATCTTTTCCAGCCCCGGCCAGTCCTCGTGCTTGAGCATGACGCAGTTCGGATTGTCGGTGACGATCTTGCGGATCACGGCGGGGGTGAACACCACCGACAAGGTCAGCGGATAGTCCTGGAGCACCCAGGGCACGTCGGGGCCGATGGCATCGGCCGCCTGCTTGTAATAGCCGATGATCTGGTCGTCGGTCCGCAACGACGGCGGCGGCGCGATCATCACACCGGCTGCACCGGCCTCCATCGAGGCCTTCGCCAGCGAGCGCATGGTGGCAAAACCCGGCGCGGAGACGCCGACGATCACCTGCATCTTCTTGGCGCGCTTGACGAAGCGTACCGCCACCTGCTCGGCCTCGGCGGCATCGAGCTTCGGCGCCTCACCGAGGATCCCCAGCACCGTGACGCCGTCGCAGCCGACCTCCTCGTAGAAATCGGTCAGGCGGTCGATCGAGCGCTCGTCGATCCGGCCGTCATCGTGGAACGGCGTCGGCGCGATTGCGAAGGTGCCCTTGGCGTCGGCGGTGAGCTTCATCGTTGTCCTTGTTTCTCTCTGTCGATGGCTAAAACCGCCGCGCCCCCATCTTGATCTGCTCTTCGGAGAAGAAGATCTCCTTGGCATGATCGGCGATGTCCTGGGCGTTCCAGCCCGTGTGCGGCGGCTTCCAGCCGTCCATTTCCATCATCCGCATTTCGCGCACGCCGCGGGGCCCGGACACGCCCAGCACCTTGCCGGTCTGGTCGCCCGACAAATCGCTGACCATGTATAGCACGGCCGGCGCGATGCCGTCCGGCCCCAGCGCCGCACCGGGGTTCTCCTTATAGCGGGGCAGGTCTGCGGTCATGCGGGTCAGCGCGCCCGGCGCAAGCGTCCAGATCCGGATGTTGTATTTGCGCCCCTCGATCGCCAGCACGTTGGACAGGCCCCAGATGCCCCCTTTGGCCGCGCCGTAATTGCTCTGGCCGAAATTGCCGATCAGGCCCGAGGTCGAGGAGGTGTTGACGATGACGCCACCGCCGTTTTCCCGCATCCAGCGAAACACCGGCATGGTGCAACAAAAGGTGCCCTTCAGATGCACCTTAATGACCTTGTCCCAGTCGGACTCAGAGGCCTTGGCGAAGGTCTGGTCGCGCAGAATGCCGGCATTGTTGACGAGGATGTCGGCGCGGCCGAAATGCTTGATGGCGTCGTCGAACACCGACTGGCCGCCTTCCATCGTGGAGATGTCGGCGCGATTGGCAACGGCCTTGCCGCCTTCGGCCTTGATCGCATCCACCACGAGCTGCGCCATCGATGTGTCGGCGCCGGAGCCGTCACGGGGCCCGCCGAGGTCGTTGACGACGACGGAGGCCCCTTCCCGCGCGAACAGCTTCGCGTAGGCCTCACCGAGCCCCCCGCCCGCGCCGGTGATCAGCGCAACCTTCCCGTCGAGTAGTCCCATGGTGGCGTCTCCCTGGTTTTGTTTTTCTTACCTCGCCCCGCTTGCGGGGAGAGGTCGGATCGCCCTTGCGATCCGGGTGAGGGGGTACAGGTCTCAATACCGTCTCGGCTCGTGGTGAGAGCCCCTCACCCCGCCCTCTCCCCGCAAGTGCGGGGCGAGGGAGACGACGGCCGTCGCGTGTTGCTAACCCAACACCGTCTTGCCGTTCTTGATCACGGTGACGCCGCGCGACTTCACCTTGGCTTCGAACGAGATCACGCTGCCGTCCTTCCAGAGGTCCATGGTCACGGTCTCGCCGGGATAGACCGGCGAGGAGAACCGCGCGACGTGCTGGCGGAAGGCGGAGGCATCGTAGTCGGCATAGGTCTGGAGCACGCCGCGGCAGGTGATGCCGTAGGTGCACATGCCGTGCAGGATCGGACGCGGGAAGCCGGCTTTCTTCGCGAACTCAGGGTCGGAGTGCAGCGGGTTGCGGTCGCCGCAGAGGCGATAGACCAGCGCCTGGTCGGGACGCGTCACGATGTCGATGGTCGTGTCGGGTGCGCGCGACGGGATCTTGTGCGGATCCGGCTGGGTCAGGTTCGGCCCGCCAAAGCCGCCGTCGCCGCGGGCGAAGCGCGAGGCGACCAGCGTTGCCAGCTTCTCGCCCTTCTCGTTCTTGAGCACGGTCTGGTGGCTGATGACGACGCCCTTGTCCTTGCCTTTATCGTAGACTTCGACAACGGAGGAATCGGCGGTGATGTGCGCGGCGACCGGCAGCGGCTGGTGGAAGGTGATGTCGCGCTCGCCGTCGACCACCATCACGCGGTTGAGGTTCATCTCGCCCGGACCCGCGCCCCACGCCGCAACGGACGCAAAGGTCGGCACCACCTTGAGCGGTCGCGGCGTCAGCGTGCCCTCGTTGACGAAGGCGAGCTCGTTTTCGTCCATCGGATCGGCGCCGAGGCCGATACCGTAGGCATAGAGCATCACTTCGCGGTCGGTGTAGGCATATTTCTGGCCGAGGTTCTTGAGGCCTTTGAGTTCGTCGTATCTGGCGGACATTTTTGTTGTTTCCTCCCGGCAGCTTCAGCTGAGCGGCGCCCATTGTTGCGCCCTCTCCCCTTGTGGGAGAGGGCTACAAGGTGCCCGCAACAAACTCGTTTGGGTGAGGGGTTCGCTCCTCATCGAACAATCTCTCTGTGGAGAGATACCCCTCATCCGGCGCTTCGCGCCACCTTCCCCCACAAGGGGAGAAGGGAAGAACTCGCCGCGCCTACTACGCCGGCGTGAAGAACGGCAGCGGCGCCCCGTCCGTCGGCTTGAACACCACCTTCACCTTCTGGCCGATCTTCAACGTCGTCAGATCGCAATCGACGAAATTGGTCTGGAGCGATGGTCCTTCCTTCAGCGTGACATAGCCGATCGCGTAAGGACCGGTCGGCGACTTCCGCATCAAGCTGTAAGTGTAGATCGTGCCTTCGCCCGAAGACTCCTCCCACACCGTCTTGTCGGAGTAGCAGAACGGGCAGATCGCGCGGGGGAAGTAATGCGCTTCGCCGCAGGCGGTGCAGCGCTTGATCATGAACTTGCCCTCTTTGGCCGCGTCCCAGAACGCCGCTGTCTCAGGGTTCGTCACCGGGGCCGGATATTTCTTGGCTTCGCTCATCACACGCGCTCCAGAATCGCAGTCGAGGCGGCGTGGCGGACACCGAGAAGCCCGCCGGTGCCGTGGGCGATGGCGAGATCGCAATTCTTGACCTGCACCTTCGGATGCGCCTCGCCGCGCAGCTGCCGCACGGCCTCGAGGATCTTGGTCATGCCGCCGCGGTTGACGGGATGGTTGCTGCAGAGGCCACCGCCGTCGGTGTTGAACGGCAGCTTGCCGACGCCCGAGATCAGATTGCCGTCGGCGACGAACTTGCCGCCCTCGCCTTTCTTGCAGAAGCCGAGGTCTTCGAGCTGCATCAAGACGGTGATGGTGAAGCTGTCGTAGATCGAGGCGTATTTGATGTCCTTCGGCGTGATGCCGGCTTCCTCGAAGGCACGCGGGCCGGACCAGATGCCGGCGGAGTAAGTGAGGTCGAGATCCTTGCCGCCGCGCGGGCCCTTCATCGCCTCGCCGTGGCCAATCAGTCTGACCAGCGGCTTCTTCAGACTTTTTGCGATCTCGGGCGTGGTCACGATCAGCGCGCCACCGCCGTCGGAGACGACGCAGCAATCCATGCGATGCAAGGGATCGGAGATCATCGGCGAGTTCAGGACGTCCTCGACGGTGACGACGTCCTTGAGCATCGCATGCGGATTGTATTGCGCGTGGTGCGAGGCCGCGACCTTGATCCAGGCGAGCTGCTCGCTGGTGGTGCCGTAGTCGTGCATGTGACGCATGGCACACATGCCGTAGGCATTGTGCGTGGTCGCGCCGTAAGCCGTCTCGAAATCGGCCTCGGCGCCGGCCGCGCGCGGCGGCATCGCGCCGGTACGCGGCTTGCCGGCCAGCGTGATCAGCGCGACCGAGCACTTGCCCGCGGCGATCGCTTCGGCGGCGTGGCCGAGATGGATGATGTAGGAGCAGCCGCCGGTCTCGGTGGAATCGACATGGCGGAGTTTCTTGGTGTTCAGGCCGAGATAATCGACCATCGGCCAGGCGCCGCCCGGGGCGTCGCCCGCGCAGAAATAGCCGTCGACATCGTCCTTGCTGAGCCCGGCATCCTCGATCGCGCCCTTGGCGACCTCGGCATGGAGCTGGGCGGTGGATTTGTCCGGCGCATGCCGGGTCGGGTGTTCGTAGATCCCGGCAATGTAGGCTTTGCCCTTGATGGTCAAATAAGGTCTCCGCTGGCGTTTCTCACTTCCAGTTTTTTCTGAACCGCTGCTGCCCTGTTGGCAAGCGCGGAAATATTCCGCCGGGCGAGAGAGCAGCGGGTTCGCGCAAATGGCCGAGGTGCGGTGGGAGGGCCTCTGCTTCCGGAATCGTCACGCGAGCGCAGCGAAGCAATCCAGGAATCTTTCCGCGGACGCATTTCTGGATTGCTTCGCTACGCTCGCAATGACGGGAACGACGGGCAGAACCGTAAAGGTGTTTTGCCCGACAGCACAAGCGGTTTCGTTTTATCGGAACACACTTTTCTGCGAAAACAACCCCATGCACAGTAGACCGGTGGTTGATTTAAAACAGGAATTTGGTGGGTGGATTAGCGAGTCCACCCACGAAAATTCTACTCCGCCGCGATCTGCCGCGGAGCCGGCGGCGGGTTCGCGAGGTCGGCGGCGAGCTGGGCGTAGCGGGCCTTGGCATCCGCTACGGCCTTCTCCTTCACCGGGCCGTAGCCGCGGATGCGGTCGGGCAACGACAGCAGCTCCACCGCGGTGTCGATCGTGAGCGGCGACAGCAGGCCGAGCACGGTGGCGACGTCCTTCTCGTAGCCGGTGATCAGATCGCGTTCGAGCTTGCGGTCGGCGCTGCGACCGAAGATGTCGAGCGGCGTACCGCGCAGGAACTTGAATTTTGCCAGCACACGAAACACCGGAAGCATCCACGGGCCGAAGGCGCGCTTTTTCGGGCGGCCGAGCGCATCGACGCCCCTGCTGAGAATAGGTGGTGCCAGGTTGAAGTTGAACTTGAAGTCGCCCTCGAACTGGTCGCGGAGCTGCTTTTCGAACGCGCCATCGGTGTAGAGGCGCGCAACCTCGTATTCGTCCTTGTAGGCCAGCAGTTTCGCGTAGTTGACCGCAACGGCGCGCGTCAGCGCCTCGTCATAGCCGCCCTGCCTGGCGGCGTCGCTGACCTGATCCACCAGCTTGCGGTAGCGCTTGGCCAGCCGGCCGTTCTGATAGGCGGTGAGATGCTTGGCGCGGTGCTCGACGAGTTCGTCGAGCGTCATGGCGTCCAGGGTCCTGGGCGCAACGGCCTCGTCCGTTCCCTTCAGCATATCGGCGAGGCGCTGGGGGTCGGCGACCGCGAGGCGGCCGAGGCGGAAGGCTTCCTTGTTCATCTTGATCGAGACGCCGTTGACCTCGATCGCCTGCTCGATCGACTCCGCCGACAACGGCAAGAGGCCCTTCTGATAGGCGTAGCCCATCATCATCATGTTGGTGGCGATGCTGTCGCCGAGCAGCTGTTCGGCCGGCTTGGTGAAGTCGAAGAATACCGAGTCCTTGTGCAGCGCAGTCTCCAGCAACCCGTTCAGCTTGCGGGTCTGGAAGTTGAAATCGCGGTTGAGAACGAAGTCCGCGGTCGGAATGACGTGGCTGTTGATGATGCCGCGGGTGCGGCTGCTATCGCAGAGCGAGATGGTGTCCTTGGCAACCGCGACCACCTCGTCGGCTGCGAGCACGACATCGGCCGTGCCGGTGACGATGCGCGAGCAGGTCACCTCGGCCGGATGATCAGACAGGCGGACGTGGCTCAGCACCGCCCCACCCTTTTGCGCAAGACCCGACATGTCGAGGATCATCGAGGCCTTGCCCTCGATATGGGCGGCCATGCCGAGCAGCGCGCCGATGGTCAGCACGCCGGTCCCGCCGACGCCGCCGACGGCGATGTTGTAGGGCTTGTCCAGGTTCGGGCGCGATGCCGGCTCGGGCAGCACGCCGATATCGCCGACGCCCGCCGGCGCGCGCTTGCGCATCTTGCCGCCGTCGACGGTGACGAAGGACGGGCAAAAGCCTTTGACGCAGGAATAATCCTTGTTGCAGGTCGACTGGTTGATCGCGCGCTTGCGGCCGAACTCGGTCTCCAGCGGCTCGACCGAAATGCAGTTCGATTGCACCGAGCAATCGCCGCAGCCTTCACACACCGCGGGATTGATGAGCACACGGCGCGCAGGATCCTCCATCGTGCCACGCTTGCGGCGGCGGCGCTTCTCGGCGGCGCAAGTCTGCACGAAGACGATGGCGGACGCGCCCTTGACCTTGCGCAGGGTTTTCTGGACCGCATCGAGCTCGTCACGATGCGCGGTCTTGACGCCGGGCGCGATCTCGTTCGCCGGATAGGCGTCGGGGTTTTCCGAGACCAGATAGATCTCGCGGATGCCTTCGCTGTGAAGCTGGAAGGTGATCTGCTGCGGCGACAATTCGCCGTCGACATGCTGGCCGCCGGTCATCGCGGTCGCGTCGTTATAGAGGATCTTGTAGGTGATGTTGGCGCCGGAGGCGATCGCCTGGCGGATCGCGAGGCTGCCGGAGTGGAAATACGTGCCGTCGCCGAGATTGGCGAACACGTGCTCTTCCTTGGTGAAGGGGGCAACGCCGACCCACGGCACACCCTCGCCGCCCATGTGTGTGAAGGTCTCGGTCGAGCGATCCATCCACAGGGCCATGAAGTGGCAACCGATGCCGGCAAAGGCGCGACTGCCTTCGGGCACCTTGGTCGATGTGTTGTGCGGGCAGCCGGAGCAGAAATACGGGGTGCGGGCGACAGGCGCGGTCGCCTGCATTTGCGACGCCTGGCGGCCGTTGAACCAATCGGCCTTGGCGCGCAGCATCGTTGCAATTTCGGGATTGAGATCAAGTCGAAGCAGACGCTCGGTGAGCGAGCTGGCCAGTGAGGCGACGCTGAGTTCTTCGGCAAAGGGGAGGAAGCGCTTGTCGTGGTCGTCCATCTTTCCGATGATCCGGGGACGGACGTCGTCGCGCCAGTTGAACAGCTCCTGCTTCACTTGATTTTCGACGATCTCGCGGCGCTCTTCGATGATGAAGATTTCCTCGAGGCCCACGGCGAATTGCCTGACGCCTTCCGGCTCCAGAGGCCAGGGCATGCCGATCTTGTACAATCGAAGTCCGATCTTGGCGGCGACCTCGGGCGTGATACCGAGCTCGCGCAGCGCCTGACGGATATCCTCGTAGCTCTTGCCGGACGCCATGATGCCGTAGCGGGCATTCGGCGAATCCATCGTGACACGATTGACCTTGTTGGCGCGCGCAAAGGCGATCGCGGCAAAGCCCTTGTAATCCTGCAGGCGGCGGTCCTGGGCGAAGCGGTCGTCGGGCCAGCGCAGATTGAGGCCGCCTTCGGGCATCTCGAAATGGGTCGGGATCACGAACGGCGTCATCTCGTCGGTGAGGTCGATCTCGGCGGTGGTCTCCACCGTCTCGGTGATCACCTTCATGCCGACCCAGCAGCCCGAATAGCGCGACATCGCGATACCGAGAAGGCCCATCTCGATCATCTCGTGGACGCTCGACGGGTAGAGATAGGGCATCAGCGCCGACATGAAGGCGTGGTCTGATTGATGCGGGACCGTCGAGGATTTTGCACCGTGGTCGTCGCCGGCGAGACACAAGACGCCACCGTTCTTGGCGGAGCCCGCGGCATTGCCGTGGCGGAAGACGTCGCCGCAGCGATCGACGCCGGGGCCCTTGCCGTACCAGATGCCGACCACGCCGTCATACTTGGCGCCGGGCGAGAGGTTGAGCTGCTGCGAGCCCCAGACCGCGGTCGCGGCCAGATCTTCGTTCACGCCGGGCTGGAACTTGATGTTGTACTGCTCGAGATGCTTGCGCGCGGCGAAGAGCTGCTGGTCGTAGCCGCCGAGCGGCGAGCCGCGATAGCCGGAGATGAAGCCCGCGGTGTTCAGCCCCGCGGCACGGTCGCGCCGGATCTGGGCCATCGGCAGGCGGACCAGGGCCTGAATGCCGGTCGTGAAAATATGTCCGGTGTCCTGGGTGTATTTCTGATCGAGACTGATCGGACCCTGGTTGATGCCCATTATGTCCTCTTCCGCCCTTTTGAGCGCTTGGCTGCTTAAGCCGTTGCCTGCCCGTTGTTTTTAGCTAGGGCGCGCCGACCATTTCCGCCACTCTATGTCGGATATTTCACGCTCCGCATCACAATTCTGGACCAAAGGCAGCGCCGGGTAAAAATCGCAATTTCGTGGCTGCATTGGCATCCGCGATTTTCATTTTGTGTCACCATACCCCCGCCGTCGCGCAACGAATTGACGCCCGGTCATCCGGGACGGCGTCGATGGGGCGCAGGAGAGGCTTTCGATGCGGACGATTCTGGCTGGCCTGGCTCTCGTGGGTCTGGCGTTGTGCAGTGCGGTTGCGAGCGCGGCCGTCGCTGCCGAGCCTTCACCGGAGCTGATCGCCACCGGCAAGGCGCTGGTGGAGGCCGGCGACTGTGCCGGCTGCCACACCGCCGATCCCGCCAAACCGTTCGCGGGCGGAAAGCGCATCGACACGCCGTTCGGCGCGATCTACGCGCCGAACCTGACGCCGGACCGCGACACCGGCATCGGCGCCTGGACCGACGCCGACTTTACCCGCGCCGTGCGCACCGGCGTCGCGCCCGATGGCTCCAACTATTACCCGGCGTTCCCCTACCCCTATTTCACGCGGATGACGAAGGACGACACACTAGCAATCCGCGCCTATCTCGGAACGCTCGCGGCTGTCACGAGCCGCAACAAGCCGCCGGAGCTACGCTGGCCGTTTAGCCATCGCGGCCTGATGCGGATCTGGAACATGGTGTATTTCAAGCCCGGGCTGTTCGAGCCGGACCAGAGCCAGAGCGCGGTGTGGAATCGGGGCGGCTATCTCGTCACCGGGCTCGGCCATTGCGGCGCCTGCCACACGCCGAAGAACTATTTTGGCGCGGACAAGCAGGCGCAGGCACTCGCGGGCAACGAGGTCGGCGGCTGGTACGCGCCACGGCTCGATGGCGCCGCCCGCACCGGGCTGAAATCGTGGAGCGTCGAGGACGTCACGGAATATCTTCAGAGCGGGCGCAACGCCAGGAGCCATGCCAGCGGGCTGATGGCAGAGGTGGTCGTCAACTCGACTTCGAAGATGAGCGATGCCGACGTGCGCGCGATCGCGGTTTACCTGAAGGACCTGCCGCCGGCGCGGCGTGAGACGATCGTGACGCCGCCTGACGATCCCGAGATGAAGGCCGGCCAAGCCGTCTACGCCAAGCTCTGCATCGCCTGCCATGAGGCCGACGGATCCGGCGCACCGCGCATCTATCCGCCGCTGCCTGCCAACGCGCTGCTGCAATCGGTCAATCCGTCCTCGACCTTGCGGATCATCCTCGACGGCGCCCACACCGTGACCACGCCGCGCGCGCCCAACACCGGGGAGATGCCGGCCTATTCCAACCAGCTCTCCGACCAAGAGGTCGCGGCGGTGACGAACTACATCCGCAACTCCTGGGGCAACGCCGCTCCGCTGGTGACGCCGGCGCAGGTCGCCAAGGCGCGGAAGCAGGAGCCGTAACGAACGAACCTCGCGCGGCCGCGACGGTACGCTCCCTCGCCCCGTTCTTACGGGGAGAGGGTTGGGGTGAGGGGCTGCTTCGGCGACAATCGTGACACTTGGACTCGCGGAGAGCCCCCCTCACCCGCCACGCTTCGCGCGTCGACCTCTCCCCGCAAGCGGGGCGAGGTAAGAAAGAAGACCTACCGCTCCTCCTCTTCCGTGAACACGAATTTCGGCATTTCCCATTTGTAGCGCACCGCCAGCAGGCGAAAACTGATGCCGAGGACGAACGTCAAAATGGTCCAGAGCTCGGCGTTCAGCTTGAGGCCAAAGGCGGTCGCATAGAACAGTCCCGTCACCACCGAGACACTGGCATAGAGCTCGGAGCGGAACAGCAACGGCACGTCATTGCAGAGCACGTCCCGCAAGACGCCGCCGGCGCAACCGGTCACCATGCCGGAGACGATGACGATCGGCAGCGTGGCATCCATCTGCCAGGCGATGTCGCAGCCGGTCATGGTGAAGACGACGAGGCCGATAGCATCGAGCACGATGAAGGCCAGTTTCAGCCGGTGCACCAGCCGCGCCATCAGGATGGTGAGGAAGGCTGCGCCGCCGGCCAGCGCGAGGTAGATGGGATTTTGCACCCAGGCCAGCGGATAATGACCGAGAAAGAGATCGCGCAAGGTGCCGCCGCCGAGCGCCGTGATGCAGCCGAGGAAGCAGACGCCGAGCCAATCCATGCTGCGGCGGCCGGCAGCGAGCGCGGCCGTCATGCCTTGCGCCGCGACCGCGACCAGCGACAACAGATGCAGCACGCTATCGCTCGGCGGCAAGCTCCACATCGCTTTGTTCCCTTCCGTCAGCGGAGCTTACGCTTCAGGTTCCCCAGCGAACAGGTTCCCGATTCCCGCCGCGGGCGCAACATGCGACGAAAGCATTAAGGAGGGCGGAACAGAATCTCGCATCCACGGGTTGTCCCGCCGCAATAATCGAGGAGAACCAATCGATGGCTGACGACCGTTTTATCAACGATCCGTACCGCCCGAATCTCGCCGATGATGAGTATCGCAATGCGGCGCGACGGGATGCCCAGCTCCAGGTCGACCCGGAGCTTGGCGAAGGCCCCGCCTCCAGCGGCAAAGTAGCCCTGTTCGCCGTGGCCATCGCCTTGGTGCTGGGTGCCGTGTTCTACGGCCTGAACAACACCGGCACCAGCAACCAGGCGAGCACCACGCCGGCGACGCAGACCGCCCAGCAGGCGCCGGCTACCAATCCGGCTGCACCTCCCGGCATGCGCGACGTGACGCCGCGCACCAACACCGGGCCGGGCGTGACCACGGGCGCCGCGCCGAGCAAGCCGACCCCGGATACGCCCGCACCGGCCGACGGCGCGAAGTAACGATTTGCAACAATATGCGACAGCGGCGGGATTTCAGATCCTGCCGCTTTCGTTTGTCTTTAGCTGAACATCTTGTTGAGCTCGCCGCCGGGATAGCCGCTCGCGAGCTCCGCGAAGGTGCCCTTCTCCGCCATTTCTTTCGCGGCCCGCATGAAGCCGCCCCAGGCGGCGCGAGCGAGCGAACCGCCGACGCTGATCCGGCGCACGCCGAGATCGGCAGCTTCCTGCAATGACAGCCCGGAGCCGCCGATCAGCAGGTTGAATGGTTTGGGTGCGACAGCCTTCACCACCGCGGCGATGTCCTCGCGGCTCTTCAGGCCCGGCGCGTAGAGGCAATCGGCGCCGGCATCGGCGTAAGCGGTGAGCCGGTCGATGACGAGCTTGAGGTCGGTCACGCCCCACAGATAAGCCTCGCAGCGACCAACCAGCAGCGCGCCGCTATCGCCGATCGCCTTGCGCGACGCCTTGATGCGCTCGACTGCGAGCGCGCGGTCGTAGATCGGCTTGTCCTTGTCGCCGGTGGAATCCTCGATCGACAGGCCGGCAACGCCGGTGCGCACACAGCGCTCGACATTGTCCGCGACCTTGTCCGGCTCAACTGCAAAGCCGCCTTCGAAATCCGCGTTCACCGGGATGTCGACGGACGTGCTCAATGCCGCCAGATGCTGACATACGTCCTCGACGGAGACGTGGTTGTCGGCCTTGCCGATGGTCCAGGCAAAGCCCGCACTCGACGACGCGAGTGCCTTGAAACCGAGGTGCTGCAACGCTTTCGCGCTGCCGACGTCGACCGGATTGGGCAGGATGAAGCAGCCGCTCTCGTGCATCTTCCTGAAGGTCGCGCGCTTGTCAGCAGTTGTCACGTGCATGTTTCTCTCCCTTGTTGGCCGCGCAGAGATGGGGACGTGCCGCGGCGCGCGCTAGTGCGCATCGTGCACCGCGCGGCTATCCTTCGGCGCCTGCTCGCGATCATTCATGCTGTAGTCACGGATGACGCTGGCGATACGCAAATGATAATCGGCGAAGATTTTCGCGCGGCCCTTGGCCTGGGTGCGGCGGTGCTCCATCGTGTTGCGCCAGGCTTGCACGGCCGCCTCGTCCCGCCAGAACGACACCGACAAGATTTTGCCCTTGTCGGTCAGGCTCTCGAAACGCTCGACCGAGATGAAGCCGTCGATGGTTTGCAGGATCGGCTTGAGGTCGGCCGCGAGGTCGAAATAATCCTGGCGGTGTTCCGGCTTCGGCCAGACCTCGAAGATCACGGCGATCATGGGCGTCTCTCCTGTCGTTGATGGCCTACAATATCACTTACAAGACCACTTGGCGCAGAAACGTGCGCTCTTCCGCGAGGATGAATTTGTGCTCCTCGGCGAAGTGGAAGTTCGCCATGCCTTCCGTATCCTGACGCAGCCGGGCGCGATAAGCCTCATACGCAGCGAGACTCTCGAAGGTGATCAGTGCAAACGCGATATTGTTGGTGCCCTCGTGCGGCATGAAATAGCCGATCAGATCGCCGCCGCATTTCGGGATGATGGTGAGCCAGCGCTTCGAATACTCCTCGAACTGCGCACGCTTGAAGGGATCGAGCTGGTAACGGATGAAGACGGTGACGGACATGATGGGCTCCTCTGGTTCCAAACCGTCATTGCGAGCGCAGCGAAGCAATCCAGGAATCCCTCTGCGGAGGCAGCCTGGATTGTTTCGTCGCCAGTGCAAAATTGCTTCGCAATTTTGTCACGGGCTCCTCGCAATGACGAGCAACCCCACGCTACGCGCTTGCCCGACCGCAATGCTTCGGCTATCATCGAAGCATGAAATCAGGTCCAGACATCGCCATGATCGCCTCGCTCGTCGGCGATCCCGCACGCGCCAACATGCTCACGGCGCTGATGAATGGCCGCGCGCTCACCGCGAGCGAGCTGGCGCAGGAGGCCGGCATCACGCCGCAGACCGCGAGCTCGCATCTTTCCAAGCTCGAGGCCGGCGGCCTGATCGAGCCGGAGAAGCAAGGCCGCCACCGCTACTACCGCCTCACCGACGACGACGTCGCCGGCGTGCTGGAGGGCCTTGCGGGCCTTGCCGCGCGGACCGGCCACATGCGCGTGCGCACCGGGCCGAAGGATCCGGCGTTGCGGCGAGCGCGGATCTGCTACGACCATCTCGCCGGCGATCTCGGCGTGCAGATGCTCGACACCCTGCGCGCGAAAAACCTGGTCAAGCAGAGGAAGCAGGAGATCGAGCTGACGGCGGATGGCGAGCGCTTCCTGGCGAAGCATCTGCAGATCTCGCCCGACATGCTCACCCATCCCCGCCGCCCCGTGTGCAAGGCCTGTCTCGACTGGAGCGAGCGGCGCCACCATCTCGCCGGCACGCTGGGCGCCGCCATGATGCAGCGTTTTGCCGAGCTGAAATGGGCCGCGCGCGACGCTACGCCCGGCAGCCGCGTGGTGAATTTCACCCGAACCGGCGAGAAGCAGTTTGCCGCGTTGTTCGGTGACGGGCGGGACTGATCACGCGAAACGCGTGCGATAGCACAATCGCGTGTGAACGGGTGCCGTCGTCGGAGCCAGGCTTGACCCGGCCAACCAGGTCTTTATGCGAACGATCGTTCCGTAACGCTCAGAGACCCCCATGATCCGCTTCGCTTCGGCCGCGCTCGTCGCAGTCCTCATCGCCTCTCCGCTCACCTCCGCGCACGCCGCCGACACCGCGCCGCGCGAGCCTTACGGCGTCGCGCTCGAAGGCTTTGCCTATCCCTACCCCGTACACCTGCTGCCTCTGACCAATGACGGGGAGCAGCTCAGCATGGCCTATATGGACGTGCCGCCTGCGCAGCCGAACGGCCGCACTGTCGTGCTGCTGCACGGGCGCAACTTCCCGTCGAGCTACTGGGCGCCTGTTATCAAGATGCTGAGCGAGGCCGGCTTCCGCGTCGTGGTGCCGGACCAGATCGGCTTCGGCAAATCTTCCAAGCCGACGGGCGAGCTGCATTTCGACAATCTGGCGCGCAACACCATCGCGCTGCTCGATCATCTCAAGATCGACAAGGCCGAGATCGTCGCCCATTCGCTCGGCGGCATGCTGGGCGTCCGCATCGCCCGCGCCTATCCCGACCGCGTCGCTCGCCTTGTTCTGACGGCCCCAATCGGGCTGGAAGACTACCGCCTGTATGTGCCGCCGACGCCGACCGAGAAGATCATCGAGGCCGAGGACAAGCTCACGGCCGATGGCTATCGCAAGCAGCTGCAGACCAATTACGCGATCAAGCTGCCGGCGGAGGCGATTACGCCGTTCATCGATGCCCGCTTCAACATCAAGGGCAGCCCTGATTATCCGCGCTGGCTGCGCGCCTTCGTCAGTTCCGGCCAGATGATCTATCGCGAGCCGGTGGCGCACGAGGTCGCACTGATCACCGAGCCGACGCTGTTCATCATGGGTGCCGACGACCACAACGCACCGGGCCGGCCGAACGCGCCGGAGTCGCTGCGCGCGAAAATGGGAGAGAACGCCGAGCTCGCGAAGGCACTCGCCGCGAAGATGCCCAATGCGCGAGCCGAGGTGATCCCGGACACCGGCCATCTCGTCTTCCTGGAATCACCGGAGAAGTACAAGGAGCTGGTCCTGGGCTTTCTCGGCCGCTAGCGACATTGCTGTCGTCCGGAGCCGCGTGCGGGGAATGTTCATGCCGCATTCAGGTCATGATTGGCAGATTTGGCTCGCGTCGTGTCGGCATGTTGCGAACTTTAACGTGTCGAATCGTGTCTTTTGATTCATGGTGCGCCGAAAGCGCCAAGCCCTCCTAGAAGCTGCCCCAATCCTGCCCGCAAAACCTGCCCCCAAAGCTTGCCCCCAAAGACGAGAAGGAAGATCAAATGAAATACCTGTTTGCCGCCGTGATGCTCGCCAGCGCGGTCGTTGGTTTCAGCGACGCGGCCAGCGCCGCCGGCGGTTGCGGCCCCGGCTGGTATCGCGGCGCCTATGGCGGCTGCCGCCCGATGCGTGGTCCGGTCGTTGTCCGTCCGGGTCCGATCGTGGTTGCGCCGGCCCCTGTCGTGGTCGTGCCGCGCGCGCGCGTGTGCCCCTACGGCTTCCGCTGGTACGCCGGCCGCTGCCGCCCGTTCTGATCTCGTTCTTCGCATAGCGAAATGGCCGCGCGGCGAAAGCCTGCGCGGCCATTTTCTTTTTGAGCGCCTGACGTCGCACCGGGATGTTTCGAATCAGAACGGGGACCGTGATCGCGGTCCCCGTTCGAGCCTCGCTTAGCGCGAAGCTTACCAATGGCGGCGGTGCCAGCGCCGGCGATGCCAGCCCCAGTGACGGCGGCGCCAACCCCAATGACGGTGATGGCCGTGCCAGTGCACCTGCTCCGGCTTCAACTGCGCGGCCTCTTCGCTGCTGGTGACTGCGGGATGAGCGTCGGGATTACCTTGCGGCATCCTGCCATCACCGAGCGGCTGCGGCGCCAGCGGCGCGGCCTGTGCGGCAGTGGTGAACGCGGCAGCTCCGGCCGCGACACCGATTGCAAATTTTAAAAAGTTCCGGCGCTCCATGACTTCTTCCTCTTGGATGGTCGTGCCAGTGATGCAGAGGAAGTGTCGCGGCGACGACATGAACCGAAGCTGAATCGCGCGTTCAGCTTCGTTGCGCAGGTGACAGGGAGGATTCGCAGCGCCGTAGCCCGGTGCTCTATTTCCCAAACTCCTGCGCCAGCGCCAGCAACTCGCGCGTGCGCGTCACGTCGGGCCAATCGCGGTTGAAATCGGCCACCAGCTGCGTCAGCGCATCGCCCTTCAACATGGCGTGCAGCGCAGCCTCGCTCTCGAACTGATATATCGCCTGATGCAGTGGCGGATCGTCGAGGCTTCAGAACCGCCAGGCCTTAGCCACACCGAACGCCTTCACCGCGTCGGGCAGATGTTCCGTCTCGTACCATCTGTCAAAGGCGGCGCGCCTGCCGGGCATCGGGGACGATGGCGCGGACGACGAAGAAGGCTGACGGCATCGGATTTGCTTCTGTTGTTTGGGGTGAGACTAGCCGGTGACGTCGCGGACGACAAAAAAGAGTGGCACCGGTGTCGGAATGTGCGCCCTTCGCTCGTCCTTTGCTTCGAACCAGGACACGGAGACAGCAAATGGCCGACCTCACCCTGACCACTTTCAATTGGGTTCCCGAACCACCGCGAGGCTGGGTGCGCGATCTTCGCGTGCGCTGGGCCCTGGAAGAAGCCGCCTTGCCCTATCGCGTCGCCAGCGTGCCGTTCGACGACCGCGGCGCTGCGCATCTCGCGCACCAGCCGTTCGGCCAGGTGCCATGGCTGACCGACGGCGACATCTCCATCTTCGAGACCGGCGCGATTCTGTTGCATCTTGGCGACCGCAGCGAGAAGCTGATGCCCAAAGACCCGCGCGGCCGCGCCGAGACGACGAAATGGCTGTTCGCCGCACTCAATTCGGTGGAGATGGCAAGCCTGCCCTGGGGGATGTCGAAGTTCATGGGACATCCGACCGATACGGCGGCGTGGAAATTCGTGGACGACTTCCTCAAACTCCGCCTCAAGCACATGGAGGCGGTGCTGGCCAACCACGAATGGCTGGCAGGCACGTTCTCCGTCGCCGACATCCTGATGTCCGACGTGCTGCGCGTCGTCGATCAGTTCGATGGGCTCGCGGACGGTCCCGCCTGCCGCGCCTATGTCGCGCGCGCCACCAGCCGCCCAGCGTTCGCAAAAGCCCACGCGGACCAGATGGCGCATTTCGCGGCGGCGGACGCGGCGCGTTCGTAGTTCGTAGGGCGGATTAGCGAAGCGTAATCCGCCACTTCCCTATCCGATGAACCTTGGTGGATTACGCTGTCGCTAATCCACCCTACGCACCGAACGTGATGCTCCGCACATAACTAGCCCGACGGCGGCCGTAGGCTCGGCCATCAAATCAACCCTGCGGAAGGTGACACATGGCCCGCATCGCATATCTCAGAGACCAGCTTGCCCGCGCCGAAAGACTGGCAAAAGCGATCCTCGACCGGCAAACCGCGGAGCAGCTTCAGGCGTTCGCAGCCGAATGCCGCGAGGAGTTGCAGGTGCTGACGCGCAGGGCCGCGGCGTAAGGCTGCTCGGTTACACGAGCTTCATCGGCGCATCCGCGACCACGCGAAGGTCGATGCGGCTGATCAGTTGAGACCGAAGCGCCTCCGCATCACCGATCGCACCCTCCGTCTGCCGCAGCGTGCTGACGTTCGAACCGAGCGAGACGATCCCGCCGAGCACCAGAGCGATCGATCCGAGCGCGGCGGTCTGACCCATCCCGAACAAGCCGAGGATCGTGATCAGCAACAGCGCAGCCCCGCCACCGATCGCGAGCTTGGATGCCAGGATGTACTTCCGGCATCGCTCGGCGACCTCGGCCAAAGCCTCGATACGCGCTTCGATGTCGGAAATGGCGTCGGTCGGATCGCTGTCGGTCATTGGATTTGGATCGAGGATGCCAACTCAGAAACAGAATCAGTAGCCCGCATGAGCGAAGCGACATGCGGGACTTGGATAGAAAACCCGGATGTCGCTACGCTCATCCGGGCTACAAGTGCTACAAGTGCGTCCTCACAACGGCAAATTGTCGTGCTTCTTCGCCGGCGTTTCCACCTTCTTGTCCTTCAGCATCGACAGCGCCCTTGCGATCCGTTTCCGCGTCGAGTGCGGCATGATGACGTCGTCGATGTAGCCACGTTCTGCGGCAATGAACGGAGATAGGAAGCGGTCTTCGTATTCCTTGGTGCGCGCGGCGATCTTGTCGGGGTCGCCGATGTCGGCGCGGAAGATGATCTCGACCGCGCCCTTGGCGCCCATCACCGCGATCTGGGCGGTCGGCCAGGCATAGTTCATGTCGGCGCCGATCTCCTTGGAGGCCATGACGTCGAAGGCGCCGCCATAGGCCTTGCGGGTGATGATGGTGACCAGCGGCACGGTGCACTGCGAGTACGCAAACAGCAGCTTGGCGCCGTGCTTGATCAGGCCGCCATATTCCTGCGCGGTGCCCGGCAGGAAGCCCGGCACGTCGACGAAGGTGACGATCGGGATGTTGAAGGCATCGCAGAAGCGCACGAAGCGCGCGGCCTTGCGTGAGGCATCGGAGTCGAGCACGCCGGCCAGTACCATCGGCTGGTTGGCGACGAAGCCCACGGTGCGGCCCGCGATGCGGCCGAAGCCGGTGACGATGTTCTTGGCAAAAGCGTCCGCGATCTCGAAGAAGTCGCCCTCGTCCACGACCTTGAGGATCAGCTCCTTCATGTCGTAGGGCTTGTTCGGATTGTCGGGGATCAGCGTGTCGAGCGACATGTCGACCCGGCCGATGTCGTCGAAGCTCGGCCATTCCGGCACGCCGTCGGTGTTGTTGGACGGCAGGAAGTCGATCAGGCGCCGCATCTGCAACAGCGTCTCGACGTCGTTCTCGAAGGCGCCGTCGGCTATCGAGGAGCGCGTGGCGTGCACCGAGGCACCGCCGAGCTCTTCCGCCGTGACGACCTCGTTGGTGACGGTCTTCACCACGTCCGGGCCGGTGACGAACATGTAGCTGGTGTTCTTCACCATGAAGATGAAGTCGGTCATCGCAGGCGAATAGACGTCGCCGCCGGCGCAGGGGCCCATGATGACAGAGATCTGCGGGATCACGCCCGAGGCGAGCACGTTGCGGCGGAACACATAGGAATAGCCGGCGAGCGCGGCGACGCCTTCCTGGATGCGGGCGCCGCCCGCGTCATAGAGGCCGATGATGGGCGCACGCGCCTTCATCGCCATGTCCTGGAGTTTCGTGATCTTCAGCGCGTGCGTTTCCGAGAGCGAGCCGCCGAACACCGTAAAGTCCTTGGCGAACACAAAAGTCTTGCGGCCATTGACGGTGCCCCAGCCGGTGACCACGCCGTCGCCGGGCACCTTGTTCTTCTCCATGCCGAACTCGGTGGAGCGGTGCTCGACGAACATGTCGAATTCCTCGAACGATCCCTTGTCGAGCAAGAGCTCGATGCGCTCACGCGCGGTCAGCTTGCCGCGGGCGTGCTGCGCCTCGATGCGCTTCTCACCGCCGCCGAGCTTTGCGCCGGCGCGACGGTCTTCGAGGGCGTCCAGGATATTCTTCATTTGCTCCCGCCAGTTCTTAGCCTAAATGCGATTGCCGGGGTTCTAACACGGCATTTTGCGGGCCGGGAAGCGGCTTTCGGTCCCGCAGGGCTGCCTTGCCGCAGCGGGAAAGCGCAAGGAATTACAAAGTTTTGCCTGGGAGACGAGCATGACCGAAGGAACGGCTGAGACCGGCGCGGCGACGGGCGGCGTCAACATCCTGCTGCGGCTGGAGGGCCTGACCCTGTTTGTGGGGATGGTGATGCTCTACTGGGCCTGGGACGGCTCATGGCTCGTGTTCGCCCTGCTGTTCTTCGTCCCCGATCTCAGCTTCCTGGCATATCTGTCGAACGCCAAACTCGGCGCGATGGTCTACAACGCCGCCCACAGCTACATGGCGCCGGTCGCGCTGCTGACGCTCGGCTTCGGCCTCGCCTCGCCGCTCACCCTGTCCATCGCCTTGATCTGGCTCGCCCATATCGGCCTCGACCGGGCACTGGGCTATGGCCTGAAATATTCGGCCGGGTTCGGCTTCACCCATCTCGGCCGGATCGGCCGGCAGAAGGATACCTGACCCCACGCGCTGCCCGTAAATTTGGCGGCCCGCTCCGGTTGACCGGACCTGCCGATTCAGGCTTGCTCACGTTTACGATCAGGCGCCGAATGTTGCGTGAGCTCAGTCGGTACGGCGGCGGTCATCATTTCCGGCTGCAAGCATCACCCCATGTCCGCGACGGTCGTTCCCCTGCCGCCGAACTCGTCGTCCGAAACCACCGACTTCCTGCGGCGCATGGCCAGCATGGTGTCGGGGCGGAACGGCGAAATGCTGCTGCGTGCGGCCGCGCTGATCGAGTCGCTGACGCAGCGGGCGATGTCGGCGGAACGCCTCTATCACCGGGAGCACGAAGAGAACACGCGCAACAGCGAGCTGCGCGAGGCCGGTGAGATGGCGTCGGACGCCATGGTCAAGCAAATCGACGGGCTGCGCAGCCAGCTTGCCGAAATCACCGCGGCCGCCGCGGCCGAGCGCGCGGCATTCGATGCCGAGCGCGGCAAGCTGCTCGGCCTGATGCAGCACGCCGAGAGCCATATTGGCCAGCTCACAAGCGAGCTGGAAACGCTGCACGCCTCGGTCGACAGCTTCAACGAGACCGCAATCTCCGTGCCGATCGAGGTGCTGCGGCTGGCGCGCACCCAGTTCGATTTCCTCTCCGCCGGCTTTGCCCGCAAGGGCGACGTCATCTCGCAGGCGATGAGCGAGATTGGCGGTTTTGCGATCGACCAGGCGCTGACGGTGAAGAAGGTCGATCCCGCCTGAGGCGAACCGCCGGCTTGCGTCAATTTGACAGCGCGCAGGCCTGTTGTTCTACTCACTGAAAATCACGGGGGAGGATCCGATGCCGACGGCATTCCGCGTCGCCATGGCGCTCTGCATTTCAACGCTGTTCGTCGGCATTTGCGCCAACGCGCAATCGCTTCCCAGGGAAGTCGCCACCCGCGCCGAGATCTACCCGATCCCCTCGCTCACCCTCTCCGACCAGCAATTCCTGAGCGGCGACGCCGCGGCCGGCAAGCCGGTGACGGTCGCAGGCGAACTCCGCGTGGCGCAAGGCAGCGGAAAACTCCCCGTCGTGGTGCTGATGCACGGCTCGAGCGGCGTCGGCACCACCACCGAAGCCTGGGTGCACGCGTTCAACGCCATGGGCATCTCGACCTTCGTGATCGACGGCTTTACCGGCCGCGGGCTGACGGTGGTGGGGCCGAACCAGGCTCTGCTCGGCCGGCTCAACCTCGTCATCGACATCTACCGCTCGCTGGAGATCCTCGCAAAACATCCCCGCGTCGATCCTGATCGCATCGTGCTGATGGGCTTTTCACGCGGCGGACAGGCGACGCTCTATGCGAGCCTCGAGCGCTTCCACAAGCTCTGGAACAAGTCCGGCATCCAGTTCGCCGCCTACATTCCGTTCTACCCCGACTGCTCGACGACCTATCAGAACGACACGGACGTCGCCGTGCGCCCGATCCGCATCTTTCACGGCACGCCCGACGACTACAATCCCGTCAAGAGCTGCAAGGCTTTCGTTGAGCGGCTCAAGACGGCCGGCCGCGACGTGGTGCTGACCGAATACCCCGACAGCGCGCATGGTTTTGACAGTGGGCTGCTCGGCGTCAATACGGTCACCGTGTCCACGGGCGCGCAGACGGTGCGCAACTGCCAGATCCGCGAAGGCGATGGCGGCGTGCTGATGAACGCCGATACGAAAGCGCCGTTCACGTACCAGGACGCTTGCGTCGAGCTCAATCCACATGTCGGCGGTAATCCCGCCACGGCCGTGGAGTCGCGCAAGGCCGTGGAGGAGTTTTTTGCAGGTGCTGTTCAAACTGAGTTGAGAAGCAACTCGACCTTGGGAGCCGGCGTCGGCGCCACATACTCCGTCATTGCGAGCGAAGCGAAGCAATCCAGAATCTCGCCGCGGAGGCAGTCTGGATTGCTTCGTCGCTTCGCTCCTCGCAATGACGGAGGCTACGGCTCGCCCGGCTTGAACGGCTCCTGCTTGTCCGGCGGCACGGTCTCCTCCGCCATTGCCAGCAGCATCGCGACCATCACGTAATTGCCGGCGACCGCAGTGAGGTCGACGATCTGCTGGTCGTTAAACGCCTTCTTCGCCCGCGCGTAGGTCTCGTCAGAAACCTTCCTGGTCGTGGTGAGCTCGGTGACGAAATCGTAGACCACGGCCTCGTCCTCGGCCATGTTCGCAGGCCGCTTATTGGCCATCAGCTCCGCGATGACGTCGGGCGACAGGCCCGCCTTCGCCGCGAGCGGCGCATGGGCGTACCATTCGACCTGCGAGCGCCATTGCCGCCCGATGATCAGGATCGCGAACTCGTTGAGTTTTGTCGGGACCGAGGTCTCCCAGCGCAGATAGTGGAACAGGTCAAACAGACGCTGGCCGAGCACCGGGCTGCGGATCATCGGATTGTAGGGCCCGCCGATGCCCACGCTCGAGACCTTCATGATCTGCTCGCCGAGCGGCTTCTGCTTGGCGTCGAGCTGGTCCATCGTGAGCTGCGGAAAGCGCGGCTCCCTGCTGGTGGCGGGAGCGGCAAACATCGTAGCGGCGAGCCAGCCGCCCGCGGCAGCAAGCGTCAGCGACGACAGCCAGAGCGGCGTTGAGTTCATGTTGTGTCCTCCCGGTTTTTTCTTGACCCGGAGGATGCTAGTCGAGCGGCGCTCGCGCGGTAGCGCTAGATCGCGCCGATCTCGGCAAGGCAGGCTTGCGTCAGCGGCATGCGCTCACCGACCAGACGCGGCTCCTTGCAGTCCATATTGAGCGCGAACACGGTGTGCGCTTCGCCCTTCTCGGCCCAGCCCACCATCCAGCCAAGCGACGGATCGCCGCGCTCTGCACCAAGCAGCCCGGACTTGGCGCGAATGACGCTATCGCCGACCTTGGTCACCGGCAGGATGTCAGCGACGAGATCCTGGCTGCGTTTCGAGATCGGCAGCGCGCGACGGCGCAGCCGGTCGACGAAATCGACCTGCTCGACCGGATCGATGCGCAAGGCGCCGGTGAGCCAGAATTGGTCGATGCCGCCGCCGATGTCGCGATTGCCGTAGTCGAACAGATCGACGTATTTCTGCATGCGCTCTTGCCCGATCCGGCGCGCGATCTCCTGATAGACCGGCACCGCGCTCACGAGAATCGCGCTGCGCAGCGTGTGGTCCTTGTTCCAGGCCTCGATCGGACGCTTCACGCCATCCCAGGGAAATACGTCCTTGTCGGGGTCAGTGACGACGCCAGTTTCGAGCGCGATCAGCGAGTTCGGAATCTTGAAGGTCGAAGCCGGCAGCTTCGCCTCGCCCGAACGTTCCTTGTCGCTGGCGACGATCAGATAGTCCTCGACCTTGTAGCCGACGAACGTCCCGGCCGTGTTGAGGTCGGTGAAGCGCTTTGCAAGGCTGTCACGGATCTCGTTGCGCGGCGGCGCGACGTGAGCGAGTGCGCGCGATGGCAGGATCGCGGCTGCGGCGAGAAGACCGAGAGTCGAACGGCGGGTGAGCAAGAGCGATGTCCGTTGAACGATAAAATGGACCCGACCATGAAGCCGTTATCGTGGTGAAACGATGACAGCTACCGCCTGCCCGACAGCCGCAGCACGAACACCAGTACTTCGGCGACGGCCTTGTAGAGGTCGGGCGGGATCTCCTCGCCGAGTTCGACCTTGGAGAGCGCGCCGGCCAGGATCTCGTTCTCCTCGATCGGGATGTCGTTGGCCTTGGCGATCTCGACGATTTTTTCGCCGATCGTGCCCTTGCCCTTGGCGACGACGACAGGCGCGTTGCTGCCCTTCTCGTAATGGAGCGCAATCGCAAGCTTCGACGGGTCGCTCATGTGGCGCGATCCAGGAAGTGGCCGGCACGGGCCGGTGTGGGCTGCGGCGGGGTGCCATCGCGGACCAGGATGTCGCCGGGCTTGAGCTCGGCCCTGGTCAGGGCCTGGTTGAGCTCGCCGATTCCGGCGCGGAGCTGCTGTGCGGTCGCCGGCCGCTCCGCCCACATCCGCACGAAGGTCTTGTCACCGTTCAGAGTAATCAAAGCGTGCACGGGGCCGGCCGGCTCGACGTTGAGTGTGAAGCGCGCGCGCCAGGCGCGCTTGGCGGGATCGGCGGATTCATTGCCGCCGTCGCGCGAGATCTCGAACTGCGCCATTGCCGTGCCCTGCGGCGTTGCGAATGGAATCTCGAAATTCCACTGCGGCACGGTCGGATCGATCCTGTGACCGCCGGCGTCGGTGCGATCGGGGAGCGAAGCGACCTGCAGCAAGGTCTGGCGCGCGATCGCTGCATCGGTGTCGTCGAGCAGGCGATGCACGGTGGCAGCGAGCGGCGTATCCGGTACGAGTGACGGCGAGGCGATGGATTGCGGCGACGGCAGCGCGCCGCGAACCGGTGGTGGCGTCGCGCGCGCGGCGGCCTCGAAAATATGTCCGTCGGGCACGGCCTTGTTCGGGCCCGGCACGTTCCCCATCATGCGCGGCAGGTTTTGCGTGATCTCTTGCAGGAGGCTGGCGGCAAGGCCTGCGGTCATGGTCCGCGGCATCGAGGCCTGCGGCGCACCGCCAGCGATGTCCGCCAACACAGAGGCTACGAGATTGGCGCTGCGCGGCATTTGCGGTGATTGGGCGATCTCAGGTTCGGTTGCGGTCAATGCGGCCTGTGCAGCCTGCGTCTGCGCGACAGCGACCTGCGGTGCCGCCACGGTATCAGCTGGAAGGGCGGCACCTTGCGCCTGTGGCGCCGTCTCGAGCGTTGTTAGGGTCTGCCGCAGCACCAGCAGCGCGGCTTTCAAATCCGGCATCGTTCCGGAGGACGGCGTCACGCCTGCGGCGAGCGAGGCCTCGAGGAGCAGCCCGGACTTCTGGAAGGCGGATTCGATATCGCCGCCATCGAGCCCGGTGTTGAGCGGCGTCTGCTGCGCCAGCACGCCCAGCATCGCCTGCTTCAGCCCCGCCGGAAGATCGCTGCCGGTGACGACCGCGGCCAGATTGGCGAACAGCGGCGCCTGGCTGCCCTGCTTTGTGACCGCCTCGGCCGAAGCTGCGGTAACGGCGACCTGCTCCGATGGCGTCAGCACGTTGCGTCCCGCGCTCGCCGACAGAGCAAGCGAGGGGCTGTCAACCAGCGAGGCCGCAGCCGGCGTCAGCGTGACCTGATCGGCGGTCGCCTCGCCGGCGCCGCCCATGACGGCGAGCCGGATGGTGCCGCCGTTCTGCGACACCGCAAGCTGGAGATTTTGTCCCGGTGTCAGCGACACCTCGGACATCACATCCATCGAGAGGTTGGCGATCGCGATCCGCACCAGATTATCGGCGAGCACGCTGACCACTCTGGCGTCGACCACGCTGCCGGCCTGCAGCACAAGATCGGGCGTCGCCGCGTCAGCAACAGGGCTGGCGGCACTGACGGGAAGAATCGAGCTTATCGGCGTCGGCATCGCGAGGGGCCCTGGAGCACGGGCCACCCTAACGCCTGCGTCGTAAACCTCTCGTTAAGGACCTTTGGCCGCAGGCGGCTTCACAGCGGCCAAAACCGCCACGGCAGCCTCGAAATCCCGCAGGCGGGCTGCGCGGCGGCCCGCCGCCTCCTCGTCCACGCCCCATTTCTCGGCATTCCAGTCCTCGTCGACATAAGCCGCTGCCCAAACCTGGTCGGCGTCGCGCACGCCATGGGCAAGCGCCAGCGCCAGCAGCGCCGAGCCGGTGAGCGTGGTGATCACGTGGAGCGCGGCGACCGACCAGGCATCCCCCGGCAGCGCCGCACGCGCGGCCTGGAGCGCCTCCTCCGGCTGCGTCACATGCATGACGCCTTCGGACAGGATGAAATGCGCGCCGAGCGTCTCCGCGGCCCAGAACAGCACGGGGTCCCAATGCGCGGCCTCCCGGGCGACAAGTCCCTCGGGATGGCCGGCGCGATAAAACAGCAGATCGGACTGGAGGTATTTTGCGAGGTCGTCCGTGACGAGATCGACGCGGTCGACGACGCCCTCGACCACGCTGTTGGCGATCCGCGTCAGCGGCATGGTCATGGGCTTGATCGTCTCGTTCTGATCCGCCCACTCGGCAGCCACTGCGTCGGCCAGCGCGCGCGAGGGGATCACCACCTGGCGCCCGGAGGGCGTTCGGATCGCCTTGCCATCGAGGGTGATGGCGAAGCCGTCCTCGGCCTCGGTTACCCCAGCCTCCTTGTAGAAACGCTTGCGCAACGGCACGCGCGTGGCCTGACGGACCAACTCCTGCGGATCGAGCGGGGATCGCCCCGCAGCTTCATCGAACAATTCGCGCATCTTGTTTCGGTCCCTGCCCAGTCACCAACCCTTCAACCGCCCCCGTTCAACTACTCTTCAGGCGCGTTCTCGATCGGATCAAACCGGCTTGCGTCGAGTCCGAGCAGGTTCCACGACTGCTGCATGTGCTGCGGCAGCGGCGCGGTGGCATCGATGAAGCCGCCGCGCGGATGCGGGATGACGATGCGGCGTGCCAGCAGGTGCAGCCGGTTTTGCAGGCCGCCCGGCAGCTGCCAGTTCTCGATGTTGAAATATTTGGGATCGCCGACGATGGGGTGGCCGATATGTTCCATGTGGGCGCGCAGCTGGTGGGTGCGCCCCGTCACCGGCTTCAGCGACACCCAGGTCAGCTTGTTGCCGGCGGTCTCGACCACCGCATAGTATGTCACAGCGTGGCTTGCGCCCTCGTCGCCATGCTGGGCGATGCGCATGATGGTGTCGTCCTCGCTCTCTTCCTTGGCAAGGAATGTCGAGATGCGGCCCTGCTTCGGCTTCGGTAGCCCCGGCACCAGCGCCCAATAGGTTTTTCGCGCCGACCGCGAACGGAACGCGCCGGTCAGATGCGAGGCGGCAAAGCGCGTCTTGGCGACCAGGAGACAGCCCGACGTCTCCCTGTCGATGCGATGCACGAGGCGCGGCTTCTGGCCCTTGGAATCGCGCATCACCTCCAGCATCTGGTCGATGTGTCGCGTCATGCCCGAGCCGCCCTGCACGGCGAGACCGGCCGGTTTGTTCAGGACGAGAACGTCGTCGTCCTCATAGATCGTCATCTCCTTCAGCGCGGCAAGCGTCTTTTGCGCCGCCTCCGACTGCGGGTTGGGTGCCTTCGGCGTGTCGAGCTTCAGCGGCGGAATGCGGACGCTCTGACCCTCCTCCAGGCGGTCCTTGCTGTCGACGCGCTTGCCGTCGACGCGCAGCTCGCCTTTGCGAACGACGCGCTGGATGTGGGAGAATGACAGGCCGGGAAAGTGCGCTTCAAGGAAGCGATCGACGCGCATGTTGTTCTCGTCGGCTGTCACCTTGACGGTCTGCACCTTGGTCGGCAGCAATGCCTCGACGGGCTTTGCAGCAACCGGCGTTTCCTGCACAACAGCTTTGGGCGCGCGCCGTTCGTTGCGCTCGGCCGCAAATCGCGGCGGCTTCCCGCCTGGCTTCGCCCCAGGCCGCGGCCCCGCCGCCTTGGCGCTGCGCGCCTTGAACGGACGCGCCTCCTTGCGCTCGTCGCGCTCGCGAGGTTTCGGGTTCATTCTCTTGATGCGGCGGCTCATGCGGTTTTTCCAAGCTTTCGTGTCGACTGCACCGTCGCGCGGCGCGGCAGCGACGCAACCTGCGCCCCCACCTCTTCTTCCGCGAGGCGCAGCTCATATTGCTGCTGCAGGTCCATCCAGAACTGCGGGCTGGTGTCGAACCAGTGACCAAGACGCAACGCCGTATCGGCCGTGATTCCGCGCTGTCCATTGATGATGCCGGTGATCCGGTTCACGGGTACATCGACCTGACGCGCGAGTTCTGCGGCGGAGATGCCGAGTTGTCGCAGTTCTTCGGCAAGGTGTTCACCGGGATGTATGGGCGTGCGGGGCATGGCGATTTCTTGGCCGGACTAACGTGAATTACGCGTTACGTAAACCGTAAATCGAACCCTGCAGCAAGCCCGAAAGGGTTAGGCCCCACCCCGCTCCTTCCGCAACTTGGCCCAATAATCCAGCCGCTTCCTGATCTCCCGCTCGAACCCGCGGTCGGGCGGGTCGTAAAAGGTCTGGCGGCCCAGCGCATCCGGGAAGTAATCCTGGCCGGAGAAGGCGTCGGGGGCGTCATGGTCGTATTCGTAAGATGCGCCGTAGCCTTCCGACTTCATCAACTTGGTCGGCGAGTTGAGGATATGTTTCGGCGGCAGCAGCGAGCCGGCCTGCTTTGCGACCTGCATCGCCTTGCCGAAGGCGGTGTAGACGGCGTTCGATTTCGGTGCGGTGGCGAGATAGACCACCGCCTGCGCGATGGCGAGCTCGCCCTCGGGATGACCGAGAAAGTCGAAGGTGTCCTTGGCGGCGTTGGCGATGACCAGCGCCTGCGGATCGGCAAGCCCGATATCCTCGACCGCCATGCGCACGACGCGGCGGGCCAGAAACAGCGGATCCTCGCCGGCATCGAGCATGCGCGCGAGATAATACAGCGCGGCATCGGGATCGGAGCCCCGCACCGACTTGTGCAGCGCCGAGATCAAATTGTAATGGCCGTCGGCCGACTTGTCGTAGATGGGCGCGCGGCGCTGCAATATCTCCTGCAACTGCGCGGCGTCGAAAATCTCGTCCTTGCGCGCGGCGCGCCAGACTTCCTCGACGAGCGTCAGCGACGCGCGGCCGTCGCCATCGGCCATGCGCACCAGCACGGCGCGCGCTTCCTCGTCGAGCGGCAGCTTGCGGCCCTCGACCTCCTCGGCATGCGCAAACAGCTTTTCGATCGCGGCCGCGTCGAGCGAGCGAAACACCAGCACGCGCGCCCGGGACAGAAGCGCCGCGTTGAGTTCGAAGGACGGATTTTCGGTGGTGGCGCCGACCATCACTACCGTGCCGTCTTCCATGACCGGCAGAAACGAATCCTGCTGGGCGCGGTTGAAGCGATGCACCTCGTCGACGAACAGCAGCGTGCCCTTGCCCATCTCGCGGCGTGCACGCGCGGCCTCAAAGGCCTTCTTCAAATCGGCGACGCCGGAGAACACTGCGGAGATCTGCTCGAAATGCAGATCGGTGGCGTCCGCGAGCAGCCGCGCCACCGTCGTCTTGCCGGTGCCGGGCGGGCCCCAGAACACCAGCGAGCCCAGCGTGCGCGTCTCCAGCATGCGCGTCAGCGCGCCGTCTGGACCCAGGATGTGATCCTGGCCGACGACCTCCGAGAGCGCGCGCGGCCGCAGCCGATCCGGCAGCGGATGCGGAGCCTCGTGATCGAGCCCCGCCGCGGCGAAGAGAGTTGGCGTCTCCTGTGGTCGTTTCGGACTCATCCGCCCAGCGTGACGTTGATCTGCTGGCCGCCGCGCACCAGCGTGATGCGCCAGATGCGCTGGCGCTCGGCCGCCGCCTTTTCGAGATCGCTGGTCTTGCTGATCTTTTGGTTGTTGACCGCCAGGATGACGTCGCCCTTCTGGAAGCCGACATTCGCGGCCGCGCTGTCGCCGCCGAGATCGGTGACCACGACGCCTTCGGTATCGGCGTCCAGATGCAGCTCGTCGGCGAGCGCCGGGGTAATGGTCGAGACCTTCGCGCCTTGGAGAGGCGAGCGCGCGGTAATGACGAGCTCGTTGCGGCCGGCATCGGGCGCGGCGTCCAGCGCCACCGTCAGCTTGACCGGCTTGCCGCCGCGCTGCACGTCGATCTGCGCCGTGCCGCCGAGCGGCCGTGTGGCGAAACGATAGTCGAAGGCGTTGGGATCATCCACGGTCTGGCCGTCGATCGAGACGATCAGGTCGGAGGATTTCAGCCCGGCCTTCGCCGCCGGTCCGTTCGGAACGACGCTTGCGACCAGCGCACCGGTCGGCGAACGCAGCCCGAGGCTCTCGGCGATCTCCGGCGTCACCGCCTGCAATTTCGCCCCTAACCAGGGCCGCTTCACCGCCTTGCCGCCGCCCTTGGCGGAGGCGACGACGACGCGCACCATGTTGGCGGGGATCGCGAAGCCGATGCCCTGCGAGCCGCCGGAGCGCGAATAGATCGCGGTGTTGATGCCCGCGAGCCTGCCGTTCATGTCGACCAACGCGCCGCCGGAATTGCCAGGATTGATCGCCGCGTCGGTCTGGATGAAGAACTGGTAGTCGGTGATACCGACCTGCGTGCGCGCCAAGGCCGAGATGATGCCGTGAGTCACGGTCTGGCCGACGCCGAAAGGATTGCCGATCGCCATGACGACGTCGCCTACCATCAGCTCGTCTGAATTGGTGAATTCGAGAGCCGGAAACTTCTCCTTGGTGTCCTTCAGACGCAGCACCGCGAGATCGCTGCGAGAGTCCTTCAGCACGATCTCGGCCTCGAACTCACGCTTGTCCGACAGCGACACCTTAACCTGGTCGGCGCCTTCGATCACGTGGACGTTGGTGACAACGAGCCCGGACGCATCGACGATCACGCCCGAACCGAGCGAGCGCTGCACCTGCTCCTGCTGCTGGCCGGGCACGCCGAAGAAGCGGCGGAAGATCGGGTCGTCGAGCAGCGGGTTGCGGTTCTGCACCACCTTGGCGGCATAGACGTTGACAACCGCCGGCTGCACCCGCTGCACGATCGGCGCATAAGACAGCCGCAGTTCAGCGGGCGAGGACGGCACTCGGCGGTCCTGCGCGGCGGCCGGATTGAAGTTGGCCGAAAAGGCTATGCAGAGTGCCGTGACGACGGCGGTCCAGGTCGATCGAAACATTCCTACCTCTTGGAAAAGACGCCGGAATATAGGCGCGTTCGCCCCCCAATAGAAGGGCGCCCGGCGCCATATTCGACCCCCTTTTTGGTGTGTCCGGCCTGCAAGCTGTCCGTGCGAAATGGCAATTTGCCGGGGCTGTGGATTGGCATGATGCGCGTCATCTTGCATGGTGGTGCAAGGCGGATTCGGTTGCGGCGAATTTACACCAGTGGGAACCGCGCAACCGGGCGCAGCGTCGCGGGGCAGTCATCGATCACACCTAGGCTCTCCGCCAGCGACTTGGGGAAGTTCGTCAAACGATGGAGTCATGACGTGAGCAGGACAAGAATTGCAGCCACGGCGATTGGTCTCGCCGCCGCACTGGCAGCTTCGCAGGCCCAGGCCCAATCGGCGAGCAGCAGCGACCAGGAGATCGCGCTCCTGAAGCAGCAGTTGAAGATGCTGGAGCAGAAGCTCGACAAGCTCCAGAGCCAGACCGCCGCGAATACCGCGGCGACGGCGAAGGCCAGGCTTGAGGCGAAGGCGGAGGCGAAAGCCGAAGCGCGGTCCGAAGCGAAGGCCGTCGTCGCCAACGCCAACGCGGCGATCCCGCTCAAGGGACCGGCGCCCGCATCCGGCGTCGTCGTGACGATGCCGAACAACCGGCCCACCATCTGCACTGCCGATGGAGCAAACTGCGTCGGAATCACAGGCCGCGTGCACTACGATGTCGGCGGCTATGACTATCGGCCCAAGACAGCGGCTACCGTGCCACAAAAGCTCGACAGCGGCGAGAACGTCCGCCGCGCGCGCATCGGTCTCGCCGGCAAGTTCTTCAATGACTGGAATTTCGCGCTGATCTACGACTTCGGCGGCTCCTCCGACGGATTTGGCGGCGCAGCTCCGGGTTCGCTGCCCGGCGGCGGCGTCTCCGGCGTCGAGAACGCCTATCTCAGCTACACCGGCTTGAAGCCATTCGGCGGCAAGATGGCCATCGAAGGCGGCATCATGGACCTGCCCTACACGCTCGATGAGGCCACGAGCTCCAACGACATCATGTTCATGGAGCGCGCCTCGGCGGGCATCGTTGCCACCAGCATCGCCGCAGGCGACTTCCGCTCGGCTGTCGGCACGCGCTGGTACAACGACGTGTTCTGGGCGGGCGGCTATGTTACCGGTCCCGCTACCGGTGCGATCCACTCAGCCTCGAGCGTTGCGCCGAACGGCACCACGGAACAATACGGCGCGGTCGCCCGTGTCGCCGGCCAGGTCGTCAGCGGCAAAGACTACTCAGTCCATCTCGGCGGCAATGCCGAATGGCTGATCCAGCCGACGCGCAATCTGGTGACGGGTGCACAGACGGTGACGCTGAGCGATCGTCCGGAACTGCGCATCGATCCCACGGCACTGGCTACGACCGGCGCAATCGCCAATGCCTCCGGCGCGCAGGTCTACAGCGTCGAAGCGGCCGCCACCTATGGACCGCTGATCCTGCAAGGCGAGTATTTCTGGTACAACATCAATCGCAGCGCCAATACCGGCCTGCCGCCGCTGGGTGCGCCGAGCCTCAAATTCCAGGGCGGCTACGCGCAGGCCGGCTACGTGCTGACGGGCGAGAGCCGCAGTTACAATGCGGCGAATGCGGCCTATGGCGGCGTTAAGCCGGCGCACCCGTTCTCGCTCGAGGGCGGTGGCTGGGGCGCGTGGGAAATCGCGGGACGGTTCTCCACGGTCGACCTCAACGATCAGCTCGGAACCGCCACCGGCGTCGCAGGCGGCCGGCAGACCGTCTACACGGCGGCGCTGAACTGGTATGTCAACGGCAACGTCCGTTTCATGCTGGACTATCTGCATGGCACGGTGTCGAGGCAGGCCTCGCCGGTCTCGACCGCCGATGTCGGCTCGAAATTCGATGCGGTCGCGATGCGGACGCAGTTCGCGTTCTAGGTCTCGCCTGTCGTCCCGGGGCGCCAAAATGCGAACCCGGGACCCAGCATCTGCAACGCTATCTGAAGGAGACACGCCATGAAGGCCGTCGGCTACAGGAAGTCGCTTCCGATCGAGGATCAGGACGCGCTGATCGATTTCGAGACCGCAAAGCCCGAGCCCGGCGGCCGCGACATCCGCGTCGCCGTGAAGGCGATCTCGGCCAATCCGGTCGATTACAAGGTGCGCAAGCGCGCCGCTCCGCCCGAGGGCGAGACGAAGATTCTGGGCTATGACGCGGCCGGCGTGGTCGACGCCGTCGGTCCCGACGTCACGCTGTTCAAGCCGGGCGACGAGGTGTTTTACGCCGGCTCGATCCTGCGCCAGGGTACCAATTCCGAATTCCATCTCGTTGACGAGCGTATCGTCGGCAATAAGCCGAAGAGCCTGTCGTTTGCGCAGGCCGCCGCCCTTCCCCTCACCTCCATCACCGCGTGGGAGCTGTTATTCGATCGGCTCGGTGCGGTGCCCGGCAAGAGTGTTGATCCGCGCACGCTCTTGATCACGGGCGGCGCCGGCGGTGTCGGCTCCATCCTGATCCAGCTTGCACGCCGCCTCACCGGCCTTACGGTTGTCGCGACCGCGACGCGACCGGAGTCGCAAAAATGGTGCCTCGATCTCGGCGCGCATGCGGTGATCGACCACGGCAAGCCGATGAAGGAGCAGATCGAGAAGCTCAAGCTGCCGCCGGTCGCTCTGGTGGCGAGCCTCACCTTCACCGACCAGCACTACAAGAGCATCGCCGAATTCATGGCACCGCAGGGCAAGTTCGGCCTGATCGACGATCCCCCGGAATTCACCGTGAGCGCGTTCAAGGGCAAGGCGATCTCGGTGCACTGGGAATCGATGTTCACGCGCTCCTCGTTCCAGACCGCCGACATGATCGCGCAGCATCATCTGCTCAACGATGTCGCCGACCTCATCGACAAGGGCGTGCTGCGCACGACGCTCGACCAGACCTTTGGCACGATCAACGCGATCAATCTCAAGCGCGCGCATGCACTGCTCGAGAGTGGCAAGTCGCGCGGCAAGATCGTGCTGGAGGGGTGGTAGGTCCTAGCTCGAACCGGGCGCCGCATTCGTCTCCGGCGGACGCGTCGCCCGCTCGATAAAGCCCTTGGCGAGCGCGTGGTAGATCCCTTCCTCGCAGATCATCCGCGATGTGGCATGTGCAATCAGGGCGGCGGCCATCAACGGCACCACCATGGCGTGGTTGTCGGTCATCTCGGTCACGATGACAAAAGCGGTGATCGGCGCCTGCACTACACCTGCAAAATACGACACCATGCCAAGCAGCATGATCGCGCCGACCGGAGCGTCGTGGAAGAAGGACGCGATATTGCTGCCGAGGCCGGCTCCAACGGCGAGTGACGGCGAAAAAATTCCGCCGGGTATGCCACTGATTGCCGCGAAGGTGGTGGCGAGAAGCTTGAGGATGCCGAAGTCCTGCGGCAGCGGTCCGCCCTGCTCCAGGGCCGTCTTTACCTGCTGGTAGCCTGTGCCATAGATCGTATCGCCGGAGACAAGGCCGCAGATCGCGACCGCCAATCCGCACGCAAGCGCGAACCACAGAGGGTGGCCCTTCACCGCGCGTCCGAACGGATGGGCCAAGCCGCGCGCCATAATGATGACGATACGGCTGAAGATGCCGCCAGCCAAACCGCCGACCACGCCGCACACCGGAACCGCCAGCCAGTCGACGCCGGGGGCCAGCGACATCGCACTGCTGCCGAAATAGGCGTAGTTGCCCATCAGCGCGAGCGAGGTCAGGCCGGCCGCGATCACCGCCGCAATGATGAGGCTGCTGGTACGTGTCTCGAAAGCACGGCTCATCTCCTCGATGCCGAAGACGATTCCCGCCAGCGGTGTGTTGAAGGCGGCCGCGACGCCGGCGGCCGCGCCGGCCAGGATCAATCCGGGCTGGCGGCGTGGCGAGACGCGGCCGAGGGCGAACATGATGGAAGCGCCGACTTGAACGCTCGGTCCTTCCCGGCCGACGGAGCCGCCGCATAGCAGGCCGAACAAGGTGAGGATCACTTTTCCGATCGCGATTCGGATCGAGACCAGGCTCTCGCGCGCCGCCTGGTCGGTCAGATGCCGCGCGGCGATCGCCTGGGGAATGCCGCTGCCCTGTGCGTTCGGGAACAGCCGGGTGGTCAGATAGGCCGAGAGCATGAAGCCGAGAGGTGTCACCGCGAGTACGACGTAGCGCGACTGAGCCAAGAGCAGCGCAAAGGCGTGCTGGGCGAGATCGGCGAGCTGGGCCAGCACCACCGCCGCGGCGCCAACCCCGATCCCACCGAGCACGAAGATCGCCCGCCGCTGCCATCGCGCGGATGTCAGCCTGAACAGGCGTTTATGGCGGGTCGACAGGGGCCAGAGCATGAGCCGGAGTTTTAGCCGGACACGTCGCGAATTGAAGGGGCAAGCGAGCAGACCAGCTAGACTGGAACCACGCCTTCGACGAACATCAACCGTCGCTCCAGCGCCGTTTGCCGCAGCTTTAGCGCTTCGGCATATTCCACTGACGCGTACCATTCCTGCGCCCGCGCCATCGATGGGAACTCCACGATGATGATGGTCTTGGGCGGCGGGCCGCCCTCCACCACCTCAGTGGCGCCGCCACGCACGAGATAGCGGCCGCCATATTGCGCGATGGTTGCCGCGGCCAACGTGCGATAGGCCTCCATCGCGGCTCTGTCGCGCACCTCGACCTCGGAGATCACGTAGGCCGGCATGCGCAGGCCTCAGGCAATCGTGTTGACGATGCCGCCCTCGGCACGCAGCGCCGCACCGTTGGTCGCGGACGCTTCCTTCGAGGCGACATAGACCACCATGTTGGCGATCTCGTCGACGCTGGCGAAGCGCTGGATCAGCGAGCTCGGGCGATGCTGCTTGACGAAATTGGCCGCGGCCTCATCGACCGACTGGCCGTTCTGCTTGGCAAGATCCTTCACGAACGTCTCGACGCCCTCCGACATTGTCGGGCCCGGCAGCACGGAATTGACGGTGACGCCGGTGCCGCGGGTGAGCTGCGCCAGGCCCCGCGCGACCGAGAGCTGCGCCGTCTTGCTCATGCCGTAGTGGATCATCTCGAGGGGAATGTTGAGCCCGGACTCCGAGGAGATGAAGACGATGCGGCCCCAGTTGCGCTTGAGCATGCCCTTCATATACGCGCGTGACAGACGCACGCCGCTCATCACGTTGACCTCGAAGAAGCGGCTCCAGTCCTCGTCCGGAATGTCGAAAAAGTCTTTCGGCTCGAAGATGCCGGCATTGTTGACGAGGATGTCGACCTCCGGCAGCGCCGCGGCCAGCGCCTTGCAGCCCGCAGCGGTCGACACGTCGGCGGCGATGCCGCGGACCTTCCCGCCCACGCCTTCCAGCTTGCGCACGGCGGCATCGACCTTGTCCTGGCCGCGTCCGTTGATCACGACGCTCGCACCCGAGCCGGCAAGGCCCTTGGCGATGGCGTGGCCGATACCAGCGGTCGAGCCGGTCACGAGGGCGGTCTTTCCGGAAAGGTCGATGTTCATGCGTGATCTCCGTTGATGCTGGCGGAGATATTGGGCGCTGCCGGCACGATAGCAATCGGCACTCACCGACGCGTGAGGAGCGGGACGCAACCAACGAGGACGGCCAATAAAAAAGCGGCGCCCGAAGGCGCCGCTTTCTGAAAACTCTCTGCCGGTCGGCTTACGCCGCCTCGGCTTCCTTTTCCTGCACCGGACCGGAATCCAGGCCCTTGGCATCGACGTCGCGATCGACGAACTCGATCACGGCCATCGGGGCGTTGTCGCCGTAGCGGAAGCCGGCCTTGATGATGCGGGTGTAGCCACCCTGGCGATCCTTGTAGCGGGGCGCCAAGACGTCGAACAGCTTCCTGACCTGATCCTTGTCGCGCATCTCGGAGATGGCCTGGCGGCGCATGGCCAGCCCGCCCTTCTTGCCGAGGGTAATCAGCTTCTCGACGATCGGGCGCAATTCCTTCGCCTTCGGCAGCGTGGTGACGATCTGCTCGTGCTTGATCAGCGCGGCGCACATGTTGGCGAACATCGCGCGGCGATGCTCGGCGGTGCGGTTGAGCTTGCGATGAACCTTGCCGTGACGCATTTTATCTATTCCTTGAATTTCATTCGTCGCGACGGTTCGTCGGACCAGTTGCTCAGGTGGGCTGCCTGCGTTCGCCCGCTAAGGCGCGATGAATTCGCGCCTCAGCCTGTCGTCGTTCGGATCAGTAGTGATCCTCGAAGCGCTTGGCGAGCTCGTCGATGTTCTCCGGCGGCCAGCCCGGCACTTCCATGCCGAGGTGCAGACCCATCTGGGCCAACACTTCCTTGATCTCGTTCAGCGACTTGCGGCCGAAGTTCGGAGTGCGGAGCATTTCGGCTTCGGACTTCTGCACGAGGTCGCCGATGTAGACGATGTTGTCGTTCTTCAAGCAGTTGGCCGAACGCACCGACAGCTCGAGCTCGTCCACCTTCTTGAGGAAGGCCGGGTTGAAGGCGAGGTCCGGGATGATCTCCTGGGCGACTTCCTTGCGCGGCTCTTCGAAGTTGACGAACACGTTGAGCTGATCCTGCAGGATGCGCGCAGCGTAGGCGACGGAATCATCAGGCGTCAGCGCGCCGTTGGTCTCGATCGTCATGGTCAGCTTGTCGTAGTCGAGGATCTGGCCCTCGCGGGTGTTCTCGACCTTGTAGGAGACCTTGCGGACCGGCGAGTACAGGCTATCGACCGGGATCAGGCCGATCGGTGCGTCCTCGGGGCGGTTGCGCTCCGCGGGAACGTAGCCCTTGCCGGTTGCGACCGTGAACTCCATGCGGATCTCGGCGCCCTCGTCGAGCGTGCAGATCTGCAGGTCGGGATTGAGCACGACGACGTCGCCCACGGTCTGGATGTCGCCGGCGGTGACGACGCCCGGGCCGGACTTCTTGACGACCATGCGCTTGGGGCCTTCGCCCTGCATCTTGATCGAGATGTCCTTGATGTTGAGCACGATGTCGGTGACGTCCTCACGGACGCCCGCGATCGAGGAGAACTCGTGCAGCACGCCGTCAATGTGCACCGACTGCACCGCCGCGCCCTGGAGCGAGGACAGCAGGATGCGGCGCAGCGCGTTGCCGAGCGTCTGGCCGAAGCCGCGCTCGAGCGGTTCGGCGACGATGGTCGCGAAACGGGTCGGATCGCTGCCGGGCTGTACCTGCAGCTTGTTCGGCCGAATCAGTTCTTGCCAATTTTTCTGGATCGTCACTGTTTCACCCATACAGGCCAGTCAGACTGCTGTTGCAGGCACTGGCGTTGGAGAAAGGCCGCAGATCATTTCCACGGCTTTGCAAAAAGTCATCGCGGGCGCCGATGCGCCCGCAATCTGGTATCAAACGCGCCGACGCTTACGGGGACGGCAACCGTTGTGCGGGATCGTGGTCACGTCGCGGATCGAGGTGACGGTGAAGCCCGCGGCCTGCAGCGCCCGGAGCGCCGATTCGCGGCCCGAACCGGGACCGGCGACTTCGACTTCCAGCGTGCGCATGCCGTGCTCTTGCGCCTTCTTCGACACGTCCTCGGCGGCAACCTGTGCGGCATACGGGGTCGACTTGCGCGAGCCCTTGAAGCCCATCGTGCCGGCGGAGGACCAGGCAATCGTGTTGCCCTGCGCGTCGGTGATGGTGATGGTCGTGTTGTTGAACGACGAGTTCACGTGCGCGACGCCGGAGGCGATGTTCTTGCGCTCACGACGACGAACGCGGGTGGCTTCCTTGCCCATAGACTACCTTTCCTGAAGATCTCAAACGCCGCCGTAATGCCAGCGGCTACACCTGTGGAACGAAAGGCGCGTGGCGAACGGGTCATCCCCGGGTCGCCACACGCCGTGATTGGATGCGAAAACTTACTTCTTCTTGCCGGCGATGGCCTTGGCCGGACCCTTGCGCGTACGCGCATTGGTGTGGGTACGCTGGCCACGCACCGGCAGACCGCGACGATGGCGCAGGCCGCGGTAGCAGCCGAGATCCATCAGACGCTTGATGTTGATGCCGACCTCACGACGCAAATCGCCCTCGACGAGATAGTCGCGGTCGATCACTTCGCGGATCTGAAGCACTTCGGCGTCGCTGAGCTGATTGACCCGACGATCGTCTGGGATCTTCACCTTCTCCATGATCTCACCGGCGATCTTCTGACCGATGCCATGGATGTACTGGAGCGCGATCAGCACGCGCTTGTTGGTCGGGATGTTCACGCCGGCAATACGGGCCACGGCCTTCTCTCCTGTCGCCAATCCCTCGTCAGGAATCGGGCTTTAAGTGCTTGGTTTCTCGGGCAGGTGTTCACAAACGCGAACACGACGCCCACCCCTGGTCTTCCTGGGGCCCGGCATCGTTTGAAACTATCCGACTTGGATGCGGGGCTTATTAGGGGATTCAGGGGGCTTTCGTCAACCGCTGCTAGCGCTTAGCTCGCCTTTTCGTGACCTTTTTTGCGGCCTTTTTGGCACCTTTCTTGACAGCCTTCCTGGCGGTCTTTTTGGCTGCCTTCTTCTTTCCTACCTTCTTGGCGGCTTTCTTGACGATTCTCTTGCCTGCCTTCGTCGCCTTCTTGGCCGCCTTCTTGGATTTCGCAGCCTTTTTGGCCGCTTTCACGGGCTTTTTGGCCGATTTCTTAGCAGTCTTGGCCTTTCTGGCCGGGGCCGCCTTGGCCGCGCTCCGGGCGCGGGTCTTGCCATGTGTCTTGGGCTCGACCGCCCCGAGCGCCAGGAGCTGGCGATGGATGGCGCGGGTGACCTCGTCGATGGCCATCATGCCGTCGATGGTCGAGAGCTTCCGCCGCTCGGAATAGTAGTGAATCAGCGGCTCCGTCTGGTTGCGGTAGCTGGCGAGTCGCTTGGTGAGGACTTCCGGAGTGTCGTCGAGCCGGACCTCCTCCCCGCGCTCGCGCATCTGGGCGACGCGAGTCTCGACACGGTTCAGGAGCGCGCTCTCGTTGACGCGGAGCTCGATCACGGCATCGAGCTTGAGGTGCTTGTGCTTGAGCAGCTCATCCAGCGCCTCGGCCTGCGGCACGGTCCGCGGGAAACCGTCGAGGATAAAACCGTTCTTGGCATCCGGCTGATCGATCCGATCGGAGATGATTCCGACCACGACATCGTCTGGCACGAGGCCGCCGCTGGCCATGATCTCCTTGGCCTTGAGACCGACCGGCGTTCCGGCCGCCACCGCTGCACGCAACATCTCGCCGGTCGAGAGCTGGACGATGCCATAGCGCTGCACCAGCAGCTGCGCCTGGGTGCCCTTGCCCGATCCCGGCGGCCCCAGAAGTATAATTCTCATCGGCGTACGCCCCCCGATTGGTGCGCGATACGTCGTGCACCTGTGTTTTGAAGTCCAGTTACAGTGCAAATCATAATCAGCGCCGCACCGCTACCCATATCATAGGGGAGCAAATGGCCGGACGCCAAGAAGCCTTTGAGACCAGTGCTTGGAGATCAGTGCTTGCACGACAGTAAGAGCGGCTTTGCCGAGGCGACCGAATGGCCGGCTCGCCGTCCGCGCGCGTTGCACGCGCGGCGAATCGGCGGCGGCAATTGCGCCGCCCGAGAGGACGCCGCGCTTAACGGCGGCGGCCGCGCAGCTTCGACTTCCGGATCAGGCCTTCGTACTGATGCGCCAGGAGATAGCCCTGCACCTGTGCCACCGTGTCCATGGTGACGCTGACGACGATCAGCAGCGAAGTGCCGCCAAAGTAGAACGGCACCGACGCGTAGGAGATCAGGATTTCCGGGATCAAGCAGACGATCGCGAGATAGACCGCGCCGAGCACGGTGATGCGCGACAGCACGTAGTCGATATATTCCGCGGTACGCTCGCCCGGGCGGATACCCGGAATGAAGCCGCCGTGCTTCTTCAGATTGTCCGCAGTCTCGGTCGGATTGAACACGATCGCGGTGTAAAAGAAGGCGAAGAACACGATCAGCGCCAGATACATGATCAGGAACAGCGGACGGCCGTGGCCGAGCTGGGTGGTGATCCACTGGAACCATTCCGGCCCGCTGCCCGCATTGAAGTTCGCAACCGTGGTCGGCAGCAGCAGCAGTGAGGACGCGAAGATCGGCGGGATCACGCCCGAGGTGTTGAGCTTGAGCGGCAGATGCGAGGACTGCCCCTCGAACATCTTGTTGCCGACTTGGCGCTTCGGATACTGGATCAAGAGCCGGCGCTGGGCGCGCTCCACGAACACGATGAAGGCGATCACGGCCACCGCCATGACGATGACGACCAGAATCAGGCCGGTCGACATCGCACCCTGACGGCCGAGTTCGAGCATGTTGGCGAGCGCCGCGGGCAGCTCGGCGACGATGCCGGAGAGAATGATCAGAGAAATGCCGTTGCCGATGCCGCGCGAGGTGATCTGCTCGCCCAGCCACATCAGGAACATGGTGCCGCCGGTCAGCGTGATCGCCGTCGACAGGCGGAAGAACATGCCGGGGTCGCTGACGACGTTGCCGGCGCCTTCGAGGCCCACCGCAATGCCGTAGGACTGGAACGCGGCCAGGATCACCGTGAGATAACGGGTGTACTGGTTCAGCAGCTTGCGGCCGGACTCGCCTTCCTTCTTCAGCGCCTCGAGCTGCGGCGAGACGGTGGTCAGGAGCTGGATGATGATGGAGGCCGAGATGTACGGCATGATGTTCAGCGCAAAGATCGCCATGCGGTGAATGCCGCCGCCGGCGAACATGTTGAACATGCCGAGGATGCCGCCCGCCTGGGAGCGGAACACCTGCTCCCAGATGTTGGGATCGATGCCGGGGAGCGGGATGTAGGTCCCGAGCCGATAAACGAGCAGCGCACCCAGGGTAAACCAGATGCGCTTCTTCAGTTCGTCGGCCTTGGCAAACGCACCGAAATTGAGATTGGCTGCCAGTTGTTCCGCTGCAGAGGCCATCTTGGACTTTCTCCCGCCGCTTATTGCGCCGTTATGCCCGCGGCCGGGCTACATTATACCGGACACCGGACATTATCTGGGGCTACGGCTTCGATAAGTCCATCGTCCCGCATGCGTAAAGGCCCGCGAGCCGCGGGCCGATGACGCAGTTGTTACGCCGCCTCGCCTTCTTCCTTGGCAGGCGCGAGGATCCTCACCGAACCGCCGGCCTTCTCGACTGCCGCAATCGCGGTCTTCGAGGCGCCGTGCACTTCGATGTTGAGCTTGGCCTTGAACTCGCCACGGCCGAGCAGCCGCAGGCCACCCTTGGCGCGGCGCAGCACGCCGGCCTTGACCAGGGATTCGACGTTCACGACGCTGCCGGTGTCGATCTTCTTGGCATCGACCGCGTCCTGGAGCCGGTCGAGATTGATCTCGGCGAACTCGACGCGGAAGATGTTGTTGAAGCCGCGCTTGGGCAGACGACGATGCAAGGGCATCTGGCCGCCTTCGAAACCCTTGATGCGCACACCCGAACGCGCGGTCTGGCCCTTGCCCCCGCGGCCGGCCTGCTTGCCCTTGCCCGAACCAATGCCGCGGCCGACGCGCATACGCTTCTTGCGCGAGCCGGCATTGTCGGCGATATCGCTGAGCTTCATCGCCCTGCTCCTTGTTTCTTGCGCATGACCTTCACCGAAAACGGGTCCCCGCTCCGGGATCGTGCGCCTTTGCTTACTTCTCGTCGACGATGCGAACGAGATGGTGAACTTTCAAGATCATGCCACGGACCGCCGGGGTGTCCGGCAGTTCGCTGGTGCGGCCGATCTTGTTGAGCTTGAGCCCGATCAGCGTCGAGCGCTGCGAGTGATGGCGGCGGATCGCGCTGCCGGTCTGCTCGATCTTGATCGTCTTTGCGGTCGTAACGGCACTCTTGGCCATGGGCGTCTACTCCGAAAAGCTTGCGTTATTCGGCAACCGCCTCGGCGTCACCACCGATACGGCGGGACTGGAGGGTGGACACCTTGATATTGCGGCGGGCAGCGACCGAGCGCGGCGAATCCTGATGCTTCAGCGCATCGAAGGTCGCGCGAACCATGTTGTACGGGTTCGACGAGCCGATCGACTTCGCAACCACGTCCTGGACGCCGAGCGTCTCGAACACGGCGCGCATCGGACCGCCGGCGATGATGCCGGTACCGGCCGGAGCTGCGCGCAGGTAAACACGGCCCGCGCCATGACGGCCGGCGATGTCGTGATGAAGCGTGCGGCCCTCGCGCAACGACACGCGCGTCAGGTTGCGCTTGGCGGATTCGGTTGCCTTGCGGATCGCCTCGGGCACTTCGCGCGCCTTGCCGTGACCGAAGCCGGCGCGGCCCTTCTGGTCGCCGATCACGACCAGCGCTGCGAAACCGAAGCGCTTGCCGCCCTTGACGACCTTGGCGACGCGATTGATGTGGACGAGCTTGTCGACGAACTCGCTGTCGCGCTCTTCCCTGCGTTCACGTCCGCCGCCGCGTTGATCGCGTCCACCACGTTGTTCGCGTTCTGCCATGGTTTTTCCAGTCCTTCAGAGGCTTACGCCTCAATCCTCAAATTCTGTTAGAAGCTCAGCCCGCTCTCACGCGCCGCGTCGGCAAGAGCCTTGACGCGCCCGTGATAGAGATAGCTGCCGCGATCGAACACGACTTCCTTGACACCCTTCTCGGCGGCGCGCTCGGCCAGCAGCTTGCCGACCGCCTTCGCCGCATCGATGTCGGCGCCGGTCTTGCCGCCATCGCGCATCGACTTCTCGAGCGACGAGGCAGAGGCCAGCGTCTCGCCCTTCAGGTCGTCGATGACCTGGGCGTAGATGTGCTTGGACGAGCGGAACACCGACAGGCGCGGACGGCCGCCACCCGAGCGGCGCAGCTTTAGACGTACACTGCGCTTGCGCCGGGCATTCGTAACCTTGGCTTTCGACATGACCGGCTCCGTTACTTCTTCTTGCCTTCCTTGCGGAAGATGAATTCGCCAACATACTTCACGCCCTTGCCCTTGTAGGGCTCCGGCGGACGATAGGAGCGAATCTCGGCGGCGACCTGGCCGACGCGCTGAATGTCGCTGCCGGTCACCGTGATCTCGGTCGGCTTCGGCACGGTGATCGTGATCCCTTCCGGGATCGCGTAGACCACATCGTGGCTGTAGCCGAGCGCGAGCTGCAGGTTCTTGCCCTGCAGCGCGGCGCGGTAACCGACGCCGGTGATTTCGAGCTTCTTCTCGAAACCCTTGGTGACGCCTTCGACCAGATTCGCGACCTGGGCGCGAGCGGTCCCGTACAGGGCCCGCGCGCGGTTGGTCTCGACCCGGGGGTTCACCTTGACCTGCCCGTTGTCGAGCTTCACCTCGACGTCGTTATGGACGACGAACTGAAGCTGGCCCTTCGGCCCCTTCATCTTGACGGTCTGCCCGTCGACGGTCGCGGTCACACCCGACGGCACCGCTACCGGCCTTTTGCCAACACGTGACATGGATCAAAAATCCTTCTCAGAACACCGTGAAGAGAACTTCACCGCCCACGTTCGCTTCACGCGCACTGTGGTCAGCCATGATTCCCTTCGGCGTCGACAACACCGAAATGCCGAGTCCGTTATTGACCCGCGGCAGGTTCTTCACCGAGGCGTAAACGCGACGCCCGGGCTTGGAGACACGCTCGATCTCGCGGATAACGGGCTCGCCGTCGAAATACTTCAGCTCGATCTCGATCTCGCTGCGGCCCGAGGAGTGCTCGAGCGTGGCGTAACCGCGGATGTAGCCCTCGCTCTTGAGCACCTCGAGGACGTTCTCACGCATCTTCGAGCCAGGCGTGGAGACCTTGTTCTTGGAACGCATCTGCGCGTTACGGATGCGGGTGATCAGATCGCTGATTGGATCGTGCGTAGACATCTAAACGACCCTCCTTACCAGCTGGACTTTACGAGGCCCGGGACCATGCCCCTGGAGCCAAGATCCCGCATTGCGATGCGGGACAGTTTGGTCAAGCGATAGTTCGAGCGCGAACGGCCCGACAGCTCGCAACGCAGACGGATGCGGGTCGTCGACGAGTTGCGCGGCATTTCCGCCAGCTTCAGGGTCGCGGCGAACCGCTCCTCCATCGGCAGCGACTTGTCGGCGATGATCGCCTTCAACCGCTCGCGCTTCGGAGCGGCGTTCTTCGCCATCCGCTTGCGCCGGTTGTTCTTCTCGACTGAACTCTTCTTTGCCATGCTTGGCTCCTGGGTATCCGCGTTTGAGAGGCTTTAGGTCAGCGTCTCACTGCCGGAACGGGAAATTGAAAGCGGTCAACAAGGCCCTCGCCTCGTCGTCGGTCTTGGCCGTGGTGCAGACGGTGATGTCCATACCGCGGGATTCCGTGACCTTGTCGAAGTCGATCTCGGGGAAAATGATGTGTTCCTTGAGGCCGAGCGAGTAGTTGCCGCGGCCATCGAAGCTCTTCGGGTTCAAGCCGCGGAAGTCGCGGACGCGCGGCAGCGCGACCGTCACCAGGCGATCGATGAACTCGTACATGCGGGCCTTGCGCAGCGTGACCTTGCAGCCGATCGGCTGGTTCTCACGCAACTTGAAGGTCGCGATCGCGATGCGCGAATAGGTCACGATCGCCTTCTGGCCGGCGATCTGGGTCAATTCCGCAGCGGCGTTCTCGGCCTTCTTGCGGTCGTTGACGGAATCGCCAACGCCCATGTTCAGCACGACCTTGTCCAGGCGCGGAACCTGCATGACGTTTTCATAACCGAATTTCTCGGTCATTTCCGTCCGGATCTTCGCGTCGTATTCCGCGCGCAGGCGCGGCGTGTAAGCGGCCTCAGCCATCGATCTCAGCTCCCGAGCTCTTGGCGATGCGGACCTTCTTGCCGTCCGCCAGAATCTTGAATCCGACGCGGGTCGGCTTCCCGTCCTTGCCGACATACGCGATGTTGGACAGTTGGATCGGCGACTCTTTCGAGATGATGCCGCCCTCCTGGGCCTGCGTCTGCTTCTGGTGACGCTTGACCATGTTGATGCCACGCACGAGCGCCGTACCGGCGTCGGGACGCACTTCGAACACCTCGCCGGTGCGGCCCTTGTCGCGGCCGGTCAGCACGACGACCTTGTCGCCCTTGCGGATCTTCGCAGCCATCACAGCACCTCCGGCGCGAGCGAGATGATCTTCATGTGGTTCTTGGCGCGCAGCTCGCGCGGCACGGGCCCGAAGATACGGGTACCGACCGGCTCGGACTGATTGTTGATCAGAACGGCAGCGTTGCGGTCGAAGCGAATGACCGAACCGTCGGCGCGGCGGATGTCCTTGCGGACGCGCACCACGACGGCCTTCATCACATCGCCCTTCTTCACCTTGCCACGCGGAATCGCTTCCTTGATCGAGACAACGATGATGTCGCCGATCGTGGCGTAGCGGCGCTTGGAGCCCCCGAGCACCTTGATACACATGACACGGCGTGCGCCAGAATTATCGGCCACGTCGAGGTTGGTCTGCATCTGAATCATTGATGCACCTCGTCCTCTTCTCTTTGCGCCAGCCCAGCCGGCGCTCAACATTTACCTGAAGTCAGTCGGCTAAAGCCAACAGATCAGGCGCTTTTCTTGTGTTCGCCCCGGATCACGACCCAGCGCTTCAACTTCGAAATCGGCTTCGATTCCTCGATCCACACCATGTCGCCCGGCTTGAACTCGTTGCTCTCGTCGTGCGCGTGGTAGTTCTTCGAACGGCGGATCGTCTTCTTGTAGATCGGGTGCGTAAAGCGGCGATCGACGCGCACCACGATGGTCTTGGCTTGCTTGTCGCTGACGACCACGCCCTGCAAAGTACGTTTCGGCATCTTCGTAAGCCTCTTACTTCTTCTTCGCGCGCGTCTGCGCGGCGACGGTCTTGATCCGGGCGATGTCACGGCGGGCCTCGCGCAGGCGCGAGGTGTTCTCGAGCTGCCCGGTGGCGCGCTGGAAGCGCAGGTTGAAGCGCTCCTTCTTCAGGTTCAGGATGGCGTCATCCTGCTGATCGGGGCTCAACGCGCGGATGTCTTCGATTTTCATCTGGGCCATGGCCATTACTCCGCAATGCGCTCGACGAAGCGCGTCTTGATCGGCAGCTTGGCTGCCGCCAGGGTCAGCGCTTCACGCGCTGTCTGGGTGTTGACGCCGTCGATCTCGAACAGTACCCGGCCCGGCTTGACGCGCGCGACCCACAATTCCGGCGCGCCCTTGCCGGAACCCATGCGGACTTCGGCAGGCTTCTTCGACACGGGAACGTCGGGGAATATGCGGATCCAGACGCGGCCGGCGCGCTTCATGTGGCGGGTCAGCGCGCGGCGAGCGGCTTCGATCTGGCGCGCGGTGACGCGCTCAGGCTCGGTCGCCTTCAGACCGAACTGGCCGAACGCCAACGTCGCGCCCGAAGACGCAACGCCGTGGATACGGCCCTTATGCGCCTTCCGGAACTTCGTTTTCTTAGGTTGCATCATGGCTTCAAGCCCTCAAATTCTCTGTGCTGGCGTCAGGCTGCAGCGTTGTCCCGGCGCTGCCGGCCGCCGCGATCGCCGCCGCCACCAGTCTCACCTTCGGCCATTCTCTTGTCCTGGGCCATCGGATCGTGCTCGAGGATCTCGCCCTTGAAGATCCAGACCTTGACACCGCAGGTGCCGAAGGTCGTGAACGCGGTCGCAACGCCGTAGTCGATGTCTGCGCGCAGCGTGTGCAGCGGCACGCGACCTTCGCGGTACCACTCCATGCGCGCGATTTCCGCACCGCCCAGACGTCCCGAGCAGTTGATGCGGATGCCTTCCGCGCCGAGACGCATCGCCGACTGGACGGCGCGCTTCATGGCGCGGCGGAACGCCACGCGGCGCTCCAGCTGCTGCGCGATCGACTCGGCCACCAGCGTCGCATCGAGCTCCGGCTTGCGGATTTCGACGATGTTGATGACGACGTCGGACGCGGTGATGTCCGCGACCTTCTTGCGCAGCTTGTCGATGTCGGCACCCTTCTTGCCGATCACCACGCCCGGACGAGCCGAGTGGATGGTGACGCGGCACTTCTTGTGCGGACGCTCGATCACGATGCGGGCGACGGCCGCCTGCTTGAGCTCCTTGTGCAGGATCTCGCGGATCTTGACGTCCTCGTGCAGCAGCTTGCCGTATTCCTGCTTGCCGGCGTACCAGCGGGAATCCCAGGTCCGGTTGATGCCGAGACGCAGACCGATCGGATTGATCTTTTGACCCATCGTGTTCTCCTGCGTCCCTTAAGCCGCTGCTGCGGCTTCGACCTGACGAACGATGATCGTCAGCTGTGAAAATGGTTTGTAGACACGGCCCGAGCGGCCACGGCCGCGGGCGGCAAAGCGCTTCATCACGAGGCCATTGCCGACGAAGGCCTGCGCCACGACGAGATCGTCGACGTCGAGGTCGTGGTTGTTCTCGGCGTTGGCAATAGCCGATTCCAGGCACTTCTTCACGTCAACCGCGATCCGCTTGCGCGAAAACTGCAGGTCGGCGAGCGCAGCAGCCGCCTTCCGGCCGCGAATGAGCTGGGCGACCAGGTTGAGCTTCTGCGGGCTCACCCGCAGCATCCGGGCGACCGCCTTGGCCTCGTTCTCGGCGAGGCTCCGTTCGCGCTTAGGTTTGCTCATCGTTTAATCCTCAAGCCTTCTTGGCTTTCTTGTCCCCGGAGTGGCCATGGAAGGTACGGGTCGGCGAGAACTCGCCGAACTTGTGACCGACCATTTCCTCGTTGACGGCCACCGGCACGTGCTTCTGACCGTTGTAGACGCCGAAGGTCAGGCCGACGAATTGCGGCAGGATCGTCGAGCGACGGCTCCAGATCTTGATGACGTCGTGACGGCCGGACGAGCGCGCGGCATCTGCCTTCTTGAGCAGAGAACCCTCGACGAACGGGCCTTTCCAGACTGAACGAACCATGTCCGGCGTTCCTTACTTCTTCCGCTTGTGGCGGCTTAGGAGAATGAATTTGTTGGTCGACTTGTTCGAGCGGGTCTTCTTGCCCTTGGTCGGCTTGCCCCACGGAGTAACCGGGTGGCGACCGCCCGAGGTACGACCTTCACCACCGCCGTGCGGATGGTCGATCGGGTTCATCGAAACGCCGCGGTTGTGCGGTTTGCGGCCCAGCCAACGGTTGCGGCCGGCCTTGCCGATCGACGTGTTCATGTGATCCGGGTTCGACACCGCGCCAATCGTGGCGCGGCAACGGCCGTGCACCAGGCGCTGTTCGCCCGAGTTCAGGCGGACGATCACGTAGTCCTGGTCGCGACCGACGAGCTGGGCGTAGGTGCCCGCGGAACGGGCGAGCTGGCCGCCCTTCCCGATCTTGACCTCGATGTTGTGGATGATCGTGCCGACCGGCATGTTGCCGAGCGGCATGACATTGCCCGGCTTCACGTCGACATAGTTGCCGGCGACGACGGAATCACCGACGGCCAAACGCTGCGGCGCCAGGATATAGGCCTGGGTGCCGTCTTCGTACTTGACCAGCGCGATGAAGGCGGTGCGGTTCGGATCGTATTCCAGCCGCTCGACCGTCGCGGGCGCATCGACCTTGTCACGCTTGAAATCCACCGTACGCAACGTCCGCTTATGACCGCCGCCGCGGAAGCGCACGGTGATGCGACCGGTGTTGTTGCGGCCGCCAGAGGAGTGCTTGCCTTCGGTGAGCGCCTTGACAGGCTTGCCCTTGTAGAGGGCCGAACGATCGACCATGACCAGCTGGCGCTGGCCCGGCGTCGTGGGATTGAATGTCTTCAGTGCCATCGTCGTACGACCTTACAGACCGGTGGTCACGTCGATCCGGTGACCCTCTTCGAGAGTCACGATCGCGCGCTTGGAGTTCGACTGCGAGCCGAGATTGCCGCGGAAGATCTTGGTCTTGCCCTTGCGGACCAGCGTGTTGACACTCTTGACCTTGACGTCGAACAGCTTCTCGATCGCTTCCTTGATCTGCGGCTTGGTCGCCTTTGCGGCCACCTTGAACAGCACCTTGTTGTGCTCCGAGGCGATCGTGGCCTTTTCGGTCACGACCGGCGACAGGATCACGTCGTAGTGGCGAGGCTCGATGTTCTTCGTCATTTGAAGCGCGCCTCCAGCGCATCGATGGCGGCCTTGGTCAGAACAAGCTTCCGACGGCGCAGGATGTCATAGACGTTGATGCCCTGGATCGGCAGCACGTCCATGTTCGGGATGTTGCGGGCTGCAGCGGCGAAGCCGTTGTTGAGCTCGGCGCCGTCGATGATCAGCGCGTTGGTCAAACCCAGACCAGAGAAATGACCGAGCAGCGCCTTGGTCTTGGCAGCTTCCAGCGCGGCCTTGTCGATCACGATGAGATCGCCGTCCTTGGCCTTTGCCGAGAGCGCATGCTTGAGGGCGAGCGCACGGACCTTCTTCGGCAGGTCGGTGGCGTGCGAACGCACCACCGGACCGAAGGCACGGCCACCGCCACGGAACTGCGGCACGCGAGCCGAGCCGTGACGAGCACCACCGGTGCCCTTCTGCTTGTACATCTTCTTGCCGGTGCGCCAGATCTCGGCGCGGCCCTTGGCCTTGTGCGTACCGGCCTGGCGCTTGTTGAGCTGCCACTGCACGCAACGTGCAATGATGTCCTGGCGCGGCTCGAGGCCGAAAATGGTGTCGGAAAGCTGGACCGAGCCGGCTTCCTTACCTTCGAGGGTCGTGACCTTCAATTCCATCTCACGCCTCCTGCGCAGCCGGAGCAGCGTCCGCTTCGCCAGCAACCTTGAACTTGCCGGGCTTCGGAGCTTCCTTCGGCAGCGGCTTCTTGACGGCGTCGCGCACGCGGATCCAGCCGCCCTTGGAACCGGGAACGGCGCCTTCGACGAGGATCAGACCGCGCTCGACATCGAGCTGAACGACCCGAAGGTTGAGCGTGGTGATGCGGTCGACGCCCATGTGACCGGGCATCTTCTTGTTCTTCCAGGTCTTGCCCGGATCCTGACGGCCACCGGTCGAACCGATCGAACGGTGCGAGACCGAGACGCCGTGAGTGGCGCGCAGACCGCCGAAGTTCCAGCGCTTCATACCGCCGGCAAAACCCTTACCGACCGAAGTACCGGTGACGTCGACGAACTGACCGACGACAAAGTGGTCGGCCAGGATCTCGGCACCGACGGGGATCATCTGATCCGCGGAGACGCGGAATTCCTCGACCTGCCGCTTCGGCTCGACCTTGGCGACCGCGAACTGGCCGCGCTCCGCCTTGGGCATGTACACGGTCTTGCGGCTGCCAGAACCAAGCTGGAGCGCGACATAACCGTTTTTCTCTTCGGTGCGGTGGCCTACGACCTGGCAATTGCCGAGCTTCAGCACGGTCACGGGGATATGTTCGCCGGCCTCTGTAAAGACCCGCGTCATCCCGACCTTTTGTGCGATCACTCCGGAGCGCATCGGCGTGCTTCCTGTTCTTTCTGTCCGCTAGTGGCGAACGTGATCCAAAAATCTTAGAGCTTGATCTCGACGTCGACACCGGCGGCCAGGTCGAGCTTCATCAAAGCATCGACGGTCTGCGGGGTCGGGTCGACGATGTCGAGCAGGCGCTTGTGAGTGCGCATCTCGAACTGCTCGCGGCTCTTCTTGTCGACGTGCGGCGAACGGTTGACGGTGAACTTCTCGATGCGGGTGGGCAGCGGAATGGGTCCGCGGACCTGCGCGCCGGTGCGCTTCGCCGTGTTCACGATCTCGCGGGTCGACGTATCGAGGATACGATGGTCGAACGCCTTGAGACGGATGCGAATATTTTGGCCGTTCATTGCCGTGGTCTTTCTTCAGTGGGGTGGCGAATAGCGAATAGCGAATGTCACATTCGCTATTCGCCGATCCCTATTCTCGTAATTACTCGATGATCGAGGCGACGACGCCGGCGCCGACGGTGCGGCCGCCTTCGCGGATCGCGAAGCGGAGCTTCTCTTCCATCGCGATCGGCACGATCAGGTGCACTTCCATCGCGATGTTGTCGCCCGGCATCACCATCTCGGTACCCTCCGGCAGATGCACGACACCGGTCACGTCGGTGGTGCGGAAGTAGAACTGCGGACGGTAGTTGGTGAAGAACGGGGTGTGGCGGCCGCCCTCTTCCTTGGTGAGGATGTAGGCCTCAGCCTTGAACTTGGTGTGCGGCTTGACCGAACCCGGCTTGCACAGCACCTGGCCGCGCTCGACGTCCTCGCGCTTGGTACCACGAAGCAGCGCACCGATGTTGTCGCCGGCCTGGCCCTGATCGAGCAGCTTGCGGAACATTTCGACGCCGGTAACCGTGGTCTTCTGCGTGGCGCGCAGACCGACGATCTCGATTTCCTCGCCGACCTTGACGATACCGCGCTCGACACGGCCGGTCACGACGGTGCCGCGGCCCGAGATCGAGAACACGTCTTCAACCGGCATCAGGAACGGAAGGTCGACCGGACGCTCCGGCTGCGGAATGTAAGCGTCGACCTGCTTCATCAGCTCGAGGATGGCCTCATGGCCGAGCGTCTTGTCGGAATCTTCGAGGGCGGCGAGCGCCGAGCCCTTGATGATCGGGATGGTGTCGCCCGGGAATTCGTACTTCGAGAGCAGCTCGCGAACCTCGAGCTCGACCAGCTCGAGCAGTTCCGGATCGTCGACCATGTCGCACTTGTTGAGGAACACGACCAGCGCGGGAACGCCGACCTGGCGGGCGAGCAGGATGTGCTCGCGGGTCTGCGGCATCGGACCGTCGGCGGCCGACACGACCAGGATCGCACCGTCCATCTGGGCAGCGCCGGTGATCATGTTCTTCACGTAGTCGGCGTGGCCGGGGCAGTCGACGTGCGCGTAGTGGCGATTCTTGGTTTCGTATTCGACGTGGGCCGTCGAGATCGTGATGCCGCGCGCCTTCTCTTCCGGCGCCTTATCGATCTGGTCGTACGCCGTGAACGTCGCACCGCCGGCTTCGGCGAGGACCTTGGTGATCGCCGCGGTCAGCGACGTCTTGCCATGGTCGACGTGACCGATGGTGCCGATATTGCAGTGCGGCTTGTTACGTTCAAACTTTGCTTTGGCCATTTGACTCTCCGTTCAATCGTCAGTTCGAGACCGACGACAATCAGGCAAACTTCTTCTGGACTTCTGCCGACACGTTGGCCGGCGCTTCTGCGTAGTGGTCGAACTGCATGGTGAAGGTTGCGCGACCCTGGCTCATCGAGCGCAGGTTATTCACGTAACCGAACATGTTCATGAGCGGCACCATCGCGTTGATGACGTTGGCGTTGCCGCGCATGTCCTGACCCTGGATCTGACCGCGCCGGGAATTCAGGTCGCCGATGACGGAGCCGGTGTAATCTTCCGGGGTCACCACTTCGACCTTCATGATCGGCTCGAGCAGGACGGACTTGCCCTTCTGCAAGGCTTCGCGGAATGCAGCACGCGATGCGATTTCGAAGGCGAGCGCCGACGAGTCGACGTCGTGATACTTGCCGTCGACGAGCTGAACCTTGACGTCGACCACGGGGAAGCCCGCGACGACACCAGAGCCCATCACGCTGTTGAGGCCCTTTTCGACGCCGGGGATGTATTCCTTCGGAACCGCACCGCCGACGATCTTGGACTCGAACTCGTAACCCTTGCCGGGCTCGTTCGGCTCGACCACGATCGACACTTCCGCGAACTGACCGGTACCGCCCGTCTGCTTCTTGTGGGTGTACTTGACCTCGGCCCTCTTGGTGACGCGCTCACGGAACGCCACCTGCGGCGCGCCGATGTTGGCATCGACCTTGTAGGTGCGGCGGAGAATGTCGACCTTGATGTCGAGATGGAGCTCGCCCATTCCCTTGAGGATGGTCTGGCCGGACTCCTGGTCGGTCGACACGCGGAAGGACGGATCCTCCGCAGCGAGCTTCGCCAGCGCCACACCGAGCTTTTCCTGGTCGGCCTTGGACTTGGGCTCGATCGCGATCTCGATGACCGGCTCGGGGAATTCCATCTTTTCGAGGATCACCGCCTTGTCGGGATCGCACAGCGTGTCACCGGTGCGCGCTTCCTTCAGGCCAGCCAGCGCAACGATGTCGCCGGCATAGGCTTCCTTGATGTCTTCGCGGTTGTTCGCATGCATCAGCAACATGCGACCAATGCGCTCCTTGCGGTCGCGCGTCGAATTGATGACGCCGGTACCCGACAGCAGCGTGCCGGAATAGATGCGGCAGAAAGTGATGGTGCCGACGAACGGGTCGTCCATGATCTTGAAGGCCAACAGAGCCAGCGGCTCCTTGTCGTCCGGCAGGCGAACGACCTCGTTGCCGTCTTCATCGACGCCCTTGATGGCCGGCACGTCAACCGGCGACGGCAGATAATCCACGACCGCGTCGAGCAAAGGCTGCACGCCCTTGTTCTTGAACGCCGAGCCGCACAACACCGGGAAGAACGCGCCAGTCAGCACGGCCTTGCGGATCAAGCGCTTCAACGTCGCCTCATCGGGCTCCTTGCCGTCGAGGTAAGCGGCGAGAACTTCGTCGTCGAGCTCGACGGCGGCTTCCAGCAGCTTCTCGCGATATTCCTTGGCCTTCTCGACCATGTCCTCGGGAATATCGATGTCCACGAACTTGGCGTCGAGCTTCTCTTCTTCCCAGATCACGCCCTTCATGCGAACGAGATCGACCAGACCCTTGAAGTTGTTCTCGGAACCGATCGGAAGTTGGATCGCGATCGGCTTTGCGCCGAGACGATCGATAATGTCCTGCATGCACTTGTAGAAGTCGGCGCCGGTCTTATCCATCTTGTTGGCGAAGACGATGCGCGGAACTTTGTACTTGTCGCCCTGGCGCCAGACCGTCTCGGTCTGGGGCTCGACGCCCTGGTTCGAGTCGAGCACGCACACGGCGCCGTCGAGCACGCGCAAGCTGCGCTCGACTTCGATGGTGAAGTCGACGTGGCCGGGAGTGTCGATGATGTTGAGACGCTTGCCTTCCCAGAACGCGGTGGTCGCGGCCGACGTAATCGTAATGCCGCGCTCCTGCTCCTGCTCCATCCAGTCCATCGTCGCGGCACCTTCGTGCACTTCGCCGATTTTGTGGCTCTTGCCGGTATAATAGAGGATGCGCTCGGTGGTCGTGGTCTTGCCGGCATCGATATGCGCCATGATACCGAAGTTACGGTAGTTCTCTATGGCATGAACGCGGGGCATGGAGTGTTCCTTAGATTCCGTGTGTCGCCGTTACCAGCGATAGTGCGAGAAGGCGCGGTTGGCTTCCGCCATCCGGTGCACGTCTTCGCGCTTCTTGACGGCGTTACCCCGGTTGTTCGACGCGTCCAGAAGCTCCGCAGAGAGCCGCTCGGTCATCGTCTTCTCGTTGCGATCGCGCGCAGCCGAGATCAACCAGCGAATACCCAGCGCCTGACGGCGCACCGAGCGAACTTCGACCGGAACCTGATAGGTCGCGCCGCCGACGCGGCGGGAGCGCACTTCGATCGTCGGCATGACGTTCTCGAGTGCCTGCTCGAACACGCCGAGCGGGTTCTGCTTGGTCTTGCTTTCGATGAGGCCGAACGCGCCGTAGACGATGCCTTCGGCGACCGACTTCTTTCCGGCGTACATCACCGAATTCATGAACTTCGTGACGATGATATTCCCGAACTTCGGATCGGGAAGGACTTCGCGCTTTTCGGCAGAATGGCGACGAGACATGGACCTGGTTCCCGCTTACTTCGGACGCTTGGCGCCGTACTTCGAACGGCGCTGCTTACGGTTCTTGACGCCCTGGGTATCCAGAACGCCGCGGAGGATGTGATAGCGCACGCCGGGCAAATCCTTGACGCGACCGCCGCGGATCATGACCACCGAGTGCTCCTGGAGGTTATGGCCCTCACCGGGGATGTAGCCGATCACCTCGAAGCCATTGGTCAGGCGCACCTTGGCAACCTTACGAAGCGCCGAGTTCGGCTTCTTCGGGGTCGTGGTGTAAACGCGCGTGCAAACACCGCGCTTCTGCGGCGACTGCTGCAGCGCCGGCACCTTCTTGCGCGACTTCTGCACTTCCCGCGGTTGAGCGATCAGCTGGTTGATCGTCGGCATCCTGGCATTACCCTTTGTGTTCTGCCGCGGCCCGTCACCGGGTCCGCAAATTCTTTCGAGCTACCCGCCCGACGAGGCCGCCTTGCGCGGAACAATCCGCACAAAGCGAAATCGCGCCAACCACCCATCAACGGGCGGAAAGCGCTTCGACGCCACAGAGGACCGCAGTAGTTGAACCGGTCAGCTTGAAGCTGCGGTCCGCGCACCGAGGTCATGCATCCGAATTCGATCTCGAGAGAACATGCTCACGAGACCTAAAATCGCACTGGCATTGCCTAGCTATGATCGACAGCGTTTGAGCGGCATTCGTCGAGGTTGGTGCCTGTCTTGGCGATCCCAGGGGATCAAACAGGTGGCCCGTTCCGACGTTGGCGATGCTCACCGCCTGTCGTTAAGTGAGGGGGTTCTATAAGTGGGAGTCGGTCAAGTCAAGGCGAAACGTCAGTCAGAAGCGCTTCCCGCGCCTGCCGAAATCGCTTCCTGGGCCGCTCGCTGCGCCTTCGCGACATGGAAATGAAGAGCGCGTTCCGCCACCTCGAATCCAATTTATACCCGGGTTAAATATACTTTTATGACCTTTGGCTAAGGCTTTCTTTCCTGTTGGGGCGCCAATGTACCGCCTTGGGCAGGGATTGGCACCATGCGGTACACCGACATTGCCATTATCGGCGGGGGATTGTCCGGCTCGACCGCCGCCGCGATGCTCGGCCGTAGCGGCATTTCGACCATCCTGATCGATCCGCATGAGAGCTATTCTGCGGACTTTCGAGTCGAAAAACTCAGCGGCCACGTGCAGGTCGGGCGATTCTTGCAGACGGGAATCGCCGAATCGGTGCTGCGCCGCGCGACCTTTGTGGGTGAGAACTGGATCGCGCGCTTTGGCCGCCTTCTCGACAAGGCGCCAAGCCGGCAGTTCAACATCCTCTACGATTCCCTCGTCAACGCTGTCCGCGACGAAATTCCTGCCGGTGTCGAGCGCGTCTGCGCCAAGGCCGTCTCGGTCGAGACAAGTACGGAGCGGCAGAAGGTCACTCTGTCCAACGACGAGATGGTCTCCGCCCGACTGGTCGTGCTCGCCAACGGCCTCAATGTCGGCCTGCGCCACCAGCTGGGAATCGCCCGAACAGTCGTCAGTGCCTGCCATTCGATTTCGATCGGGTTCGACGTGGTGCCCGCGGGACGGGACTCGTTCGACTTCCCGGCGCTGACCTATTTCTCGGAACGGCCGAGCGACCGCATCCCCTATCTCACGCTTTTTCCGATCGGGACGCGGATGCGCGCCAATCTGTTCGTCTACCGCAGCTTCGACGATCCCTGGCTGGTTGAGCTGCGCCGAGCGCCCGCCGAGACGCTGAACGCCGCGCTGCCACGGCTCAAGCGCATCACCGGACGATTCGACATTCCCGGTGAGCTGAAAATCCGCCCGGTCGATCTCTATGTGAACGATGCCAGCGGCCAACCCGGCCTCGTGCTGGTGGGCGATGCCTTCTCGACCTCCTGCCCTGCCGCCGGCACCGGCTGCGACAAGGTCTTCACCGACGTCGAGCGGCTCTGCAACCTCTACATCCCGCAGTGGCTGGCCTCCGACGGGATGGATACAAGCAAGATCGCCACCTTCTACGTAGATCCGGTCAAGCGGGCGTGCGACGATTGGTCGGCGGCGAAGGCGTTCGACTTCCGCTCGGTCTCGATTGCGACGAGCCCCTATTGGACGGCGCAGCGCTGGGCACGCTTCATTGCCTGGTCGGTTCAGGGGCTATTGCGGCCGCTTGGAGGAGCCTTCGATCTGGAGCCGAACTTCCTCGGTCACTCCTCCTCATCGTCCTCGCCGAGGTCGTCTTCATCCTCGTCGTCATCGTCGCTGTCCTCGTCGACGTGAGCCGGCGCGCCATGCGGTTGATGGATCTGGTCGTTCCACAGCTTGCGATAGGTGCCGTTCTTGGCGAGCAGCTCGGCATGCGAGCCGCGCTCGATCGCCCTGCCCCCTGAAATCACGATGATCTCGTCCATCTCGACCACCGAGGTCAGGCGGTGGGTCGACCAGATCATGGTGCGGCCCTTGGCAACCTTCAGCAGCGTGCGGTTGATTGCGGCTTCCGTGGTCTGGTCGAGCGCCGAAGTGGCTTCGTCCAGCAGCAGCACGGAGGGATTACGGATGACCGCGCGCGCGATCGCAATGCGCTGGCGCTGGCCGCCCGACAAGGTATCGCCGCGCTCGCCCACCGGCGTGTCGTATCGCTGCGGCAGGCTCATGATGTAGCGGTGGATCTCGGCCTTCTTGGCCGCCTCCTCCACCTCCTCGTCGGTCGCGCCCTCCTTGCCGAGCCGTATGTTCTCCCGGATCGACATGTTGAACAGCATGTTCTCCTGGAACACCACCGCCATGCTCCGGCGCAGCGAATCCAGCGTCACCTTGCGGACGTCGACGCCGTCGATGGTGACCCGCCCCTCGTCCGGCACATAGAGCCGCAGGATCAGATTCAGCAGCGTGCTTTTGCCGGAGCCCGAGGGACCGACGACGGCAATGCGCTTGCCGACATTGAGCTTGAGGCTGAGATTGTCCAGCACCGGCGTCTGGCTGCCTTCGTACTGGAACGTCACGTGGTCGAAGGTGATGTCGTTGGTGATGCGGGGCAGATCGGGCGCGCCGGCACGATCGGCGCTGCGCGTGGGCTCGTCGAGCAGCTCCTGCATGTGACGAATCGCGGCTGCCGAGGAGATCGACACGGGGATGAAGTGCATCACATGGGCGATGTTGTAGGACACCTCCCAGAACGCGCTCTCGAAGGTGACGAAGGTGCCGATGGTGATCTGACCCTTTGTCGCCAGATATGCGCCGATCGCGAGCACGACGAGATGCAAGAGCAGCACCGAGATGGTGACCGTCCGCTCTACCATGGTCGACAGGAACGCCGCCGAGGCCATCCTGTTTCGCGTCTCGTCGTTGCGAAAGGTGAAGAAGCCGAACATCCGGCGTTGCAGGCTGAACGCCTTGATCACGGCCTGCGCCGCCACGTTCTCCTGCACCATGCCGAGCAGCGCGGACTCATTGAGCTTCTGCTCGTAATTCGCCTGAACGGCCTTCGGCGTCAGCATGCGGGGACCGATCAGCGTGATCGGGAACACCAGCAGCGCAACCGCCGCGAGCTGCCAGTTCAGGAACACCATGAGGATGATTCCCGCGATCAACTCCAGGAACGGCAATGCCGCGCTGTTGGCGAAGGTCTTGACCGAGCCCTCGAAGGCCGCGAGGTCAACGGAGAAGCGCGACAGGATCTCGCCGCGCTTGGTGCGGCCGAAATAGGCCGCCGGCAGGTCCTGGACGTGCTCGAACAGCCGTTTGCGGACGTCGGAGATGATGCACGCCGCGAGCCGCGCATCCCAGCGCTCGTACCAGACCGCGACGATCGAGGTGAAGATGCCCGCGACCGCGAGCACGCCGAGGATCTTGTACAGCGCCTGGAAATCCTCCTCGCCGAGCGCGTCGTCGATCAGGTACTTCAGGCTGAGCGGCATGATGACGTTGAATAGCGTCTCGACGAAGACGCCAAACGCCACGAAGGACAGCATCTGCTTGTAATTGACCAGGAAGGGTTTGACGAAGCCCAGGATGGTCGCGAGCGCGCCGGCGGCCTCGCGCGCGGTAAAGACGACGAGGTCCTCGTCCTCATCGTCGTCATCGAGCTCCAGCCCGTCATCCTCCTCGTCTTCATCGTCCTCGTCGTCTTCGAGGTCCGGCTTGACGGTAGGGACAAGCTTGTCGTCGAGCTCGGCCGCCTCTTCCGTGGCGAGCTTCTGTTTGTCGGGCGGGAGGGGCTTGGACGCCATGAAACCAACCGATGCTGACGGCCGGCATGACCGCAGAGAAAGAAGGAAATAGCGGAAACCGCTATTGCATCGATTCTATGCGATCAGGATGAATTCGGCAAAACAATTGGCGAAGGCGTCCGCTTCAGGCGGCTAGTCGTCTTCCTCGTCCTCGACCTTGTCGAAAAAGGAATAGCGCAACGAATCGGCGTCGGCGTACCACTGGCCCGGGCCCTTGTTCGCGGCGAGCGTCGTCTCCCAGAGCGCGTCGGTGCAGTCCTTGCGGTGCATCGACAGCTCGAAGCCGTTGCCGAAGAACAGTTCGGACCATTCCCACCAGGTGCCGAGCTTCTTGACGCCGCGCAGAAGGTCGTAGCGGTCGATCAGTGCCGGCGCCATGTCCGAGGTGATCGAGCCGAACACGAGCCCGGTCTTGACCACACGGTTCAGCTCCCTGATCGCACGGACCACCTGCTTCGGGGAAACATGGCAGAGGCTGGTCTCGAACACGAAGTCGAACGCACCTTCTTTGAACGGCATGGCGGTGATCGAACCGAGCTTGTTGTACTTCTTCAGCGCCTTCGGCGTTCTGGCGTGAATGGTGCGGTTGTTCTCGATGCCGAAGGCATCGATACCGCGGTCGCGCAGCGCGCCGACAAGCTCGCCGCTGGCCGAGCCCGCGATCAAGAGCTTCGTGCCTTTGGTTTTGCCCCAGACGATGCCGATCAGTTTTGTGAGATAGTCGGGATCGGTGAAGTGTTGCCACACTTCGCTGTAAGGACCCTGGCCGCGATAATTGTCAAAATAATCGCGATCGATCTTGTCCGAGAGCGGCTTGTCGTCCTGCGAACGCTCGCGGCGCAGGCGCATCATCTCGGTCAAGATGATGTCGGTCGCCGCGTCCGAGGAATCGAGCAGGCCGTTCAGCGTCGAGTCGAACAGATAGTCGCCGACCACCACGATTCCGGGATGTTCCTTCGGCTCGGGGCGGTGATTGGTCATGACGTCGCGCACGGGCAAGCCGCCCGGAATCGCGTTCACCGACGACAACCAGCGGTGGATCTTGCCTTCCATGAAATGCGCGCGTGCATCGCCGAGCGATGCCGGCAGCGATTTCAGCGCGGCATCGATCAGCTCCTGGTCGGAGAGATTCGCGAACGCCAGCGCGTCGGAGCCCGGAATCAGCCAGTTCAGCACGCCGTGCTTGCCCACATCATGGCGCGCGCCCTCGTTATAGACGCAGCAACCGCCAAAGGCCTCCGACATGAACCAGGCGCCAGCGATCTTGTCGCCCCAGAACGGCTTGTCGAACAGAATCGAGACCCGCAAATAGTGCGCAGGACGGTCGAAGTACGAGACGTGCTTGACCATCGACTTGCGGAGCTGTTCGCCCTCCCAGCCGACGGTTCCGAGCCAGGAATGCGGCAGACAGACCAGCACAAGGTCGAAGTCGCGCGTCTCTGGCCCCTTGCCGTTCATCATCTTGAGTTGATAGCGACCGGTCGGCGCCTTGCCGACCGTGAGGATTCGGTGATTGAGCTGGATGTCGGCATTGACCTCCGACTGGAGGCACTCGATGAGCTGCTCGTTACCGTTCTGGATGGAATAGAGGCCGATATAGCCGTCGACATCCATCAGGTAGTTCTTGAGCGCGTTGAGACCGTTGGTGTTGTGGCTCTCGGTCGCGAGGTCCGAACGCGCCATCACCTTGAAGAATCGTTTTGCGGTCTCGTCCTCGACCTCCTCGTCGAGCACCTGTTCGGCGGTCTTGTAGGCCCAGGGATTCTCGTTGTCGTGCGCGCCGACGCCCTCGTAATACTCGATCGGCGTCATCGCCTCGGCGCAGCGCTTACGGAACGCCTCAATCGCAGCCGCGGTCTTGGCACCATATTTGCGACGCATGCCCGCGACGTCGTTGAGGAGCTCGCCGCCGAACTGCACCTGCTCGGCATCCATCGGAATGGTCTGCAAGCCGAAATGCTGGATCAACTCGCGCAACGGATCCGGCCCGGTCATCGAGTAGTCGTAGATCTCGGCAACGCCGGCCTCGTACATCGCGGGCGCGGAATCGAATTTGCGCGTGACGATCTTGCCGCCGAGCCGGTCGGATGCCTCGTAGATGGTGACGCGGCAGAGGTCGCCGAGCTTGCGCTTCAAATACCAAGCGCTCATCAGCCCACCGGGGCCGCCGCCTACGATTGCGAGATCAAGCATGAGAATTCCGTGGTCTCCGGCCCGCCCCCTTCACGGGACCACCGGTCTAAGCTCTCCTAGCAGAAGCGCTTTTGCGCCTGAAGGAAAGATGAACAAAGGTTGATCCTGCACCGCAACAGGGAAACAAAGCAGCAAAAAGGCCGGCTTGCGCCGGCCTTTTCAGTGTCCTCGGTATTCCTACGGATGAATGATCATTCCGCAGGTGGCAGCGCCATCGGCTCCACTTCCGGCGCCGGCGGCACGACGGCCGCCTGCTTCTCGCGCTCGTCGAGGATCATCTTGTCGCGCTTCACCGCGACTTCGCGGATCTTCGCCATGGAGGCGCCGGTGCCTGCCGGAATCAGCCGACCGACGATGACGTTCTCCTTGAGGCCTTCGAGCGGATCGACCTTGCCGTTGACCGCCGCTTCCGTGAGGACGCGGGTGGTCTCCTGGAACGAGGCCGCCGAGAAGAAGGAGCGGGTCTGAAGGCTGGCCTTGGTGATGCCGAGCAGAACCGGCGTCCCCGTGGCGATCTTCTTGCCCTCTTCCTTGGCCTTCGCGTTGATCTGGTCGAACTCGATCTTGTCGATCTGCTCACCCGAGATCATGTCCGTGTCGCCCTGGTCGGTGACTTCCACCTTCTGGAGCATCTGCCGGACGATCACCTCGATGTGCTTGTCGTTGATGAGCACGCCCTGGAGCCGGTAGACCTCCTGGATCTCGTTGACCAGATAGGCCGCGAGTTCCTCGATGCCCTTGACCGCCAGAATGTCGTGCGGCGCCGGGTTGCCTTCCACGATGAAGTCGCCCTTTTCGACGACGTCGCCGTCCTGAAGGTGGATGTGCTTGCCCTTCGGGATCAGGTACTCGCGCGCCTCGTCGGTCTTGTCCATCGGCTCGATCGAGATGCGACGCTTGTTCTTGTAGTCGCGCCCAAACCGGATGGTGCCCGCGATTTCGGCGATGATCGCCGCATCCTTCGGACGCCGAGCCTCGAACAGTTCCGCCACCCGCGGCAGACCGCCGGTGATGTCGCGCGTCTTGGCGCTTTCGGTCGAGACACGGGCGAGAATGTCGCCCGCCTGGACCTTGGCTCCGACATCGACCGACAGAATGCCGTCGACCGACAGCATGTAGCGAGCATCGCCGCCACGGGCGAGCTTGAGCACCTTGCCGTCCTTGCCCTTGATCACGATGGCGGGACGCAGGTCCCCGCCGCCGCGCATCGAGCGCCAGTCGATGACCACGCGCTTGGCAATACCGGTGGCCTCGTCGAGCGTTTCCGAGATCGACTGTCCCTCAACCAGATCCTCGAAGCCGATGGTGCCTTCGACCTCGGTGAGGAGCGGACGGGTGTAGGGATCCCATTCGACGATACGCTGGCCGCGCTTGACCATGTCGCCCTCGTCGACGTGCAGGCGCGAACCGTACTGAATACGGTGCGTCGCACGCTCGGTGCCGTCGGCATCGACGATCGCGATCACCATGTTGCGAACCATCGCAACCAGGTGGCCGTCGCTGTTGCGGGCGATGGCCTTATTCCTGATCACGATCTTGCCGTCGAAGTTGGATTCGACGAAAGATTGCTCGTTCAGCTGCGCCGCACCGCCGATGTGGAAGGTACGCATGGTGAGCTGGGTGCCCGGCTCGCCGATCGACTGGGCCGCGATGACCCCGACCGCTTCGCCGTGGTTGACCGGCGTGCCGCGAGCGAGATCGCGGCCGTAGCACTTGCCGCAGATGCCGTTGACGAGCTCGCAGGTCAGCGCCGAGCGGATCTTCACCTCCTGGACGCCGCCCTGATGAATGGCATCCAGATGGCTCTCTTCCATCAGCGTACCGCGCTTGAAGATCACCTTGCCCGTGCTGTCACGCACGTCTTCGCAGGCCGTGCGTCCGAGGATGCGCGAGCCGAGCGAAGCGACCACGGTGCCGGCATCGACGATGGCGCGCATCTTGATGCCGAGCTTGGTGCCGCAATCGTCCTGCGTGATGATGCAATCCTGCGCGACGTCGACGAGACGACGGGTCAGGTAGCCGGAGTTCGCAGTCTTCAACGCGGTGTCCGCGAGGCCCTTGCGGGCGCCGTGGGTCGAGTTGAAGTACTCGAGCACCGAGAGGCCTTCCTTGAAGTTCGAGATGATCGGCGTCTCGATGATCTCGCCAGACGGCTTGGCCATCAGGCCGCGCATGCCGGCGAGCTGGCGCATCTGGGCCGGCGAACCGCGGGCACCGGAGTGAGCCATCATGTAGATCGAGTTGATGTCGGCATCCGCCCCGCTCGCCGTCTTCTTGGTCGAGGAAATCTCCTTCATCATCGCCTTGGCGATTTCTTCCGTGGCCTTCGACCAGGCGTCGACGACCTTGTTGTACTTCTCGCCATGGGTGATCAGACCGTCGTTGTACTGCTGCTCGAAATCCTTCGCCAGCGTACGTGTGGTGTCGACGATCTTCCACTTGGAGTGCGGCACGACCATGTCGTCCTTGCCGAACGAGATGCCGGCCTTGAACGCGTTGTAGAAGCCGAGCGCCATGATGCGGTCGCAGAAGATCACCGTCTCCTTCTGACCGCAGTGGCGGTAGACCTGGTCGATGACGCCGGAGATCTCGCGCTTGGTCATCAGCTTGTTGATGATCTCGTACGGAACGCGCGGGTTCTTCGGCAGCAAATTGCCCAGCATGACGCGGCCAGCGGTGGTCTCGATCCAGCGCTTGGAGATCTTGCCGGTCTCGTCGATGCCTTCCCACCGGTACTTGATCTTGGTGTGGAGGTGGATGACCTTCGCGTGCAGCGCGTGCTCGAGCTCCGCCATCTCGCCGAAGATCTTGCCCTCGCCGGGCAGGCCTTCGCGCATGATGGAGACGTAGTAGAGACCGAGCACGATGTCCTGCGACGGCACGATGATCGGCTGGCCGTTCGCCGGATGCAGGATGTTGTTGGTCGACATCATCAGGACGCGCGCTTCCAGCTGCGCTTCGAGCGACAGCGGGACGTGCACGGCCATCTGGTCGCCGTCGAAGTCGGCGTTGAACGCGGCGCAGACCAGCGGGTGGAGCTGGATCGCCTTGCCCTCGATCAGCACGGGCTCGAACGCCTGGATGCCGAGGCGATGGAGCGTCGGTGCGCGGTTGAGCAGCACGGGATGCTCGCGGATGACCTCGTCCAGGATGTCCCAGACCTCGGGCCGCTCCTTCTCGACCAGCTTCTTGGCCTGTTTCACGGTGGTGGACAGACCCTTGGCGTCAAGCCGCGAGTAGATGAACGGCTTGAACAGCTCGAGCGCCATCTTCTTCGGCAGGCCGCACTGATGCAGGCGCAGCTCGGGACCGACCACGATCACCGAACGGCCCGAATAGTCGACGCGCTTGCCGAGCAGGTTCTGACGGAACCGGCCCTGCTTGCCCTTGAGCATGTCGGCGAGCGACTTCAGCGGACGCTTGTTGGCGCCGGTGATGACGCGGCCGCGGCGGCCGTTGTCGAACAGAGCGTCGACGGCCTCCTGAAGCATGCGCTTCTCGTTGCGGATGATGATGTCCGGCGCGCGCAGCTCCATCAGCCGCTTCAAGCGGTTGTTGCGGTTGATGACGCGGCGGTACAGGTCGTTGAGGTCCGAGGTCGCGAAGCGGCCGCCATCCAGCGGCACCAGCGGACGCAGGTCCGGCGGAATCACCGGGACCACGGTCATGATCATCCATTCCGGCTTGTTGCCGGAGTGGCGGAACGCTTCCACGATCTTCAGGCGCTTGGCGAGCTTCTTGTGCTTGATGTCGGAGTCGGTCTCCTGCATCTCTGCGCGCAAGGTCAGCTCGAGCTTCTCGAGATCCATGCCCTTGAGCAGCTCGCGGATCGCTTCCGCGCCGATCATGGCGGTGAAGGAATCCTGGCCGTATTCGTCCTGCGCCTTCAGATACTCGTCTTCCGACAAGAGCTGACGGTCCTTCAGCGCGGTGAGGCCCGGCTCGAGCACGACGTAATATTCGAAATAGAGGATCCGCTCGAGATCCTTCAACGTCATGTCGAGCAGGAGGCCGATGCGCGAGGGCAGCGACTTCAGGAACCAGATGTGGGCGACGGGGGCTGCGAGCTCGATATGGCCCATGCGCTCGCGCCGGACGCGCGACAGCGTGACCTCGACCGAGCACTTCTCGCAGATGATGCCCTTGTACTTCATGCGCTTGTACTTGCCGCACAAGCACTCGTAATCCTTGATCGGCCCGAAGATGCGGGCGCAGAACAGGCCGTCGCGCTCGGGCTTGAAGGTACGGTAGTTGATGGTTTCCGGCTTCTTGATCTCGCCGTACGACCAGGACAGAATCTTCTCGGGGCTCGCGATCGAGATCCGGATCTGGTCGAAGACCTGAGCCGGCGTCGTCGGATTAAAGAGATTCATAATTTCTTGGTTCATCGTCTTCTCCTCGCGTGCCGGTCGCCTCCGGCAGCAAATTCGAAAATCACTATGCGGGGCGCCCTGCCCTCGCGATTCGAGGACTGGGCGCCGATGCCCGGCCATTCAGGCCGGGCATGAGGGTCGTATTACTCGGCCGCTTCCGCCGTCCCCGGTCCGACCTTGGAATTGTGCAAGTCGACGTTGAGGCCGAGCGAGCGCATTTCCTTGACCAGCACGTTGAACGATTCCGGAATACCGGCCTCGAAGGTGTCGTCGCCACGCACGATCGCCTCGTACACCTTGGTACGGCCGGCGACGTCGTCCGACTTCACGGTCAACATCTCCTGGAGCGTGTACGCCGCGCCGTAAGCCTCGAGCGCCCACACTTCCATTTCGCCGAAACGCTGGCCGCCGAACTGCGCCTTGCCGCCCAGCGGCTGCTGGGTAACGAGCGAGTACGGACCGATCGAACGCGCGTGGATCTTGTCGTCGACGAGATGGTGCAGCTTGAGCATGTAGATGTAGCCCACCGTCACCTTGCGGTCGAAGGCATCGCCGGTGCGGCCGTCATAGACGGTCGACTGGCCCGAAGCGTCGAGACCGGCAAGCTTCAGCATCTCCTCGATGTCGGCTTCCTTGGCGCCGTCGAACACCGGCGTCGCGATCGGAACGCCGCGGCTCAGATTGTGGCCGAGCTCGATCAACTCGTTGTCGTTGAGCGACTTGATCGTCTCGTCCTCGCCGTAGACCTTCTTCAAGGTTTCCTTCAGCGGCCTGATGTCCTGCTTCGACAAATAGGCATCGACCGTCTGGCCGATACGCTTGCCGAGGCCGGCACACGCCCAGCCGAGATGGGTCTCGAGGATCTGTCCGACGTTCATGCGCGAGGGCACGCCGAGCGGATTGAGCACGATGTCGGCATGCGTACCGTCTTCGAGGAACGGCATGTCCTCGATCGGCACGATCTTCGACACCACGCCCTTGTTGCCGTGGCGCCCGGCCATCTTGTCGCCGGGCTGGATCTTGCGCTTCACCGCGACGAAGACCTTGACCATCTTCATCACACCGGGCGGCAATTCGTCACCGCGCTGAAGCTTTTCGACCTTGTCGAGGAAGCGCTGTTCAAGCCCCTTCTTCGACTCGTCGTACTGCTTCCGCATGGCCTCGATCTCGGCCATCAGCTTGTCGTTCGGCGAAGCGAACAGCCACCACTGCGACTTCGGGTACTCCTCGAGCACCGCACGGGTGATCTTGGTGTCCTTCTTGAAGCCCTTCGGACCGGCGATGCCCTGCCGTCCTTCGAGCAGCTCGGCAAGACGGTTGTAGACGTTGCGGTCCAGGATCGCCTGCTCGTCGTCGCGGTCCTTGGCCAGACGCTCGATCTCTTCCCGCTCGATCGCCAGCGCACGCTCGTCCTTGTCGACGCCGTGCCGGTTGAACACGCGCACTTCGACGATGGTGCCCTGCACGCCCGGAGGAACGCGCAGCGAGGTGTCGCGGACGTCGGAAGCCTTCTCGCCGAAGATGGCGCGCAGGAGCTTTTCTTCCGGCGTCATCGGGCTTTCGCCCTTCGGCGTGATCTTGCCGACCAGGATGTCGCCGGCGCGCACTTCCGCGCCGATGTACACGATGCCGGCTTCGTCGAGGTTCTTCAGCGCTTCTTCCGACACGTTCGGAATGTCGCGGGTGATTTCCTCGGGTCCGAGCTTGGTGTCGCGGGCCATCACCTCGAATTCTTCGATATGAATTGAGGTAAACACGTCTTCCTTCACGATCCGCTCCGACAGTAGGATCGAGTCTTCGAAGTTGTAGCCGTTCCACGGCATGAACGCGACGAGCACGTTCCGGCCGAGCGCGAGCTCGCCGAGATCGGTCGACGGACCGTCGGCGATGATGTCGCCCTTCTTGACGATGTCGCCGACCTTCACCAGCGGACGCTGGTTGATGCAGGTCGACTGGTTGGAGCGCTGGTACTTCATCAGCCGGTAGATATCGACGCCCGACTTGGTCGGATCGAGATCTTCGGTGGCGCGGATGACGACGCGGGTCGCGTCGATCTGGTCGATCACGCCCGAACGGCGCGCCGCGATCGCAGCACCCGAGTCACGCGCAACCACGCCTTCCATGCCGGTGCCGACGAACGGCGCCTCGGCGCGAACCAGCGGCACCGCCTGGCGCTGCATGTTCGAGCCCATCAGCGCGCGGTTGGCGTCGTCGTTCTCGAGGAACGGGATCAGCGCGGCTGCGACCGAAACGAGCTGCTTCGGCGACACGTCCATGTAGTCGACCTTGTCCGGGGTCACCGGCAAGACTTCGCCGGCGTGACGGCAGACCACGAGGTCTTCGGTGAAGCGGCCCTTCGGATCGAGCGGTACGTTGGCCTGCGCGACCGTGTAGCGGCCCTCTTCCATTGCCGAGAGGTACACGACCTCGTCGGTGACGCGGCCGTCCTTGACCTTGCGATACGGGGTCTCAACGAAGCCATACTTGTTCACGCGCGCGAAGGTCGCGAGCGAGTTGATCAGGCCGATGTTCGGACCTTCCGGCGTCTCGATCGGGCAGATGCGGCCGTAATGCGTCGGATGCACGTCGCGCACCTCGAAGCCGGCGCGCTCGCGGGTCAGACCGCCCGGTCCAAGCGCCGACAGGCGGCGCTTGTGGGTGATCTCCGACAGCGGGTTGGTCTGGTCCATGAACTGCGAGAGCTGCGAGGAGCCAAAGAACTCGCGCACGGCAGCGGCCGCCGGCTTCGCGTTGATCAGGTCCTGCGGCATGACCGTGTCGATGTCGACCGAAGACATGCGCTCCTTGATCGCACGCTCCATGCGGAGCAAGCCGATGCGGTACTGGTTCTCCATGAGCTCGCCGACCGAGCGCACACGGCGGTTGCCGAGATGGTCGATGTCGTCGATCTCGCCCTTGCCGTCGCGCAAATCCACCAGCGTCTTGATGACGGAGAGGATGTCTTCCTTGCGCAGCGTGCGCTGGGTGTCGGGCGCATCGAGGTCGAGGCGCATGTTCATCTTGACGCGGCCGACCGCCGAGAGGTCGTAGCGCTCGGCGTCGAAGAACAGCGACTGGAACATCGCCTGGGCCGAATCCAGCGTCGGCGGCTCGCCGGGACGCATGACGCGGTAGATGTCGAACAGCGCGTCCTCACGCGTCATGTTCTTGTCGGCCGAGAGCGTGTTGCGGATGTAGGCGCCGACATTGACGTGGTCGATGTCAAGCAGCGGCAACTCCTTGTAGCCCTGCTCGTTGAGAGCCTTCATCGACTTGTCGGTGATCTCTTCACCGGCTTCCGCGTGGATCTCGCCGGTCTTGGGATTGACGAGATCCTCGGCGATGTAGTTGCCGACGAGCTCCGCATCCGACAGGCGCAGCGCCTTCAGGCCCTTCTCCTGCATCTGACGCGCACCGCGCACGGTGAGCTTCTTGCCGGCTTCGAGCACGACCTTGCCGGTATCGGCATCGATCAGGTCGTTGATGGTCGAGTAGCCGCGGAAACGATTGGCGTCGAACGGAACGCGCCAGCCTTCCTTGATCCGCTTGTACTGGATCTTCTTGTAGAAGGTGCTGAGGATCGCCTCGCCGTCGAGACCGAGCGCGAACATCAGCGACGTCACCGGAAGCTTGCGGCGACGGTCGATACGCGCATAGACGATGTCCTTGGCGTCGAACTCGATGTCGAGCCAGGAGCCGCGATACGGGATCACGCGGGCGGCGAACAGCAACTTGCCCGACGAATGGGTCTTGCCCTTGTCGTGGTCGAAGAACACGCCCGGCGAACGGTGCATCTGCGAGACGATGACGCGCTCGGTGCCGTTGACGATGAAGGTGCCGTTCATCGTCATGAGCGGGATATCGCCCATGTAGACGTCCTGCTCCTTGATGTCCTTGACCGACTTCGCGCCGGTTTCCTCGTCGATATCGAACACGATGAGGCGCAGCGTCACCTTGAGGGGAGCCGCGAAGGTCATGCCGCGCTGGCGGCACTCGTCGACGTCGTATTTCGGCGGCTCGAACTCGTAGCGGACGAATTCCAGCATCGAGGTGCCCGAGAAGTCGGAGATCGGGAAGACCGAGCGGAACACCGCCTGCAAGCCCTCGTCCGACCGTCCGCCCTGGGGCTCGTCGACCATCAGGAACTGGTCATAGGACGCCTTCTGAACCTCGATGAGGTTCGGCATCTCGGCCACTTCCTTGATGTGTCCGAAGAACTTGCGAACGCGTTTGCGACCGGTGAATGTCTGCTGCGCCATCGTGGCCTCTCATTTTCGTCGCCCGATTTGGGCGCGCCCTCCGGAACGCGGCGACCGCCGCTCCCCGGGTTGAATTTTTCGAACCCGTCTTGGGGGCCGGAGACTCAGTTTCAGGCAGGAATGTCCTGAATCTGTTCTTCAGACCTTCAAAACGCAAAACGACGCGCGGGGCGCAAGAGCGCGCCCGCCCGTCACAACCATCCTCTTCACGGACTGCAAAAGCCCGAAATAGCTTGCTCTCCCAACGGCTTACAGGGAATGCGGCATCCCTGCCCACCGCGCTTTCGTGCTGCCGACCCGATATGGGGCGACATTAGTGCAGATTCGAGGGACAAACCCTCAAATCCCCACACTTTTTCGTGTTCGGCCTGCGTCGGGTCGTTCCGTCGCACGCCTTTTGCATCCAGCCCACCCTTTCGGGGAGTGGACCGAGACCCCGGTTGCGATGACGCGCACCGGGATCTCGTGCCAGTAAGCGTTGCTTACTTGAGCTCGACCTTCGCGCCAGCCTTCTCGAGCTGGGCCTTGAGCTTCTCGGCTTCGTCCTTGTTCACGCCTTCCTTGACAGGCTTCGGCGCGCCCTCGACGAGGTCCTTTGCTTCCTTCAGGCCCAGGCCGGTGATGGCGCGGACTTCCTTGATGACCTCGATCTTCTTGTCGCCGGCGGCGGCAAGAACGACCGTGAACTCGGTCTTCTCTTCGGCCGGAGCGGCGGCAGCGCCACCACCAGCCGGGCCGGCCACGGCGACAGCCGCGGCAGCCGAAACGCCCCACTTCTCTTCGAGGAGCTTCGCGAGTTCGGCAGCTTCGAGCACGGTGAGGCTCGAGAGGTCGTCAACGATCTTCTGCAGGTCAGCCATTGTTCAGTTTCCTTGAATGTAAGTCTGGTTCGGGTTTGAGTTTTGCGAAGGGCGTCAGGCCGCTTCGCCCTTTGAGGCATAAGCCTGGATGACGCGCGCGAGCTTGCCCGCGGGCGCGTTGGCGAGCTGAGCGATCTTGGTCGCCGGGGCCACAAGCAGGCCGACGATCTTGGCGCGCAGTTCGTCAAGCGACGGCAGCGAGGCAAGAGCCTTCACGCCGTCGACATTCAGGACGGTCTTTCCCATCGAGCCGCCAATGATGACGAACTTTTCGTTCGCCTTGGCGAATTCGACGGCGACCTTTGGCGCCGCTACCGGATCGTCCGAGGTGGCGATCACGGTCGGTCCCTTCAGCATGGGGCCGATGGCAACGACGTCAGTGCCTTCAAGAGCAATTTTGGCGAGACGGTTCTTCGAGACCTTCACCGAGGCGCCAGCCTGCTTCATCTGCATGCGCAGCTTCTGCATCTGGGCAACGGTCAGGCCGGAATATTGGGCAACGACCGCGACGCTCGTGGTCTTGAAGACCCCATTGAGCTGTTCGACCGCTTCCTTTTTTGCCGCTCGTTCCACAGCAAGCTCTTTCCGGTTGGCGGTCATCGCGAAAGCGGGACCGCCGGGTTGCACCCATCGTCCCGCCCAAACCTGAACCTCAGGGCCAAACCCATCGGACACGCCGGGCAAGACGACAATTCAAAGCCTGCCCTCCGGGAGCCCGTTAGGGCCCACGGCGTGTCGAGGTCCGAACCAAACCCATTCCGCAACCGACCCTAAGGTGGCCACGAAGTGAAATCCGGTCTTCACCCGTCTATGCAGGCCATGCGATTAAGCCGTTGAGAAATCGAAATTCCCCGCGGGCGCCTGCAGTCTTGGACAGGACAAGGTCAGCCGGCGAACCGCCCGACCTCTGCCCGCATCCCACACCCGACGAATTTCCCTCCTTTTCCAGCCAATCCTCACGGACGTCCTGAAAAGGAATGATCTCCATCGCTTGTTTTCGGAATGCGTGCACGAACGCGCCAGCCGAGGCCGGCACGTCCGGAAGCGGTTCTTTAACCGCTCGGGGCCTGCTTGCCAAGAGCAAAATTCACACCAGTTCCAATCCGTTGCCGCTCGCGCTTAACCATGGCCGACAAGGGCCGGTTCCGCTCATTTGACCTCATAAGGCAGCGGCCTGCCTTCGAAAAACGCGGTCAGGTTCGCCAGCACGCAGTTCTGCATGGCTACGTGCGATTCGAGGGTGTGGCCGCCGATATGGGGGGCGAACACGACATTTGGGAGCGCCGTCAGCGCGTCCGGGGCGTGCGGTTCCTGGTCGTAGACGTCGAGACCGGCGCCGGCGATGGTCTTTTCGGTGAGCGCCACCACCAGGGCTTTCTCGTCGATCACCGAGCCGCGGGAGATGTTGACGACATAGCCGTCCGCCCCGAGGCGCTTGAGGATATCGGCGCTGACGGCATGCTGGGTCTCGGCCCCTGCCCGGACCGCGATCATCAGCACGCTGCACCAGTCGGCGAGCGCCTCCAGCGTCGGGAAATATTGATAGGGCAGATCGTACCTACTGCGGCTGAAATAGCCGATTTCGCTCTCGAAGGATGCGCAGCGCGCTGCGATCTTGCGGCCGATCTCACCCATGCCGTAGACGCCGATGCGGCGGCCCGGCATCCCGGCCTGCGGGCGCATCATCGGCGAGGGCTTTGACGCGGCCCAATCGCCGCTGCGGACGTACTGGTCGGCAACCAGGATTCGCCGCGTCGTCGCGAGCATCAGGGTCATCGCGATGTCGGCGACCGAGGCCGCATTGGCGCCCGGGCTATGTCCGACCGCAATGTTGCGGGCAACAGCGGCCTTCAGGTCAACACCGTCATAGCCAGTGCCGTAGCAGACGATGGCACCGAGCTTCGGAAACAGGTCCATCGCCTCCGCGCCCAGCGGCGTGCCGCCGGCGGTGAGCACTACGCGGATGCCGCCGAGCGCGTCGGCCGAAAACACCTCGCGCGCCGGCTTGCCGCCGGTGTCGAGCAGTTCGAACCGCTCGGCGAAGCGCGCCATCATTGTCTTGGGAAAGCGCGAGTAGATCAGGACCTTGTCAGTCATTGTTCTTGTTTCCGGTGAACGCCGTCACAAACGACGAGGGGCGGAATCGGTTGCCCAATTCCGCCCCTCGCCTCATGTCGTTTCCGAACCTTAGCCGAGAATGGTGCCCGGCTCGACCTTCACGCCGGGACCCATCGACGAGGACACTGCAACGCGCTGGATGTAGGTGCCCTTGGAACCCGCCGGCTTGGCCTTGGAGACAGCGTCAGCCAGTGCCTTGATGTTCTCGACCAGCTTTTCCTCGGTGAACGAGGCCTTGCCGACGCCAGCCTGCAGGATGCCGGCCTTCTCGACGCGGAACTCGACCGAGCCGCCCTTGGCGCCCTTCACGGCGCCGGTGACGTCCATGGTCACGGTGCCGATCTTCGGGTTCGGCATCAGGCCGCGCGGGCCGAGCACCTTACCAAGGCGGCCGACCAGCGGCATCATGTCGGGGGTTGCGATACAGCGGTCGAAATCGATCGAGCCGTTCTGCACCTTCTCGACCAGGTCCTCGGCGCCAACGACGTCGGCCCCCGCCGCCTTGGCCTCGTCGGCCTTGGCGCCGCGGGCGAACACGCCGACGCGGAGCGTACGGCCGGTGCCGTTCGGCAGGGTCACGACACCACGGACCATCTGGTCGGCGTGACGCGGATCGACGCCGAGATTGATCGCGACCTCGATGGTCTCGTCGAACTTCGCCTTCGCGCGTTCCTTGACCATCTTGATGGCGTCGGTGAGCGGGTAAAGCTTTTCGCGATCAATACCTTCGCGGGCTTTGTTCAAACGTTTTCCGATTGCCATGACCGCTTACCCTGCCACTTCCAGACCCATCGAACGGGCAGAGCCCTCGACCATCTTCATGGCCGACTCGATCGAGTCGCAATTGAGATCCTTCATCTTCTTCTCGGCGATCTCGCGCACCTGCGCCTTGGTCACCGCGCCGGCCTTGTCACGGCCCGGCGCCTTGGAGCCGGACTGGATCTTGGCAGCCTGTTTGAGGAAGAAGGACATCGGCGGGGTCTTCATCTCGAACGTGAAGGAACGATCGGCGTAGATCGTAATCACGACGGGAATCGGGGTGTTCTTCTCTTCCTTCTGGGTCTGGGCGTTGAACGCCTTGCAGAACTCCATGATGTTGAGACCGCGCTGACCGAGCGCGGGACCGATCGGGGGCGAAGGATTCGCCGCACCGGCCGGGACCTGAAGCTTCAGGTATCCGGTCACTTTCTTTGCCATGTATCACTCCTGTTGGGCCGGCCTGGGCCGGCGGTTTCAGGTTCGTGGTCTGGGTCGGATGCGGCTGGCAACCGCCCTCTCCCTCCCACGGCCTCTTGTTGCGCGAGACCGAAGTCTCGCGCCTACCCGATCAGACCTTCTCGACCTGACCGAATTCCAGTTCGACCGGCGTGGCGCGGCCGAAGATCGACACCGCGACCTTCACGCGCGAGCGCGCCTCGTCGATTTCCTCGACCACACCCGAGAACGAGGCAAACGGGCCATCGGCCACGCGGACGTTCTCGCCGATCTCGAACGACACCGACGCCTTCGGCCGCTCCACGCCCTCCTGCACCTGGTGCAGGATGCGCATGGCCTCGGCTTCCGAGATCGGCATCGGCTTGTTTTCCGCGCCGAGGAAGCCGGTCACCTTCGGCGTGTTCTTGATCAGATGGAACGCCTCATCGGTCAGCTTCATCTTCACCAGCACGTAGCCCGGGAAAAACTTGCGCTCGGCATCGATCTTGCGGCCGCGGCGCACTTCCGTGACCTTCTCGGTCGGGACCAGCACCAGCTCGAACAGCTCCTCGAGCCCGCGCTGCTTGGCCTGCTCGCGGATCGATTCGGCGACCTTCTTCTCGAAGTTCGAATAGGCGTGGACGATGTACCAGCGCTTGTCAGACAATTGAGCCGTTGCTGTTGCCATCAGTGAATGCCCAGAAGGAAGGTGATGAGGACGCGGATGATCTGGTCGGCGGCGAAGAAGAAGATCGAGGCCACGGCGACCATTACGAACACCATGATGGTGGTGATCGTGGTCTCGCGGCGGGTCGGCCAGGTGACCTTGGCGGTCTCCGAGCGCACTTCCTGCAAGAACTTGAACGGGCTGACTGCCATCGTTTGATGTCCAACGTCCGTCGACAGACGCGAATGAATTTCAGGGATCCGAACAGCCGCCGTTGGCCCAGCCCTCTGTCTCGAAGGATGAGCCGGAATCCGGGCTCGATTGTTCGGGGATTTCAAAGCCGCGCCGGAGATCCGCGTCTAACGGGCCGGCTGCGAGTGCGCGGTATCTACTGCGGATGGGGCCAAAGGTCAAGACAGGGAGGGCTGGCGCGAGCAAAACGACCTCCACAGGCGACCGACCAGAGATCAGGCCAATCAAGGGCTTATCTGCCGCCTGCAATCCGCCGTCCCAAGGGGCGCAGCCGGTTCCTGGCAGGACGAGACCACCGGGCCCGTCATCTGCCGCCCCATTAGCGCCTCCTCAAGGTCAGTCGGCCCGGTCGATCGTCGAAATGCCCGGCAACGGCACAACGAACTTTCCGCCCTCGGCGAAATAGCCGGCATACTTGGCCCGGATCGGGTCCACGTAGCGCCAGGCGAAGACGACGACGAACGCCGGCTTGCGCTCGTAAAGGGCGGCGGGCGGCAGGATCGGGATGTCGTATCCCGGGCCGGCCATCACGTTCGCCTTCTTGGGATCGTCGTCCACCAGGAAGTCGATCTTGTTCTCCAGGCCGAACTGCGGCAGCAGGGTCGTGGTCCCGACCGAGACGCCGTAGCCGGCCACGAGTTGACCGCGCGCATGGGCGGCATCGGCCATCGCGACCAACTCGTCGCGGATGGCGGCGATCCTCTTCGCGTAGGGCACATAGTAACCCGGCTGGTCGACGCCGAGCCGATCTTCCTCGGCGATGAAGCGCGCGACCTCAGCGGACGGCTTCTTCGCGCCGCCGGCACGCTGCACCGTCACCCGGATCGAGCCGCCCTTGGTCTCGATGTGCTGGACGTCGATCACTTCCATGCCGAGCCGCGCGAAGAAGCGCGTCAGCGGCTTGATGTTAAAATACGACAGATGCTCGTGATAGACGGTGTCGAGAAGGTTCTTCTCGGTGACGTCGAGGCCATACTGCGTTTCGAATACGAACAGCCCGTCCGGCGCAAGCACGTCGCGAACCCCGATCACCAGCGGGTCGAGATTGTCGACATTTGCGATCATGTTGTTGGCGATCACGACGCTGGCCGCGCCGTGGCTTTGCAGGATGCGGCGACCAATGGCATCGGTGAAGAAATCGCCGATGGTCTCGATTCCCGCTTCCGTCGCACGCCGCGCGATGTCGACGGCGGGATCGACACCCAGCACCCGCATGCCGCGCTCCCTGAAGAAACCGAGCAGCGATCCGTCGTTGCTGCCGAGCTCGACGACCAGCGAGCCCGGCGCGACGGCGAACCGGCTGACGACGTCGTTGGCGTAGCCCGCGAAGTGCTCTCGCAGGCCAAGCGAGAGCGAGGTGGTATAGACGTAGTTGCGGTACTGGATCTCCGGATTGCCGACGTGGAGAATCTGCAGGTGGCCGCAGTCTGCGCACAGGTGCAGCGCCATCGGCACCGCGGCCCGAAAGACAGGATCGTCGGCGCTTGCATCCGGCACCTGGAAGTTCGGGGTGCCGATGGGCATGCCCGCCATCGGGACGACAAGCTCTTGCTTGTCCGAATGACAGAGGCGGCAGGTATGGCGGACGTAAAACAGGTTTTTCATCGTAGGACCGTAAAACGGAGACATGCGAGCGGGTGAGGCAATCTCACCCCGTGGTGATCAGATCGACGGCACCGCCTCAGGACGCCGGATATTCCGCGCCACCGATGATGAGGTCGATCGCGGCCATCATCCAGAACTGATGCGTGGTCTCGACGATGTTGTAGCTGCGGCTGTCGACGTAATAATTGACGTCGCCGAGATTGCGCAGCGGATTCTCGGCGTTCATGCCCGACAGCGTGATCACATCGAGCTTCATTGCCCGCGCCTGCGCGACCGCATTGAGAATATTCTTCGAGCGTCCCGACGAGCTGATCGCGACGAGGCAATCGCCGGCGCGAGCGCTCAGCCGCACAGCATGCGCAAGCCAGTCCTCGAAACCGTAATCATTGGCAAGACACGACATCATGCTGGCATCGCTGAAGCAGAGTGCGGGCACCGATGCGTTCTTCGCCAGATCGATCGCGAGATGGGAGGCGATGCCGGCCGAGCCTCCATTGCCGATGAAGATGACTCGGCCGCCCTGCTCGCGCGCGCGCAACCAAGCCGTGCGGGTGGCGGAAATCCTGGCGAAAACCCCGTCGTCAACCGCCGTCGCGCGATGGAGGCGCCCCACATAATCGTCGAGGAAGGCCTTGTGATCGGGATTGATGGGCTCCACAGGCATGGGTTGGCAGCTCGACGGCGACATGGCGCCCCTGATACCGGCTATCACCAGCGATTGCAAAGCTATATTACCATCGAAGTCGACCAACAGCCGATTCGGTTTCCACCTTCACTCAACATTGGCGGGCCTGTTTCGCTGGGCATTCGCATCACGGATGTTCCTATGAAATGCATCGTTACCGGTGGCGCGGGCTTCATCGGCAGTCACCTCGTCGACCGCCTCCTCGACGACGACCATGAGGTCGTCGCGCTCGAAAATTTCGTGATCGGACGCCCCGAAAATCTGGCCTCGCGTGTCGATTCTGGTCGACTGAAGATCGTGCGGGCCGACGTCACCGAACTCGAATCGATCAAGCCGCATTTCGACGGCATCGACTGGGTGTTTCATCTCGCCGCGCTGGCCGACATCGTCCCCTCGATCGAGTCCCCGATCCCGTATCACCGCGCCAATGTCGACGGCACGGTCAACGTTCTCGAGGCTGCACGGCAGGCCGGCGTCAGCCGCTTCGTTTATGCTGCGTCGTCCTCCTGCTACGGAATTCCCGATGTCTATCCGACGCCGGAGAGCGCTGAGATCCGACCGATGTATCCTTATGCCCTCACTAAGAATCTCGGCGAGCAGTGCGTCATGCACTGGTGCCAGGTCTACAAGCTGCCCGCGGTCGCGCTGCGCCTGTTCAACGTGTACGGGCCGCGCCATCGCACCACGGGCACCTACGGCGCCGTGTTCGGCGTGTTCATGGCGCAGAAGCTTGCCGGCAAGCCCTTCACGGTGGTCGGCGACGGCGAACAGACCCGCGACTTCACCTTCGTCAGCGATGTCGCCGATGCTTTCGTGACCGCCGCGAGCTCCGAGGTCTCGAACGAGATTTTCAACGTCGGCTCCGACAACACCTACAGTGTCAACCGGCTGGTTGAGCTTCTCGGCGGCGACAAGGTCCACATTCCCAAGCGTCCCGGCGAGCCCGATTGCACCTATGCCGACATCACCAAGATCAAGCGGATCCTGAAATGGACGCCGAAGGTAAGATTTGAGGACGGGGTCGCGACGATGCTGAATTCGATGGATCAGTACAAGGACGCTCCCCTGTGGACAGTGGACAAGATCGCGGACGCCACGAAGGACTGGTTCAAATATCTCGCAGACAACAACGACGCGCCATCCGGCGCGCCGCAGAAGGCAAGCCAGTGAACAGGTTCGCCGGGTATCGTTGCCGCGAATCGATCAATTCCGGGCCGCCCGGCTGAGGCCGGCCGGCGCTTTAGGTAATTCACATGGGCTATATTCCGACCGACAATCCCGCGTTGAACGACCAACTGGTGGAGCACGAAAAGATCAAGACAATCGAGGAACTGGGCAAGATCGCGCGCTCCGCGCAAGCGCGGGGCCGGAAGGTTGCACTCTGCCACGGCGTCTTCGACCTCGTGCATCTCGGCCATATCAGACACATCCAGGCGGCGCGCAACGAGGGCGACGTCGTCATGGTCACGATCACCGCCGACCGTTACGTCAACAAGGGACCAGGTCGGCCGATCTTCCCCGAAAACATGCGGGCCGAGATGCTGGCCTCGCTCGCGACCGTCGATTGGGTCGGCATCAATCACACCTCCAGCGCCGAGCCGATCCTGGATACGGTGCGGCCGGACATCTATGTGAAGGGGTCCGACTATGAAAACCCCGAAGACGACGTAACGGGCAAGATCCGGACCGAGCGCGACACCGTCGAGCGTCACGGCGGACGCATCGTGTTCACCCGCGACGTGACATTCAGCTCCTCGTCGCTGGTGAACCGGTATTTCGACATCTACGATCCTCCCCTCCGCGACTACCTGCAAAAAGTCCGTGAAGGTGGCGGCGCCGATCGCCTGCTGAAGCTGATCGACAGGGTGCAGGACATGCACGTCGTGCTGGTCGGCGACACCATCATCGACGAATACCAGTACGTCACGGCGCTCGGAAAGGCCTCGAAGGAAAACATCGTCGCCACGCTGTTCAAGAGCGGCGAGCAATTTGCGGGCGGCGTCATTGCCGCGGCGAACCATGTGGCGAGTTTCTGCAAGTCGGTGGAGGTCGTCACGACGCTTGGTGGCAACGACTACCCTGAGGAGTTCATTCGGGCGCATGTCCGCCCGAACGTCACGTTGACGCCGATCCGCCTTCAGGGCCGTCCGACGACCCGCAAATCGCGGTACGTCGAGCTGGGATATCTGCACAAGCTCTTCGAAGTCTACACCATGGACGACACGCCGCTCGACGAGGCCGATCGGAAGGAGATCGACCGTATCACGACGGAGCGCGTCCGTGGCGCGGACGTGGTGATCGCCACCGATTTCGGTCACGGCATGATCGCGTCGAGCACGATCGACACCCTGATCGCCAACTCCAGATTCCTGGCGGTCAATGCCCAGAGCAACAGCGGCAATCACGGCTACAACCTGATCACGAGGTATCCGCGGGCCGACTACATCTGCATCGACGCGCCGGAGGCGCGTCTGGCTGCAAGCGACAAGTTCAGCGACATCGCGTCCGTGATCGAGGCCGGCTTGCACGGCAAGATCGACTGCGACAACATGATCATCACGCACGGCTCCTTCGGCTGCTACCCCTTCTCGTCGAAAACCGGCGTCACGCGCGTCCCCGCCTTCACCAAGACCGTCGTCGATACCGTCGGCGCGGGCGACGCCTTCCTGACGATCACTGCGCCGCTGGTTGCCGCCGGCGGCAATATCGAGGACGTCGCCTTCATCGGGAACGCAGCCGGCGCGATCAAGGTCGGGATCGTCGGCCACCGCAGCTCGGTCGAAAAGGTGCCGCTAGTCAAGTTCGTCACCGCGCTGTTGAAGTAGCGCGACGGCAGATACTGGAGAACGACAGTGATTGGTCGAAAATGGAATGTGATGGTCACCGGTGGTGCCGGCTATGTCGGTAGCGTGCTGGTTCCCCAGTTGCTCGCTGCGGGCCACAAGGTCACCGTGCTCGACCTGTTCATGTATGGCGAGGACGTGTTCGATGCCGTCCGCAACAATCCCAATTTGCGCCTGATCAAGGGTGACATCCGTGACGAAGCCGCGATGAACGAGGGCCTGCGCAGCAACAACGCCGTAATCCACCTCGCCTGCATCTCCAACGACCCGTCGTTCGAGCTGGACCCGGGGCTCGGCAAGTCCATCAACTACGACTGCTTCCGGCCGATGGTGCGCGCCGCCAAGAAGGCGGGCATCAAGCGCTTCATCTATGCCTCCTCGTCCAGCGTCTACGGAATCAAGGACGAAGCCGAGGTGACCGAGGACCTGTCCTGCGAGCCGCTCACGGACTACTCGAAGTTCAAGGCGATGTGCGAGACCGATTTAGCCGACGAGGCCGCGTCCGGGTTCGTCGCCTGCACGGTTCGCCCCGCCACCGTCTGCGGCTACGCACCGCGACAGCGGCTCGACGTCGTCGTGAACATCCTGACTAATCTCGCGGTTAACACCGGCCGCATCCGCGTGTTCGGCGGAACGCAGCGCCGGCCCAATTTGCACATCGAGGACATGTCAGCCGCCTATCTGTTCCTGCTCCAGCTGGATGACGCAAAGATCGACGGCAAGACCTACAATATCGGCTACGAGAACCACTCGCTGATGAAGATCGCCGACATCGTCAAGTCGGTGGTCGGCAGCAATGTCGACGTCGTCGTCGAGCCGACCGACGATCTCCGCTCCTACCACGTCTCTTCGGAGAAGATCCGGCGCGAGCTCGGCTTTGCGCCGTGCCATACGATCGAGCAGGCCGTGTCCGGCCTCGTTGACGCTTTCAAGGCCGGCCAACTGCCGAACTCGCTTAACGACCCCCGGTACTTCAACATCAAGATGATGCAGAACATCAGCCTGAAGTGAGCGGCGTGCGGATCGGCATCGATTTCGACAACACGATCATCTGCTACGACAAGGTCTTTGCCGCCGTCGCACTTCAGCGTGGGCTGGTGCCGGAAGGGTGGGAGGGGCTGAAGACCGACCTACGGGATCATCTCCGGTCCAGCGCGGGCGGCGAGCTCGCCTGGCAAGGAGTGCAAGGCTTCGTCTACGGCAAGGGAATTGGCGGCGCCGAAATCTATCCGGGCGTGCGGGAATTCCTGGTGGCGTGCAAGCGGGCCGGCTCGAAGGTCTGCATCGTCAGCCACAAGACCCGATTCGGTCATCAGGACCCCGACCGCACCGACCTGCGCGACGCGGCGCGCGGCTGGCTGCGGGGAGCCGGCCTGATCGACGCTGCGGATGCGGCGCTGGCCGTCGACGACGTCTATTTCGAGCACACACTGGCCGCCAAGGTCGAGAGGCTCGCGAGTCTGAAGCTGGACGTCTTCATCGACGATCTGGTCGACGTCTTCGAGCAACCGCATTTTCCGAAAACCACGCGATCGATCCTGTTCACGCGGTCGGAGCCTCCCCACCCCGAACACTGCAAGCCGATCGCGACATGGGCCGATATCCGCCGCGAGGTGTTTGCAGCATGAGCGAGACCGACATCACCGCGCCGGATGCGATGGCAATCGGCAGCCGCCTGGCCGGTGCGCGTGTCGCAGACGCCCAGCCGGCACGGTCCGGCGGCAACAACAGGGTTTTTCGGCTGGAGATGGCGGAGGGACCGCCCCTCGCCCTCAAGCATTATCCGTCCGACGGACGCGATCGCCTGGGACAGGAGTATGATGCACTCTCGTTCCTGGCGCGCCACGGCATCACGTCGACACCACGGCCGGTCGCGAAGGACGCGGATGCGTTCTGCGCGCTGTACCAATGGTTCGACGGCGAACCTGCGGTGCTGCGCCCCCAGGGCGACGATGCCGATCAACTCGCCGATTTCCTCATCGGGCTGCAGAAGCTGCGCGACGCCGAAGGCGCGCAGCATTTGCGCAACGCCTCAGCCAGCATCTTTTCGCCAGAAGCGGCCATCGCCCAGTACGAGCAGCGCCTGGACGCATTGAGGCGGGCATTGGATGATCATCCGGACCTGCGCACGTTTATCGAAGGCAGCCTGGTTCCCAGCACTGCCGTCGCGATTCGGCAGCTCCGCCGGCGCTACGCGGAACTGGGCCGGGGTCCCTCGGCGGACCTTGCGCCCACCCATCGCGCGCTGAGTCCGTCCGACTTCGGACTGCACAACGCGCTGCGCGCCGAAGACGGGCGCTTGCGATTCATCGACCTCGAATATTTTGGCTGGGACGATCCGGTCAAGCTCGTGTCCGACACCGCCATTCACCCCGGCAGCGACCTGCCGGAAGCGAGCGCGAATCGCTTGATCGAACGGCTGTCGCGCGCCTTCGAGGCGAGCGATGACGCGTTTGCGATCCGCCTTGACGTACTATATCCTGTGTTCAAGGGAATCTGGTGCCTGATTGTCCTGAACGCGTATTTGCCGGACAGCCGCTCCCGGCGCGCAATGCCTGCGCAAGGTGGCGATGTTAGGATCCGCCTCGCCGGTCAGCTCGACAAAGCCCGCCGACTTCACCAGACGATTCGCCCAACCGATTTACCGAAGTGACCCGGATCTCACCCCACGCTGAAGCCGCCCTCGCCTGCACGCTGGATGAGCGCAGCCTCTATCTGCGCCGCCTGGTGCTCGGTTCTGTCCGCTCTGCGGGACGCGGACATGTCGGTCCGGCATTGTCGCTGATCGAGATGGTCCGCGTGCTCTACGACGACGTGCTGCGGATCGATCCGAGCAATCCGCGCGATCCGACCCGCGACCGCGCGATCCTCAGCAAGGGACACGGGTGTCTGGCACTCTATGCGCTCTTGGCCGATCGCGGATTCTTTCCGCTGTCGGAGCTGGACGGTTTCTGCGGCCCCGACAGCATTTTGGGCGGACATCCCGAATACGGAATGGTGCCGGGGGTCGAGGCCTCGACCGGCGCGCTCGGACACGGACTGTCGATCGGTGTCGGCCTGGCGCTCGCCGCGCGCATGCGCGAGCGGACCTACCGTACCTTCGTCCTTCTCGGCGACGGCGAGATCAACGAGGGATCGGTGTGGGAAGCTGCCATGGGCGCGGCCAAGCACGGGCTCGACAATCTTGTCGCGCTGATCGACTACAACAAGCTGCAGAGCTACGGGCCCACCGATTACGTCCTGCCGCTGGAGCCGCTCGCGGACAAATGGCGCAGCTTCGGCTTTGCCGTGCAGGAGCTCAACGGCCACGACGTCGGCGCCCTGCGCACTGTCCTGAAGCAGGTCCCGGCCGTTCCGGGAGAACCCACAGCGATCATCTGCCATACCGTCAAGGGCAAGGGTCTGCCGGCCGCGGAATCCAACGCGGATTGGCATCACAAGAACAAGCTCACCGACAGCGAGCTCGACGCCATCCGCGTCGCCGTCGGGGATTTTTGATCGGCTTCTCATGCGCAACACCGCGATGAACATGGTCCACAAGCTCGCCGCGCGCGACGAGCGTGTGCTCTACATCGGCTCCGATCCCGGCGCAGGTACCTTGCGCGCGATGAGCAAGGAGTTTCCCAAGCGCCACCTGATCGAAGGCATTTCGGAAGCGCACATCATCGGCATGTCGGCCGGTCTCGCGATGGAAGGCTTCGTGCCCTACGTCAACACCATCGCCACGTTTCTGACCCGCCGCTGCTACGAGCAGGTCGCGGTCGATCTGTGCCTGCACAATCTGCCGGTGCGGTTGATCGCCAATGGCGGCGGGCTCGTCTACGCCCCGCTCGGCCCCACCCACCAGGCGATCGAGGATATCGCCATCATGCGGGCGCTGCCGAACATGACGGTGGTCTGCCCGTGCGACGCCGACGAAGCGGCGCGGCTGATGGGGCAAACGCTCGACTGGACCGGGCCGATCTACATCCGGCTCGGCAAAGGTGGCGACGCCGTAGTCTCAAAGGCCGAGCACGGCTTCGAGATCGGCAAGGCCATCCTGATGCGGCCGCCAGGCGACGTCGTCATGATCACGACAGGCATCATGCTCCAGCGGGCACTCGCTGCGGCCGACCTGCTGGCCGCGCAAGGCATTCGCGCCGGCATCCTGCACATGCACACGGTCAAGCCGCTCGACACCAAGGCGCTGCTGCAAGCGATCCGGGGTATCAGGCTAGTGGCGACGCTGGAGGAGCACGTGCCCTCGGGCGGCCTGGGCAGCGCGGTCGCGGAGACGCTGATCGACAAGCTCGGCTCTGGCCTGCCCGCGATGCTGCGGTTGTCGTTGCCGGACCGGTTCATGCACAATTACGGATCGCAGGACTCGCTGCTGAAGAAGCACGGACTTTCCGCCGACGCCATTGCGACCTCGATCGCGCGCGCGCTTCCCGCCTCATACACCTCCTCTCCGCAACTTCATTCCACCTGACGGGTCCCATGCACGACGTTCGATATTCCTATCTGCTCGAGCAATTCTCCGACCCAGCACCGATCCTGGCCGAGATCGGCCGACTGGTGGCGACGGGTGACTTCACTCTGGGCAAGCCGGTCGCGGAATTCGAACGGCGCTTTGCCGAGCTGATCGGCGTGCGTCACGCCATCGGCGTCGGATCGGGCACCGATGCGCTCAAGCTGCCGCTCAAGGCGCTCGGCATCGGCCATGGGGACGAGGTCATCACGGCCGCCAACACCTTCATCGCCACCGTCGGCGCCATCGCCGAGACCGGCGCGACCCCGGTGCTGGTCGACTGCGACGACTCCTTCTGCATGAACGTCGACTACGTCGAAGCCGCGATCACGGAGAAAACCAAGGCGATCATGCCGGTTCAATTGACCGGCGAGGTCACCGACATGGGCAGGCTGATGGCGATCGCCCAGCGTCACAACATCCCCGTGGTCGAGGATTCCTGCCAGGGCATCCTGTCGGAATTCGCGGGAAAGCGGTCCGGCACCCACGGTATCGCGGCCGGCTTCTCCCTGCATCCGCTGAAGAACCTCAACGTCTGGGGCGATGCCGGCGTCGTCGTCACCAACGACGACGGGATGAACGAGCGGCTTCGCCTGATCCGCAACCACGGCATGAAGAATCGCGACGAAATCGCGATTCTCGGCTGCAATTCGCGGATCGATTCCCTCCAGGCGGTCGTCGGCAACTGGCTGATCGGCCAGACCAGCGAGATCACGCGCCGTCGAATCGAGAACGCGGCCTATTACGATGCAGGCCTCGCGTGCCTGCCCGGCCTGCGCATTCCGCCGCGCCGGCCTGACGTGAAGCACGTCTACCATCTCTACATGGTGTTCGCCGAGCGCCGCGACGAGCTCTACAAACACTGCCTGGACAACGGCATCGAAGCGAAGATCCACTATCCCATCCCGCTGTATCAGCAGGAAGGCCTCAAACACCTCGGCTACGCGCCAGGCACCTTCCCGGTCACCGACCGCCATGCCCGGGAAGTCATCAGCTTCCCCGTCGACCAGCATCTGACACGGGCGCAGCAGGACCGCGTCATCGAGATCGTTCGGGCGTTCTGCCATGGACGCTGACACCGGCCGCCGGCGCATCGATTACGTCAATCTTCCCGCCCAATTCGAGGAAGAGCGCATTGAGATCATGCAGGCGGTCGAGGGCGTATTCCGGCGCGGCGATTTCATCGGCGGCGCGGCCATTGCCAAGTTCGAAGAGGAGCTCACCACTTATGTCGGCTCGCCGCATGTGGTGACGCTGAATTCCGGCACCGATGCGCTGATCCTGTCCTTGAGGGCGCTCAACATTGGTCCCGGGGACGAGGTGATTACCCCACCCAATTCTTTCGTGGCATCGACCGCGGCCATCATTGCCGTCGGCGCCAAGCCCGTGTTTGCGGACGTGCTGCCGGACCAGAATATCGATCCCGCCGCAGTTGAGGCCGCCGTCACCTCGCGCACCAAAGCGATCATGCCGGTGCACCTGACCGGACGCATGGCGGACATGAACCCGCTGATGGCGATCGCGGCCAAGCACGCTCTCGCCGTGATCGAGGACAGCGCGCAGGCCGTCGGCTCGACCTATGACGGGCGGATGAGCGGGACCATCGGAACGTTCGGCTGCTTCTCCGCCCACCCGCTGAAGAACCTCAATGCCGCGGGCGACGCCGGCTTCGTCGTCACCGCCGACGCCGAGCTTGCCGCGAGAATTCGCCGCCTGCGCAATCATGGCCTGATCAATCGCAGTGACGTCCAGGAATGGGGCATCGTGTCACGCCTCGACACGGTCCAGGCCGAGGTGCTCCGGATTCGCTTGCGTCACCTGCCCTCTGTCATCGAACGCCGGCGCCGCAACGCCGCGCAATACCGCGCCGAGCTCGCCGGCCTTCCCCTGTTCATCCCGGTTTGTCGCAACATCGAGTTCAACACCTTCCACACCTTCGTCGTGCAGACGGACCGTCGCGATAGCTTCCAAAAATATCTTGCCGACAAAGGTATCGAGACCGCGATCCACTATCCGGTACCGATCCACCTCCAGGAGGCGGCTGCGCATCTTGGCCACGGTCGCGGCGCGTTCCCGGCGACCGAGCGGCAGGCAGATCAGATCCTCACGCTCCCCATCAACCAGTTCCTCTCGACCTCGGACATCAGCTATATTTGCGCGACCGCCCGGGAGTACTTTGCATGACGGACACGGCTTTCCTCGAGGCCGATGAGCAGGCATTGGCGCAACGTTTCATCGATGACGGCTTCGTCACCACGCCGGCCGACGATCGCGCCGGGCTCGACCGGATCCAGCGGCGCGCCGCCGAGCTCGCGGCGGACTTTTTGAAGCTGCCACACGGCAACGACCCCTACGCGATGCTCGACACCATCCACACGCGGGTGAGCGTCGATGATCTCAACGGCCTGCGGCTGCACGTCTTCAACGGCCTCAATGCAGAACCCTGGTTCCGGCCGACCTATTTCCGTCTGGCGCGCTCGACGATCGAGACCATCGTCGGCAACGAACTCTGCATGCAGCGCCGCGTCAATCTCAGCATCCAGCTGCCCGGAGACGATTCGTCGCTCCTCGCCACCCATTCCGACGTCTGGTCGGGCGACTCGCCGTTCGAGGTCGTGGTGTGGGTACCGCTGGTCGACGTCCACCGCACCAAATCGATGTATCTGCTGCCGCCATCCCTGAACGGCGACATCCAGGACCGGATGGCCAGCCTGCGCAGCGCCGAGGAACTCTACCAGACCATCAAGCCGCACGCGACCTTCATCGAGATTCCCTACGGTCACGTGATGCTGTTCAACCAGACCCTGATGCACGGCAATCGCGTCAACGAGGAAGCCGGCTCGCGTTGGAGCATGAACTGCCGCTTCAAGAGCATCATGTCGCCCTATGCGGACAAGCGATTCGGCGAATTCTTCGAACCGATCCTGCTACGTCCGGCGACCCGCGTCGGCATGCAATACAAGCTCCCGGGAGGCTTCCATGGCTGAGCGAGCCGGCCATCGCGGCTATATCGGCGCCCGGCCGCTGAACGGCAGCCGCACCCCGCAGCACGTCCAGAACATCGTGATCCGCGACTACGCGCGGCGGAAGAACCTGCATTATCTGCTCAGCGCCGCCGAGCACACTATGCCCGGCAGCTACATGGTGCTCGAGGACATCCTGGACGAGTTGCCTCGATTGCGCGGCTTGATTCTCTACAGCATCTTCATGCTGCCGCCCGACGAGGCAAGGCGGCGGGAGATCTATGACCGCGTGCTGAGCGAGGGCTGCGACCTGCACGCGGCCGTCGAGGAGATCACGCTGTCCTCGCGCGACAACATTCAGGCCGTCGAGGACATCCTGCTCGTCAACAAATTCGCGACCATCCTGTGACGATGCCGCGGACCGGTTGAAAACAATGACCGAGATCAACCTGCTCCAGCCAATGCACGCATCGACCAAGCGGCACTACGTTCAGCGGGTCGTCGAGCACGACAAGGCGGAATCTGCCACTGTCGCGCGGCAATGGGGACGCGACTACTGGGACGGCGACCGCCGCTATGGCTATGGCGGTTATAGCTACGACGGACGGTGGCGGCCGCTCGCCCAGACCCTGATCGACCGCTACGGCATCAAGCCCGGGATGAGCGTGCTCGATGTCGGCTGCGGCAAGGGCTATTTGCTCTACGAATTCACCCAACTCGTCCCTGGCCTCACCATCGCCGGCATCGACATCTCCGACTATGGCATCGCCAATGCCAAGGAAGAGGTGCGACCGCAATTGAAGGTCGGCAGCGCCGTCGAGCTCCCCTACCCCGACCACAGCTTCGATCTCGTGGTGTCGCTCGGCGTGCTCCACAATCTTCCGCTCGAGGACGTCTTCCGCGCCGTGTCGGAGATCGAGCGCGTTGGACGCGGCACCTCGAAATATCTGATGGTGGAATCGTTCCGCGACGAGCGCGAGAAGGCGAACCTGCTCTACTGGCAGCTCACCTGCCTGAGTTTCCATGGTCCGAAAACCTGGGCCTGGATCTACGACAAATGCGGCTACCGGGGCGACCATGGGTTCATCTTCTTCGAATGAAGCAACGGGCCTGCGCCGGCCGGCCTCGCTGCGAGCGCAAAATCTTGAAGTGTATTATTCGGACGACGCCATCGTCACGGCGGACGACGCCACGATCGCGGAACTGAAGCGCATCGCCGCAGGCAATCCGCGTCTGCGCAGCCGGCTGTGCATGCATCCCGATCCCTCGTCCGGCCTGCACGAGATGCTGATCGTGCATCATCGCGAGGCCTATGTGCGGCCTCATAAGCATTTTGGCAAACCTGAGTCGTTTCATTTGATCGAGGGTACCGCGCAGGTCGTGATCTTCGAGGACGACGGCCACATTCGCGACGTGCTAGAGATGGCGCCGTACGGTCGGGGCGCGCTCTGCTACTACCGGATGCCCGAGCAGGTGCTTCACTCGATCCTGATCACCTCGGAGTGGCTGGTGTTTCACGAAACCACCGCCGGTCCGTTCGATCCCTCCCGCACGGCGTTTCCCGACTGGGCTCCGGATGGCGGCGATGCCGCGGAAGTGCAGGACTATGTCACTAGGACCGGTGCGCTCGCCGCGAAGCATCTGGCCCATCGCCATACTTCACGAGCCATTCCAGCAGAGGTTGCTACCGATGACTAATCATTGCCGCCTCTGCCATTCGACCAATTTGCGCCCGGTCATCGACCTCGGACAGATGCCGATTGCGCATCGGCTTCGGCACAGCCGCGACGAACAGGACGAACGGTATCCGTTCGAGGTGTTCGCCTGCGGCGAGTGCGGCCTGCCCCAGATCGTGAAGCCGATCGATCCCGACATTCTGTATCGGCAGTTCAACTACAATTTCAGCAGCTGGAAGCCGGAGCCGCACCAGGTCGACGAACTCGACACCATCGCCAAATTCTCGAGCCACCAATCCGTGTTCGAGATCGGATGCAACGACGGCCTGTTCATGGACAGGCTTCGCGAACGCGGCGCGAAGGTTTTGGTGGGCGTCGAGCCCAACCCGGTGTCCGGCAAGATCGCCCGCGAGCGTGGCGTCAAGGTCTATGCCGACATGATCAGCCCGGCGCTGTCTCACGACGCGGTTGCCGAGGCCGGCAAGTTCGACCTCGTCGTGGCGCGCCAGGTGCTGGAGCACATCGTCGATTTCGAGAACTTTTTCGACTGCGTGAAAATCGCGCTACGCGACGACGGGCTGCTGTTCATCGATGTGCCTGATTTCGCGCCCGGCTCGACGGCGGGCGACCTCTCCGTCCTGTGGGAGGAGCACGTCAGCTATTTCACCGAGCCGACGCTGCTGTCGCTGCTGGCGCGCCACGGCTTCGAGGCGGTGTCGGTGAAGAAGTACAATTTCAGCGGCGGCAGCCTCGCGATTGCAGCGCGACGCGCGACGCGCGACGTGACGACGCCGGCCGCGCCGTCCGGCGTCGGCGAGAAATTCGGTCGGCGCGCCAGGGAGTACGGCGCGCGTCTTCGCCCGATCCTCGCCAAGGCCCGCGCCGACGGCGCCGAGATTGCCATCTACGGCGCCGGCTGCCGCGCCTGCACCTTCACCAATGCCCATGAATTTGCGGATCTTGTCGACCTCTCGGTCGACGACCAGAAGGAGCGCCAGGGCTTGTTCCTGCCCGGCACCGGCATTCCGATCCGCCCGCCGGAGGACCTCGCCGGCAAGTCGGAGCCGCTCGTCTGTCTTCTGGCCGTGAACCAGGAGAACGAAGACAAGGTCGGCAGCGGGCTGCGTGAAAACGTGAAGCGTCCGCTCCACATCGTTTCGATCTTCGCGCCCTCCGACATCTGGAGCGAGCTCGATCGTCTCGAGGCGGCCGCAGGGTCGCGGCATGGCTGAGGACAAGCTCTTCAACTATTACGAACGTCAGGACGTCCTACCGACGTTCGGGAATTTCAAATCCGCCGCCGAACTCGAAGCCTATGCCGGCCTGCGGCGCGAGTTGTTTTCGGACAAGCTGGTGCTGCCGCCGCGGTTGTTCCGCGACGCCGACATGCTCGAATTCGGCCCTGATTCCGGCGAGAACGCGCTCGTGTTTGCGAGCTGGGGCGCGAACATGACGCTCGCCGAGCCGAACCGGCATGCGCACGCAAAAATCCAGGCTTACTTCGCGCATTTCAGCCAAGCCCAACGTCTCCGCGAACTCGTGTCGTTCGACGTCGAAGGATTTCGTAGCGATCGTCGTTTCGACATTATCGATGCCGAAGGATTCATCTACACGGTGCAGCCGACTGAAAATTGGCTCGGCATCTTTCACCGGCTGCTCAATCCGGACGGTTACGCCGTCGTTTCCTACTACGAGCGCTACGGCGGCTTCTTCGAGCTCGCGCTCAAGGCGATTCATGCGGCCGGCAAGGCACTGACGGGCCGTCCCGGGCTCGAGACGGCGAAGCTGCTGTTCGACGCGAAATGGAACAGCATTCCGCACACGCGCAGCTTCGAATCCTGGCTGATGGACGTGCTCGAGAACCCTTTCGTCCGGCACCGCTACTTCCTCGACGCCGGGGCCTTGTGCACGGCGGCGCACGAGCAGGGGTTCGATATCTGTTCGGGGTGGCCCGTCTATCGCGACAGCCTGGACGTCTACTGGCACAAGAAGGTCCTCTCCGACGACGAGAAGCTGCGCCGCGCGACGCGCCACCTCGGTCGCAGCCGTCTGAGCTTTCTCGGCGGACGGAAGCTCTATCTGGCCGGCAAGACCGAAGCGGTCGAGGCGATCTCGGCTTCGATCGAGACACTGGTTCTCGATGTCGATGCGATGATCGACGATCCCTTCGGCGCCAGCCTGCCCCGTGTGATCGCGAACCTCGCGTCACTGCGCGAGACGATACCGGCGACGGACATTCTTGCCGACGATGCGTCCGACATCGACGCCATCATCGCGACCCTCGACAGCTTCCATCGCATCTTTGACGCGATCGGGCGACGGGATGCGTCCACAGTCACCGCCCTCACCCAGTCAGACCGGGCGTTCATCAACACCTGGGGACAGCCGGCGCATTTCCTCGTTCTCCGGAAACGCTTCGAGGGTCCTAGCAAATGAGGCCGGGCATTGGCATCATCGGAACGGGCATGGTCGGCCAGATGTGCCACCTCGCCAATTTCGCCGCGAACCCCGCCTGCCGCGTTGTCGCGATCGCGGATCTCCGGCCTGATCTCGCCGCCGCAGCGGCGCAGAAATTCGACATCGCGCGGGTCTACGGCACGCACCGGGAATTGCTGGCGGATAGCGAGGTGTCGGCCGTCGTCGTCGTTACGAAGCGTCGCGCCACCGGCCCGATCGTGCTGGATGCGTTGAACAGCGGCCGCCATGTGCTGTCGGAAAAGCCGATGGCCTACACCGCGGCTCAGGCCGTTGCGCTGGCCGAGGCGGCGCGGCGGCACAACCTCGTCTACAGCATCGGCTACATGAAGCGTCACGACGCCGGCGTGGCGCGCGCGCTGGCCGAGTTGGCGCGCCTGCGAACGGATCAGTCGCTTGGACGCATTGTCGGCGCGCGAGGCTGGTGCTTCGGCGGCAGCACTGGCCGGTCGCAGGACAATTTCGTCATGACCGGCGAAGTGCGGCCGGACGGGCTCGAGCTCTGGCAGGACGGCCCAGACTGGATGCCGGGCGTGATGCTACCCGGCTACGACAATTTTTTGAATGTGTTCAGCCATATCATCAACCTCGCGCGTTACATGCTCGGATCGTCACCGACAGTCGCGGAAAGCACCATCGAGAGCTCGGGCGCGGCGACCGTGACGCTCGACTTCGACGGCGTCGCCTGCGCGCTGCAACTCGCGAACGGATCCGAAGGCGTCTGGCGCGAGGGGCTGAGCATCGCGTTCGAGCGGGGCGCGCTGACCATCGAATTGCCCCCGCCTTTTGCCGAGCAGGAGGCGGAGGTCATCCTCGATCAGCAAGGACAACGCACGCAATTGCGGCGCGACACGAGCTGGGCGTTTCGGCGTCAAGCCGATGCATTCGTCGCCGATATCGTGGAACGGAGGACGCCGCTGGCTTCCGGCGCAGAGTCTGTGGCCGATATCGCCCTTGCGGAGGCGATCTGGAAACGGCAGGTCATCGCCTAGGGCTCACGCCATCTAGCAATATCCAGCCGATCGCTGATCGCCACATCCTAGCTAAGCGTTTGATTTCGCTGGCAGGAGTGGCAGGGCTCGAACCTGCGACCCCCGGTTTTGGAGTACGGGCGGCATCGTATCATCCGGTGCCGCCAAATTCGTTTGCGTAATGAAATCAAGCGGCTCTCCTCGCCCCCTGATCCACCCTATCCGTTCAGTTCTGTCCTGTACTTTCGCCTTTGGGGTCCGGGATTGGGTCCAGCAGCGGCCAGCCTCGGCGCGATAGTTCGCTGCCATCTCGAGCCTGCCGGCTCCTCCGGCATGGTCGCGTCGGCCGCCAGCTCAATGCAAAGCCGCTCGAATGCCCGTAGCTTGTCGATGATGCGCTGATCTCGCCCCATGCGGCGGCTCAGGATCCCACGGGTGGTCGCCGTAAAGTCTAGGAGTCCGCCCATGGCCCGGGCCACACAGACAGTGTCGGCCAATGCAGTACATTGCGCTGCTTTTTTCGTTCGAATAAGTTGCGGCAATGAATCCGCGGGCCGGGAATTTCGATCTGATGCGGCTCGTCGCCGCTTCCCTTGTGTTTTGGTCGCACCAGTATCAAATTACAGGGTTCCCTGAGCCCGCCGTGCCGTGGGTTGGCTCGCTGGGTGGATTTGCAGTCTTCGCCTTCTTTGCGATTAGCGGTTATTTGAATTCTCTAAGCGTGGTCCGATCGCGTTCGTCGGCGCAATTCCTCATCAGTCGCGCGTTTCGAATTTTTCCTGCTCTGATCGTTTGCGTCTCTTTGTGCGTCCTGATGGGTGCTGTCGTCACAACCCTCCCGTTAAGCGATTACTTTGCTCCGCCAGGTTTGGGATTCAATGGTCGAAACACGCCATTTTCGTTCTTATGGCGGGACTCGATTCTCTTCTTCGGGTTGGATTACAAGCTTCCGGGAGTTTTCGAGTCGAGCCTAGGCACAACTGAGGTGCTAACACCGCTCTGGACGCTTCCCCAGGAGGCAAAGCTCTATGTCTGTTTGGCCATCGTTGCATTAGTTTGCCGGTTCGATGCCCGCGCCATTGGAGGCGCCGTTTTTGTTGTTCTTGGCGGCTTTGCAATCTCCGGCATTTGGAGCGAGCTATTGCCGATCTGGCTCGGCGAGCGGGGCCTGACATGCGCAATTCTTTTCGCCGGTGGGGTCGGCGTTGCTCTGTTAGAACGTTGCCTAACGAAGACGATTGCAGTTGCCTGCTTTACGTCGATCGCGGTGTTGCTCCTGTGGTGTGGCCATAAAGAAACCTTTGCACTCGTGGCGATCGCACCGGTCTGTGTCGTACTAAACACTATCCCGCTGCCCCGGTGGACTGCGCCCAAGCTCGATATCTCGTATGGCGTCTATCTCTATGCTCTTCCAATACAACACCTAACGTCAGACCTGCCTTTAAGCTTCTGGAGCAAGGGCCTTTTCGCTTTCATGGTCACGCTCCTGATGGGTACACTTTCGGCGCTATTGATCGAGCAGCCTATGCTTCGAGTGCGAAAGCGGATCCGTCCATTGTCTTGGCAAGGCAGTTTATGGCCCGCATCGCCGAGCATGGTGCCCGATCTAAAACACGTCAAAGATTAGCGCGACGCATCTTTCCTTCTTCTTGATTTAATCGTGGACCCGACCGCGCTTTCCCACACCCAGCACGAAGTAGCTCGCGCTTTACTAGGTCAAACGGATCGGCAATTTGGTAGTCCGCATGTGACTAGCCGTGCTCGGTGACTGATCCTATATCTTGCGACAACTTCCACCGCGGGTTCGATTGTTAATGCGTTACAGCCCTTTGTTATGCTTGCTCCTGACTGCCTGCTCTTCAATTTGGGCCGATACGTCGGGGCCCGTGCCAGAGTTACAGCCGGTGCAAGCACCCAACCAAGAAACGATAGAAAAGGGCGTTCAGATTGCCGCCAAAGCAGCAAAGCTAGCTATGCCGCTTGAGGTCTCAGCCCTACGGAAGGCTGACCACGGGCCAGGAGATTACTTTGTCTGCCTGCGAGAGGCGAACCCGTTGCCCGACAAGCCACGCCCAACGTATTCCGTGTTCTTCGATGAGGGTTACAAGGACTTGCGATTGTCCGTCATTCTGGAAAACTGCGAGCAACAGCAGTATTCGAGCGCGAACTTGGGCGAGTTTAAATTGCACTACCCAGGAAGATAGAGCGCAACGAATAGCGCTAGGCCGGCAAGTAGGGACGTTCCTGTTTAGCTGAAGTCGAGTTGAACGATGGCTTACTTAGTGTGGCTTCGCGGTTTGCGCGGTCCGACTGCTGAGATCTGGCGAGACCACAGCGAAATTTACCGCAAACGATCAGAGGATCGAGCCCTCGCAGTCCGCGAGCTCACTGATACTGAGGCACACAAGCCTCTTAATCGCTTGGCCAGGAAATATCCGCTCGACCAGCCAGTCGATTGACGCAAATTGGCGTTGATCTGACCATGCCGCCAACTGAGGCGGCTTCTGGGGTGTTCCGCTTATAAATACACGCGGTGGGAACAAACGAAGGTTTATTATTATCACGATCTGTTCTCGCCCGGAGAACAGCGGGGCCGCCAGGTGAACCGGCCGGCCACTTACGCTGGCATTTTAGCTAGCGAGAAGCTTTCACACGCGCAGCATCTAGATCGGCCTTTATCTGCGGCATTGCCGCACCAGCGGGTTCTCTACTTGGCGGCGGCTCGTTGAGGTCTCGCGCCCATGGTGCCCCAGCGCGAATAGCTGACGGCGAGTTGGAATCAGTTGAATGCGCGCAAGCTGAGATGAGGAGACCGCAGAGGGTCAACGAACCTGCCCACATAAGGACATGGATGCGCATTGACTCATCCAACCGATTGCCGAAGAATCGATCCTCACATTATAGCACTAGTTCGCCCTGGGAGAGAGGCCCGCCAGCGAACCGGCGGGCCGTACGGCTTACTGCGGAGGCTTCTTCGTCGCGGTTGGCGGTTTCGCTGTGCCGCTCTTCGGGGTACCATAATTCGCTGTGGTACGAGAGCCATAGCCCCCAGGCTTACCATCCATTTTGTTAGCCGATGCCGGCGATGTCATGAACCCGGCGGCGATCACGGCGCCTCCGAATGCAAGAATTACGAACAGGGCAAAAGCTCTCATAATCGACATTTGCTGCTCCCAATATACGTTGTTCAAAATTCGCCACGCGAAATGCGCGTAGCTCGAGCAACGTATTCCAGAGCAAATGGATCGGCGAGTCTTTCCTGTAGGCATCCGAACGAACCGGCCGCCTCCAACGAGAGACAAGGGCGTTGCCCCGGCACAGGTAGCAAGTGAGTGCGGCGCTAACTCATTCCGAACAGAAAAACCCGCCGGCTCCGGTAGCCGACGGGTTCTCAATGCCCATGCGTACCGCGGTACTCGTCACCAATCCGCGATGGTACATCGTAAAGCGGTACCCATTGACGTCAGGTTACCGCTTCAACCGCCGACGGTGCGTCATCAGCCGCTGCCGGTCTCGCTTTCGGTGGATCCTGCGCCGGCGCTTCATTGTGCCCCCCGCTTTCCGTACTTCGCAATCTCACGAAGCGACAAGCGAACGGTCTGGAGGAGATCCTCAAATCGCTGGTGAGCGGCTTCAAGCCGTCGGCGACGATGTATGTCCCGATCGCGGTCGACGCCTCTACGGGTGTCCGGCGCAACGAATTGCTCGCCTTTCGTTGGACGGACTTTGACGCCCAGGCGAAGACGCTCAGGGTCGAGCGTGCGCTGGAGGTGACCAAGAAGTTCGGGGTTCGGTATAAGGTGCCCAAGACATGGCGGGGCAAGCGCACGATCGCCCTGGACGATGGAACGGCCGCGCTGCTTACGGCGGAGCGGGAGAAGCACCAGCGCGTGTTGGCGGGCATCCCTGACGGCGCCGTCGTCGACCTGAGCCTCGTCCGGCTGCCGGATGACGCTCTGATCTTCCCGGGTGCGCCGGGCCCCGGCGAGAGCTTCGACTTCGCCAAGCCACGGGATCCAAGTGCGTTCTCGAAGTCGTTTCGCCGCGGTGCAGACGCGCTCGGCTTCGTCGGGTTCGAGTTTCACCACCTGCGCGGCACACACGCTACCCTGCTCCTGGACAAGGGCATGCCGGTGCACACCGTGGCCGAGCGCATCGGCGACGATCCGGCGGTCCTCCTCAGGAACTATGCGAAGCGCAAGCGCAAGCAGACGGCCGACACCTCGGTCGCGACAGTCATCAACGCCATCTCTGCCGGAATTCTTGAGTCCTAAGCCGCTTGGGTCCAGCTTGGGTCCAGTTCAGCGTCTGTTCGAGGCAAACAACCGCTTAAGCCATTGAAATATCTGGCAGGAGTGGCAGGGCTCGAACCTGCGACCCCCGGTTTTGGAGACCGGTGCTCTACCAATTGAGCTACACTCCTACGGACCCTGCGTTGCCGCCCGGATCAGGCCGCTTTGAAGCACAGGGGGCGGCCGGATTGCAAGGGTGAAGCGCGCTGGCCTCGCTTGTTTGTGCCGCGCCTTCTGGGCCACAGTCCGCTCCGAACAATAATAAGTAACTGGGAGTGCCCATGACTGCCCAAGCCTTTGCGACCGCCCAAGCGTCCCCGACAGCCGCCCACCGCCCCTCGACCTCGCCGAAGACCCCGCCTCTGCCGGAATCCCGCCCTGAGACGCTGGGGCTGTCGCGCACCCGCCTCCAGGCCATGTCGGACGCCTTCAAGCGCGAGATCGACAATGGAACCGTGCCGGGCGTCACCGTGCTGGTGGCACGGCACGGCCAGGTCGGCTGGTTCGAGGCGCTCGGCCGGCAGAGCCCGACGGGCTCGGCGCCGATGGCGCATGATTCGATCTTCCGCATATTCTCGATGACCAAGCCGATCGTGTCGGTCGGCATCATGACGCTGGTCGAGGACGGCCACCTGATTCTTGCCGACCCCGTCGCGAAATTCATTCCGGAGTTCGCTGACCAAAAGGTCGGTGTGGTCAGCGGCGGCAAGCTGGAACTGGTTTCGCCGAAACGCGCGATGACGGTGCAGGACCTGCTCCGCCACACCTCCGGCCTGACCTACGAGCACCAGGGCGACGGCCCCGTGCACAAGCTCTACCAGGAGTCCCGCGTCCGCAGCCGCAAGATCACCAATGCCGAGCACGCCGCGCTGGTGGCGAGCTTCCCGCTGGTCTGCCATCCCGGCGACGAGTTCAACTACAGCCGCTCCACCGACATCCTCGGGCGCATCATCGAAATCGTCAGCGGCAAGTCGCTCGGCACGTACCTCGCTGAGCGCATTCTCGCGCCCTTGCAGATGGCCGAGACCGGTTTCTCGACAGCTGAGGCCAATGTCGGCCGGCTCGCCGAGCCGTTCGCGGCCGATCCCTGGACCGGCGACAAGGTCGCGCTGTTCAACATGCTCGAACAGCCAATCATGGAGTCCGGCGGCGGCGGCCTCGTCTCCACCACCATGGACTATGCCCGCTTCGCGCTGATGCTGCGCAATGGCGGCACGCTCGACGGCAACAGGATCATCGGCCGCAAGACGCTGGAACTGATGGCCTCCGATCATCTCGGGCCGAACGTGCAGACCAACGGCACGCTGCTGTCGCCCGGCCACGGTTTCGGCCTCGGCTTCGCGGTGCGCCGCGAGGCCGGCATCGCGCCCTTCCCCGGCAGCGTCGGCCAGTATTTCTGGAGCGGCATCGCGGGAACGTTCTTCTGGATCGATCCGAAGGAGGATCTGTTCGTCGTGTTCATGAGCCAGGGCCCGGGACAGCGCGATTTTACGCGGACGCTGGTGCGGGATCTGGTGTACGCGGCGGTGGATTGAGGGCTTCGCCTCGTCGTAGCGTCGCACCTTCACACTCTGTCATGCCACGCGAAGGCGGGGCATCCAGTACTCCGTGTCGGATGTGGTGAGAGCGAGCTCTGCAAGGCAGGCCGCGGAGTACTAGATCGCCCGCCTTCGCGGGCGATGACAGCTACTGGGGCCTCAACTGATCGTCGCGCCGCCGTCGATCACCATGGTTTGGCCGGTCATGAAGTCGCCGGCCTTCGAGCCCAGGAACACCGCAGCACCCGCGATCTCGTCGGGGATGCCGATGCGCAGCAGCGGCGAACGCGCGGTCGAGGCTTTCAGATTCTCCGGATTGTCCCACAACGCTTTCGCGAAATCGGTCTTGATCAGACCGGGCGCGATGCAGTTCACGCGGATGTTGTGCGGGCCGTATTCGCAGGCCAAATTGCGCGCGAGCTGCATGTCGGCGGCTTTCGAGATCGCGTAGGCGCCGAGGATGGTCGAGCCTTTCAGGCCGCCGATCGAGGAGACGATGATGATCGAGCCGTCCTTGCGCTCGATCATCTGCGGCACCACCATCGAGATCAGCCAGTTGTTGGCGACGATGTTGTTGTCCAGAATCTTCCTGAACTGATCGTCGGAGATGCCGGCGAGCGGTCCGTAATACGGGTTCGACGCGGCGTTGCAGACCAGCACGTCGATCTTGCCGAAGGCGCGGTTGCTCTCGTCGATGAGGTTTTGCAGGTTTTCCTTCGACGAGATGTTGGCGGCGATCGCCACTGCCGTGCCCTTGCCGAACTTGTCGTTGATGCCCTTCGCGACCTGGTCGCAGACGTCGGCCTTGCGCGAGGAGATCACCACCTTGGCGCCGTGCTCGGCCATGCGCTCGGCGATCGCAAGCCCGATGCCGCGCGTCGAGCCGGTGATGACGGCGACTTTCCCCTTCATGTCGAACAAGGTCATGGTTCTCTCCCAGATTGATCTTCGTGTTCATTGTCATTCCGGGGCGACGAAGCCGAACCCGGAATGACTGCTCAGTCAGGCGAGCTTCTTGACTTCCGGTCCCGCGGGTTGATGCATCGCCGCGTGCGCATCGTCCGCGATCCACGGCTGCTGGTTCACCATCGGCAGCCGCCAGACATTGCGCTCGGGGCTTACGAAATAGTTGAGCCGCGTCACCGAGCAATTGTCGATATCGAACGCGAGCCCCCGCTCCGGCTGATTGTCGAGCGCCAGCCCCAGCGCCGCCTTGATGGTGCCGCCATGTGCGACGGCGATCACGTCCTGCCCGGCTGCCTCGAGATTGATCCGATCGATGACGCGGCGGGCCCGGTTGTAGAGATCCATGAAGCTCTCACCGCCGGGCGCGGGCTCGTTGATGTCGGCAAACCAGCTCGATCCAACGGGACGGCTGGCGATGAACTCGGCGCGATTCATGCCCTGCCATCGCCCGAGATTTTGTTCGGCGAGGTCCGCTTCCCATGTCATCGCCGCAGGCCTCGGGAAGCCGGCCGCCCAGATGGCTTCGGCGGTCTGATGCGTGCGCATCAGATTGCTCGAATACCAGACCGCCTTGCGTGGCAGCACCTTGGCAACAGCATTGAAGACGTAGGTATCGCTGGTGTCGCAGGCGAGATCAGACTGACCGTAGATGTTGCCGCCGTCATTGCGCACGGGCGCGTGACGGACCCACCACCAGCGTGTCGTCACCACTTTGGGCTTGTCTGCACCTGCCATCGAAACCCTTCCATCCCGTTTGATGTCGCTGTACGTCAGTAGCGAACGTGTCTCAAGACACTTTACCGTTTGAAATCTTGTTTGAAATTCCGTCGCGCGGCAAGCGTCGCGTGCGAACCAAAGGGAGAAACCGCATGGGCCGTCTGCAAGGCAAATCCGTCATCATCACCGGTGCCGGCAGCGGCATCGGCCGCGCGGCCGCGCTGCTGTTCACCAGAGAAGGCGCCAAGCTGATCGCGGTCGATCGCACCGAGGCGGTGAAGGAGACCGTCGACGAGGTGAAGAAGGCCGGCGGTGTCGCGGAAGCGATGATCGCGGATGCAGGTTCCGAACAGGACGTCATGGCCGTGATCGACAAGGCGGTGAAGACGCACGGCCGGCTCGACGTGATCTGGGCCAATGCCGGCGTCTCAGGCGGACTCGTCCCGCTCGGCGAGCAGACCGTCGAGCAATGGCAGGAGGTCTTGCGCATCAATCTGATCGGGCCGTTTCTCGCGGTGAAGCATGCGATGCCGCACATGGTGAAGCAGCAGTCCGGCGCGATCGTGCTGACCGCGTCCGTGGCGGGCCTCAAGGCTGGCGCCAGCGGTCATCCCTATGCCGCGAGCAAGGCCGGCGTCATCTCCCTGGTGCAGACCACGGCGTATTCGCTCACCGGCACCGGTGTGCGCATCAACGCGGTGTGCCCCGGTCTGATCGAGACCGGCATGACCAAGCCGATCTTCGACCGCGCCAAGGAGCGCGGCACCGCCGACAAGATCGGCCAGCTCAATCCGCTCAAGCGCCCCGGCCAGCCGCACGAGCTCGCCGCGATGGGATTGTTTCTGGCCAGCGACGAGGCGTCGTATGTCAATGGCCAGGCCTTCCCGGTGGACGGCGGGCTGACGGCGTCGATGCCGTATACGGGGAAGCCGGTTTAGCGCTCAGTGTCGTCCCGGCGAAGGCCGGGACCCATACCGCGAGGTCTATCGGCTTGCGCACGGTGCCGATCCCGAACAACAGGTCTTCGCAAAACTGCTCCCTGTGGTTATGGGTCCCGGCCTTCGCCGGGACGACGTTGGGGAGATAGCGCGCGCCTCCATCAGCATCGTCATTGCGAGCGCAGCGAAGCAATCCAGAGTCTTTCCGCGGCGGCAGTCTGGATTGCTTCGCTACGCTCGCAATGACGGAGTCTGTGGGTGCAGCGTCGCGCTTCAATTCGCAATCCCATTTGCAGACACACCTTCGCCCTCTCGCGGCGTGTTCGCCCGAGCTTTGCTTCATCGCCTCACCCTCAAATGAAGAGGGCGCAGGGAAGACCGGGTGCCGGCTGGCACCCGCGGTCCACTGTGCGGAGGTGTCGTAAGAACATTGCACAGCGGCATACAGGTGAAGCCAAAACATCCGGCCTTCCCTGCGCAGTGGTTTTACAGCTTATGTCGCGCTCTCCCCGGGGAGCGATGCACTATTGCCCCCGTCGCCTTGCGGATGGCTGATGCGCGTGCCCGGTTGGGCAACCCACATCACCGCAACGCTTGGCGCACAGACCCCGGGCGCCAGGACCACACGATTTCGCCGTACGCCGATCACACCGGTCGTGTGCGCGACACTTTCGCTCACGGTTGCCCGCCCTGCGAATCCTTCGCGCCGATGTGACCAACGTCCACCGCCGTCCGGCCCGCGTTCGTGACGATCGCGATACGCCCCTCTTCCTTGGGCCGGGTTGTCGCGACACATACGCCGTTTCCGAATTTCGGTAAAGTGGAATATTTTTGACGACGCGCGTTGACCGACAATTGAGGTGTTTTGCCCGTCGGGCAATACAACGTCTTGTAGCCCGGATGAGCGAAGCGACATCCGGGATTCCGACCACGAGCTGTCCCGGGTATCGCTTCGCTCACCCGGGCTACGGGACCGACATGTTGATTTGCTCACAGGAGCGCAACATTGGTATGGTTCCTGCAAGCACTTCGGCTTCAACCCCCCTGACAAGAACGTGAAAATGCCAAGCTCGAGACCCGACCGTATTCGCAAGCTGCTCGCCGACCTCGTCGGCTTCGACACGATCAGCGATCGCTCCAACCTGCCCCTGATCGCGCATATCGAGAGCTATCTCGCCGCGCTCGGCGTCAAGGCTGAGCGCATCGTCGACGAGACCGGACAGAAGGCTTCGCTGTGGGTCACCATTGGCCCCGAGGATCGCCCCGGCATGGTGCTGTCGGGACATACCGACGTGGTGCCCGTGGTCGGCCAGGACTGGAGCCATGATCCGTTCAAGCTGATCGAGCGCGACGGCAGGCTCTATGGCCGCGGCACTACCGACATGAAGGGTTTTGTCGCGGTGTGCCTCGCCATGGTGCCGGAGATGCTGGAAGCGAAGCTCGCGACGCCGATTCACCTGGCAATCTCCTATGACGAGGAGATCGGCTGCGTCGGCGTGCGGCCGATGCTGCGCGAGGTCGCGAAGAAACCGGTAAAGCCGCTCGGCGCCTTCATCGGCGAGCCGACCGAGATGAAGGTCATCATCGGCCACAAGGGCAAGCACGGCGTTCGCGCGACGTTTCGGGGGCTTGCGCGCCATTCCTCGATCGCGCCCGACGGGGTGAATGCGATCGAATATGCGGCCGAGCTGATTACCGAGATCCGCCGCCGCGCCGTGAAGCTCGCGGCCGTGCGAGCGACCGACAGTCTCTACGACGTTCCGCACTCGACGCTGCTCACCAGCATCGTCCATGGCGGCGCCGCGCTGAACATCGTGCCCGACACTTGCACGGTCGATTTCGAATGCCGCGGCATCGGCATCACCGAGTCGCGCGAAGTGACGGATGCGATCGTCGCCTGGGCCAAGGCCGAGCTCGAACCCGCGATGAAGGCCCGGCATCCGGAGTGCGGAATCGATTTCGAGGAGATCCTCGACTATCCCGCGCTCGACACCGCAGCCGACGCGGCCATCGTCACGCTGGCCAAGAGCCTTGCGGGGCGCAACGACCACGCCAAGGTCGCCTTCGGCACCGAGGCAAGCCTGTTCGCCAGCATGGCCGATATCCCGTCCGTCGTGATCGGCCCCGGCTCGATCGCACAGGCTCATACGCCGGACGAATTCGTGGAAATGGCCGAGCTGGAGCAATGCGCAGGCTTCGTGGAGAAGCTGATCGCGCATTGCGTGAAGGGGTGAGCGCCTTCTCGTCATTGCGAGGAGCTCTTGCGACGAAACAATCCAGACTGCCACCGTGCGAAGATTCTGGATTGCTTCGCTTCGCTCGCAATGACGAGCGTGTGGAGACACCGTAGCCCGCATGAGCGTAGCGACATGCGGGACCGCTGTCCCGGATATCGCTGCGCTCATCCGGGCTACGAACCACCTACAATGGAGCGCCTATGGTTACGGCGAAACTGAGATTTCTAGACAGCCCTGATGCGGATCCGCTTGAGGCGTTTGCGCCAAGCGGGCCCTTCGGGATTTTGGTCACTGCTATGGTCGGCCCCGCCGATGGGCCAGGACAAGAGTCGTTCGACTTCATGCTCTGCACACCTGACTGGTACGGCTCCAAGATGAAGAACGACATCACGATTGGGCGGCATTATGTCTTCACAAAGCAATTCGACTATTCTCGACTGCGAGATTTTGTCGAAGCTTATTGCGCTGAATGCTCGGGAAAGTCCTGGAAGGAAGCGGCAGAAAAAGTGGCCCGCCTCGGGAAGTGGGAATTTGAAGACTACATTCCCCTGAGCTGAACACCTTGGCGACGTGACTGGGTCCCGGCTCTGCGGAGCAGCGCTGCGCGCTCCGCCAGCGTCCGGGACACGAGCGCGGCGGATTGATCTCCGCCTTACGTCTCAGCGCTCCTGCAACGCCAGCCGCACGCCGATCGCGCAGTAGATGGTCCCGACCACCTTGCCCTGCCATTTCACGATGGCTGGATGGCGGCGTAGCGAATTGCCGAGACGGCCGGCGCCGACGGCGAACACCACCGTGCTGACGAGGCCGAGCAACACGAACACAGCGCCGAGCAGCGCGAGCTGCAGCGTCGTCGAGCCATGCTCGGGGCGGACGAACTGTGGCAGGAACGCAAGGAAGAACAACGCGGTCTTCGGATTGAGCAGCTCGGTCAGTACGGCCTGCCGGAATGCCCGCACTGCGCTGATCGCGGGCGCGCCGCCATTCACCTCGAGCGGCGTCTTGTCGAGCATGGCGCGAATGCCGAGGTAGATCAGAAAGCCTGCGCCCGCGTATTTGACGAGGCTGAACAGCAGCGCCGAGGTTGCGATGATCGCAGAGAGGCCGACGATTGCCATGGTGGTGTGGACCACGTCACCAGCCGCAATTCCCGCGCCCGTCGCGATGCCGACCCTGGTTCCCGAGCTCGCGGCGCGCGCCATGGTGAGGAGTGTCGCCGGTCCGGGAATGAAGACGAAGCCGAGGACGATGAGGATGTAGGTGATGAGCGTGGTGTGGTCGATCATGCGGGCAGCTCTCTCGTCATTCTATCTCGTGTCCAGACACGAGAGGAACGCAAGCAATGGCGCGGCCGTCAGCCGCGCCTTCGGATTCCTTAAACCGCGCCCGCCTTCTGCGCGTATTCCCACGATGCCTTCGACAGCGGCACGGTGCGCTTGGCAGATTCGAGCGCCTTGGCATTCGCTGCGGTGCCGTCGCGGACGCGGCCGGCGATGCCTTGCGTGATGCCGGCGAGGCGGAACAGGTTGTAAGCAAAGTACCAATTGAGATCAGGCACCGTCATCTTGGTGACGTTGCAATAGATCTGCGCGGCTTCCTCCACGCTCGGGATGTTGAGCGCCTTGAGGTCGGCGCCGTCCAGGCCGGGCATGACCCACTGCATCAGCAGATAGGTGAAGTCGGCCATGGGATCGCCGAGCGTCGACAATTCCCAATCGAGCACGGCCTGCACGCGCGGTTCCGTCGCATGGAAAATCATGTTGTCGAGGCGATAGTCACCGTGGACGATGGAGACACGGGCCTGCTCCGGCACGGTCTTCGGCAACCATTCGGCGACCTTCTCGAACTCCGGGATGGTCTGGGTCTCGGACGCGCGATACTGCTTGGTCCAGCGATCGATCTGGCGCGCGAAATAATTGCCGGGCTTGCCGAAGTCGCCAAGACCGATTGCGACGGGATCGAACATGTGGAGCTTGGCCAGCGTCTCGATCTTGCTTGTGAATATCTTGCGGCGGTCTTCCGGCGTCTGGCTCGGCAGTGTCGGATCCCAGAACACCCGGCCGTCTTCCATCGACATGATGTAGAAGGCCGAGCCGATGATGCTGTCGTCCTGGCACAGCGCATAGGCCTTCGCGACCGGAAAGCCCTGCTTTCCCAGCGCCGCGATCACCCGATATTCGCGATCGACCGCATGCGCCGACGGCAACAATTTGCCGAACGGTTTTCTGCGCATCACATAGGAGCGGTTCGGCGTGTCGAGCCGGTAGGTCGGGTTGGACTGGCCACCCCTAAACTGGAGGACGACCAGCGGTCCCTCATAGCCTTCGACGTTGTCGCGCATCCAGGCTTCGAGCCGCATCTCGTCGATACGATGACGCTCCTCGACGGGCTTGGTACCCGAGAATTCTTCGTCTTTCCTGACGCCGTCAGCCACGATGACGCTCCCTCTTCAGTCCGGACATGATCCTAATCGGTAACCCCCAGCGCACTTGCGTCAAGCGGTCATCCGATCACGGATCATGCCCTGTCGTTTCTTCAAATCGGGAGCGCCAGCATGCTCTCCCGCTTAATGACTGGAAGAGTTTGCATACTTCCGAACCTCGAGCCTGGCAATGGCGCGATTGTGCACCTCGTCCGGGCCGTCGGCGAGACGGAGCGTGCGGATGTGGGCGTAGTCCTTGGCAAGGCCGGCTTCGTCCGAGACGCCTGCACCGCCAAAGGCCTGGATCGCCTCGTCGATGATCTTCAGCGCCATGTTGGGGGCTGCGACCTTGATCATGGCGATCTCGGCCTGCGCGGTCTTGTTGCCGACCTTGTCCATCATGTCGGCGGCCTTGAGGCACAACAGCCGCGTCATCTCGATATTGGTGCGGGCCTCGCCGATGCGCTGCTCCCACACCGAATGCTCGACGATCCGCTTGCCGAAAGCGGTGCGCGAGGTGAGCCGCTTCACCATCTTCTCCAGCGCCTCCTCGGCCTTGCCGATGGTGCGCATGCAGTGATGGATGCGGCCGGGACCGAGCCGGCCCTGCGCGATCTCGAAGCCGCGGCCTTCACCGAGCAGGATGTTCTCCTTCGGCACCCGCACGTTCTCAAGCAGCACCTGGGCGTGGCCATGCGGCGCGTCGTCGAAGCCGAACACGGGCAGCATCTTCTCGACCTTGATGCCGGGAGTGTCGAGCGGAACCAGGATCTGCGACTGCTGCTGGTGCTTGGCCGCCTTGAAATCGGTCTTGCCCATCAGGATCGCAATCTTGCAGCGGGGATCGCCGACGCCGGACGACCACCATTTGCGGCCGTTGATGACGTAATGGTCGCCGTCCTTTACGATGCTGGTCTCGATGTTGGTGGCGTCAGACGAGGCCACCGCCGGCTCCGTCATCAGAAAGGCGGAGCGGATTTCGCCGTCCATCAGCGGACGCAGCCATTTGCGCTTCTGCTCCTTGGAGCCGTAGCGCATGAACACTTCCATGTTGCCGGTGTCGGGCGCGGAACAATTGAAGACTTCCGAAGCCCAGGAGATGTGGCCCATCTGCTCGGAAAGCAGCGCGTATTCAAGATTGGTCAGTCCCGCGCCGCGGAATTCGTCGTCCTCATGCTCGTTCGGCGGCATGAACATGTTCCAGAGGCCTTCGGCCTTCGCCTTCTTCTTGAGATCCTCGAGAACCGGGATCACCTTCCAGCGTTCGCCCGTGCGATCCTGCTCATCATAGACCGGCACCGCCGGGCGCACGTGCTTGGTCATGAAAGACCGCACGCGGTCGAGCCATTCCTTCTGCTTCGGCGACAGATCGAAATCCATGGGACGCTCCTCGTCTTTGCCAACTTGTTTTGGCGAACTTGTTTTGCGCCGGACTGTCCACCCGCATTGTGCGACCCGCAAGTGCGAATGCGCGGTTTGCGGATGCTCCGGAACCCACTCGCGCATTTGCGAACGAGTCCCGATTGCGGATTGACTTTGCCGGCCTTCAAACGATAGTTTCATACAACTGTTTGAATTGCAACTCCCTCCCCGAGGGGCTCCCATGGCCAGCGATCATACCCGGACTGCCATCCTCGCCGCCGCCGAACGGCTCTATGCCGACCGCGGGTTCGGCGACGTGACGCTGCGCGACATCGTCGCGGAGGCCAACGTCAACCTCGCGGCGGTGAATTATCATTTCGGCTCGAAGGACGAGTTGATCGCGGAGCTGTTCGTGACACGCTCGATCGCCACCAACCGCGAGCGCCTGCGCGAATTGAAGGCGGCGGAAGAACAAGGCGGCGGCCGCGCGCCGATCGAGGTGATCCTGCATGCCCTGGTCGGCCCGACGCTGCGCGGCTGCCTTGGCCCCGAGAACCAGCGCTCGACCGCGGCGCGCTTCATGATCCGCGCCTCGATCGAATCCGTGCCGCCGATCCGCCGCATCAAGAATCGCGAGATCGACCATTTGCGCAAGTTCGCCGGCGCGATGCGAAGGTCCCTGCCCGACCGCAGCGACATCGATATCTACTGGGGTCTGAACTTCGCGCTCGCCATGGCGCACCACACTATACGCGAGAGCGAGCGGCTGACGAAACTGTCGGAAGGCAAATGCGATCTCGACGATGTCGAGGACGTGGTCGCGCGCGTCGTCAGCGTGGCGACGATGGCGCTGACGGCGGGACGGACGGAGGCGAAGGCACCGTCACGGCTGGCTGCGCGTTAGCGCAACTCGTTGCCGCACTAACGGTGCGCTCCCTCGCCCCGTTCTTACGGGGAGAGGGTTGGGGTGAGGGGCCTCTCTCCGCGCATGAGATCGTCGAGGGACCTGCACCCCCTCACCCGGATCGCTGACGCGATCCGACCTCTCCCCGCGAGCGGGGCGAGGTAAGTAAGCGCGGTCACATCATCGCGATGCAGTCGATCTCGACGTCGAAGGGGCCGAACCATTCCGGCGTGCAGACGAAGATCCGCGCCGGCGGATCGCGCGGGAAATAGCGCGCATAGACGGCGTTGAACGCGGCGAAGTGTTTGGTCGAGGTGCAGTAGACGTTGCACTTCATGACATTGTCGAGGCTCGCGCCCGCCGTCTGAAGGCACAGCTTCATCTGCTCCATGATCAGCTCGCTCTGCCGCTCGATCGGCACGTCCGCGATCTCGCCCGTCTCGGGGTCGAATGGCGGCAGGCCGGCGACGAAGATCATGTTGCCGGCGCGCGTGACCGCCGAGACCGGGGCTTTCCAGCGGTCAAGGAACGTCGAGATCGGGTCGACGCGGAGCGCTTCGCGTTTAATTTCGAGATTCATGGGCGGTCACCTTCGGTGCAAGCGAGATGACGGCTTGCTACATCATCATGCAGCCGTCATGCTTCGCTTCTGATCGAAGTTTGCCCGCCAAGCCGCCTAGGCGTGCTGCGGCATCTCCTCGGCCTCTTCCTTGGCGAGCAGCAGCAGCATCTCGATGCCCATGTCGCCTTCCTGCGGCGAGCGGATGAACTTTATTTCGTCGGCGCTTTGCCGCAATGCGGCAACGATCGCGACGGCTTGGTTGGCCGTTGCCGCCTCGGTCGCCAGAATTGCCTTCTGGTTCTTGGCCTGAAACCCGATCGTGTAGGACATGCGTTCCCTCCCGGACTGAGTGGACCGATCGAATCTGAGTCGCGCGCCAAGCGGAAGCCTGTGTGAGTACGGACCGGGATTATCTGGGGATTGCGCGCAAGGCTCGCACAAGGCCGCAGGCGCGTCATGCTGACGTCACTTTTTTATCCAATGGCGATCAGGCCAAACTGCGAGGGCCGCTTCGCCGAAGCTAGATAATGCCCTGCTGCTTCAGTGCCTCGATCTTGCCGGCATCGTAGCCGAGCTTGCCGGCGAGCACCTCCTGGGTGTGCTCACCGAGCAGCGGCGGGGCGCGGTAATCCTTGATCGGGGTTTCCGAGAGCGTCAGCGCGTTGCGGATCAGCGAGAGATCGGGCTGGAAGGGATGGTCGACCTTCACCCGCATGCCGCGCGACTGGACGTGCGGATCCGAAAACACCTGCTCGAAATTGTTGATCGGGCCCGAGGGCACGCCGGCCTCCTCCAGCCTGTCCAGCCAGTAGGCGACCGGCTGCTTCAGGAACAGGCCGGCGAAGATCGCCATGATCTCCTTGCCGTGAACGACACGGTCGTTGTTCTTGAGGAAGCGCTTGTCGTTGGCGAGCTCGGGCTCGCCGAGCACGGCGCAGGTGCGCTGGAACTGGCCGTCATTGCCGACCACCAGCATCAATTCGCCGTCGGTGCAGCGGAACACGCCGGCCGGCATGCCGCCATTGCCCCAGGTACCGCGGCGCGGCGGCGTCTTGCCGTTGACGAGGTAGATCTGCAGCCAGTGCGACAACGATGCGATGACGGTGTCGAACAGGCAGACGTCGATATGCTGTCCCACGCCGTCATTGGCGTCGCGATGATAGAGCGCCGAGAGAATCCCGATCGAGGTGTTCATGCCGGTCATGTAGTCGACGATCGATGGGCCGACCTTCATCGGGCCCTCGCCGGGCTCGCCGTCGATATGGCCGGTGACGCTCATCAGGCCGCCCATCGCCTGCAGGATGGCGTCGTAGCCGGCGCGCGGCGCATAGGGGCCGGTCTGGCCGAAGCCGGTCACCGAGCAATAGATAATGCCGGGATTGATCGCCTTGATGGTCTCGTAGTCGAGGCCGTAGCGCTTGAGATCGCCGACCTTGTAGTTCTCCATGAAGACGTCGACGTCCTTGGCGAGCTCACGGATGATCGCCTGCCCCTCGGGCTTGGCGATGTTGACCGTGACCGACTTCTTGTTGCGGTTGGCGCAGAGGTAAAACGAGTTGTTGTTGTTGGCTCCGCCATCAGGGTCGGTCAGATAGGGCGGGCCGAAGGCGCGCGCGTCGTCGCCGGTGCCCGGCCGCTCGATCTTGATCACCTCCGCGCCCAAATCGCCCAGCATCTGGGCCGACAAAGGCCCGGCAAGCACGCGGGTGAGGTCAAGGATCTTGATGCCTGAGAGCGGCAGGGCCGACATGTCGAATTCCTCCGGGAACTGGATCTTGGCGCGGCCGCGAGATCGCGGGCCGCGCTCCCTGCGGATACACCATTTTGGCGGCCCGAGCACTGCACTGTGGGCATACGGCCATCCGCGCGCCCGCCCGGCGCAGGTCACAGTGCGGTGAATTTCCGCCGCGCGAATATTCTCAGGTCACGGCCGCTGCGGCCACCTGCGGCCGTCGGCGGCCGAGCAGGACCAGGATCAGCACCGTGGCGCAGGAGCAGACCAAGGTGAGACCGAGCGCGCCGCGGCTGCCGAACTGGGTGAGCAGGCCGACAAGGAGCGGCGGCGAGACCGCGGAGGCGAGATTGAGCGGCAGCGCGATCATCGACATCGCCTTGGCGAATTCGGTCTGATCGTAGAACACGAGCGGGATCGTCGCCCGCGCCACCGCCATTGCACCGCTGCCGGCGCCATAGAGCAGGATGAAGGCCGCAACCGCCCAGGTCGCGCCCTCGCTCGTCATCAGCAGCAGCATGGCGACCGGGAGCGCCGTACCGGCAACGAGCCCGGTCGTGATTCCATCCCATCGCCCTCCGCCGAGAAAATCGAGCCCGCGGGCGCTGACCTGGATCACGCCCAGCATCGAGCCGAACGCAAGCGCCTGCGCCGGGGGAAGCCCCTCCGCCCGGAGCAACTCGATCATGATGGCGCCGATGCCGAAATTGACGAAGGCGTTCAGTGTGATCGCGGCGGCGACGAGGCTGAAGGTGCTCCTGGGAATCGCAGGCGGCGGCGAGGATTTCACCGGCTCACCGCCATGATCACCGGCGATTTTCCGGCGCGGTGCAAAGAATGCATAGAGCGGAAGGTTGATGACGATCATCATCGCCGCGTAGACGAGGCACGTGCCGCGCCAGCCGAGCAGACCGCTGAGGAACGACGTCGTCGGCCAGAAGATGCTGCTCGACAGGCCCGTCACCAGCATGAGCGCGCCGATCGCGTTCTTGGCCTGCCGCCCGGCGACCTCGTTCAGCATGATATAGGCACCGGTCGAAAGCGTGGCGCTGCCGGCGATGCCAAGGACGATCCAGGCCGCGAAATACAGCAACGGCTCGCGCGCGAGGGACAGCAGTATGAAGCCCGGCACGGTGAGGACCGTGCCTGAGATCATCACCTTTCGTGCGCCGTGCCGCGCAAACGACTTGGCGAGCCAGGGCGCGCACAGCCCCATCGACACATAGAGAACGGACGTCCCGGCGAACACCGCCGGCAGGCTCATGCCGAGATCGGCCGCGAGATCGCGTCCGACAATGGCGGGAAGGCCGATCGTCCCCCACCCGACAAGCTGGGAGACCGCGAGCACCAGCAGGACCCCGATGAGCCTGCTGTCAGATTTCAGAAACCGCATTCCAACTGTCGCCTGCCCGGCAGGCGCAGATCACGCCTGTGACGGCAGTCTTACCCGGAGACTCAGCGCACGGAAACGCCGGCCGACGAATGGCAGCAGGCGGCCGGGAGCATGTCAGGAGGCGGCAGGAGCTCCCTGCCCCGCGAGCCCGAGCAGGGATCGCGCCTCGGCCGCAGTCGCCACGCGCCGGCCGTGGCGCGCGACAGCCTCACCGGCGATGGCCACGAGCTCCGCGTTGCTGGCCGCGAGGCGCGCCTTGTCGATCCTGATATTGTCCTCGAGTCCGGTGCGGACCGCATCGGCGCCCCGCGCCAGCGCCCAGCCCATGACCTCGGCCTGGTGGCGTCCGATCCCAGCTGCCGTCCACGTCGCCTTCGGGATCAGGCGCCTGAGCTCTCCCAGCAGGATGTCGAGGACATGCTCGTCCGCAGGCATGGCGTTCTTGACGCCCATGACGAACTGCACGTGCGGATGCTGGTCGATCAGCCCCGCCTCGATCAGACGGCGGGCACCATGCAGATGCGACAAATCGAAGATCTCGATTTCCGGCCGGATGCCATTCGCCTTCATCCCGGTGGCGAGCGTCTCGACCAGCGCGGCACTGTTCTCGTAGACGATGGTCGGAAAGTTCACCGATCCCGTGGACAGCGAGGCCATGTCCGGCTTCAGGTAGAGCGACGATCCGCGCGCCGAGGGATCGCGGCCCCGCCCGCCGGTCGAGAACTGAACGATCATCCCAGGACAGTGCTTTTTGATCCCCGCCTGCACCAGGGCGAAACGCTCGGGATCGGAGGACGGCGTCTCGTCATCGTTGCGCACATGGATATGGGCGAGCGTGGCACCGGCTTCGAACGCCTGGTGCGTCGACTCGATCTGCTCGGACGGCAGGATCGGGACGGCGGGATTGTCCTTCTTGCGCGGAACGGAGCCGGTGATTGCGACGGCAATGACAGCAGGGTTCATCTTGCAACCTCATATTGATTGCGCTCACGCGCACAAATTCGGATCGGCAGCCTGACTATGCAGTGAGGCCCTGCCGCCGCGAACATCATCGATCGCGGCGGCAGTTGCCTCTATCATACGCGTCAGGTCCGAACCGTGGCAGCCCCGCTCACCGCATCGCCGGCGCGCTGACGGTCATAATCTGCCCGCGGCATCGGAACCGCATTGGGATTGCCGAGATCGTCGATCCTGATCCGATAGGTTTCCCGCGCGGTCAGGGCCGCCAGCGCGGCGATGATCGTGATAGCGAAGGCAATCGCCCCCACCGTCAACGGAATGTTGGTCGAGCCGGGAGGCGCGACGGTCGCAAACAGGGCGGGAAGCAATGCAGTGATTGTCGTGCCGATGTTCTGCGAGATCGCCATGGCCGACACGCGGGTGCGGGTCGGAAACAGTTCGGGGTAGAAGCTCGGGAAAATCGCGTTGTAGCCCTGATAGACGACGCCCCACATCAGCAGCGACACCAATATCGCGAGCGGCACATTCCTGATGCTGATGGCATAGAGATAACAAAAGGCGAGCAAACCGGAGAGAAGCGCGCCTACGATGATCGGAGGCTTGCGGCCGACCTTGTCGGAGAGATTGCCGACGAAGGGAATGACGAACACGGCCAGCATGTTTCCGAGGACCGGGATCCAAAGATAGACGTCCTTGGCAAAACCGATCCCGTAGGCCGGCTGCACCGCATAGGCCGCGCCGAAGATGGTCGCAACGACAGGAATGACATTCATCAGCGCCATGCAGATGACCCTGAGCATGTCGCGCCAGCTCAGCTTGATGGCCTGGACGATGGGCGCGCGCGGAGCTTCTCCCCGCTCGCCCTCGCGGGCAAAAGCAGGGGTCTCGTCGACTTCACGACGAATGATGTAGCCCGCGACGATGACGAAGAAGCTGAGCAGAAAGGGAATCCGCCAGCCCCAGCTGTTGAAGGCCTCGGTCGGCATATAGGCCGCCAACGGCAGGAAGATTGCTGCGGCGAGGATCTGTCCGGCCTGCACCCCCTGAAGGGCGAAGCTGGCATAGAAGCCCCGCCGACCGAACGGCGCGTGCTCCAAGATCATCGAGCTTGCGCCTGAGATTTCGCCGGCCACGGCAAATCCCTGCACGAGGCGCAGAATGACGAGCAGAATTGGCGCCAGGATGCCAACCTGCTGGTAGGTCGGCAGGATACCCACGGCCATCGTCGAGATGCCCATCAGGAACATGCAGATGATGAGAACCGTCTTGCGGCCATGGGTGTCGCCCCACTGTCCGAGCACGAAGGCACCGATGGGACGAGCCACATAGCCGACGCCATAGGTCGCCAGCGACGCAACGATCGCGACGGTGGGATTCTCCGACGGGAAGAAGATTTGCGGGAAGATCAGCGACGCGGCGGTCGCGTAGATGAAGAAGTCATAATATTCGAGAGCCGACCCGATCCAGCCGCTGGCAGCGGCTTTCCTGGACTGACTCATCTGATGGATCGCGGTCATCTCAAGATTCCTCCCTTGGGTTTTGCTGACGTCCCGTTGACGGGCTTCGCTCAAAATTGGGCAGCACTCTCCGGCCGCTCTGCGGAGTTTCGCGAGCGCTTGTCATTGCCGATGGGTGTCTGCTTGGTGGCGACGATAGGCTTTCGCCGGGCTAACACAATTACCCAGTTATGCGACAAACCTAACATGATGTTATTTGCGCGCCAGGCGCAGATCACGCCTCTAGGGTCCTCTTAGCTGCAAATCGCAGAATAGAGGAATGTCGGTTCCGAATGGTGTGGAGCGCCCTTCGCAGAACAGCGGGGTGGGAGGCGGTTGACATTGGACCATTGCATGGTCCATTTTATGAAACGTGAGGAAGGACAATGAGATGCGGGTCTCCGTCACCGACGCAAAAGGACAATTGACCGATCTTGTCCGCCGCGCAGAGGCCGGCGACGAGGTGATCCTGACGCGGCATGGACATCCCGCGGTGCGGCTCGTCCCGGTCAGGCTTCCGCCGGACCGCGCCGCCCGCCGGACCGTGCTCGAGGCGGCGCGAAGGACCGGCGGGGCCAAAGCTATCCCCGGACCGAGCGCCGCGCGCAGTCAGGACTTTCTTTTCGGCGATGACGGACTGCCGGAATGATCGCGCTCGATACCTCCGCGCTGATGGCGATCGTGCTCGACGAACCGCAGGCCGATGCTTGCATCACCGCGCTGGAAACCGCCGACGAAATCCTGATCTCGGCGGCCTCCATTGCAGAAAGCCTGATCGTCGCGGCACGGCGGGGCGTCGACGAAGAAATGAACAAGCTGATCAACGATCTCGGTTTGAACGTGATCTCGGTGACCCAAGCATCGGCCGAACGCGTGGCGCAGATCTACTCGCGTTGGGGCAAAGGCATTCGTCCTGCCGGTCTCAACTTTGGTGACTGCTTCGCCTACGATGTCGCCAAGGAGCATGGCTGCGCACTTCTTTACGTCGGCGACGACTTTGCCAAGACGGATATCGTTGCGGCGGCGTAAGTCGACGACTGCCGGGGCGGCGACTTACCGGCCGAACAGAAAAGCCGCGGGGCACCCGTCAGGCTGTATGGCCGGGATCGACGTGCTTCGGCGTTTTCTTGTCGCGTTGGGGCGTCATCTTGGCCGGATCCGGCGCATCCGGCACGCCACGCGGCCCGAGCTGGTCGCGCTGAATGTCGTCTTCGGAGCGGGAGGGTTCAATGCCGTTCGGCTCACGGGGCTTGGTCATCGCAGCCTCCTGAAGTGTTCTGCTCGGAGTGTCCGGTCAAATTCCCAGCGCGTTCTCGCCGGCTTCGCGGCCGGGCACGCTGACATGGACTTCGTGTCCCTCGCGAAGCGCCAGCGATGCTGCGGCAACCGCCGACTCGAAAGCCGCCTCCTTGGTGCTGTATCTGTTCTTGACGTCGCCGTCGTGCAGCACGCCCCATTCGTCCTGCACCGGCACGATCGTGTATTGCGCGAGGCCCATGGTGTAACTCCTCGAGATCTATCGCTGCGTGAGCTGCGGGTGCGCGGCGGTCACGCGCCAAACCGTGTTGCCGCTGTCGTCGGCGACCAGCAGCGCGCCGGTCTTGTCGATGGCGACACCGACGGGCCGCCCGCGCGCGTGGTTGTCGCTGTTGAGGAAGCCGGTGACGACATCCTGCGGCGGGCCGCTCGGCTTGCCGTCCGTGAACGGCACGAACACGACCTTGTAGCCGTTCAAGACCTGCCTGTTCCAACTGCCGTGCTCGCCGACGAAGGCGCCGCCGCGATAGGCGGGCGGCAAACTCGCGCTCGTGTTGAAAGCCATTCCAAGCGGCGCGACATGCGAGCTCAGCGCGTAGTCAGGCACGATCGCTTTGGCAACGAGGTCGGGTCGCTCCGGCTTGACGCGAGGATCGACGTGCTGGCCGTAATAGCTGTAGGGCCAGCCATAGAAGCCGCCGTCCTTCACCGATGTCATGTAGTCCGGCACGAGATCGGGACCGAGCTCGTCGCGCTCGTTCACCACCGTCCATAGCGCCCCGGTCTGCGGCTCGAAGCTGAGACCGTTGGGATTGCGCAAGCCGCTCGCGAAGATGCGCCAGCGGCCGCTGGCACGGTCGACCTCGAGGATCGCGGCGCGATTGTGCTCGGCCTCCATGCCGTTCTCGGTGATGTTGCTGTTGGAGCCGACGCCGGCATACAACTTTGAACCGTCGGGGCTCGCGACCAGGCTCTTGGTCCAGTGATGGTCGATCGGTCCGCCCGGCAGCGGCGTCAGTACCGTGCCCGGCGCGGTGATCTTGGTATCGCCTTCGGTGTAGGGATATCTGACGATCGCATCGGTGTTGGCGACATAGAGATCGTTGCCGACCAGCGCGACGCCGAACGGCGAGTTGAGATGGTCGAGGAAGACGCTTTGCGTATCCGGGACGCCGTCGCCGTTGCTGTCGCGCAGCAGCGTGATGCGGTTGCTCTCGCCGGTGTCGCCGCCGGATGTCGCCCAGGACTCGACATATCCCATCACGATTTCCTTGGGCCGCTTGATCGGAGCACCCTTCGGCGCCTTGGATTCCACCACCAGCACGTCGCCGTTGGGAAGCACGTAGAGAAATCGGGGGTGCTGCAAGCCGGTCGCGAAGGCCTTGGCCTGCAAGCCCTGCGCAACGGCCGGGGTCTCGTCCTTTTTCCAGCCGACGATGCGGGCGATGTGCATCGGGGGCAGCCAATATTGCTGGATGTCGGGCAGCGTCGGGTTGGCGCCGGTTTGCGCCTTGGGATCGCCACTGCCGTCATTGCAGCCGGCGAGACACAGCAGCGAGGCGCACAACAGCGCCCTAGCGATTGCGGAGTTCATCGCGCAACTCCTACACCGTGGCGATACACCATGGCCCAGCCGAGCCAGCCGGTGACCGGCAGGATCAATACGGTGATGGCTGAAAGAATGAGCCCGGTCGGCCACACCGAGGTCCAGGCATCGCGCGTGTGGATCAACGCATTGATGGTTGCCAGGATCAGCGCCAGCGCGTTGCCGATCAGATGCGGCCAGGCTGGCGCCTGTGCCCGCACCAGGCGGTTGCCGAGGAAATCGGTCAGGCCGGCGATGGCGGCCAGCACGCCGAAGATGACGCCGACGACCAGAAGCCAGGCCGAAAAATCCGCCCACATGATCTCGGCACTGACGACATAGGCGATGTCGGTCAGCGGCGCCCCGATGAAGCACGCGATTGGGATCGGCACCAGCATCGGATGAATCGGATGGCCTGCGATTTGCGCGGTCGAGCGCACACGCAAATTGTCTTGCACGATTGACCTCGTGTGACTTTCGCCCCGCCCGACGGCCAACTCATGCTGGCGGTGAAGGTTCCTACGCTTGCGCAGTCACCGGCGTGCCGCCTGATACGCCGCGGACGCCCGCTTCCCCGGGCTAACCGACGATTTGCATCAGATGCACGCCGGCATCCGCCATGTCGTCGCGAGCTCGTGCCCTCGAAAAACGCAACGCAATTTGAACTCAGTGATCCCCGATCCCCGCAACGCCGATACCGGTTATCGCAATGCCGCCCACACCGTCACCGGCCGTCCTGTCGAAATGCCAAGCTCCAGCCGACATTGGGACTGACCTGCCCCCGGAGAGGGTCGGTCCATCGAGATGCAACAATTGTTGGGATGGAGCGGGTGAAGGGAATCGAACCCTCGTATTCAGCTTGGAAGGCTGCTGCTCTACCATTGAGCTACACCCGCGACAGGGGCTCCCTAACACGGCCGGGCGGCGGTCTCAACTGCCCAAGATCAACGGCCCAACACAAGATCAACTGCCCAAGAGTCGGCTTTCCAGCGCCTTCCCGGCCCTGCGAACAGCCGCTGGTTCCTCCCGACCCGCCTCCCCTTAACAACACCGGAATTGCTGCCTATATTGAAATCTTCCGCAACCAACGAAAGGAGGTGATCCAGTGTCTTTTACCAAGCGCTGTCACCTCGCTGGGATCGCCCGCTAAGCTTTGAATAAAGGCTTGGCATCGGGGCGCTCTCAGCCCTGGACCAGCGAGCAACAAATCGGGCGCGACGGGGGCCTCTCCGCCGCGCCTTTTTCGTTGGCATCGCGCCTGCTGTTCAGGGGAGCGCCTCGCCGGCGAGCACCTCGCGGATCCTCAGTGACAGGTCCGCCTTCCGGTACGGCTTCCTCAGCAACGCAACGCCGGAACCGAGATGACCCTCGTGGTCGAGGGCGTTGTCGGTATAGCCGGACGTATAGAGCACCCTCATCCCCGGGCGGAGGCGCCGCACGGCCTCGGCCAATTCCTGCCCGTTCATGCCGCCGGGCATGATGATGTCGGTGAACAGCAGATCGAATTGGGCGCCCTGCTGCACCAGCGCAAGCGCGGTTGCGCCGTCGCCGGCTGCGAGGGTGCGATAGCCGAGGCTGCCGAGCTGGGCGATGACATAGCCCTGCACCAGCGGATCGTCCTCGACGACGAGAATCGTCTCGTGCCCGCGTGCCGCCGCGGGCGCCTGCAGTGGCCCGGTCCTCGTCTGCGCTCCGCCCGCAGATCGCGGCAGAAACAGCCGAATCACGGTGCCGCGGCCTTCCTCACTCTCGATCGCAACGCTGCCGCCGCTCTGCTTGGCGAAGCCGTAGACCATGCTGAGGCCGAGCCCGGTGCCGCGACCGACCCCTTTGGTGGTAAAGAACGGCTCGAACACGCGGTCGCGGAGGTCGGCGGGGATGCCGTGGCCGGTGTCGGCCACCGCGACCATGATGAAGGCGCCGCACGTAGCGTCGCCGTCACCAGCACCATCCAATTCGCGGTTTGCCGTCTCGAGCGTCAGCGTGCCGCCGCCAGCCATCGCATCGCGCGCATTGACGGCGAGATTGATGATCGCCGACGACAGCTGCGACGGATCGGCCATCGCCGCCCAGGCGTCGTCCGCGAGGCGGGTGACGATTTCGACGTTTCCGCCCAGGATCGGCTTCAACAGCTTCGCCGTCTCGAGCACGAGGCCGTTGACGTCAATCTCGCGCGGCTCCAGCGGCTGGCGACGCGCAAAGGTCAGGAGCTGCGAGGTGATCTCCGCGCCTCGCGCCGCCGCATCGTCGATGAGCTGGGCGATCGCGGCGAGGTCGGGCTTGTCCGCCAGCCCCTCACGGATGATCTCGATGGTGCCGGTGATGACAGTGAGCACGTTGTTGAAGTCATGCGCGACGCCGCCGGTGAGCTGGCCGATCGCATCCATCTTCTGCGACTGGCGAAGCCGCTCCTCGGTCTCGTGCTGCTCGGTCAGATCGGTGGCCGAACCACGATACCCCATGAAGCGTCCATCGGCGCTGAACACCGGCCGGCCGTTGACGCTGAAATGGCGCGCGCGGCCAGCCGCATCGCGGCCGCGATATTCGAACTTCCGGAACGGCTCGTGGCGATCCAGCGTCGCCAGGTGACCGCGCCATTTCTGGGGCTCGGCATCGCGGTCGAAGGCGGCGTCTGAACGGCGCCTCCCGATCAGCGCCTTGTGGTCCATGCCGAAAGCATCGGCCCGATCTGAAATGTAGGTGAACACGTGATCCGGCCCGGTCTCCCAGAACCAGTCGGATGCGGTCTCGGCATAGTCACGGAAGCGCTGCTCGCTCGCGCGGGCGTTCTCCTCGGCGTGCTGCCGGATCTTCAGGTCACGCTCGAGATTCCCATTGACCTCGCGCAGCTCGCCATAGGCATGTTCGAGGTTGGCGCACATGGCGTTGAAAGCAACGACCACCTTGTCCAGCTCGTCGGCCTCGTAAGGCGGCCGGCGCTCCAGGCGCAGAGCCGGCGGCGGCCGTCCGAGGCTGTACTTGCCGACGTACTCGGCGATGGCGACGAGATGCCGGGTCACCAGCAGATGAAACATGTAGATGATGAACAACGAGACGAGGAACGTCTTTGCCGCCTGGCTTGCCAGAATGACGAGGGCCCTGTTCAGCAATTGCTGATAGACGTCGGTCAGCGTCGCCTCGACCCGCAGCGTGCCGATGGCGCGCGAGGTCCCCTGCACCATGGTGCTCAGCGGAAATTCCCGGGTCATGATCGAACGGGTGTTTCGCTCGCCGACTTCGACACGGATCGGATTGGGCCGATCGACGATCTCGCGGACCTCCGCCGCACGGATGTCAGGCAGCCGCAGAATGCCATCGAGCTGGAGCTTGAGCTGGTTCTGGTCGAGATTCCATAGGCTCTCTCCAAGGCTGCCCGTGGTGCTGCGGCCGATCTCGTCCAGCCGCGTCTCGATCAGTCCGACCTCACGATTGTAATCCAGATAGAGCTGGAGCGCAGTCAGGGTCAGCGTCACGACCGATGAGAACAGCAGCACGGCGGCAAGCAGCCGGGGCCCGACGCCGCTGCGCGACCAGTTGAAGATCCGCGACAGGAGCGCCGCGAACATCGGAGGCGCGAGCGCGGCGCCGATGCCGGTCAAATCCTGCTTCGCAGCCACCGGCGCAATGGCGCGGCGGCGCTTGGTATCATCGTCACCTGCGTTGCCCATGCACCACGTCCCCGAAAATGGCGGCACCTGCTCAGCCTGCCGACCGCAACCGCGAGCAAAGTGAACGGTTGAGGCCCTGCCTCAGCACGCGGTGCGCGTGGCGATCCTGTCGGCCGATGATCCTATCGGCCCTTGATCCTGTCGGCCCTTGGGCGGCCTGAGTTCGACGGGGTCATATCTTGCGCCCAGCAGCAGGATTCCCGGGCAAAGTACCACCTCGCGTGCTAGAATGACATCGGTGAAAGCCCGGAGCCGCCCGCACAGCGCGAACGTGCTGTCAACGTTGCGGACCGGCGCAGCTGCCATCTCCGGTAGATCGCGCGGCACCGGAATCCGATGGTGGCAGGGCACGCCCAAGAGGCATGGCCAGGGAGATGCGTCATGAGGCGGATAGTCGTGGTCTGCCTGTTGCTGCTCGCGGCAGGCCCGTCGCAGGCGCAAGAAGTCATCCGGCTCGCACGCATCGCCGATATTCCCGATCAATATGTCGGCGGCGAGATGCTCCGCGCGGTCTATGCCAGGCTGAACATCAAGCTCGAATTCGAGGATGTCCCCGGCAAGCGCGCGCTCGCGCTGTCGAGCACCGGCCAGGTCGACGGCGAGGTCCAGCGGATCGGAACTCTCTCTCGCGACTACCCGACGCTGATCCAGGTGACACCTGCGATCAATTACATCGAGCCCGCTGTCTTCACCACGAAACTGCAGTTCGACGTCGCCGGCTGGAATTCAATCAGGGACTACAGCATCGGCATCGTACGCGGCGTCGGCTCGTCGGAAGCCGGTACGCGCGGCATGACCCGGGTCACGGCGACGACAAGCCTCGACAACATGGTCAAGATGCTCGATGCCGACCGCTTCGACGTGATGGTCACCGACCTCTTCAGCGGGTTGGCCGCGGTGAGGAAGCTCAATCTCCAGGCCAGGATCCATCCGCTCTCACCGCCTCTCGAGCGCATCAGCATCTACCACCATCTGCATGAACGGCATCGCGATCTCGTGCCGAAGGTCGGAAGGATGATCGAGCAGATGGAGGCGACCGGCGAACTCGCCCGGTTGCGGGAAACCCTGATCAAGCAGGTGCTGAGCGGGATGTGACACGCGGTCAGTTCGAGCGAGGCCGCCCCCTCACCGCTACCGCGGCGGCTTAGAAGCCGCAAACGCTCATTGCGCGCGGGCGCTTGCCGCGCCGGCTTTCGACGATGCGCTCGCCGCCGCTCTCGGCCGAGCTGCCGTAATAGCGGTGGTGGCCGCTCTGGTCGTGCAGATCCGCAGCGTCCGACTTTCCTGCCCGACGCGCGTCGCAGATGATATTGCAGATGATCTTGATGGTCGACATGGCCGCCTCCGAAGTGTTCTTAGTGGCCATCAGTCGCGCCGATTTCGAGCGGCGTTCACACCTTTCGGCCGCAATCGGGTTTCGGGAAGGTTTCGTCGCCGCACCCCGCGACGCAATATTTTCCGCAGCCCCCATTGTCGGCTGCGACGGTGGTGATACGTCCTTCGGACGCGCGCAGCGAAAATCAACGAGGTGACGATGCTTTACGCCATCCTGGCCTATCACGTGGAAGACGAGATCTTGTCCTGGACGCCCGAGAAGGACGCCGCGGTCGTGGCCAAAGTCATCGAGGTTCAGGCACCGCTGCGGGCAAGCGGGCATTTTGGCCCGGCCGCCCGCCTGGATGAGACCCGAAAGGCCCGCACCTTGCGTGGCCCCGGCGCGGGCGTCGTGCTGGACGGCCCATTTGCCGAAACCAAGGAGCAGCTTCTGGGCTTCCACCTCGTCGAATACGACACGGACGAGGAGGCGATCGCGGCCGCGCGGACGCTGCGTCAGGTCAATCCGTCAGCGGTCTACGAAATTCGCCCGGTCAAGCTTTACGTGCCGGCCGACGGGTTCGGCACGACGCAAGGCTGAGCCGCGGCCCTACGCGTCCGTCCCGGTCGGCCCGACATAGAAGCGCTGGATCAGCAGGCCGCCGAAGGCGATGAACCACACGAACGGCGCGACCTGCGGCGCGAACGCCGCAACGACCGTGCCCGGAATAAACACCAGCAGCGGAAACAGCGAGGCCATGATCTCGTGGCGCCAGCCGCCCAGGATCCTCCACCACAGCCAGGCATTGAGGCCGGCGATGGTGGTCAGGTGCAGGCCGTAGAGCACGGCGACCGCACTGCTCGTGGGGTAGTTGGTGTAGAGGCCGTTGGTCACCGGCAGCAGCACGATCGACAGCAGGAAAAACAGATTGAGGATCACCGCGCCGCGGCTGCCGACGGGCTGGCGCGCCAGCCGGCGGTGATGGCTGATCCAGAACACGCCGGCGATGATGAAGCTGAGCGCAAGACCCGCGAGCTTGCCGGAATAGACCCGGGCCAGATCGTTCCAGTCGGGCGCGCTTGTGAAGACCGCGGCCCTGGGCAGATCGTAGGCGAGCAGCGTCATGGCAACGCCAAAAATGGTGTTGCTGAGCGATTCCAGCCGTCGCATCTCGAACTGGTCGGATTTGAGCTCGGTCATGCCGGGTGGCGCTTTTCGGAATGGAACCTTGGGCCGTCTTGTCCCTAGGTCTTAACATCGGTCCCGTCCAGACGCATTGCGATTCGCAGCGGGATCGCCGAGTCTGGCTGTTTCACCGGGGCGATTCGTGGCGACATATCTGGACACGCTCAATGCGGAGCAGCGCCGCGCCGTGGAGCATGGTGTGGCCGATGGTGCGACCGTGGGCGCGCCCCTGCTCGTCATCGCCGGTGCAGGCTCCGGCAAAACCAACACGCTGGCCCATCGCGTCGCGCACCTGATCGTCGCGGGCAGCGATCCGCGCCGCATCCTCCTGATGACGTTCTCGCGGCGCGCCGCGGCCGAGATGGCCGGCCGGGTCGAGCGCATCGCCCGAAAAGTGCTCGGCGAGAACAATGCCGCGATCATGCGTGACGCGCTCAACTGGACCGGCACCTTCCACGGCATCGGCGCACGGTTGCTGCGCGAATATGCCGAGCGGATCGGCGTCGATCCTGCCTTCACCATCCACGACCGCGAGGATTCCGCCGACCTGATGAACCTGGTCCGGCACGGGCGCGGATTGTCAAAGACGGAGAGCCGCTTTCCCGCCAAAGGCACCTGCCTGTCGATCTACTCGCGCTGCGTCAACGCCGAGATGGAGATCGAGAAGGTGTTGGGGGCGCACTATCCCTGGTGCGCAGGCTGGGCGGCCGAGCTGAAGGGCCTGTTCGCGGCCTATGTCGAGGCCAAGCAGGCCCAGCACGTGCTCGATTACGACGACCTCCTGCTCTACTGGTCGCAGATGATGAGCGATGCGACGATCGCGGAAGAAATCGGCGGCCGCTTCGATCACGTCTTGGTCGACGAATATCAGGACACCAACCGCCTGCAATCCTCGATCCTGCTGGCGCTGAAGCCGGACGGGCGCGGCCTCACCGTCGTCGGCGACGACGCGCAGTCGATCTATTCGTTCCGCGCCGCCACTGTCCGCAACATCCTGGATTTTCCGCAGAGCTTCTCGCCGCGCGCCGAGATGATCACGCTCGACCGCAATTACCGCTCGACGCAACCCGTGCTGGCAGCGGCCAACGGCGTCATTGGCCTGGCGCGCGAGCGCTTTACAAAGAACCTCTGGACCGACCGCGCCGGCACGCAAAAACCACAGCTCGTCACCGTGCACGACGAGGCCGACCAGGCCCGCTACATCGTCGAGCAAGTGCTGGCCACTCGCGAGCAAGGCGCGCTGTTGAAGCACCAGGCGGTGCTGTTCCGAACGTCCTCGCATTCGGGCCCGCTGGAGATCGAGCTCACCCGCCGCAACATTCCCTTCGTCAAGTTCGGAGGGCTCAAGTTTCTCGATGCCGCGCATGTCAAGGACGTGCTGGCACTGCTGCGCTTCGCTGAGAATCCGCGCGACCGCGTCGCCGGCTTTCGCATCCTGCATCTGTTGCCGGGCATCGGACCTGCGACGGCGCAGCGTGTGCTCGACCAGATGGCGGAGAGCTCCGATCCGCTCGCCGCGCTCGGCCAGCTCCCGGTGCCGCCGCGCACCGGCGCGGACTGGACCGGCTTCGTCCGCACCATCGAAAATTTGCGCTATTCGGAATGGCCGGCTGACCTCGAACGCGTGCGGCTCTGGTACGAACCGCATCTCGATCGCCTGCACGAGGATTCCGAGACGCGCCGCGCCGATCTGATGCAGCTCGAGCAGATCGCGAGCGGCTATGCCTCGCGCGAGAAATTCCTGACCGAGCTCACGCTCGATCCACCGGATGCGACCAGCGACAAATCCGGGCCACCCTTGCGCGATGAGGACTATCTGATCCTCTCCACCATCCACTCCGCCAAGGGCCAGGAGTGGAAATCGGTGTTCGTGCTCAACGTCGTCGACGGCTGCATGCCGTCGGATCTCGGCGCCGGCACCAGCGCCGAACTCGAGGAGGAACGCCGCCTGCTTTATGTCGCGATGACGCGCGCCAAGGACGATCTGCACCTCGTGGTGCCGCAGCGCTTCTTCACTCACGGCCAGGCCGCCAAGGGCGACCGCCATGTCTACGCCTCGCGCACCCGCTTCATCCCGGAGCAGCTGGTCTATCTGTTCGAGCGCACTGCCTGGCCGAAGGCCGGGGCAAGCGCAGCGCGCACCGCCGCGCAAGGCCCGAAGGTCGACATCGGCGCTCGAATGCGCGGAATGTGGCGGTAACGCCGGCTACGCGCCCAGCCGGTCGAACTGGACCTTGCCTGCCTTCATCACCATCGGGATGTGCTCGCCCTGGCCGAGCAGGCAGGCCACGTCGCGGAGCGGATTGCCATCAACCACCAGCAGGTCCGCAGTGGCTTCGGGCATGATGCGACCGAGCTTGCCCTCCATGCCGAGCACCTCGGCGCCGACCAATGTCGCGCTGGCGATGACGGCGCGCGGCCCGAGAATTTCGGCACGGATGCGGAATTCGTCGCTCTGGAGCCGTTGGGACGGCCCAAGCAGGTCGCTGCCGAACCCCATCTTCACGCCGGCGTCGCGGTAGATCGTGAGCGAACGCAGGCCGGCGTCGCGGACATCGGCGATCTTGGCCACGCTTTCGGGCGGCAGGCCGTATTGGGCGCCCTCGTTGGCCAGCGCCTCGTAGGTGACGAGCGTCGGCACCACATAGGCGCCCTTCTCGGCCATCAGCTGCGCGGTCGGAGCATCGACCAGATTGCCGTGCTCGATGGTACGCACGCCGCAGCGCACCGCGCGTTCGATCGCGGCAGCAGTGTAGGCGTGGGCGAGCACATAGGTCTGACGCCCGCGCGCCTCCTCGACGATGGCGCGGATCTCGTCCTCGGAGTAGCCGAAGGCGCCGACCGGGTCGGTCGGTGAGGCGACGCCGCCGGAGGCCATGATCTTGATCTGGTCGGCGCCCATCTGGAGCTCTTCGCGCGCCGCCCTTCGCACGCCATCGACACCGTCGGCAACGCGCGCCAGCGCGCCGACACGCACGCAGCACGGGCACGGTGCGTCGCTGGCGAGGTAGTCCGAGCGGGCTCGCATGTCGCCGTGGCCGCCGGTCTGGCTGAGCGCACGTCCCGAGACGAACAGCCGCGGTCCGTCGGTGAGCCCGGTCTCGATCGCCTGCTTCAGCGCATGGCCGGCACCGCCGGCGTCGCGCACGGTGGTGAAGCCCCGCCGCAGCATGCCGCGCAGCAGCAGTGTCGAACGCAGCGTCACCAGCACGTTCGGCATGTGCACCTGCTGCGCCAGATTGAGCTCGACGGCGATCGCATGCACATGCAGGTCGATCAGGCCGGGCATTAGCGTCTTGCCCTTCAGATCGACGGTGCGGTCGGCTTCCACTTGGAGCGGCCGATCGGAGACCTCCTTGATCAGACTGTCCTCGACCAGCACATGATGATCCTCCAGGAGGTCCGGCTGAAGCGGATCGAGCAGAGCGGCGTTCTTGAAGAGCACACGGGACATGACGACTTCCTGTCTGATCAGGACTGGACGAGCAACGCGGGCAAGGCGAGCTGGGCGAATGGAAGACACGTAGCGATATCGTCTTCGCCGTACCAGCCTGCCTCATGGAGCAGATTGAGCGAGCCGAGCGTGCGCCCGCGCCAGCGCACGGGCATGTTGAGCACGCTTTCGCAGCCGAGCGAAGCGATCAGCTCGTGATCGGAAAACACCTCGCGCAGATCGTCCCGGGTGCGGCCGACATAGGCCTCGCCGCGGTCGAGCACAGCCTCGGTCCACGGCCCCGGCGCCAGGCGTTTGCGTCCGCCCGCCGGGTAAGGTCCGGGGAGATTGGAATACACCCGCGCTGCTTCCCTCGTGTCGTCGTCATAAGTCAGGATCGTGAACAGCTTGTGGCCGATCGCCGATTTCAAGGCGTCGTCCAGCGCCGAGTACAGGGCATCCGGCTGATCCGCCCTTCCCTGCGCGGCCGCCACGGCGCAGAGCAGCGGATCGCACCGGCGTTTTGTCTCCCTCATGCGACTTCACCCGCCGCGATCTCTTCCAGCGAACGGCCGCGTGTCGGCACGCCCATCAGCACCACGGTGAGCGCGCCTAACAGCAGCACGCTTGTGGTGAGGCCGAAGACGCCGGCGAAGCCGAAATTGGGATAGAGATAGCCGACCAGGATCGGCGAGACGATCGCACCGATGCGGCCGATCGCGGAAGCGAGCCCGGCGCCGGTGGTTCTGACCGCCGTCGGAAATACCTCGGCGGTATAGGCATAGACGCCCGCATAGGTGCCGTTCATGAAGAAGGACAGTAGAATTCCCGCCACCATGATGTGCTGGTCGCTCTGCGCGAACGCAAGTCCAAGCGCGCTGGCGCCGCCGAGCACCATGTAGGATGCGATGGTCGCCTGCCGACCGATGCGCTCGTTGAACCAGGCGGCGCTGAAATAGCCGGGAATCTGCGCGCAATAGATCGCGATCGAATAGGCGAAGCTCTTGGTGATGCTCATGCCGTTCTGGACCAGAAGGCCGGGGATCCAGACGAAGAAGGAATAGTAGCTGAACGTGATCGCAAGCCACATGATCCAGGTCATGATGGTGATGCGCGCCTGGCGGCCGGCGAGGAGCGCGGCGAAATTGGCAAGCAGCGTCCCACCAGTCACGGCAGGCGCCGCGGCTTCGACGACCGGTTGCGGCAGGACATGGCCTTGGCTCGCAAAGCCGGCCTCGATCCTGTCCAGCACGGCTGCGGCTTCCTTCTCCCGGCCCCGGCTTTCCAGCCAGCGCGGCGATTCCGGCAGCGCCCTGCGCCACCACAGCAGCATGACGACCGGCACCGCGGTGATCACAAGAACGATGCGCCAGCCATTCTCATAGGCGGGCACGATGAAATAGCCGAGCAAGGCCGCCGCGACGAAACCGAAGGAGAAGAATCCGGCTAGCGCGCCGGTAAAGCTGCCGCGGTAACGCCGTGCGACGAATTCCGCCAGATAGGGCGCAATGATTGCGCTCTCCGCGCCGGTGCCCATGCCCGCGACCACGCGGGCGGCGAAGAAGAACGACCAGTCGTTCACCGCCGCGCTGACGATGGATGCGACGCAATAGAGCGCCAGCGCCGACATCATCACCGCGCGACGGCCGATCAGGTCACCCAGCGTGCCCGCCAGCAGCGCGCCGAACAGGAAGCCGATATAGGTGCTGCTGCCGAGCACGCCGATCTGAACGCTCGACAGATTCCAGGTCGTGCGCAGCACCGGCAGGATGAACGCCAGCACGGCCGCATCCATCGCGTCGAACGTATAGCCGAGCCCGCCCATCAGCAGCAGATGCTGATGGAAGCGCGCGAATGGAAGGCGCTCGATGCGCGCCGAAATCATCGACATGAAAGTCCCCCTCTGTCTGGCGGCCCGGCACTCCGCTCATCCCTGGGGAACCATAGACAAGGAGATATTATCGTCATAATTTATAATCATGATCTAGTACATCACTATGGTGAATGTTCTGTCGTTCCGAACGCTCGACCTCAACCTGCTGAAAGTCTTCGAGGCCCTGATGACCGAGGGCAGCGTCACGCGCGCCGCCAACGCGCTTCTGATGACGCAGCCTGCGGTCAGCAACGCGCTCGCACGCCTGCGGGACGCGCTCGGCGATCCCCTGTTCGTCAGGTCCGGCACCGGCATCCGTCCGACCCAACGCGCCGTGGTGCTGTGGGAGCCGATCGGCGAAGCGCTCGAAACCGTCCGCGGCGCGCTCGACGAGCAGGTGTTCGACCCGCACCGTGCGCAGACAGAGTTCAGCCTGTCGATGTCGGATTACGTCGCCTCGCTGGTGATGCCGAACCTGCTGAACCATTTCGGCAAGGTCGCGCCCAAGGCGCGAATCCACACCGTTCCCAACACCGTCGTGGAGATCGCCGACCAGCTCGAAGACAATCGCGTTGATTGCGTGCTCAGCGTCTATGTCAACGAGGCGCAGCAGCCGGCCGCCATCCGCTCGCGCTCGCTGTGGACCGTCGACTACGCCTGCTTCATGCGGCGTGGCCATCCGCTCGCGGCGATGAAGCGGTTGAGCACGCGCAGCTTCCTCAACGCGGGGCATGTCGATGTGAGCCTCGCCGGCAAGACCTTGCCGTCCTACGACCTCTTCCTCGCCTCGCGCGGGCTATCGCGCAACCTGGTCGCGACCGTCAATCACTACAGCGCCGCCTACGAAATCGTGCGCCAGTCGGACCTGATCGCGGTGCTGCCGAGCGATCTGCGCTCGCAATCCCGGCACGCGCCGTTCCTGCACGCCATGCCGCTTCCGCTCAAGGCGCCGCCGCGCATCGTCAGCCTGTTCTGGCACCAGCGCAACGACACCGTGCCGGCGCAGCGCTGGCTGCGCGAGACCCTGGTCGAGATGTTCGCCAGGTCCGACTGAAGCCGCGGGCCCCCCCGACACCAAGAAGAAAGGGAAACAATGGGTTTCTCGAAGCAGCATTGCGCATCAGACCCGGCTGCTTAGCTCCAACCAAACCAATCCCCTCCCCCAGTGACAGGCGCGCAAGCCGCGCCCGCAGAGACCTCATCAATGACCGCACCGCTTGAATTCGGACTGGACACCTTTGGCGACGTCACCAGAGACGCCTCCGGCGCGACGCTTCCGCACGCGCAGGTGATCCGCAACGTCGTCGACGAGGCGGTGCTGGCCGACGAGCTCGGCCTCGACTTCATCGGCCTCGGCGAACATCACCGCGCCGACTTCGCGATCTCCTCCCCTGAGACCGTGCTGGCCGCCATCGCGTCGCGGACCAGGCGCATCCATCTCGGTTCGGCCGTGACGGTGCTGAGCTCGGATGATCCGATCCGCGTCTTCCAGCGCTTTGCCACGCTGGACGCGCTCTCGAACGGGCGCGCCGAGGTGATCCTCGGCCGCGGCTCATTCACCGAATCCTTTCCGCTGTTCGGTTTCGACCTGCGGGCTTACGAAGCGCTGTTCGAAGAGAAGCTCGATCTGTTCGCAGCGCTGCTGTCGCAGAAGCCGGTGACCTGGGAAGGCAAGCTGCGTCCGCCGCTCAAGGGACAGCTGGTCTATCCCCCGGTCGCGAACGGCACGCTCAAGACCTGGATCGGCGTCGGCGGCAGTCCGCAATCGGTGGTGCGCGCCGCGCATTATGACCTGCCCTTGATGCTCGCGATCATCGGCGGCGATCCCGCGCGCTTCGCGCCCTTCGTCGATCTCTATCACCGCGCGTTCAGGGAGTTCGGCCGCCCGGCCCAGCCGATCGGCGTGCACTCGCCAGGCTACATCGCCGAGACCGACGAACAGGCGCGCGAGGAGCTGTGGCCCGACTACAAGGCGATGCGCGATCGCATCGGCAAGGAACGCGGCTGGCCGCCGATGGGCCGCGACGAATTCGTGAGCGAGGCCGAGCACGGTTCGCTCTATGTCGGCTCGCCGGAGACGATCGCGCGCAAGATCGCCAAGACGGCAAAGGCACTCGGCATATCGCGGTTTCAGCTGAAGTATTCGGCGGGCCCGTTGCCGCATGGCAAGCTGATGAAGAGCATCGAGCTGTACGGCCGGAAGGTGGTGCCGATGGTGCGGGAGATGACGGGGTAAGGCGATCGGATCCGCTCAGTCCGTCTTCGCCCTACGGGCTTCGCCGGACACCACGCTCCGTCCTTCGCGCGCATCACGTTGGCTGCGCCACGCGAAGCCCGAAGGGCGAAGCGTGGTGGGGGAGGCAGGACTCGAACCTGCGAAGCCATAAGGCGGCTGATTTACAGTCAGCTCCCTTTGCCACTCGGGACACTCCCCCGCTCGACGGCAGCACAATCGGGCCGGACCTTGCCGGCGACCGAAGACGGCCATGGAACGTGAAGGCCGCGACAGCCCGGATGGGGGCGCGACCGGGCGCGGTTATCGGCGAAGCGATGGGGTAAAGTCAACCGAGGCGAACAGCTAAAATCGCCCCCGACACCACCCAAATTGCCATATTCCGGGACCCGTGACACAAGCGAGCCCATGAAGGATCGAAAATTCAACCCGAGGGGCCCCCGCGGCGGGTCTAAGCCCTTCAACAGGCCCGGAAAATCGGCCGGTCGCCCGGCCCGGCGCGATCGCGATTCGGACACCGACGGTCCCGTCATCCTCTATGGCTGGCACACCGTCACCATGGCGCTCGCCAACCCCCAGCGGCAGATCCGCAAGCTGACGCTGACCGAGAATGCCGCAAGGCGTCTGGCGGACGAGAACATCGCAACCCGCATCACGCCCGAGATCGTCCGGCCCCAGGAGATCGACCGCCTGCTGTCGCCCGACGCCGTGCACCAGGGCCTGCTCGCCGAGGCCGATCCCCTGCCCTCTCCCGACATCGAGGATTTGGAGCAGGACGGCATCGTGCTGGTGCTCGACCAGATCACCGATCCGCACAATGTCGGCGCCATCCTGCGCTCGGCTGCGGCGTTCGCCGTGAAGGCGATCGTCACCACCGCGCGCCACAGTCCGGAAGCGACCGGCGTGCTGGCCAAGGCCGCCTCCGGCGCGCTGGAGCTGGTGCCGATGGTGACGGTGCAAAACCTCGCCCGCGCACTGACCACGCTGAACGAGCTCGGCTTCCAGACCGTCGGACTGGACAGTGAAGGCAGCGCGGATCTCTCAGAGGTCACCCTGCGCGAGCCGCTCGCGCTGGTGCTGGGCGCGGAAGGCAAGGGCCTGCGGCAATTGACGCGCGAGACCTGCAGCGTCGTGGCGCGGCTCGACATGCCCGGCGAGATCAAGAGCCTCAACGTCTCGAATGCCGCCGTGCTCTCGCTCTATGTCGGCGCCAGCCGGCTCGGGCTGATGAAGCTGTAACAAAACAAAAGAAAACGCCCGGCCGCATCGCGGACGGGCGTCTCGTTGGTTTAACCGATCAAGCGATCAATAATAGCGGCGCAGCACGCGGTGGCCGCCATAGTACGGCGCATGGCGCGGGGCGTAGCCGTAGCGCGGACCGTAGCCGTAGTGTGTGCGCGGCAGATAGCCGGCGCGCGGGCCGTAGCCGTAGCGATACGGACGGTAATACGGGCGGCGGTAGGGATAGGCAGCCGGCGCTTCGACCGCGGCGGCGCGATAGCCATAGCCGTGCCCATAGCCATAGCCACGGCCGTAGCCGTAATTGGCAGGCGCAACCACCGCGTCCTCACGGTAGGTCGGATACGGCGCGAAGGCGCCCGGGCCAGTGTAGGTCGGGCCCTGGTTGACATGATAATATTGCGTGGTGGGCTCGGCGAGACGCTCATAGGCGCCATAGCCGTAGCCGTAGCCGGCCCCATAACCGCCGCAGCCGGTGTTGCAGCCGGAATAGACCGGCGCGACCGGCTGGCACGGATCGAAGCCGCAGGCCGCGGCGGGCGCGGCCCCGATGAACATCACGGCAGCCGCCGCGACCAGTCCCGAAATCATCTGACGCATTACTCTCTCCTGTTGATTTCCGTTTTTTGGATTTTGTCGTTTCTTAACCCGGCGGTTTGCCGGGCATCTCTGCACGCGGCCGCGGCCGAGGACGCCGCGGATAGTCGTTGATCTCAGGCGCGAGGATCACCGGCGGCGGATTGACGGGCACGTCCATCTGCGGCGGCAGCGGCGCCGATTGCGCGCCCCAGCTCTGGTGATAGCTCTCGGCTGGCTTGGGCATTTTGCGGTTCGCGGGCGGCTCGACCTCGAGCCGGCCATAGCCGGGCCGCAGGCCCAGCGTCGGGTAGTAGTGGCCGACGTCCGTGGGCTGGCGCTCGGCGACATAGCGTCCGCCATAGATCGTGGGCTGCACCTGCACGTTCTTCCCCAGGCCCCAGGTCCCCTCGACCACGGCATAGGACGCGTCGATGTTGTTGATGATGATGGGGACGCCCGGCCGGCCGGGAACGACGATATCGAAGCCGCCGCCGGCAAACGCCGTCGCGGGCAGTCCGATCAGAAAGGCGGCGAGCGCAGATGCGCGCATGAGGGGATCCCATTTATCCGGCGACAACCTACCCGATGGCGCCGCAGAGAGGGTTAAGGTCCTCTCACCAATTGCCGGTAAGCCTAATGTGTAAGGATTGCGCGCCGCTCAAATGCTGCAAAGCGAACTAGCGAAGCATTAACGCCGCCGGATCCTGCAGTCCGGAACCATAGCGCGTGCTCACTTCCGTTTGACTATCGCCGACGAAAATCCGCCGGTTTCAGCGGAACGTCCGGCGTCTTCGGCGTTTAGCCCCCGTCAACAAAACGGGAGCCAAACAATCATGAACGTCAAACTTCTCGGAGCCACGGCGATTGCGGCGACCCTGGTGACGGGCTCTGCCATGGCGCAGGCCGTGATCACCAATCCCGGCCGTTGCGCGGCGCAATTCCCCAACGCCAACTGCCAGAACGTCGGACCGGGAAATCCGTACACCGACAGCGGCTATCGGCATCGTCGCGTGTCCTATCGCCAGACCAACAACGGCGACTGGAATAACGACTGGAACAGGAGCCGCACCGGCTTCTGGCCGACCGACGTCGCCGCCGGCGCGGTCGGAACAGCCGCGGGCGTGGCCGGCGCAGCCATCGGGACTGCAGGCGCAATCGCAACCGCCCCGTTCCGTGCCACGAACGACGCCTACGCCTACGACAATGGCTGGGATAACCGCGGCTGGGACAATCGCGGTTGGGACACCCGCACCTACGCCCAGCGCAACGGCTTCGTCTGCACGCCCGGCACCTGGTTCAAGGGCGAAGACGGCCGCCGGCACATCTGCCAATAAGGCGATTCAACCGAACGCGACAGATCAGGCGGCCTTCGGGCCGCCTGATTCATGTCTGCATCGGGCATCGCGGGTTCTGGCACTTTCCGGTCAAGTCTGGTATTGCGGCGCGCACGGGCGGACGGCTCCGGCGTATGCTGGTCCCTGCCCGCTTCTCCAGGCGTCGCCGGCTTAGCTCAGCGGTAGAGCAGCGGTTTTGTAAACCGAAGGTCGGGGGTTCAATCCCCTCAGCCGGCACCAGCTTTTGAGCGCAAGGCTCACTTCGAATGCTTAGGTGCGCTGCCTTGCTCGAAGTGCTCAGCGCCTGATATTTCCACCCAGGCATGTTTCGACTGCTCGAAAACCGAGCGGATGGGCGCCGGGTAGTCCGGATCCGCGATCGCGCCCACGGCAACGCCGATCATCGCAGGCAGATTGTCCGCCTTCCAATAGACCGTCGAACCGCACTCGGGACAAAAATAGCTGCGGACTTTGCCGCCGCTTGCGGCTGTCCCGACGTACTCCTTCGACGTTCCCGAGATCGTAATAACCTCTGTGGGATAGAAGGCACCGACACCGAACGGCGCGCCGGTTCGGCGCTGGCAGTCAATGCAGTGGCAGGCAACGACGAGGCTGGAAGGTCCTGGAAGCGACAGCGCGAGAGCGCCGCACCTGCATTGGGCATCGATCATCGGGATTCACTCCACCTGCGTTGGTCCTCTAGTTCGGAGGGAGCGCAGCGCAATCCGGGCTACAATTGATCGAGCCGCCACAGCCCGAGGCTCTTGTCGCGCCAGCCGCCACCGCCCTCCTCGCAATGCTCCTTGATCAGCTCGCGCGGTGCCGGCCAGTCGAACGGCGCCTTCTCCATGTTCAGCGCGCGCCAGTCGCCGTCCTCGCAATCGCGATTGTCGTCCCATTCGGGAAACGTCGTGACCAGCAGGAAACGCGCGCCGCTGGCGCGAAAGTTCGCGACGGCGCGGGCGATATTGCCGAAACTCAAATGCACCAGGCAGTCCCGGCACAGAACGACATCCGCGCGCGGCAGTGCATCGCGCGTGATGTCGGCAACGAGAAACCGGCCGGACAGCTCGCTGCCAGCGATGCGCTTGCGATTGGACGCGATCAGCGACGGCACGATGTCGATGCCGGTGTAGTCGAGATCCAGCTTCATGCGGCCGATCCAGCCCGCGTCCCCGCAGGGCGCATCGAGCAGCGAGCGCGCGCCGAGCCGTTGCAGCAGTGCAGGAAGCGCCTTGCGGACCGCGGCGGTCGCGGGATCCTCCGAGCCGAGGCCCGACACCGATGTGGCCGCGCCCCACAGGTTGGTCCGCTCGATCCGCTCGAACCGCGCGGCGAGATCGAGGCCCGCGAAATTGTCGCGGTCGGCGGCGAACCGCTCATGGGCGAGCACGGGTGGACGATTTGAGGCCATCGGACCAGACATGAGTCAAAATTCCGTCGCAAGCCTAGCATAGAGCAAGCGCGCCATCGTCCGAATCCCTCGCACGAACACACCGATGATCACCCGACGAACGGCGCTGACCACCATTGCCGCCCTGCTGGCACCCGTCGCCGTACGCGCCGCGTCGGGCGAGGAATTCAGCGTCGCTTCCGGCCCCGACAGCCTGCCGGTATCGCGCTATGCGGCAGCAGCGGCCGGGAAACGGCCCGCCGTGATCGCGCTGCACGGATCGCGCGGCATCGAGCTCAGGCCGCGTGCTTATGAGCGATATGCCGAGGCGCTGGCGGCCAGGGGCATCGACGCATACTTTCTCCGCTACATGACGCCGGCCGACACGGCTGCGCTGACGCCGAAATCCAGCACGCATGAAAGCCGCGATGCTTATTACACGGCGCGGTACGACGGTTGGGCCGATACGGTATCCGCGGCCATGACCGCCATCCTGAATCGCCCCGACAGTTCGGGGCGTATCGGCCTGCTCGGCTTCTCGCTCGGCGGTTACATCGCCGCCGACGCCGCGGCGCGCGATAACCGCATCGCTGCGCTCGCCGTACTCTATGGCGGCATGCCCAAGGCCATGATCGCCAAGATCAAGCACCTGCCGCCCCTGATCGTGTTGCATGGTGAGGAGGACCGGAACGTGCCGATCGCCGAAGGGCACCGGCTCGTCGAACTCGGCAAGAGCGCCAGCGCCGAAGCCGAGTTCGTGCCCTATCCGGGCAAGGCCCACGGCTTTGACTTTTCCGACACCGATCCGGCGACGCCGGATGCGATTGATCGCGTCACACGGTTCTTCCAGCGAAAGCTCACCACCTGACCGAACCTTCTGGTGCGGACCGCCATGCGGATTGGATCGACGGTCGACTTGAACTAGGATGCATGCCCCATGCGCCCCACCATCAAAGAAAAAGCCAGGATCGCCGCCGGCGCGGCGGCGGCCGTCGTCATGACGGCCGTACCGTTCGCATTCGCAATGGGATTTCTGCTGGCGCGATGAGTGCGCAACGCGGCGGACGGATGCCGCCGCGCTGACTTAGGCGGCGCGCACCGTGTGGAGGAATTTCCCGACCTCGTCCTTCAGCCGGTTGCTGTCGGTCGCCAGCATCTTGGCGGTGGAAAGCACCTGCGAGGAGGCCGAGCCGGTCTCGGCTGCACCGCGCTGCACGTCGGCGATGTTGGTGGAGACCTGCTGGGTGCCGTGGGCGGCCTGCTGCACGTTGCGCGAGATCTCCTGGGTCGCGGCGCCCTGCTCCTCGACGGCCGCGGCAATGGTCGACGACACTTCCGAGAGCCGCTCGATCGTCGCGGAGATGTCGCGGATCGCGTTGACGGATTCCTGGGTCGCGGTCTGGATGCCGGAAATCTGCTGGCTGATCTCGCCGGTCGCTTTCGCGGTCTGCTCGGCCAGCGTCTTCACCTCGGCGGCGACGACGGCGAAGCCGCGGCCGGCCTCGCCGGCGCGTGCCGCCTCGATCGTGGCGTTGAGTGCCAGGAGGTTGGTCTGGCCGGCAATCGTGTTGATCAGCTCGACGACGTCGCCGATGCGCGTCGCCGCAACCGAGAGCTCGCTGACACGCACCGTCGTGGTGCGGGCCTGGGTGACGGCCTCGCCCGCCATCCGCGCGGATTCCTGCACCTGCCGGCTGATCTCGTTGACCGAGGAGGACAGCTCCTCCGTGGCGGTCGCGACCGACTGCACGTTGCTGGTGGCTTCGCCCGAGGCAACCGCGACGACCGAGGTCAGTTCCTGCGCACGCTGCGCCGTAGTGGCCAACGTCGAGGACGACGCTTCGAGCTCGGTGGACGCCGAGCCCACCGTCTCGATGATCTCGCCGACCGCGCGCTCAAAACCGTCGGCAAGGTTGACCATGTCGCGCTTGCGCTGATCGGCGGCCTGCTTCTCCACTTCGACCTGCGCAGATTTGAGGCGCTCGACCTCGATCCCGTTGGTCTTGAAGATTTCGACCGTCCTGGCCATGTCGCCGATCTCGTCGCGGCGGTCCTTCTCGGGCACTTCGGTCTTGAGATCGTTGCGGGCAAAGCCCTCCATGGCGAGCTTGAGGCGGGCAATCGGCCGGGACATCGCGTTGAGGCCGATGAACAGCGCGATCGCGATACCCATGATCAGGCCGCCGGCGCTGACGCCGATCACCGTCCAGGTCGCGGATCTGGCGTCGCGGTTGATGGCGTCCTTGCTCTTGGCGACCGCCTCTGCGGTCTCGCCCACGAACTTGGCAATGCGCCCCAGGGCCGCATCCATCACCGGATCGCACTCCTTGTGCGCACGCTCGGCCGCCTTGGCATTCTCTTCCGGGCTGCTTGCGAGCGAGCCTGCCTTCAGCACCGGATCGCAGCCGGCGAACACAGCTTTCAACTGGTCGCCGATGCTCTTGATCTGGCTCGCACGCGGCTGATCGTCCTGCTCCGCCGCCTCCAGGAATTGACGGATCTCATCGCGGTTCTGCGTCGCGGTCTTGAGACGGTTGGCGTTGCCCGCCTCCGTCGCCTCGGTGAAGACCGCATAGAGCGCGGCATGATAGGTCTCTGCGCGGCGCTGGGCCCGCGTCAGGTTGAGCGCTGAGGATTGTGCTGCGGAAAGCTCGGCGAAGCCGTCGACAGTTGCCGAGAGTTCGCGCGTGCCGAAGCCGGCGACGGCGACCATGGCAAAGCCCATCACGGCGACGATCAGCGCGACCTTCCACACGATTTTCAGATTGTTCAAAACGCTCATTGCAGCCGCCCCAGTGATTTTCTGCCGATGCATATTCCCAGCACCGTGCATTGGAACCAGCTGACGTTAAGATTTGATGCCAAATGTCCCGGGTAGTCTTACGGAAAACTAACTATTTTGGCTTCCGCCGTAAGCTTCGCGTAAGCTTCGGCCTATTCCGGGGCGCGAGCCGGGCGTGGAATGCCGGAACCGGTCGCCGGTGTCCTCCGTTGTCGGCCCATGCGGATCAGGGAAGAAAACCGAAACATGTTTCTGCTGGCCACCGTGACGCTGTGCTGTAGCGCCTTGGCCGCGGCAATTGCGTTGTTCGAACCGGCTCCGGCAGAGCAGCAGGCCCAACGGGCAGTGATCGATGTGACCGCTCCGACGCCGGTTCGGGTGGTCGGGGCTCCGTTCAAGCCCAACCTCAATCCGCGGGAGCGCTAGCGCTCACCCCGGCGAGACGTCGGCGCCCTCCTCGGGACGGCGTTTGGCGCGGGCCAACTCCTCAACGAACGCGATCACCTCCGCCCGTTTGTCGGGCGGCAGCGAGAGGAACGCGCGGACGAGCCTCAAGCCCTCGGCTTCGGCTGAATGGTCTGCTTTGGCATCCATTCCCCACTGTCGGGCGGCCGGGAAAAATATGCAATCCCCCACGCAACAGCTTCTTGATTCGGCCGGCCAGCTTTGCTGGAATAGCCCCGACAGGGGTGCACCATGAAGTGGATCACGGAACGCGACGCGTTGATCGCGCAGACAATGGCCTTCGTCCAATCGGTGACCGGCAAAAAGGATGACTTGCATCCACCGGAGATCCCGATGGCGACAGTGGCCGCGTCGGTGCAGATCGTCCCCGTCAACACCGTCGTCGAGAGCAAGCCACTTCCGCCCCAACCCTTGCCTCTCCCGCCGCAGCGCGCGGCGAGCCACGACGTCCGCACCGAGATGCATGCTCGCATCGCCAATTTCCGCAAGCATCAGGAGCGGTTCGAGCGCGAGCGCGAGGAGTATTGCGCGGCCACCCTGACCAAACTGCGCGCCGCCATTCGCGACGCCTCCCCCCGGCCACCGGCTGAAAAGTAAAGCCGGGGCCTCCCGTCGCTGGCCTAAAGCCAGGACCACACCAGCCAGAGATTGGCCGCGCAGGCGCCGAACAGGGCCAACGTGAGGGGCAGCAGCATGCGCCCGCAAGAGGTTTTCAGGTCCGTCGTCATGGCCGAAAACATCCGCTGATTCCGCCAAATGAGTCCCGGGGATTCTTTTTTTCGGGATTCAGGACTCGTTAAGGACTCAGGGCCCGGCGCCCCCGATCACGGCCGCGTGACCGACCGGTTCAGTGGAACCCCTCCTCCGCAAAGTCGTTAACGCGTTTTCCGGGAGCGGGAAGAATGCCCTACGCCCTGTTCTGCAACGACGCCCAGATCAGCAAGGCCTATCCTGATGAGTCCGACGTCTGGAGGCTCGCGCAGCGAAGTGGCCTCGTCGTGGACGTATCCGCAGATGACAACCGCCCCGGGCCACGCCGGGTGCTCGACAACGATTACGAGATCAAGCCCTGCCGGGCCGCACAGGGCGAGGACCCGGCCCGGAACAAGGCGGAGGCTGATCGCCAGGCGAGGATGGAGCTCGAGCTGAATTCGTAAGGCCCGGCCGGAAGCTGGAAAGTCAGAGCCCAAAAGTCAGAGCCCTGGTGAATCTCAGGGCGTCGCGGTGGCCAGCGAGGCCTGCTCGCCCGCCAGGGCCACGCAGGCTTTCCGGCGATGCAGCCCACGGATCGCGCCGGTGACCTTCAGCACCTTGCCGAAGGAGCACGAGGCGTCCTTGACGAAGGCCACCTCATAGGGTGCCAGCATCAGAGGCTCGGATTTGAGGATTGTTTGGGCAGCGCATGGCAAACTGACGAAGCACGAGAGCACCACAGCCGACACCAAGATACGCATGTCCGTCGTCCCACCAGCCCGGTAATTCTCATATAACGCGTTCCGGCGCGCGAGTTCCGTAAGCTGCAAAAATTATTTTTGCTTTACCCGAGCTCCATGACGCGCGTGAGAAAGCGCGCGCCAAAACGTTTGCTTGCAAATGACGCGCCAGATGGTTGACGCAATGCAAACGACAGGAGGTGGCAACCGGAGCCCGGCAAACGAAAGGCCGGCGGGAGCCGGCCTTTGTCAGATCGTGGTTGTTGGTGGCGCGTCAGTAGCGCGAGGCTGCCGGACCGCCCCAGCCAAAGCGGTAGTTCACGCCGACCTTGACGGTATGCTCGTCCTCCCGGCCGCGGACGCCGACAACGTCGACCGGACCGGAGGTGATCGTCGTGCTGCCGAAGTTGTAATACTGGTACTCGGCCTTGGCGGACCAGTTCGGCGCGAACATGTATTCGAGGCCAGCGCCAACGGTATAGCCGTCTTTGCTGTTGCCGGTCGCGGTGAAGGGCTGCGGCACGCCGGCAATATTGACGCCGAGGCCGCCATTGCGCCAGGCATAACCGCCCTTGGCGTAAAGCAGCGCCGGACCCCAGGTGTAGCCGATGCGGCCGGTCACCGAGCCGAGCTGGTCGGTATTGGAGGTCACCTGCGTGCCCAGCGGGAACGTGGCACCGCCGTTGTTGGTCGGCAGCCAGGAATACTGGGCCTCGACACCCATGACCCAATTGGGCGCGAACTGGTAGTCGAAGCCGCCCTGGACACCGCCGAGGAAGCGCGCGTCGCTCGACTGGAAGCTGCTGTCGCCCGCAAAGGCGCCGCCGACATGGCCGCCGATGTAGAAGCCGGTCCAGTTGTAGATCACCTGCGGCGGCGTGTAGGCCGGAGCCTTGGTGTAGGTGCGCGCCTGCATGTCGGCTGCTGCAGCCGGCGCGGCCAGCGCAAGCAGGGCAACTGCACCCAGCAAAATCCTTTTCATGATCATCCCCGTTCTTTCAAATTCGACACTCAGGAAACAACGTGGCGTGAATTGGGTTGCTTCGAGGCGATGCCGGAACGTTGATCGTTCGTGACTGTGACGGAGCGGCAACAACGCGATTTTGTTCCGTCCCGCAGGCGCGTGCCGACGGTTTTTTTCCGTCGGAAACAGAACCCGCCGTAACGATTAGTCGCAACGCAAAACCACTCCGTTCAAAGCTCCCCGAAATGTGATCCGGCAGCTCCGGCGGGCTTTCTCCTATCACCGAGCGATGAAGGTGGGCTTTGCGCTACCGCGTCATCTTTTCAAGTTCCGGAAAGGGTACGTAAACCGCGCCCGCGCACAGCTCGCTGGCACGATCGACGACGCGGTCCGCCCGACCGTTGACGAAGATCACGGCGCGCTCCCTCATGGCCTTGTAGGTGCCGTCGGTCTCGCGTGGGGTGAAGTGCAGGCAACTGACATAGAACTGCCGGCCTCCGACCTCGCGCTGCACCGGCTCAGCCATGCTGGCGTCACGCACGCCGACAGGATTGTTCAAATAGCTGCGCATCAAGGCCAGCGTGTCGCCACGGAAATTATCCGGGAACGGTTGTGGACCTCCGGCCTGAGTCCCGTCCATCAGAGTTGGACGGTCACCATCGCTGCCGAAACATCCCGTGAGCGCCAGCGGCAGTGCCAGCATCAACGCCAAGCTCACTGCGCGTTCCGCAAGTCGCCGCACCGCTTACGCTCTCCGCTCCATCAGTCTCGGAGACGTTCCAGCCCCAAGGTTGCAATGATGCATGTCTACAGGTGTTTTGCCCGACGAGTCAAACGGCTTCGTAAAATCCGCAGATGAGCCACCCGTCAAACCATTGATTTATCTACCACCCGCTACTGTGCATGGGGTTGTTTTCGAGGTTTTGTTTGCGGCCGCCAAACCTGGGACGTTGCTCGCGGGCTTCAGCATGGTCGTACCGGCCCGCCGCCAGCACCTCGAGCTTTCGCCCAAGGCGTGACGAACGGGCCGGTCCTGAATTCCTCACGCGGCGGTTGGGGCAATGCTAGGACGCCGCCGCGCAGGATCAGTCGTTAGCTGCGCTTCTCCATCGTCGCCGGCTTGGTCACGTCCGGCTGCGTCTTCAGCGACTTCTTCGCTGAGAGATGCTTGTGGTGGTGGCGATGCGAGCGCACGGTCTTGTGCTCGTCGGGAGTGACCGCGGCGTTGGCGTTCATCGCCTTCGACTTGGTGTCCACCTTGGCGTCCGCCTTGACGTCCGAAGCCTTGACGTTTGAAGCCTTGGCATCGGGCTTGAGGCCGGCATCGGGTTTCGCGGCGGTGGTGGACACCTTGGTCTGGCTCTGGTCTGCCTTGATCACCGGCGTGGTCGTGGTGGTCTTGCCGGCCTCGGCTGCGAAGGCCGGGGCTGCGATCACGGAAGCTGCGAGCAAGGCTGCGGAAATGGTCTTCAACATGGTTGGTCTCCTCTTTGAAGGATCTTGAGGCGGGCGCCCTCTCGCCAACCCTTTGATCGTAGGTTGGAGCCTAGGGGGCACGCACTGAACCCAATCTGAAGCCCGCAGCAGGCTTCCGTTCATCTGGATGACAAGTTTGTCATCCGCCCGCAGGGCGAATAGGCCAGGATGCCGGGAATGTTTTTGCCTGATGGGTGTTCCGGTCTTTGGGCAATCGTGTAGGATCGCCACGTTCCATACCGGAGAACTTAGATGCGCAAACTCTCAACGCTTCTTGTGCCGGGACTTGTCGCCATGACATTGGCGGCCGGGCCGGCTCTGACCAGCGCTTATGCCGCAGGTGGCGACACCCCCTCGTCGCCGCCATCGTCGGACACCTCGACCAAGAAGGGCAAGAAGAAGAGCTCCTCCATCAGCGATCCGAAATTCCTTGCTGCCTATCGCACCGCCTACACCACGATCTATGACAATCACGACTACACCGGCGCGATCGGCCAGCTGAAGTCGCTCAAGCGCGACGACGTCGCCGACGTCGCCAATCTGATCGGCTACTCCTATCGTAAGCTCGGCGATTACCAGTCGTCGAAGGTCTATTACGAGCTGGCGCTGAAGGACGATCCGAACCACGTCCGCACCTGGCAGTATTACGGCCTCTGGCAGCTCGAACAGGGCAATCGCGAGCAGGCGCAGTATCACCTGAACAAGCTCGCCTCGCTCGCCGGCACCGACAGCTCCGAATATCGCTCGCTCGCCGCCGCGCTCGACAAGCCGACCGGGGCGACCCTCGTCTATTAAACGCATCGCATCTTCGCACGAGGCGAACGGGCACAACCGCAGGGTTGTGCCCGTTCTGCGTTCTCGGCTAGCTTGCCCACCAATCCTCCCCTCGCAAACCGGTGCGCAATGGACAATTGGCTGCGATCCGCGATCGACTACATCGGCTCCTGGATCGAATTCCAGCACACCACAATCCAGCAGCCCGGCGTCGTCATCGCATTCGCCCATCGCGGCGAAATCGTCGCCGAGCACGCGTTCGGCCTCGCCAATCTCGGCACCGGCGAGAAGCTCACCCCGCGCCACCGTTTCCGCATCGCCTCGCACTCGAAGAGCTTTACCTCGGCCGGCATCATGAAGCTGCGCGAGCAGCGCAAGCTCCGGCTCGACGATCCCATTGGCCAATATGTCGGAGGCCTGCATCCGCGCGTCGCGGAAACGACGATTGCGCAAGTGCTGTCGCACAGCGCGGGACTGACGCGCGACGGCGCCGATTCCGGTCAATTCATCGACAGCCGTCCCTATCTCGACGCGAGCGAGTTGCTCGCGGAATTGAAGCTGCCGACCGTAATCGAGCCGGGCACACGCTTCAAATATTCCAACCACGGCTTTGGGCTGATTGGTCTCGTCATCGAGTCCGTGACGAAGGAGCCTTACCGCGCCTGGATGAAGCGCGAGATCATCGAACCCGCGGGCCTGCGCGAGACCGAGCCGGATGCACCGCTTCCCAAGGGGGCGCCGTTCGCGCGCGGCCACACACGAAGGGTGCCCTACGGAGAGCGATGCGTGATCCCCGGCGACAATCCTACCCACGCGATGGCTTCCGCCACGGGCTTTGCCGCTACCGCCGCCGACACCGCCCGCTTCTTCGCGCAGCTCGCGCCCAACGCAAGAAAGAGCCTGCTGTCGGTCGCAAGCCGCCGCGAGATGACGCGACATCATTGGCGCATCCCGCAGAGTTTCGAGGCCTATTACGGCTTGGGTATCGGCGCCGGCAGGCTCGACGGCTGGGACTGGTTTGGCCACGGCGGCCATTTCCAGGGCTATATCTCGCGGACCTGCGCCATTCCCGCCTGCGAACTCGCGATCAGCATCATCAGCAACTCCATCGACGGCGCAGCGCCGTTCTGGATGGACGGCGCGATGCAGATCCTGCGCGTTTTCCAGACCCGTGGCGCACCCGACCGCCGCGTGAGCGACTGGACCGGCCGCTGGTGGACAATCTGGGGCGCGACCGATCTGGTACCCGTGGGCAACCGCGTGCTGGTCGCCAATCCTCAGTTCAACAACCCGTTCATGGATGCCGGCGAGATCGAGGTCACCGGCCGCGACACCGGCAAGCTCGCCTGGGCCGCTGGCTACTCCAGCCACAGCGAGCCGGTGCGCCGCGTCCGCGACAAGCGCGGCAAGGTTAGTGACGTCTGGATCGCTGGCGCCAACATCAAGCCTGCGGCCGCCGTCGCCCGCGAGATCGCGCGGAGATACAAGCCGCGCAAGCGCCCGCCTACTCCCGAATGAGAGTCTCGACCTCGCTCCGAAGGGCCCGCCGCGAGCCGTCGCGCGAATAGAACATGTGGCCGCCGGGATAGACCACGAACTTGACCCGCTGCGTTGCGAAGGCCGGCAACTGGTCGAGCACCCGCTTCGATCCGAAATAGGGCGTGGCGAGATCGAACAGGCCGTGCGCGACCAGCACGTTCAGCTTCGCATCCGTGGCGAGGATCTGGCGCAGCTCGGAGACCGACTGCGGCGGGTTGATGCCGCGGCCGAAATCCCAGTGGCCTTCGATGGCGCCGTTCAACACCTCGTAGGAGCCATCGGGCCGCCAGTTGAGCTTGTGCGTCAACAGGTCGACCGCAGCACTCGTCAGCGGCGCCTGCAGCGCATCGCCGGAGGGATCACCGAACCGCGAGCTGCTGGAATCCGGATAGGGATCGAAGCCGCGCACCGAGGCGTCGTAGCGCCCCGTCACCTTGCCGTTCTTGCGGTCGAATTCGCGGCGGAATTCGCCGACGTCGAAGCGGCCCGCAAGCCGACGGCTCACCGACTGGTCGATGCCGGTGAGCTCGGCGACCTTGTCGGCAAGACGATTGGTCGCTTCCTTGTCCGCCTCACCCTTGACGAGGTCGGCCAGGAATTCGCCGCGCGCGTAAGCCTCGACATCGGCGAGATCGGCGCGCTTGATAGCTCCCTTGGTCGATTCCTTGGCTTCGCGCGCGACCGCGACATAGCTCGGCAGCGTCGCGACATATTGCAGGAGGCTGGTGTCGGTGAACTCACGGAAGTCCAGGAGCGGCGACACCAGGATCAATCCCCTGACGCCGACGCCGTGCTGGAGCTGCAACTGGCGCACCACCTTCGGCCCGCGAATGCCGCCATAGCTTTCGCCGGCGACGTATTTCGGCGAGGTCAGCCGGTCGTGCTTCTCGAGCCAGCGGCGGATCACCAACGCGATCGAATTGACGTCGCCGTCGACGGAGTAGAACGATTTGCGCGCGTCATCGCCGGTCGCGACGAACCGGCTATAGCCAGTGCTGACGGGATCGATGAAGACGAGATCGGTGAAGTCGAGCCAGGTCTCCGCGTTCGGCTTCACCTCGGGCGAGGCGGACGGCGACAGCGCTTCGCCATCGAGCGGCAGCCGCCAAGGCCCGGCCGCGCCGAACTGGAGCCATGCCGAGGACGCACCGGGCCCGCCGTTGAACAGGAACGTCACGGGGCGCGTCGCACGGTCGGCGCCGTCGAGCTCATAGGATGTATAGGCGATGTCGGCCACCGGCTCGCCCTTGCCGTCGAACACGCGGATCGATCCGGCGGTCGCTGCGAAATTGAGGCTGCGGCCGGGAAGATCGAGCGTCTGTTTCGTGGTTGAATCCGACGGAAGACGGTGCGGCTCGGCGGATGACGATGAATTTTGCGATGCGCCTTGTGCACCGCCGCGTCCGCCCTTCTGTCCGGCTGGTGCCGCCGCCTCGGCGCGCGGCTGCGGCGGATCGTCGGCGCGCGCCAATCCTGCGAGCGCGAAGGCCGACACCGCCAGCACCAGGGTCGCGCGGCGGAGCGCCGGCACATTCGTGGCCATGATCGTTCTCCCTGCCCGGCGACGACCGCCGGTGCGGACCGTAAGGCTAGCGCGGAATTGCGACGGTTTGGGGGATCATGGCTCCGGTGGTGCCTGAAGAGCCCGGTTGGGCACAAACCGACCCGGTTTCGTCCTCAAACCGGAATGGGCAGTTGCCGGTCTGCCGTGAAGGGCGGTCATCCTCGACAATCCCGGTCGAGATCGTTAGACGAGCCCGGCGGAACTTCCTCCAGCCAGCGGCCCTGCCCGGAAGCCATGACCAAGCCAGCGCGATACGACCGGATCGCCTTCGTCGCCAGCCCGAGCAGCGAGGCGCAAGCCGCCTTCGGCCAGCTCACCAGAGACTTCGGCAATTGCGATCCGAAGGACTCCGACATCGTGGTCGCACTCGGCGGCGACGGGCTCATGCTCCAGACGCTGCATCAGCACATGCATACGGGCAAGCCGATCTACGGCATGCACCGCGGCACCGTCGGCTTCCTGATGAACGAGTACTCGACGGTCGATCTTCGAGCCCGTCTCGAGGCGGCGCAGGAGTCGGAAATCCATCCGCTTCTGATGCGCGCGACCGACGCCAACGACCGCGTCCACCTGCACCACGCCATCAATGAGGTCGCCCTGTTCCGGCAGACCTACCAGGCGGCGCGCCTGCGGATCCTGATCGACGAGCGCGAGCGGATGTCCGAGCTGATCGCCGACGGCATCATGGTGGCAACGCCGGCCGGCTCCACCGCCTACAATCTATCCGCCCAGGGACCGATCCTGCCGATCAACGCCGCGCTCCTGGCGCTGACGCCGATCAGCGCCTTCCGCCCACGACGCTGGCGCGGCGCGCTGCTGCCGAACACGGCCTATGTCGTGATCGAGGTGCTGGAGGGCGACAAGCGCCCCGTGGCGGCGGTCGCCGACCACGACGAGGTCCGCGACGTTCGCCGCGTCGAGGTGCTGTCCGACAGGACCATCTCGATGCGCATGCTGTTCGACCCCGGTCACAGCCTGGAAGAGCGCATTTTGCGCGAGCAGTTCGGGTCCTGAGCCGCCTCGCCGGACTGCCGATCGCAACCCTTCATTAACCCCCGGCGAGATATGGTTAACGAAAGTTGACCGCTCCGGCCCGGGCTCCATGTTCCGCATCGATTTCAACAAGCTGCGTTTCCTCGTCTGCGACGACAATCCGCACATGCGCCGCATCCTGCGGACGCTGCTGCATTCCTTTGGCGCGCGCGAAGTCTACGAGGCCGAGGACGGCGCCACGGCGCTGGAAATGTACAGCCATTACGTGCCCGACATCGTCATCACCGACTGGGCGATGCCGATCTTCGACGGGCTCGAGCTGGCGCAGATGATCCGGCAGCCGGAATCCAAGGGCAATCCTTATGCGCCGATCATCATGCTGACCGGCCATTCCGAGAAGCGCCGCGTCACGGTGGCGCGCGATGCCGGCGTCACCGAATTCCTGGCCAAGCCGATCTCGGCCAAGGGACTCTACCAGCGCATCCTCAACGTGGTCGCCAGTCCCCGCCCCTTCATCAAAACCAAGACCTATTTCGGCCCGGACCGGCGCCGCAACATCAACTCCGCCTATATGGGCCCCGAGCGCCGCGTCGGCGAAAAGCACGAGGTGCTGCAGCAGCCCTCGCTGCTCGACAAGGCCCGCTCCACCATCTAGCGCAACGTCTCTCACGATCGAGGCCGATATCATGGCGAAGAACAGCGCAAGAGACATCGAGATCACGGCCTTCGCCACACATCAAATCATCACGCAGCCCAACCCGCTGCGGTCGGTCCTGCGCCGCGTCGAAGACAAGGACATGGACGATCCGGTCGGCCGCGCCGAACAGGCGCTCGCGGGCCTTGCCGGCGAGTTCAAGGACTGGATGGCGACCGAGATCAACCGGCTGTCGGCGGCCTACGTCGCCATCCGGCACGACGGCTTCACCAAGGACAGGCGCGACGAGTTGTTTCGCGCCGCGCACGACATCAAGGGCGATGCCGCGACTTTCGGCTATCCGGTGGCCGCGGGCGTAGCCGAGAGCCTGTGCCGCGTCATCGAGCACGCGCCCGATCTCGAAAAGGTGCCGGCCGAGCTGTTCACGCACCACATCAACGCCATCCTCGCCATCGTGCACGAGAACACCAAGCTCGACAGCATCAGCGTCTCCGCCGAGCTCAGCCGGCGCCTGCGCAAGGTCGCCGACGATTATCTCGCCGACGCCAACCGCGATCGCCCCGAGCATCTCGAGGTGATCCTGGCGCCGAGCATCGCGCCGGCGGGGTAGCTTCGCCGTTCGCGAGGTGGGGTAGGGTGGGCAAAGCGAAGCGTGCCCACCAGTCGCCATGAATTGTGCGGAGAGACGGTGGGCACGGCGCAATGCGCCTTTGCCCACCCTACGTCGTCTCGTTACGCTGCAATCAGCTCGCCATACACCGGATCAACCATCTCCTCCGCGACCAGCTCGTCGCAGAACAGCCTTGCCTCTTCGCGTGCGGATTCGGTGGCGAAGCGGCGCAGCAGGACCATCAGCGGCTCGGTCGCGCCGCGGTCGGTCTCGCAATGGGTGAGCACGCGCTCGACCATGCGGCGGCGCAGCCTCGCCGCATTGTCATCGCTGTCGACGAAGCCCTGCTCGTGGGAGGCATCGAGGGCGACCTGGAGGGCCGCAAACGTCGCCTCGGGAAGCCCGGCGCGGCGGAGCAGCGCGTGCAGGCTATTGCCGCCGCGATCGTGCAGCAGCGCGGACACGCGCGCCAGCGGCAGCTCGGCGAGCTCAGCCAGCGCCGCATCGAAGAGATCCAGATTGCTCGACAGCAGCGCGCGCAGAATGAGACCCGCGGTGAGCTGGCCGGTGATGCGCAGGTGCCGAACAAGCCCTTCCATGTCTTCGCCGCGCGAGCGCGCCGCAATGTTCATGGTGGAGCGATCGCGGGCCTCGGTCGCGATGCGCTCGGCGCGGTCGGCAGTCAGCCAGTTCCGGGCGACGACGAATTGAGCCAGCGTCTCCGAGAGTTTTGCCACAAGCGCGGCGCGCGTTGCGGACGGCAGATCCTCCAGCACCAGCATCGCCTCGCGGATCGCGGCGAGATGGCCGTGACGCTCGACGATGCGATCCCAGGAGAACGGCGCAAGCTCGGCATGAGGATTTTCGATCAGCTCGAGCGCTGCCGCCGCGCAGCCGACTTCGGCAATGGCGGCGCAGACCGATACCGGCAGCGCGATGCGGCGCGCGACCGCGCACTGCACCTCGTCGTTGCCGGTCGCGACGATGTCGACGAGATCGGCGTCGATCAGCAGCGGAGAATGTTCGAGCACGGGCAACGCGACGGTCGGCTGGTCCCCCGACAGCGCCCGCACGATCGACGCGGGCGCCTCGGTACTGCGCGCAAACGCCTCGGCCATCGCCTGCCGCACCAGCGGCGAGGGATCGTCGAGCAGCATCAGAAGCGCGCCTTCAGCGGCAACACGGTCATCATGGGAAAGGTCTGAGATCAGCCAGGCCCGGGCCAGCGCCCGCGTTGCCTCGGCCCGCTCGCCAGCGGGCGCCGTCCTGATCCAATTGATGAACTGCCGAACAATCATGGTGCTTCCGGCTTACGCAACGAAGACGAAGCGGTGACGGCTTGTCACCTGCAACACAAAATAAACCACGACGCTTAACAAAGCGTTCACCATAACTGGCTGGTTTTATTGACGTTTTGTTAAGGGAACAAAGGCGGCCCGTTCACGCGCCGGGACCTGCGCGCAGCGTTCACGCTGCGACGTATCCGAGACACGGGCGCGCGAATTAGCTTGAGAACGTGCCGCTGCGATCGCTGAAGAGATCAAGGGGCTGCGGCGGCCGGACGTCGGGCGTTGCCGACGCGGCCGAGGTCGCGGGTGCGACCGAAGTGAGCGAGGCATTGCTGCCCCACAATTTCTGCACGGTCGTCGAGACCGGCTGGGTGGTGTCGCCGGGCTGATAGATCGAGCGAAACACCGGCGTGCTCGGTGCATTGTCCGCGACCGTCGTCGGCGCCGTCGCGCTGACCGGCGTCACCGCGCGTGTGTTCGGAAAGGACTGGAGATACGCGGCATTGTCGATCAGAGGCGCGGCAGGCTGTACGCCGTTGGCGCTCGCGACCTGCGTGGTCGACGGCGTGCCGCCATACATCGCCATCGCGCTGCGGGTGGTTTTCGAATTTGCCGCGCCGGCGTAGCGTGCATCCAGCACCGAATAGACCTCGGAAACGCTGCGCGCGCGGCCGTCCTTGGCGTAGAAGATCGAGCGATTGGCGGACGCCGCGTTGGGAAACAAACGCGCGCCGACCGCTTGCGGATTGTCCTCGGCATTGGCGATCAGTTTCGCGGCGCCGCCGACGCCCATGAAATGCGCCATGTAGAGTTCGCTGTCGGACGGCCTGCGGCCGAGCAGGCCGGTGAGCTTGAAACTGTTCGACTGCGTCAGCGCGGCCGCCATGCTGGAGGCGGCCTCCGGATCGTCGCGCAGTTTCATAATCGACCGCTTCATCGCGGGATCATCGACGATGTAGGTGCCCGACGACGTCCTGGTGATGGCGTCGGAATAATTGCCATAGCCGAGCTGGGTGCCGGCTTCCTTCACCGTGCCGAGCCAGGTCTGGTCGATGAACTGGTAGAGCCCGTGCGCGGATGACGTAGTCGCCCCCGCCGTGGGATCGAAATCCGATTCCATCTTGGCGGTGGTCAGCATGTACTGGAAGCTGATGCCGGTCCGGTTGGAGACCTGATTGATCGCACCGGCGACGCGTGCCCGCGACGGATCGAGAACCGCCGTCTGAGAGGCACTGGAGTTGTCGACCGACATAATGAAGTGCCCGCACCGCACGGCGTTGAGTGGCGCCGGCAATTCGGCGCCCTGTCGTCTCACCGTGGGACAGGTATGGTTAATGCGGGGTTAATTCGGCCGTCAGCCCTACCCTCAATGACGGCAGGATTATTTCTTGTACACCGCGTCCGGATCGAACAGCCTGTCCGCATCGACAAAGACGAGCCTGGCGCCGCCGTCTTCGGCCTCGACCTTGCGGTAGAAGCAGGACCGGCGGCCGGTGTGACACGCTGCGCCGATCTGCTCGACGCGGATCCAGATCGCATCCTGATCGCAATCGGTGCGGATCTCGACCACGCGCTGGGTCTGACCTGAGGTCTCACCTTTTCGCCACAAGGCATTGCGCGAGCGGCTGAAGTACCAGGCCTCGCCGGTCGCGATGGTCTTGCGCAGCGCCTCGTCATTCATGTGCGCGACCATCAGCACGTCGCCACTGGCAACATCGGTCGCGACGACCGTCACGAGCCCGGCCGCGTCGAATCTGGGAAGGAAGGCGAGACCTTCCTCGATTTCATGGGAGTGAGCAGACACAACGCCCTCGCCGGTCTATTCGCGAGGTCAGCGCTGCAGGCCTCGCACCAGAGACAGAAAACGAGCTTGCTCCGCCGGATTGTCGCGGAACATGCCGGTGAAGCGGCTGGTGAAGGTGGAGGCGCCATGCTTGGCGACGCCGCGCACCGACATGCAGGTATGCTCGGCCTCGATCAGCACGGCAACGCCGCGCGGCTTGAGTATCTCGTCGATCGCCGCCGCGATCTGCGCGGTCATGTGCTCCTGGGTCTGGAGCCTGCGGGCGAAGATGTCGGTGAGGCGCGCAAGCTTCGACAGCCCGACCACGCGTTCCACCGGCGTGTAGGCGATGTGCGCCTTGCCGTAGAACGGCATCATGTGATGCTCGCATTGCGAGGTGAACTCGATGTCGCGCACAAGCACGAAATCATCATAGCCGGCGGTCTCGCCGAAGGTGCGATCGAGCACCTCGGCCGGGCACTGGTGATAGCCCTGATAGAGTTCGTCGAAAGCCTCGACCACGCGGCGCGGCGTGTCGAGCAGGCCCTCGCGGTTGGTGTTCTCGCCGATATAGGCGAGCAGCGTCTTCACTGCCTGCTCGGCCTCGGCGCGCGCGGGGCGCGGCTGGTCGGCCCGGACGGCGGCGGCGAGGAATTCGGAAGGATCAAGCTCCGCCGGACGGCTCTCGGGCTGCCGGTCGGAGGGCTTGTTGGGGCGGATGGATTTGATGGTAGCGTCCATGTCGACTCCGTTCGACGGCCTTGCGGCCGGAGTGTCACCGGCAGACGGGGCGGCGAACCGCCGGACGCCTGAGAGAACAGTTTCGGCGAAAAAATCTGCAAGCTGTAACGCCGGCAGCAGGGTTCTGCATCACACCACTGCTGCAGCGCTGGACTGTTTTTCCGCCAGTTCCGACCCTATATAAGGCCGTGGACGGCGCACGCCAAGGCCGATCCTGCTGGACTCCATCACATGCTGAACGACATTTATAACAAGCGGATCATCGAACTGGCCGGGAATATTCCGCGGCTCGGGCGGTTGCCGGATCCCGATGCCACCGCCACCGCCCATTCCAAGCTGTGCGGCTCGACCGTCAAGGTCGACCTCAAGATGGAGGGCGAGAAGGTCACCGACTTTGCCCACGACGTGAAGGCCTGCGCGCTGGGACAGGCTTCTTCATCCATCATGGCAAGTCAGATCGTCGGATCGACTGCGAGCGAACTCCGTGAGTTACGCGAAACTGTTCGCAAGATGCTGAAGGAGAACGGCGCGCCTCCTGAAGGCAAATGGGAAGAGATCAAGTTCCTCGAGCCGGTCCGCGACTACAAGGCGCGCCACGCCTCGACGCTCCTGACCTTCGATGCCGTGGTCGATGCCATCGGCCAGATCGAGGCGAAGGCGAAGCAGCCGGCTGCGGCGCAAGGCTGATTCCGGCGGAGGTTGATCCCGGGCTCGTCGCTCGGCCCGGATATAGATCAGAGATTCCGAGGCTACTTCTGCGATGCCGCGACCGGCGTGGCCACGCGGCCCGTCGGCACCAGGGCTTCCGCCGTCTTGGTCGACTTGGCAGGCTGCTCCGGTTCCGCACCGAACCTCGCCTGGGTCTTCGGTGCAAGCTCCGCCATTGCCGGCGCGGAGATATCGACATGCGGCAACACGTCGGCCACGAGATCCGTCGTCACGAGATTGGTAAGCTTGAGCTCGCCCGCATCGAGCTCGTGCAAATCTTCCCACGGCGGGACGCTGAGCGCGAGCGACAGCAGATCGCCGGCACCGCCCATGTCGAACGTGTATTTGGCGAGCCGGCCGATGTCGCGCTCCACGATCATCAGGTCCTGCGCGCTGTAGCTCGCGGCCTTGGCATCGTCGGCGCGATCACCCATCCAAATCTGATGGACCCGCACATGGGCCGCTTCCGGCACGTAGCGCTTCTTGCCCGCCAGCAGCAGGAACACGCACATGGATTCGCAATAGGCCTCGGGCGCGACCGCCGGCCGAACCGTCTGCCCGCCGCGGGTCTGAATGCTGATACCAACCGTGGTCAAAAGTCCGAGATTGCGAAAGCGCCGGCCGAGCGTGATCGCGTCGTTGACGGAACCGCCACTGGAATCGAGCACCACGGTGGCGCCGCCGAGCTGGCGTCCGCGGGAAAATTCTTCGAAGTCCCGGGGCGTATCGGCGGTGATGATGCCGACCGCACTGACCCACCCGCGGCAATTCGGTTCGCAGGCGACCCAATTGAACTTCATCGGCAGCTTGCGCTCTTCGAGGGCAGCACCGGCCCGGGCCGACGACCCGAGCGTCGCGACGGCGCCAGCCAACACGACTCCACAAGCAGCGGTTCCTACCAGCAACCAGCCGCGAAGTTTGAGCGACTTCAGAAGTTTCAAACTGGTCCCTTCCCCAAGCCCAAAGCAATAAGCCAAAGCCGATTCAGGCAAGCCCCGTTCTGACGTTCCATGAGTCTCACATGGGCGTCACAAAAATGGTATCCGGGGGAATACAGATCGTCCATAGGTACTTGCTGCACTGCTCCCAAAAAGCACGCAAAATATGGCGTGCAAACAACAGCTTACAGTTCCCTGCATCGGAACCACGCAAAACCTCGCCTACGATCTCAGCAAAGCGCCCATGAAGCAATCAGCCTGCGAACACTGTTCCAATTCCGTCGCGGGCGCGCTCCGGCTTCCGCGCAGATTCGGCCGCGCGCTGATCTGGATCTACCGCCACACGCTCTCGCCGTTGGTTGGCTACAACTGCCGGCACCTGCCGACCTGCTCCGCCTATGGCGACGAGGCGATCGAAAGGTTCGGGCTGTGGGCCGGCGGCTGGATGACGCTGGCGCGCCTGCTCCGTTGCAATCCCTTCGGCACCTCGGGCATCGACAACGTGCCCCTCACCGCGCCACAGGGCGCGCGCTGGTACTCGCCCTGGCGCTACGGCCGCTGGCGCGGTGTCAATGCATCCTAAGCACGGCGCGGCGCCTCACGCGTCGCTACCTTGAGTGGAACCGAAATTCTCCCCTCGCGTTGATGTGATGCTCCCGCGGGAGGAAAAACAATGCGCTGGAAAATCAGCCCTCATTTTCACTTCAGGTCTGGACCGGATTCGCGGATTGGTTCGCGAGGCCACGATCCCAGAACCCTCGACATGCTCGCCATCATCGTCCTCTTGACGCTCGCGGCCGGCTCTGGCTGGTATCTGGCGACGAGCACTGCCACGCCGCCCAGTACGACGGCGTTCATCGTGCCGAGCCAGAGCGTGCACTGGTAGAGCTAGACTTTAGAGGTCAAGCACCAGCCGGTCGGCATCCGATCCGGCGACGCAGATCATGAGAAAGCGTTCGCGCTCATACGGCGACAGGACGCGATCGCGGTGCACGGGCTTGCCCTCGATCCAGCCGACCTTGCAGGCGCCGCAAATGCCGCCGCAGCAGGACGTCGATATATCGATGCCTCCTTCCTGCAAGGCGGCCAGCATGGTCTGGCCGGCGCGAACCGGGATTTCGGTCCCCGTACGCGCCAGCGACAGCGTGAAGGGCTTTGCGTCAGGGTCGATCACCGGTGGCGGCGCGACGAAACGCTCGATGTGAACATTGGCTGCGGGCCAGGCTGCGGTCAGGCGCTCGAACTCGTCGGTCATGCCTTCCGGCCCGCAGCAGGCGACCATCGTCTGGACTCCAACCTTTCCGACCAGCGACGCCAGATCCGGACGCCCGGCCCAGGACGTGCGGTGCACGACGACACGCCCCGCATCGATCAGCGGCGCGAGATGTGCGGCAAGCGGCACCTCCTCGCGCACGATGAGGTGCAGCACAAAATCTGCATTGCCAATCTGCAGGAGGTGACGGGCCATCGACAAGAACGGCGTTACACCGATGCCACCGGCGACGAACACATGATGCGCAATGTCCGCACCCGGCTCCAGCCCGCCGCGCGGCAGTGACACGCCGATGACGTCGCCTATGCCAACCTCGTCGTGAAGCGCGCGCGAACCGCCGCGCCCATCGGCCTCGCGTTTGACCGCGATGACGTAACGCGAGTTATCGGCGGGCTCGTTGCACAGCGAATAGGTCCGCACGAGACCGTTCGGCAGATGCAGGTCGATGTGGGCGCCGGGCTTGAACGGCGGCAGGTCCCAACTGTCGGGATCGGCCAGCGTGAACACCTTGATCCCCGCACCGGCCCCCTCGATGCCGGCGACAACCGTCTTGATCGTCGTTATGGGCCGTGCGCTCATGCCATGTTCCGCACGGTGTCGCCGACCCTGACGATGCCGCCTTGCAATATCCTGCAGTTGAGGCCCGAGCGGTTGATGAGCGGATCGAAGATCGCCTTGCCGGTGATCTCCTCGATATGCCGGCACGGAATCGACAATCGGGTCGCTTCCAGCAAGGTCTCACCTAACCAGAAGCGGCGGCCGACCAGATGGTTCAACGGCACGCCCTCGACCGTCACGTTGCGGCGATGCTCCTCGGGACCGAGTTCGATTCCCGCGTCGCGCTTGAGCGCAACCAAGGTTTCGAGCTCGAACAAGGTGACCTGCCTGCCCTCTTCGGGCTTGTGCGAATAAAATCCTTCCTCGCGCCCGATCATGTAGCGGTCACCTTCTATCCCTTGGCCGGCGACGAGAACGAGCTGCTCCATCGCGCGCATTGGCAGGAACGCGCGTGGAGCGAGATGGAGGAAGCGGACCAAGCCAGTCCAGCCGAGGCGTGCTGTGCTATCGGCCGAGCCGGCGCCTATCTCATCGAGCATGACAAAATCCTTGTGAGAAGCGATGGCGCGCCGCCGGCAGCGGCGCGCCGCGGGATCAGGTCAGTTCCTTGTTCGCCATTTCCGGCGCGAACGTGGTCGCGGTCGCCGTGATGGCGGCGCAGCCAATCAGCAGCAGCGAAACCGGCCAGGTGGCGCCGCCACTCCAGCCCATCAGAGCCGCCGCAATCAGCGGCGTCAATCCGCCACTGATGGCGGCCCCGACCTGGAACCCGAGCGAGGCGCCGCTATAGCGCAGCCGCGCGGAAAACAGCTCGGAGTACCAGGGCGCGCCGATGCCGAACATCACCATCTGCCCGAAAGTAATCGCCACCACGATGGTCCAGATGACGATGGTGGGATCGCGGGTGTTGAGCAGCCAGAACAGCGGAAAGGCAAACAGCGCCGAAAACAGACAGCTTGCATAGAACATCTTTTTGCGGCCGACGATGTCGGACAGCCAGCCGAACAGCGGAATGGCGAGCAGCGCGACCAGCGATGCCGCGAAGGCGCCGTTCAACACCACCGTACGAGATAAGCCAAGATTCGCGGTGGCGTAGGACATCACGAACACGCCGCCGATGCTGGCATAGGCGATCTCCGAGATCTTCAGTCCGACCGCGGTAAAGAAAGGACGGCGGTGATGCCTGAAGATCTCGACCAGCGGCAGACTTGCGACCTCCTTTTTGGCCTGGACCTGGCGGAAGGCCACGGTCTCTTCCATGTTGAGGCGGATGTAGAGACCGACGCCGACCAGCAAGATCGAGATCAGGAACGGAATGCGCCAGCCATAGGACATGAACTCACTTTCCGGCAGGCTCGCCACCAGCGCAAACATGCCGATCGCGGCGAGATTGCCGATGGGATTGCCGACCTGCACCATGCTGCCGAGCAGGCCGCGGCGGTGCGTCGGACAATTCTCCACCACCATCAGCACCGCACCACCCCATTCGCCGCCGAGGCCAATGCCCTGGAGGAATCGCAGGCCGATCAAGAGCAGCGGCGCGGCGATCCCGATCTGCTGATAGGTCGGAAGCAGGCCGATCAGAAAGGTGCCGATGCCCATCACCATGATCGTGATCGCGAGCATCGCCTTGCGGCCCACCCTGTCGCCGTAGTGACCGAAGATCGCGGCGCCAAGCGGTCGCGCCAGAAAGCCGACCGCATAAGTGCCGAAGGCCGCGATCGTGGCGAGCGCGGGGTTGCCGGCAGCGAAGAAGACCTTGTTGAAGACCAGCGCGGTCGCCGTGCCGTAGATGAGGAAGTCGTACCATTCGACCGCGGTGCCGATCACGCTCGACCACACGATCCGCCGCAAGCTCGCCGCCTCGTCCGGCGCTACGTTCAGGGTTACGTCGTCTGCTACGGTCATCGATGTCTCCAAAAAGTACCGGCGCCAGGGAAAGCAGTTGGTTCTGTCCGCGGAGCCCATCGGCAGCCCGGACGGTAAAAATCGATCATGTTTACTGTTGGAAATCAACGGCGTGGAACGCGGCAAATGCCGTCCGGAGCGGCAAAGCACGCTTATTGCCCTTTAATTGAGCTGATTTTGGCGATAAACTAGAGTCTTTGCTTACAATATCTGCGACCTTGCTCTAAATTTCTGCGCACATGTTTTCCTTTGGAATACAGCCGGCGCGTACACGGAAGGGACAGCGCGCACCCGCCGGACTGGCAGTCGAGCGGCATCTGTTGCAAAAGAGACGTCAGCAATTCGGGAGACTCATGCGTGCTTGACGTCAGCAAAGCGGCAGCCGTCGGGGCCAACATTCGCCAGGCGCGGATCGCCAAGGGCCTGACACTGGACCAGCTTGCCAAACAGAGTGATCTCACGCGCGGCTATATCTCCCTGGTCGAGCGCAACCTGAAGATCCCTTCGCTCGCCGCCCTGCTACGGATGGCAGCCGCGCTCGAGGTCAATGTCGCGAATTTCTTCGACCCGAACGCCGAGCCCGCGCCGCGCTACACGCTGTTCCGCCGTGAAGGCGGCAGCGTGCCGCTGTTTCAGGACACCTTTGGCGTGGTGCCACTGGCAACCGGCCGCACCCGCAAGATGATGGAGCCGTTCCTCCTGAGCCCGCCGCACAAATCGGCGACGCGCGCCTCGCATGCGGGCGAGGAGTTGCTGTTTGTCATCAATGGCAAGATCGCGATCAAGCTCGACGGCGAAGAACTCGTCCTCGGCAAGGGCGATTGCCTATATTTTTCAGGCGAGACACCGCACGAGGTCAGGAGCCTCGGCCGGCAGAAGGCGGAGGTCCTGGTCGTCGTCGCCCAGAGCCCGGCGGCATAACGCCGGGCCTGGCACCAGGCCTAGCGGGACCAGAAAAAGCGCCCGGGTGGCGGCGGGACCGGCTCGGGCGGACGTGGCCGCTTCGGACGCGGTGGTTTCGGCGAGGGCTCGGCGGACGAGGTGGTCTCCGCGCCGGGCGCCGTCTCGCTTGCCGGCACCTTCACCGCCAGCAGCAAGTTCGATTCGTGCATCCGCCAGCGGTAGCCGACGCCGAAATCGATCGGCTGGGCGCGCGTGAACAGCGCGGCGTAGCGTTCCTGGTAGCGGCCGGGAAATTCGCTGATGGGTCCGAGATAGCGGCCGAACGGGAAGAAGCGCCATTGCCGCGAATTGTAGTTCGAAAGCGGAATGCCGGAATCGTCCTGGACGATGGTCGCGCTGTTGGCGAGCAACCAGTCGCGCGCGACGGTGAAATTGCCGGAGTGCAGCAGATAAGACGCGCTCTTGATCAAGCTGTTGCCGGGGCCGAGCGTCTCGCAGAACTTCAGGAAGCCGGCTGCGCGTGCACCTGAATTGGAGAGATCGGTCGAGAAATAATACAGCGTGCGCGCCTCGCCGTCGGGGCCTGCAAAGGTGATGCGGGCGCCGCGCGTCGCGTTCGGTCCGGGGTTGTCGTTGCCGACATGCATCCCGCCCTTGTCGTCGAGTGCAACCATTTCGACATTGCGGATGGTCTTGCCGGAGCGGACGAGGAAGACGTAGAGGATCGGCAAGGTGCCGTTGACCTGGTTGGTGTGCAGGTCGACCTTCATTTGCTTGGTGATGAAGAAGGAAAAACTCAGGATCGAGCCGAGCGAGCGCTCGACATTGTAGAGCGCGGCGCCGACCGAACCGCGTGGCAATCGCGTCAGGTCAGCCACCGCACCGACCGGCTCCAGCGCGCCGAGCACGTAAGTGCTGGCCTTCGAATAGAAGGCGTTGGCGTAGAGGAAGTCGGGGCCGCTGAACAAATAAAACATGGTCGGTCTGGGCGCCGCCAGATTGACGTCGGCCCAGTTGCGGATCTTCGAGAGCTGGCGCTCCTCAAGCTGGGCGAAGGCGCCGTCGAAGAATCTCGCGTGGCGCTGCCAGCCCGGGTCCTTTGTGAGCGGCACCAGCGGCGAATCCGCCGAAGGCTGCATGCCCGCGAGGAAGCGCGCGGTGTCGTCGAAGGTTGCCTCGGCAGCACGTGCGGACGGGACGGCCGCAGCCAGCAAGGCGAGAGCCACGGCCGCAATTCTCATGGGTCGAAACATGTCTATTCGCGATTGTGTGACGTGCCAGCGGCGACCGGCCGCCTGCGGAAAACAGCATAAATCAACAGGCCCGAGAGCATGACGAGCATCCCCGACAGCGATTGCACGAGCCGCTCGGTCAACAAATAGTACATCATGAACCCGGTCACGAGCAGGAAAACGAGCGGCGTGAACGGGTATCCCCAGGCACGATAGGGCCGCGGCAAATCGGGATCCGTGATGCGCAGCTTGATGACGCCGGCGACCGTGAAAAACGAGCAGAACAGCAGCGCGAACTGGATGAAGTCGAGCACGGCCTCGAAGCTGCGCGTGAACAACAGCAGATTGGCGACGGCGAGCTGAAACAGGATGGCATAGGCCGGCGCGCCGCGCACCGACCTCTGCGAAAACACGCGCAGCGCCGGAATATCCTCCCCCATCGTCATCATCACGCGCGGGCCGATCCACATCATCGCGCTGATCGAGGAGATCAGGCCGAAACAGATCATCGCGCCGACGATCCGGCCGCCGAGATTGCCGAAAATCGCGCTGCCGGCGACGCTGGCGACGTCGAGCTGACCCGCGAGCGCGCCGACCGGCGTCGAATGGAGAAACACCGCATTCAGCGCGACGTACAGCACGAGCACGATCAGCGTGCCCGCGAGCAGCGCGCGCGGCAGGTCCCGCTGCGGCATGTTCATCTCGCCGATGATGTAGGTTGCGGCATTCCAGCCCGAGAACGAATACATCACGAAGACGAGCCCGATCGCGAAGGGCGCGCTGACGATATGCGCGAGATCGCCCGCCTGCGGCGTGAAGGCGATCGGCTGCGGCACGCCGACAATGAATCCTGCAACCAGGAAGGCAACGATCAGCACGACCTTCAGGATGGTCGAGATCAACTGGAAGGTCGAGGAGTGCCTGACCCCGGTCAGTTGCACGAGCGAGACCAGCCACACCACGGCGATGGCAAGCGGGATCGGCGGCACACCGGGCACGACCGATTTGGCGTATTCGCCGAAGGCCATCGCGGCGAGCGCGACGGGTGCTGCAAAGCCAACGGTCGCCGACACCCAGCCGGCGAGAAAGCCGAAGGCGGGATGATAGGCACGGCCGAGGAAATTGTATTCGCCGCTCGAGCGCGGAAACATCGCGCCGAGCTCGCTGTAGGAGAATACCCCGCATAGCGCGACGATGCCGCCGACGGTCCACAGCAAGAGGATCGAGAAGCCTGAGGGGATGTCCTTGACCTGGAAGCCGAGGCTGGTGAAGACGCCGACCCCGATCATGTCGGCCACGACGATGGCGGTTGCGACCAGAACGGAGACCCCCGACCCGCGTCCGGTCAGCCGGCCGGTCCAGGGTGCAGTACCCGCATCTGATGCCGTCATCGCCGTCCTCAACCTCAGGCGTCACGCCTCGTGGGAAGCATCGTGCAGCTCGGTCCAGTCAATTCAAGCAGGGTTAACAAGGGTTAAATGAGGCGGGGCCAAATCGGTACTGCAGCACCATTAATGCACCATCCGGGCAATAAAGCTTCGTAAACACCGGGACATCCCGCCTCCCTCCCCCACAATCACGACACGATTGCGTGGTCCCTTCGAGCGTTCCGGATGTGGGGAAGTTTCTCCGGACACTTAACGTCGCCTAAACGCCCGTCGGCTCAATTGCCTTAATGATTGCCGATGGACTTGTGGTCATGACTTGGGGTCATGGGTGAATGGTCGGGGCCGTTCCGAAACCGAGAGCTGACATCCGCGCCGACCGGACCACGTCCGGCGCACGCGGTCGTGCGCTTCGGACCGCTCTGATCTCAGCCTTGGTGCCGTTGTCGCTGACGCTGGTTCAATGCGGCAAGGCGCCCAATCCGGCAGCGCTCGCGGCGAACTCGCAGGCCAATGTCCAAGGCAACGTCCCAGCCAACGTCCAGGTCGTCGCGAAGACAAGCCAGCAAGTCGCAAGCGGCGACACGTTCGAGGATCGCTTCCCGGCCCCCCAGTTCAAGGAGCGCTTCCCATCCGCGAGCGAGGGTTTTCTGCAACGGCAGATGTCCGACTTCTCACCCAAGCGCGCCGTGCAGCAGCAGCCGGAGCAGGCGCCCTACAAGGTCGCTTCGCTCGCGCCGCAGGCCCCCTACCAGCGTCCGCCGCGCGAGGACCTGACGACGCTCGTCGGCATGAAGTCGTCAGCTTTCCCCTATTTCGGCAACAACCCTGCCTCCGACGCGCCATTCCTCAACATCTCCAAGGGCGACCGCCGCGGCCACCGCAGCTATTCCGGGCGCGTGTTCTGGCAGGACGAGACTTACAACGATAACCGCGTCTTGATGCACGTGCCCGAACATTTCGACGTGCGGAAGCCCGGCGTGATCGTGGTGTTCTTCCACGGCAATGGCGCGACGCTGGAGCGCGACGTGCGCGACCGCCAGCTGGTGCCGCAACAGATCACCGATTCCGGCGCCAATGCCATCCTGCTCGCACCGCAGATGGCGGTCGACGCCGCCGATTCCAGCGCAGGAAAATTCTGGCAGGCCGGCGGCCTCAAGCGCTTCATCGACGAGTCGGCGAACCATCTGGCCCGGCTCACGGGCGATCCCAACAGCGCCCGCGCCTTCGCCAACATGCCGATCGTGATCGTCGGCTACAGCGGCGGCTTCCTGCCGACCGCCTGGAGTCTCGAGGTTGGTGGCATCAGCGACCGCGTCCGCGGCGTCGTGTTGCTCGACGCCGTCTATGGCGAGATGGACAAGTTCGCCTCATGGATCGAGAGCCACCGCTCCGGCTTCTTCGTCAGCTCCTACACCCGCTACACCGCGCGGCGCGACCGCGAACTGATGAGCACGCTGCGGCAGAAGGGCATCACCGTCTCCGAAGACATGGACGGCCCCTTGCGTCCGGGCAGCGTGGTGTTCGTCGAAACCGGGGACGGCATCACTCATCGCGACTATGTCAATCGCGCGTGGACGCAATATCCGCTCAAGGACGTGCTGGTGAAGATGTCAGCGACGCCGGCACTGGCGCTGACGCGCGTCGCAGCTACGGCGTCATCCGCATCGAGTCGCTGATTGGACGTGACTCGCTAAGCCTACGTCTGTCGCTCAGCTCTTTGGCAGCTTCGGAATGCTTTCGGCAAAGCCGTTGAAGCAGGCCAGCCGCTCGTCCTCTTCTTTGAAGAAACGGCAATCGGCGTAGCCCTTGGCCTTCGGCGGCTTCGGCTTCGGCGTCGGCGCGATCACGGCGTCGTAGCAATTGAGCCGGTCCTTGGTGCCGTCATCGAGGTCGAGGCAAGCCTGGAGCCGCGCCGCGATCGATTGTGGCTTGCCCTTCGGCGCGGCGGCCGGCTTGGCCGCCGCCTCCTTGGTCCCCGCCTTGGTGCCCTTGGGCTTGACCTGAACCAGCGGCTTGTCCCCGACCATCGGTGGTGGCTTGTCGGCTTGTGCAAACGCGGAGGCTGAATAGAGCACCGCGACAACCGCCAGAATCATCCTCATTTCAGTCAACCCTCTTTGGTCCCCATGCCTCGCCTTCTAGCGCTCCCGCGCGCGGTTTGCCAAGCACCTTGCGCACACGGACACGCTTCCGTTCAGGCCGGGGCGGCAGTTGCCGGCCGGGGCCGGGTCAGGACCACCAGGATCAGCGCGACCACGACGAAACCGACCGCGACGAAGCCGAGCGTATGCAGGAGCTCGCGAGCGAACAACAGTCCGCCGACGGCAGAGCCGACCGCCTGGCCGATATAGAGGACGGAGGTGTTGAGTGCGACGGTCGCGGATGCCAGCGGCGGTGCGGCCGAGACCAGCCGCACCTGCTGCATCGAATTGGTCGAGGCAAAGCCGAGGCCCCAGATCGCGACCGCACCCGCCATCAACGCGAGCGTGCCGGCGCCGAGCGCCCAGCCCGTGATCCCCGCAAGCAGCAGGCAGGTGAACAACAGCGAGGTGCGATAGGGCCCTGATGTGTCGACGATGCGGGTCGCGATGACAACGCCGAGGAAGCCACAGACGCCATAGAGAGCGAACACCAGGCCAATCGCATCGGGCCCTGCGCCGGTCAGCTTGTTGAGCAGCGGCCCCATGAAGGTGAACACCACGAACTGCCCGGACATCTGCAACATCGTGATCGCAAGCAGCAGCAGGATCGTTCTGTTGCGACCGACCGCGCTCCAGGTCTTCAGGTCCACCGGCGCCCCCTTCAAGCCCGCCGGCAGCCGTATCAGCAACAGCAGCAGGCTGACACAGCCGAGGGCGCCGATCCCGCCATAGGCCGCGCGCCAGCCATAGCGGCTGGCGATGAAGGTGATCAGCGGCAGGCCGACGGCGGCAGCGAGCGACCAGCCGAGAAAGATGTACGCAATCGTGCTGCCGCGACGCTCCACCGGCACGATCAGCGCCGCCGTGCCGGCAGCCTGCGGCGTGTAAAGCGCGCCGACCGCGAGCATCACCAGGCGGATGACGAGGAGGCTTGCATAGTCGGGCGCAAAGGCCGAGGCCAGATTGCCAAAGGCGAGCACCGCCAGCGTCGTGGTGAGCAGCGTCCGGCGCTCGGTCCGGCCGGTGAGCCAGGCCGTCAGCGGCGAGCCGATGCACAGGATGACAGCCCCGAAAGTGATCAGGAGCGCGGCCGCATGGATGCTGACGTCGAGCCCCGTCGCCAATTCCGGCAGCATGCCGGCCGGTGCCAAGACCGAGCAGCCGGTGACGAGATTGCCGAGCATCAGGGCGGTTGGCGCGAAACGGCCGGCGCGTGCATTTTCCATGCAAACGCATGTAGAACCGCCTTGCGACCAGTTAAAGGGCATTGCCCGGGATAGTTCGTGCAGCGCCCCCGCTTTTGCGCGCCGTTTTCTTGGAAATGCCGGATTGCGCAGGCCGAATCGCCTGATATATCGCTCGTTCCCGCTTACCTGCGCTCGTTCGCAGGAGTGAGCCTCAGGAGACATGCCATGACCGACCAGCCCACGGACCAATCCAAGGACCAATCCAAGTCCGAGCAGCCCAAATCCGAATCCGGCTTTCAGTACAGCCTCAGCAATTTGAGACCCGTGACCCCGCCGGAAAAAATCACCCTCACCTTCCCCGACGGCGCCCGGCGCGAATACGCCAAGAGCATCACCGGTCTCGAACTCGCCAAGGGTATTTCGCCGTCGCTGGCCAAGCGCACGGTCGCGATGGCGCTCGACGGCGTGGTCTCCGACCTCGACGATCCCATCGAAGCCGATGCCAGGATCGAGCTGATCAACCGCGACGATCCGCGCGCGCTCGAACTGATCCGCCATGACTGCGCCCACGTGCTGGCCGAAGCCGTGCAGACGCTGTGGCCGGGCACCCAGGTCACCATCGGCCCCGTGATCGAGAACGGCTTCTATTACGATTTCTTCCGCAACGAGCCATTCACGCCGGAAGACTTTGCCGCGATCGAGAAAAAGATGCGCGAGCTCATCGCGCGCGACAAGCCTTTTACGAAGGAGGTTTGGGATCGCGAAAAGACGAAACAGGTGTTCCGCGACAAGGGCGAGGCGTTCAAGGTCGAGCTGGTCGACGCCATTCCCGGCAACGAGCCGATCAAGATCTATTACCAGGGCGACTGGTTCGATCTCTGCCGCGGCCCGCACATGACTTCGACCGGCAAGGTCGGCAACGCCTTCAAGCTGATGAAGGTGGCCGGCGCGTACTGGCGCGGCGACAGCAACAACCCGATGCTGACCCGCATCTACGGCACGGCCTTCGCCAAGCAGGAGGACCTCGACGCTTATCTGAAGCAGATCGAGGAAGCGGAGAAGCGCGACCATCGTAAGCTCGGACGCGAGCTCGACCTCTTCCACTTCCAGGAGGAAGGCCCGGGCGTCGTGTTCTGGCACGCCAAGGGCTGGACCATCTTCCAGCAGCTGATCGCCTATATGCGGCGACGCCTCGCCGGCGACTACAGCGAGGTCAACGCCCCGCAGATCCTCGACAAGTCGTTGTGGGAGACCTCCGGCCATTGGGGCTGGTACCGCGAAAACATGTTCGCGGCGCAGTCGGCCGGCGAGGAGGCCGAGGACAAGCGCTGGTTCGCGCTGAAGCCGATGAACTGCCCGGGCCACGTGCAGATCTTCAAGCATGGCCTGAAGAGCTACCGCGACCTGCCGCTGCGCCTCGCCGAGTTCGGCGTGGTGCACCGCTACGAGCCGTCGGGCGCGATGCACGGATTGATGCGCGTGCGCGGTTTCACCCAGGACGACGCGCACATCTTCTGCATGGAGGATCAGCTCGCCGACGAGTGCCTGAAGATCAACGAGCTGATCCTGTCGACCTACGCGGACTTCGGCTTCACCGGCGATCTCACGGTCAAGCTGTCGACCCGGCCGGAGAAACGCGTCGGCACCGACGCGATGTGGGATCACGCCGAGCGCGTCATGGCGACGGTGCTGCGCGAGATCCAGTCGCAGAACAATCACATCAAGACCGAGATCAATCCGGGCGAAGGCGCCTTCTATGGGCCGAAGTTCGAATATGTGCTGCGCGACGCCATCGGCCGCGACTGGCAGTGCGGCACCACGCAAGTCGACTTCAACCTGCCGGAACGGTTCGGCGCGTTCTACATCGACCACGACAGCGGCAAGAAGCCGCCGGTGATGGTGCACCGCGCGATCTGCGGTTCGATGGAGCGCTTCATCGGCATCCTGATCGAGCACTATGCCGGCAACTTCCCGCTCTGGCTGTCGCCGGTGCAGGTGGTGGTCACCACCATCACGTCGGAAGCCGACGAGTACGCCAAGCAGGTGTTGGAGCAAGTCCGGCGTGCGGGACTTCGGGCCGAGATCGACCTGCGCAACGAAAAGATCAACTACAAGGTCCGCGAGCATTCGCTGGCCAAGATTCCGGCACTGCTCGTGGTCGGCAAGAAAGAGGCCGAGACGCAGTCGGTCTCGATCCGCCGCCTCGGCAGCGACGGCCAGACGGTGACGACGACGGCGGAGGCCATCGCCGCCCTCGTCGACGAGGCGACCCCGCCGGATGTGAAGCGGGCGCGTGGCGCGGCCTGACATCTGAAATCGGTCTAAACTCGCTTTCGGTTGCGGGCGTGCATTCCTATGTGGGGACTGCACGCCCGACGACCAGCCGAAGAGGAAACCGCAGTGCCCGATGCCATCGAACTCCTGAAGACCCGCCGCTCGGTCAAGCCGCGCGAGATGTCCGGACCCGGCCCCTCCCCGGCCGAGCTCGAGACCATCCTCACCATCGGCGCGCGCGTGCCCGACCATGGCAAGCTCGCGCCCTGGCGCTTCATCATCTTCGAGGGCGATGCGCGCCAGCGCGCCGGCGAGGTGATCGCGAAGGTGTTTGCCCGGAAGAATCCCGGCGCGGCGGCGGCCGATGTCGAGACCGAGCGCAAGCGCCTCACGGATGCGCCGCTGGTGATCGGCATCGTCAGCTTCACCAAGCCGCATCCGAAGGTGCCGCCCTTCGAGCAGGAATTGTCGGCCGGCGCCAGCGTCATGAACATCGTCACGGCCGCGACCGCGCTCGGCTACGGCGCCTGCTGGCTGACCGGCTGGTTCGCGTTCGATCGCGACGTGCTGGATGGCCTCGGCCTCAAGCCGGACGAGAAACTCGCCGGCTTCGTCCATATCGGCAAGCCGACCAGGCCGAGCGAGGACCGTCCGCGACCGGTCCTTTCCGAAATCGTGACGCGATTTTAGTCGAAGGCGTGTTGACGCCTTCGACGTCTTGCGGCTTTGATCCCGGCAAGGGAGGAAGCCCGGATGAAGCGTCGTGAATTTCTGGTCGGAGCCGCGCTGCTGGCCGGCACGATGGCGCGGGCCCGCGCCGCCGACATCCCCGCTCCGTCGTCCGAGGGGCTCGACCGCATCACCGCGTACTTTGACAACGAGGTGACGAGCGGCCGGCTGCCGGGCGCCGTGGTCCTGGTCCAGCAGCACGGCAAGCCGGTCTATCTGAAGACTTTCGGCGTGCGCGACACCAGGACGGGCCTCGCGATGACGCCCGATACGATCTTCGCCATCCACTCGATGACCAAGCCGGTCACGTGCCTTGGCGCGATGATGCTGATCGACGAGGGTAAGCTCGCGCTCACCGACCCGGTGTCGAAATACGTTCCCCTCTTCGCCGACACCAAGGTGGGCCTGGAGGTCACCAATCCCGACGGCACGTTGCATCTGGATCTCGTGGCGCCGATCCGTCCCGTCAACATCGAGGATCTGCTGCGGCACACCTCCGGCATCAGCTACGACTACATCGGGGGCAAATGGGTCGAGCAGGCCTACAAGGCCGCCAATATCTTCGAAGGTCAATTCGACAACAGGGAATTCGCCCAACGCATCGCGAAGCTGCCGCTGGCGCGGCAGCCGGGGACCCTGTGGCGCTACGGTCATTCCACCGACGTGCTCGGCAGCGTCATCGAGATCATCTCGGGCCAGACGCTGTACGCATTCCTCAAGCAGCGCATCTTCGATCCGCTCGGCATGAGCAGCACCAAGTTCGCGCTGGCGACCGAGGACGAGCTCGCGCGGATGGCGCGGCCGCTGCCGAACGACAACATCCTGCTCGCCGCCGAGCGCGAGCGCCTCGACCATCCCGAATGGCAGTCCGGCGGCGGCGGGCTGCTCTCGACCATCACCGACTATCAGCGCTTCGCGCAGATGCTGCTCAATGGCGGCGAGTTCGACGGCAAGCGCTATCTGAGCCCTGCCGCCTTCAAGGCCATGACGACCGATCACGTCGGGCCGGGCTCGGGCGTCGGACGCGACTATTTCTATTTTCCGGGCGACGGCTTTGGCTATGGCTATGGCCTCGCGGTGCGGACTGATCCCGGCAACGCCAGACCGCCGCCGCCGGGCTCGCTCGGCGAGTTGAAATGGGACAGTGGCAGCGGCACCTATTTCGGCGTCGATCCCAAGCTCGACATGGTCTACCTGCTGATGCAGCAGACCCAGAACGAGCGCAGCCGCATCACGCCCGCCTTCAAAGCGCTGGTCTATGATTGTTATCCGTCCGAGTTACGCCGCCCGTGAAGCACGCTGGCCGAAATCGGCGAGCAGCTTTGCGATCTCGGCGGCGGGCCGCGCCGCGCTGAACAAGAAGCCCTGCACTTCGTTGCAGCCTTCGGCGCGCAACCAATCGAGCTGATCCTCGGTCTCGACGCCTTCCGCGGTCGTGGTGATGTTGAGGCTGCGGCCAAGCCCCGAGATCGCGCGAACGATCGCGACGCAATCGGGCCGCCCTGCCAGATCCTTGACGAAGGAGCGGTCGATCTTGATCTTGTCGAAGGGGAAGCTGCGGAGATAGCTGAGGCTGGAATAGCCGGTGCCGAAATCATCCATGGAGATGCTGACGCCGAGCTCGCGCAACTGGTGCAGGATGGCGAGATTGGCATCGGTCTCGGCCAGGAAGATCGACTCGGTGATCTCGAGCTCGAGCCGCTTCGGCGACAGACCGGACTGCGCCAGTGCCGAGATCACGACCTGAACCAGATTGCGGCTTCGGAACTGCGCCGGCGACAGATTAACCGCGACCTTGACGTCGACGGGCCATTTCACCGCCTCGGAGCAAGCTACGCGCAGCACCCACTCACCGAGCTGGGTGATCAGGCCGATGTCCTCGGCGACCGGAATGAACTCCGCCGGCGAGATCATGCCCTTGTCGGGGTGATGCCAGCGCAGCAGCGACTCGAAGCCGGAGATGCGGTCGGAGGCGATCGAGACCAGCGGCTGGTAGTGCAGCTCGAACTCGCCATTGGCAAACGCGCGGCGCAGATCGAGCTCCATGTCACGGCGCTTCTGCGCCTGCAGATCCATCTCGCGCTCGAAGAAATGATGCACGCCGCCGCCGTCGGATTTCGCCCGGTACAGCGCCATATCGGCGTTGCGCATCAACTCCTCCGACGTCACGCCATCGCCCGGCGACAGCGCGATGCCGATGCTGGCGCCGATCACCATCTCCTGACCGTCGATCTCGTAGGGCGCCTTCAGCAGGTCGATCAGCAAGCCCGCGCAGGCGCTGGCCTCGTTGGGCGTGACGTCGGCCGCCAGGATCACCGCGAACTCGTCACCGCCGAGCCGGGCCGCGAGATTGGCGCCGCGGACCGCGGTGCTCAGACGGGCGGCAACCTCCTTCAACAGACGGTCGCCCACCGGATGGCCGAAGGAATCGTTGACGTTCTTGAACAGGTCGAGATCGAGGTAGAGCACGCCGACCCGCTTTCCGCTGGCCTGGTCGAGCGCCTGCTTCAAGCGCTCCTGGAAATATTCGCGGTTCGGCAGATCGGTGAGCCCGTCATGGTGCGCCATGTGGGCGATCCGCGCCTCGGCCTTGCGCCGTTCGGTGATGTCGACCACCGCGACCAGATATCCGTCGCGATCGTCGAAGGCGACGCGGCGGCCGAAGGTCAACACCTCGATCTCGCTGCCGTCGGCGCGCAGATGCCGCCAGTTGCGCGAGGAGTGATAGGCGTCGCCGACGCGTTCGAGCGCCTCGGCGTGGCTGCCCCATTCGTCCTGCGGCCAGATTTCGTGCAATTTCATGCGCAGGAAGGTGGCGCGGCTGTAGCCGTAATGCTGGACCGCGGCGTCGTTGACGCTGAGAAACTGCCTGCTCGCGGCGTCGAACACCCACATCGGCATCGGGTTGTTGTCGAACAGCAGGCGGAAAGAGGCGTCGCGCCGCTTCAACACAGTGACATCCGAGATCGTCAGCGAGACCACGTCGGCAAACGCGGTGGCGCTCAGCCGGAGATGGCGTCCGTCGCTCTCGATCTCGAGCTGCTCGCCGCGACCGCCGGAGACGGCCTTAAGCAAGAATTCCATGACTTCAACCGAGGCCAGCAGCGTGTCGCCCTCGCCGATCCGGCGCCACAGCAGGCTCGCCCCTTCGGCCTTCAGCAGCAGCGCCGCACTCTTGTTGTGGTGCACGATCTGGAGATCGAACGGCTTGCCACCCGCGTCGCGCAGCGTCGCCAGCGAGACCACCGCGTCGTCGGTCGAAGCGAAGATCGCGTCCAGGAGATTGTATTGCGCGCCGCGTTCGTTGATGTAGGCGCCGACCAGCGTCGCGCCCCAGCGCGATGCGGTCGGAAGCGCCAGCACATCAAACGTCCTGACCATGCCGTCGCGCACGCAATGGGCGCTGGCCAGGTGTGGCCGCCCGTTGGCGAGCGCGCTCGCCGCGGCTTCCGACAGCGCGGTAGCGCAATCGGGCGAGAGCGCGGCGACCGGGATGTCCCAGCGCTCTTCGCCGAGCCATTTCTGCACGTAGCGTCCGCTGCGCGACAGTTCGAGCGCGCCGTCGCCCTTGAGCAGCGCGATGTGGTCGGCGAGCCGTCCCAGGCTGCCGAGCATCACGTCCTCGTAGCGCGGCAGCCGTTCGCCCGGCTTCAACGCGGCACGCCATTTGCGCTGAAGCACCGGGATGTCGTCGAACATTTCGGCGGCCGGTTTTCCCGACACTTTCTTCACGGCACTCATGGCAGTCCCCAACGCACTTTCCGCTGCATCCAATGCAGCCGCGCTTAACGGCGTGTAAAGACCGCGCGAGTGCGGGTTCTGTTCGGCGATTATGACAGTTTAAAGTCGGGCGTTGGTTAGTGGGCGTTAGAGACTATGACGGTTGTGCGAAGGCGTTGCGTAGGAGGCGCGTGAGACCGAAGCTTTGGCGCACCGCTGCATCAGCAGCGTCATTGCGAGCGCAGCGACGCAATCCAGAATCTTTCCGCGGCGGCAGACTGGATTGCTTCGCTGCGCTCGCAATGACGGAGTCTCTGGGCGGCAGTGTCGCGCTTCCATTCGCGTTGCGGATCGCAGACACACCTTCGCATCCTCGCGGCGCATTCGCCCGAGCTTTGCTTCGATGCCTCACCCTCAAATGAAGAGGGCGCAGGGAAGACCGGGTGCCGGCTGGCACCCGCGGTCCACTGTGCGAGATTGTCGTAACGAGATTGCACAGCGGCATACAGGTGAAGCCCAACATCCGGCCTTCCCTGCGCAGTGGCTTTACGGCTTATGTCGTGCTCTCCCCGGGGAGCGATGCACTATTGCCCCCGTCGCCTTGCGGATGGCTGATGCACGCGCCCCGGTTGGGCCGCGACATCACCGCAACGCTTGGCGCACAGACCCCGGGCGCCAGGACCACACGATTTCGCCGTACGCCGATCACACCGGTCGTGTGCGCGGCGGCTTCGCTCACGGTTGCCCGCCCTGCGAAACCCTTCGCGCCGATGTGGCCCACGTCCACCGCCGTCCGGCCCGCGTTCGTGACGATCGCGATACGCCCCTCTTTCTTGGGCCGGAGTGAGGCGGAATATACGCAATTCCGAAATTCGGTAAAGTGGAATATTTTGAGCCACGCGGGTTGACCGGCAGCTTGGGTGTTTTGCCCGACGGGCAACGCGATATCTTGTAGCCCGGATGAGCGAAGCGACATCCGGGATTCTACCACGAGCTGTCCCGGGTATCGCTTCGCTCACCCGGGCTACGAGACCTACCGGACTGCACGCGAGTCGCGACTAGTCCTCGCTGGACGTCGCCAAGCGATTGCGCAGATGGGCCTGCGACAACAGGAAGAACAATGCGCGCTCGCCATGATATTTTGCGGACGGCCGGGTGCGCTCGAAGCCATCGGCAAATTTCTTGCCGGATTGGTCGCACACCTGCCACCGCCAGCCGAACCGCTTACGCCTGGTGAGGATCACTTCGAACATGCCGACGAGCTTGGTCCCCTGCTCCTTGCCGGTCTCGCAGATGCACGAGCCTGCTCCGGCCTCCCCCGTTGGAGTGATGCCCGACATATAACGCGGCAGGATGGAAAGCGAATAAAATTGATTATCGGAAATAGGTATCTTGCACCAGCTGTGAGGAAGTCGCGGCGCCGCCGGAATAAGCCGCCGATGCCGGTGTCGATCGGTCCTGCTTGGTAGCGCTGCCAGAGCTGTTCAAATCGAAACACCAAGCAAATCGCAACACCAAACCGAGCAGCGAAGAGCATCTGCTTTCGCACACGGGACTGGCGGTAATACGATATGGGGGATCCGTGCGCTGAATGAGAAGTGTTCACCAGACACGAAGATCAGCGTCCGGCCGCATGCGGCATCACCGCTCAAACACTACCGCGCGACGACTTCCACTTCGCCGTCGACGCCGTTGACGACGTTGAAGCCGCGCTCGTAGACCTTGCCCTCGTTCTTGGCGATAGCGCGGTATTCGCCTTCGGAGAGCACGACGCGCGGAAAGGCGCCGATCGATTCCTTGATGACGTCGCCGCCCGGGGTCAGCACCGACCAGGCAGTGTTGGCGAGCGCCTCGCCGCCCCTGTCGCTGACGAGCTTGAGCGTGATGACAGCGGCGCGATGGGTGATGGTGACGTCGGTGAGCTTGCTGGCCTGGACGCGGATGTCCGAGCGCACCACCGAATTGGCGTCGCCGTAATTCGAGATGATGTAGTAGGTGCCCTCCGGCAGGAGCACGACGTCACCTGCGGCGACGTTCGGCACCAGGGAGGCGCGCTCGCCGGATTCGAACTGGCTGCCCTTGTAGATCGCGAACGAGATCTGGTTCTGCGGAATGCGGCTGGTGCCGACGCGGCCCTCGATGCGCAAGCCGCCGGCGGGCAGCACGAAGGATTCCCGGTCGGTTTCGGCCTTCAGGCTGACGGTGCGCACCGCGCTGACCAGGCCAAAGGCGACGTGCACGACGTAATTGCCGGGCGGCAGCACGATGTTCGGCGTGGCATTGCGGTCCTCGCGGATCAGCTTGAAGGTGCCGTTTTCGTCGGGACGATCGGCAAACACGCGCCAGACCAGGCCGCTGGTGATCGGCGGGGTGTCCTTGCCGTATTTGGCCGTCAGCGACAGCACGCCCTGTCCGGGCACGGCCGCGTTGAGCGGCGGGGCGGACGGCACGGTCGTGACCGCGGGCGGCGGCATGCTGGGCGTGGTCGGCTGCAACAGGGTCGGCGGCAGGCTCGGTGGTCCGGCACCCGGGCCGGAGGGCGGCGCCAGGCTGACGGCACCGCCGGGATCGGGCACTGAAGCCGGCGGTACCGGCGGCGGACGATCGGAGAAAAGCTGCGCCTGCGCAGCATTTTGGCCAAGGGTATAGAGGCAGGCAGCAAGGACCAAGGCCGGCAGCAGCGATGCGCTGCGCCGCCATCCGATGATGCCGTCACCCCCGAGAGTCATGCCACCTGCTTTTCACCGAAAACGCGGCAAATTCAAGCCTCTGTCCCCCTGAGAAATACGGCCCGACAGGTTTTGGAACCCGGTTGACGCCTGCGTGATTACCCGAGAGGCAGCCGCGCCTCGCCATACTCCTGCCCCGCGCGCTTCCCAAACCGGCATAAACCATGCTTCGGCCCGGTTCTGGCGGAGCGCGAGTACGGTGCCTAGTCTGATGGCGGGTCCCGGCGTAGGAGAGTTTCGGTGCTGGACATATTGAAGGGTCGGGGTTCGAACAGCGATAAGGTCACCGAGAAAGTCGGCCTGGGCAGCATCCGCCGGCCGGTCATCGGCCTTGCGCTTGGCGGCGGCGCGGCGCGCGGCTTCGCTCATATCGGCATTATCCGGACCCTGCTCGCCAACGGAATCGTGCCCGACGTCGTGGTCGGCACCTCGATCGGCGCGGTGGTCGGCGGCCTCTATGCGGCCGGCCGGCTCGATACGCTGGAAGAATGGGGCCGCAGCCTGCAAGGGATGCGCAACATCCTCGGCTACCTCGACATCCGCCTCAACGGCTCCGGCCTGATCGGCGGCGAGAAGCTGGCGACCCGGCTCGAGGCCGCCTGCGGCCAGAGCCAGATCGAGGATCTCCCGGTCAAGTTCGCCGCCGTCGCGACCGAGGTCCGTACCGGCCACGAGATCTGGCTGACGCGCGGCCGCGTGGTCGACGCGATGCGCGCCTCCTACGCGCTGCCGGGCATCTTCTCTCCGGTCCTGATCGGCGATCGCTGGCTGGTCGACGGCGCATTGGTGAACCCGGTGCCGGTCTCGGCCGCGCGCGCGCTCGGCGCGGAAATCGTCATCGCCGCAAATCTTTCCAGCGACATCTTCACCTATTCGACGACGGTCTATTCGCACGGCGCGATGCCTGAACCGGTGATCCCCGCGGCCGAAGAGCCGCCGTCAAAGCGGCGCTTCCCGAGATTCTTCTCGCCCGAGAAGACGGTGAAGCGCGAGTTCTTCGGCGGCGGCAGCGCCCGGCCCGGCCTCTCCTCGGTGATGGTCGACGCCTTCAACATCATGCAGGACCGCATCACCCGCGCCCGCCTCGCCGGCGATCCGCCCGATATGCTGATCACACCGCGGATCGGCCAATTCGGCTGGTTCGATTTCCACCGCTCCGAGGATCTCATCGCCCTGGGCACCCGCGCTGCCGAGCGTGCGCTGGAGTCCATCCAGGAGGCCATCCACGAGCTGGCGCCGGCGCCCGAGGGCACCGCGCCCAAAGCCGACCAGCAGCAGGACTGATCAGGCCGTCTTACTGATCAGGCGGTCTTGATGTAGTCGCGCAGGGCTTCCTGCTCGGACTCGTATTCCTGCACCCGACGCTTGACGATGTCACCGATCGAGATCAGGCCGACCACCTTGCCGCTGTCGACGACCGGCAGATGGCGGAACTTTCCGGTGGTCATCATCTCCATGAGTTCGGCGACCGTGTCGGTCTCCTTGCAGGTGACGACCTTGCGGGTCATGACCTGAGCGACCGGCTCCTCGAGCGCGCCGGCGCCGCGCTCGCCGATCACCCGCACGATGTCGCGCTCCGACAGGATGCCTTCGAGCCGGCTCTGGTTCATCACCAGCACCGCGCCGATCTTCTTCTCGCCGAGCAGTTTGACCGCGGCCGCCAGCTTCGCGTCCGGCTCGACGCTCATGATCTGGTGGCCTTTGGTGTTGAGAATCGAACGTACCGTCATTGTCGCCTCCCTGAATCGCAACCGTCCGCTGTTCGCGGTCCGGACTTGTTCTTCGAGTCTTCAACTAACAGTTTCAGCGCCGGTTTCACGCTCAGGCGCTTTGCGAAGGATCGCCGCTAGCGGCCTGTCGCTTCGGAACATTCTTCTCGGGAATGATGGATGAATTCGGGCGGCGCCGCAAGCGCCGGTTCAAATACGGCCCGAAATGTCCCGTGATGACGCATCCGCAGCATCGCTTCGCACGCGCGGCACGGGATCGAACAGCGTGAACAGCAATAGGCCGGCAAGGAAGCCGCCGATATGCGCCTGCCAGGCAACGCTCGTGGTCTCGCTATCGACGCCGATCGCGCCGACGCCGAAGACGATGTTGACGCCGAACCACACCGCGAGGAAGCCGAGCACCCGCCCGTCGCGCAACGCGCGCGACAGCGGCAGCGCCGGAACTCTTGCGGCGGTATCGGCATCCGATCGGCTGAATGACAGGAAGCTGCCGCGAACGAAGGCGAAGCGGATCGCCGCCGCCATCGCGCCCGACACCGAGGCCGAGGCGCCGATCATCGGCGCCACCGCGTGCTCGTGGGTGACGAGATGGGCGAGTGCGCCGGCCGCCGCCGTCACCGCGAGGAACAGGAAGAACCTGATGGCGCCAAAGCGCCGCGCCAGCGCGCTGCCGAACGGCAACAGCCACAACACGTTGAAGCCGATATGGGTGAGATTGGCGTGGAGCAGCGAATAGGTGACGAAGGTCCAGACCTTGGCGCCGGCCCCGCCGGGGATCTCCAGATTCAGCAGCGAGGAATCGTAACGCTTGGGGATGAAACCGAAGACGTCGATGGTCCAGTTCTCGAGCTCCGGCGGCAGCAGTACCCGCAGATGGATCACCGCGAGCAAGAGGATATAGGCCGTCAGCGCGAACGGCAGCGTCAGGATCGGCTCGCGCGGAGCCTCCTCAACGACGGCCGGCACTGCCAGCGAAGCATCTTGCGACGGAGGATCTTGCGGCGGAGAATTTGGCGGGGAATCCAAGGCGGCTTCGCTTTCAGGCGCGATCGGAGCGACAGGCTTGACGACAGGCCTTGGAGATAGTCGCCTTTGCCCGCCCTGCGCAAGTGCACAAAAGGAAAAGGCAGGGCCCTGGGAAAGCCCTGCCTATCCGTGTCGGACTTCCGGTACCCAGAGAGACGGGAATATCCCCACCCCTCCCCGCGGCCGGTGACCAAACTGTTTGACGCCTGTGTACAGGCCTCGCCGAGAACCTGGAGAAAAGCGGCGAAGCTTGCGACCGCGATCACCATAGCAGCGGCGCGGCGCGCGGAAAGCGCATAGTTAACTTAACGTTAACGACGCAAAGGCAGCGCCAGGGACGCCGAAAACGCCGCTGCGGCATGGACGCTGCAAAGCCCCTCCTGCACAACAACACAGGGATCGCGGCTGCACTGAAGCGGGACAGGTTTGTCCCGCGAGGTTGCGCCCCGAGGTAAGCGTTCAGTCATGAAACATCCGTCAAGCCGCGAATTCTTCGCATATTGGAACGAAAAGCGCGGCACTGCGCGGGCGCCAGACCGGGCCGATATCGATCCGGCTGCCGTGCGCGGCCTGCTCGGAGACATCTTCGTGCTGTCCTGCGAGCCCCATCTCGGCTTCCCGTTCCGCGTCGCCGGCACGCGCGTCTGCGCGCTCGCAGGGCGCGACCTCAAGGATTCGAGTTTTGCGGCGCTGTTCAACGAGGCTAGCCGCCGCGAGATCGAGGAGATCACGACCATCGTCGCCGACGAGAGCCTCGGCGCAATCGCCGGCGTCACCGCCGCGCGCGAGGACGGCAGCAAGGCGCATCTCGAGCTGCTGCTGCTGCCGTTCAACGCCCGCCCGCATACACCGGTGAGCGTGACAGGCGTGCTCGCGCCGTTCGACGACGAATGCGGCGCCCTTGGCCCTTTCGCCCTCACCTCCTGGCGCTATCTGCATCAGCCGGAAAAATTGCTGCCGCGTGCGATCCGCAAGCTGCAGATCGCACGCGGGCTGATGGTCTATGAGGGACTGCGCTAGCAGTGCACCCCGCTCACGGCATCGCCAGATGCCAGGCGCCGTTCAGAAAGCCGTCGCCGGTGACGTCGCCGGGCTTGGTGTCCTTGGCGAAGGTGTAGAGCGGCTTGCCCTTGTAGGCCCACTGCTTCGAGCCGTCGTCGCGCGTGATGACGGTGTAGCCGTCGGCGGCGGCATCGCTGGCCTCGGCTTTCAGCACCGGCCAGTTGGTCGCACACGGACCATTGCAGGCCGACTTGCCGTCAGCATCCTTGTCGAAAGTATAGAGCGACATGCCCTTGGCATCGGTGAGCACGTTGCCTTTGTCGGTCTTGCCGGTCTTGGCCGGCGGTGCCGCGAAAGCAGTGGGAACCAGCGCCAGCGATATTGCGAGCGTGAGCGCGAGGCGGATCGAGGTTGTGGTCATGGTCTCTCCTGTCATGCAATGGGCTTGCATCGATAGGACGCCGCGCGAGCCGTCGTATTCCTGAGATGGCGGCAAAGATATTTTTCGCTGCACGCATCGTCGCATCGGAATAAACTGGAAATGATTGAGACGGAACGACGGATCGACATGAGCAAGCCGCATTGGCGTCCCGGGCGCGCCTCCGATCTGCCGGCGATCAGCACGATCGCAGTGCGGATCCATCCTGATCTGCCTGAACGCCCCGAGGTGCTCGCGGAAAAAATGCGGCTCTATCCCGACGGCTGCCGCGTGCTCGTCGCGGACGACGGGATCGTCGGCTACGGTCTCGCGCATCCCTGGATGCAGCACCGGATTCCCCCGCTCGACGGCTTGCTCGAGCAATTGCCCGACGATGCGGATTGCCTCTATTTGCACGACGTCGCGGTGCTGCCTGATTTTCGCGGCGGTGTCGTGCGCGATTATGTGCTGGCAATCGAACAGCTCGCGCGCGCGTCAGCGATTGCGACGCTCGCATTGGTGTCGGTCTACGCCACGCGGCCGCTGTGGGAGCGTCTCGGCTTTCGGTCCGTCACGACTGATGCGAAGCTGCGGGCAAAGCTCGCGACCTACAGCGACAGCGCAACATACATGCTGCGCGACCTCGCTGCTCAGACTTGATTTCCGAGATAATGCCGCCGGTGAAATCCGGCAGCATCATTGCCGTCCGCGCCGTGCAGCTGCAGTCAGGCGCGATACTTCTTTTTCGTCTTCGGCTTCTTCCCGGGAGCGCCCTTCTCAGACCACGGCGTGACCGAGGGCTCAGCGTAGCCCGGCTTGTTCTTGTGCTTTTTCTTCTTTGCGAAGGAAGGAGCATCGTCGAATTTCGGCGTGCGCTCGCCGTATGGCTTTTCGTGCGGTTTGCCGTGTGTCTTGCCGTGTGGCTTGCCTTGCGGTTTGAACCCGCCCGGCTCGCGCGGGCGATCGTCGCGGCGTTCACGATGGTCGCCGTCGCTGCTCTCGCGCCGCGGCGCGTGGGACCGCTCTTCCGAAGGTGCCTGCCGTTGCGGCGCATCCGCCATGGACTCGATGCGAATGTTGTCTTCCTTGTCCGGACGCTTGATCTTGGCGGCGAAAGATTCCACGACCCGCTCGGAAATCTCGAACTCGGTCGTGGTGTCCATGATCTTGATCGCGCCGATGTCGTTCTTGTCGATGCCGCCACGGCGGCAGATCATCGGCAACAGCCAGCGCGCTTCCGCATTCTTTTTTCGTCCGATGTTGGCCCGAAACCAGACGCTGCCATCGGCCATGCCATGTTTCGACGACGATTTTCCCGATTTGGGCCGAGCCCTTTCGGGGCGGTCATCGCCACGCGAAGCGCGGACATCGTCACGCGGCGCGCGCGTATCGTTGCGACCGCGATCCTCGCGCGGCCGGCTGCTCCGCTCGCCGGGATCCATGATGTCTTCGGGCGACGGCAGCCGCGCGCGATAGAGCCGGGCGAGAGACGCGGCGATCTCCTCAGCCGACCGCTCGGCCAATAGCGCCTGCGCCAGCGCCAGATCGTCGGCGGTCGTCTCCTCCGTGAACAGCACGTCTTTCATGCGCTCGTGATCGAGCTTGCGGATCTCATCCGGCTGCGGCGCCGTCCCCCAGACCGCGTCGATCCCCGAAACGTTCAGCAGCATTTCCGCACGGCGGCGCCGCACGGGCGGCACCAGCATGACGCTCGTCCCCTTGCGGCCCGCGCGGCCGGTGCGGCCGGAGCGATGCTGCATGACCTCGGCGTCGTTGGGCAGGTCAGCATGAATGACGAGGTCGAGGCTCGGCAGATCGATGCCGCGGGCGGCGACATCGGTCGCCACGCAGACGCGCGAGCGTCCGTCCCGCAGCGACTGCAGCGCGGTGGTTCGTTCGTTCTGCGTCAATTCGCCTGACAGAGCGACCACGGAGAAGCCGCGCTCCAGCAGCGCTGCCTGCAAATGCCTGACGCCATCGCGCGTGCTGCAGAATACCAGCGCGCTCGGCGCCTCGTAAAAGCGCAACACGTTGACGACGGCGTGCTCGGCATCGCCGGGCGCGATCCGGATCGCGCGGTACTCGATATCGGCATGACCGCCTTCGTCGCCGGCGACCTCGATCCGGAACGCCCGCTGCTGATACTGCTTGGCCAGCGCGACGATGCCGCGCGGGAACGTCGCCGAGAACATCAGGGTGCGGCGGGTGTCCGGCGTGGTCTTGAGGATGAACTCCATGTCCTCGCGAAAGCCGAGATTGAGCATCTCGTCGGCCTCGTCGAGCACGACCACCTTCAATTCGGAGATGTCGAGACGGCCGCGGCGCAAATGATCGCACAACCGGCCGGGCGTGCCGACCACGATGTGAGCGCCGGCCGCAAGCTCGCGCTGCTCGCGCCTGGGGTCCATGCCGCCGACGCAGGAGACGACGCGGCCGCTCGCATGCTCGTACAGCCAGGCCAGCTCGCGATGGACCTGCAAGGCTAGCTCGCGGGTCGGCGCCACGATCAGGGCGAGCGGTGCACCCGCCCGCTCGAACCGCTCGGCGTCACCCAGCAGGTCCTTGGCCATGGCCAGCCCATAGGCCAGCGTCTTGCCGGAGCCGGTCTGGGCCGAAACCAAGAGGTCGCGGTCAGCGGCCTCGTCCGTGAGCACGGCGAGCTGAACAGGGGTCGGACGGTCGTAATTGCGCTCGGCCAAAGCTCGGGCGAGCGGCGCACTCATGGTCGGAAAAGACACGGGATAAACCTTGGTTGGTCCAGGCGCGGAACGTCGAGCCGCGCGACCTGAAGCTGCGTAGGCGGCAAATGGTCCAGCCGCACGCGTGGTGATTTGATTTGGACGCTCTTTACGCCAAGTGCGGGCAAATCACCATGCCTATGACGCATGGCTTTGGCGATGCCGAGAATAAGCTTACTGGCCAGCTCGACCCACTACATCCAGCGTTTTCGAGCCGCTTTGCTGCATATAGCGGGATTTTGCCCCGAAGTCCCGCCGCGCTGCGCAAGCTCGCATACAGAGCGACGCGCAAGGCCCTAATCCTTGGAGGTCACCAGCCTGCCGAATCCGCCGACCAGCCTGGCTCTGGCCCGCGCAACGGTCTCCCTCGCCGTGCGACCCAAGGCGCGGACCGCGCGCCAGGCGTCGGTTGCCTGCAGCCACGCCTTCACCTCGGAGTACTTGCCGTACGCCCAGGCAAAAGCCGGAATCCGCATCAGCTTGTCACGCGTGAGATGGAACAGGCGCTCGACCAGGACGAGCTTGAGCAGCTCGCCGACGATGAACGTCACGGCCCCGCTCACGATCTGGCCGGTTGCGGCGAGATAGGCCGCCACGGGCTTGACCGGCTCCAGGATAATGACGGGGACGGAAAACAGGGCAAGCGAGCAATAAGGCGACAGCGATCTGATCCAGCCGCGCAATCGCTTCAACTGGAGATGCCGCCCGATCCAGCGCGAGATTGGCCTCGCCACGGCCATGAAGACCGCATCCACCAGGAAGTAGATGGCGGCCAGGATGTAAGTGACGGGTTTCAGGATTCGCTTCACGATGAACTCTCCCGTGAATTGAAAGCCGAAACCCCGGTCTAAGTTTCACCTCGGCGTGAATAACTCGGAGATTTTCGATGGAACTTTTCGTACACAGGCCCACCGCTCCCGCGGTTCAGATCTCCGCATAGACCTCCAAGAGATTGCCGTCGGGGTCGCGGAAGAACAGCGTCCGGTGCCCGAACGACTGGTTCGTCGGCGGCGACAGCAGGGCCACGCCGTGGCGTGCGAGTTCGTCGGCACATGCATCGACTTCGGCCGCGGACACCTTGAAGGCCAGTTGCAGCGAGGCGCTGCCCGCCGGCGTCGGCGGGTCAGTCGCGGTCCGGCCCGGTGTTGCGAGAGCCAGCGTGTTGGGGCCCAAGCCGTATTCGATCCAGTTCGGCGACAGCTCCCGCAGCAGCGGAAACGCGAGGACGTCTTCATAGAAGCGGCGCATCGCCACCATGTCGCGCACGAAGATGACGGTGTAGTCGATCGCGCGGATGGCCCGGAAGGGTGAGCGGGTGGGTTGGGTCGGCTCGTTTGTCATCTCGTCCTTCATTCCAAACGCCGGCCCGTATCCCGTATGGAGCGTAGCGGAATACGGGGAGCCGCAGGCGAGAATCCCGGATTGCGCTGCGCTCCATCCGGCCTACGAATTTCTCACGCCACCAATTCCGGCCACGGCACGATCGTTGACTTCACCGTCTTCATCGCCATCGCGTCCCTGACCGCCTGCGCGACGCCTTCTTCCGTGAACGGATAGATCGTCTGCATCTTCAGCCAGGGATATTTGTCACGGGTGCGATAGAGCATGTCGACGCCGAGCGGCAGATCGTTGGCGGTAAAACCCCAGGAGCCCAGCACATTGAGGTCCTTGGTGCAGATGCGGTGCCAGGAGGTCTCGATCGAGCCGGCGTCGGTGAACTGGCCCATCTCGACATAGGTGCCGCCGTCGCGCAGCATCTCGATGCCTTCGGGGCCGGCGGAGGGATGGCCCGAGCAATCCATCACCAGATCGGCGCCGAAGCCGCCGACGATGTCGCGTACGCGCGCGATGCGTGCCTCGGGCGATTTCAGTTCGTCGATGTTCACCGTCGCCTCGGCGCCGAACTCACGCGCGAGCTTGAGCCGCGGCTCCTCCGGCGCACCGACGCAGATGACGCGCCCTGCTCCCATCTCCTGCGCGGCGGCAACCGCGAGAATGCCGATCGGGCCCGAGCCCTGGATCACCACCGTGTCGCCCCAGGTGAAACCACCGGCGCGGCTGGCGCGATTGAAGGCGCGGATGCAGGAGGTCAGCGGCTCCGACAGCGCCCCCAGCCGCAGCGACATGTCGTCAGGCAATTTGTAGATCTTGGTGCCCGGCAGCATATCGAGATCGACATAGACATATTCGGCCCAGCCGCCCCACATGTGAGGCGCCTTGTCGAAGCCGAGATAGCGGCCGTAATAGACCGGCGTCAGGCACTTGTTGGCGACTTGCGGAAAATGGATGCAGTAATAGCAACGGCCGCAGGGCATCAGCGGCGGGATCATCACCTTTGATCCGACCTTCAGCGGCTTGCTCATGAAGTCCTCGGTGAATTCGTCGCCGCATTCGATAATGATTCCGCCGAGCTCGTGGCCGAGCGTGAACGGCCACGGCAGCGGCTTCGGCCAATGTCCCTTCAGGATGTGCAGGTCCGTGCCGCAGACGCCGCACGCACCGACCTTGATCAGCGCCGCCTTCCGGCCGACCTTCGGCCACGGCACGGAGCGGATGACGGGTTCGCTGCCCGGCCCTGCGTGGGTGCAGACGCGGATCTGGTCCATAGAGGTTTCCTCGATGCCCGCTTTTATTATGGCTGATTGGTGCGAGCTGACGAGCAGCGTATGTGAGATGCACGGTCGTGCCAAGCCGCGGCCTCGTAGCCCGCATGAGCGAAGCGACACGCGGGGCCGGCGTTCCCGGATATCGCTTCGCTCATCCGGGCTACGGGACCGCTGTCCTCACACACCCAAGTGTCTTGAGCGCTCGACGGCGAACGTGTAGGCACGGCGCGAAAAGTCCCACCCAGGTGCCCGCTTGAACCCCCTTCCCCAAAACCCCGTGGTCGCGTCCGGCTCGTTCGCGGCGATGAAGTCGGTGCCCTACCGGCTCCAGTTCATCGCTTACGTGCTGGCGATGATGGCCGATAATATTGAGCATGTGATCAGTTATTGGGTGGTGTTCCAGAAATTCCATTCGCCGGCGCTGGCGGGCTTTGCGGTGCTGTCGCACTGGCTGCCGTTCCTGCTGTTCTCGGTCGCGGTTGGCGGGCTCGCCGACCGGGTCGATCCGCGCCGCATCATTCAGTGCGGCATGCTGCTGTTCATTGTTGCCTCTAGCGGATGGGGTTTCTTCTTCATCACCGATACGATCGAGATGTGGCACGCCATGCTGCTGTTGGTGATCCATGGCTGCGCCGGCGTGTTGTGGCAAACGCCGAACCAGCTGCTGCTCTACGACCTCGTCGGCCCCGCTGATCTTCCGAGCGCGGTGCGGCTGAATGCGATGGCGCGCTATCTCGGCATTTTGGTCGGACCTGCCGTCGGCGGCATCATCATGCTGACGCTCGGCACCTCGCATGGCATCATCTTCAACACGCTGTTCTATCTGCCGATGCTGCTGTGGCTGTTCTGGGCGCCGGTGCGGGACAAGAGTGTCGCGGTGCGTCGCTTCGCGGTGCGCGGCCTTGCCGACATCATGCTGACCATCGGCGCCATCGGCACCCAGCCGGTACTGACGGCGATGACATGGCTCGCCGGCCTCACCTCCTTCATGATCGGCAACGCCTATCACGCGCAGATGCCGGGCTTTGCCGGCGATCTCGGCCATGGCGATCCCGGAATCTCCTACAGCGTGCTGCTCGCGGCCGATGCTGCCGGCGCACTGCTCGCCGGCATCGCGCTGGAATCCTGGGGACGGCTCAAGGGCACGCCGCGCACCGCGATCATGCTCGCGATGCTGTGGAGCGTGGCGCTGCTCGGCTTCGCCTCGGTGCGGATCTATCCGGTCGCGATCGTGTTGCTGTTCTTTGCAGGCTTCTTCGAGCTGTCGTTCAACACCATGGCGCAGGCACTGGTGCAGTTGAACGCACCGTCAGACATTCGCGGCCGCGTCGTCGGCCTCTACAACATGGCGGGGCTCGGGATGCGGGCCTTCAGCGGCATCACGGTCGGACTGTTCGGTGCGGCGATCGGCATTCACTGGTCGCTCGGGCTCTCAGCCGCGGTGCTGCTGGCGCTGCTATGTCTTCTCTATGGGCGCGCGACGAGGAAGACGGCCGGTTGACTCCGGCGTCTCCCCACCGCACGCTCGATACAGGGTTTGGGGGGATGAAGCGTTGCGCAATCGCTGGGGCATACTTGCGATCCTGTTCGTCGTTCGCCTCACCATCGCATTCCAGTTCCAGAGCGTGGCCGCGGTCGCGCCGCTGCTGCAGCAGAGCTTCGGCGTCGGACTCGCCGATATCGGCATCCTGATCGGACTCTATTTCACACCGGGCATCGTGCTGGCGCTGCCGGGCGGCGCGATCGGCCGGACGCTTGGCGACAAGCCTACCACGATCGTGGCGCTGCTGCTGATGACGGCGGGCAGCCTCGTCATGGCCACCACCGGCGTCTGGGGCTGGCAGATGGCGGGCCGGCTCGCCTCCGGCGCCGGCGGCGTGCTGCTGACCGTGCAGCTCACCAAGATGGGCACCGACTGGTTTGCGGGTAAGGAGATCGCCACCGCGATGGCGATCTTCGTCAACTCCTGGCCGGCCGGCGTTGCGATCTCGCTGCTGGTGCTGCCGGCGATCGGCACGGCGTATGGCGCCGGCGCCGTGTTCCTCGTGGCCGGCGCGCTGACCGCGATCGGCATCGTGCTGATCATTTTCTACCAATCGCCGCCGGGAGCAACCGCCAGCGCGGCCGGCTCCGGGCGGCTCGATCCGCTCGCTCTCTTGGCGGTGATCGTCGCGGGTGCGATCTGGGGCCTTTATAACATCGGCTTCGCCATGATTTTCTCGTTCGGCCCCTCATTGCTCGTCGAGCGCGGCTGGAGCATTGCGGCGGCGGGATCGGCGATCAGCCTCGTGATGTGGCTGTCGGTGATCTCGGTGCCATCAGGCGGATATCTCGCCGATCGCACCAAGCGCCCCTTTGTCGTGGCGATCGCGGCGAGCCTCGTGGTGGCCGGTCTGCTCGCCTGGCTGACCCGGTCCGACGCTGTGATCGCGATCCTCGTCCTGGGCGGCTTGATCGGCGGCCTTCCCGCCGGCCCGATCATGAGCCTGGCCGCCCGCGTACTCGCGCCGGAGACACGAGCGGTCGGAATGGGCGTGTTCTACACTCTCTTCTATGCCGCGATGATGCTGGGGCCGGCGGTGGCGGGCCGGCTCGCCAAATCGGCCGGCACTGCCGCGGTCGCGCTCGACCTCGGCGCGCTGACGGTGCTGGCCTGCCCGCCCCTGATGTGGCTTTTCGAACGCATTGTGTCTGTTCGTCATCGCCGCGCCCGATCCTAACGCGGCATTAACCCTGTGCACCTTAGGGTCGTCCCGGACTCCGCCAGGCGGGGGGTCGGGTTGTGAAAATGGCGTTGGCGCACAAAAAATTTCTTCCGGCCGCCGAGGAACGTCGGCGTTTCCAACGGGTGAAGGTTCACCTGCTCGGCCGCTACATGCTGCCGGACCGCCGTGAATTTCCCTGCCAGGTGATCAACATGTCGCCGGGCGGGCTGGCACTGCTGGCCCCCGGCATCGGCAATGTCGGCGACCGCGTGGTCGCTTATCTCGACCATATCGGCCGCGTCGAGGGCAAGATCACCCGCATCATCGACAATGGCTTCGCCATGACGGTCGGTGCGACGCCGCGAAAGCGCGACAAGCTCGCGGCACAGCTGACCTGGCTCGCCAACCGCGACATTCTCAACCTGCCGGAAGACCGCCGCCACGACCGTATCGTGCCGCGTAACCCGATCGCGGTGCTGACGCTCGAGGACGGCACCAAGATGACCTGCCGCATCATCGACCTCTCGCTGTCGGGCGCCGCCATCGCCGCGGAGAACCGGCCGCCGCTGAAATCGACGGTTCTGCTCGGCCGGGTGCAGGGCCGCGTGGTCCGAAACCTCGAAGACGGCTTCGCGCTCGAGTTCATGCATTCGCAGCCGATTGAAACTCTCGAAGAGAGCGTTACCGCGCGGTAAAGCGCGAAGGCACCAAAACCACTGCATTTCCAGCCCTGAAGGCGGCCTCCGCGATGCGGACGCCGCCTTTTTCATGGGTCGTGACGAGCCTCGCGCGGGTTAACGCGGAGACTGCGGGTGCGTGCAAACAGCGGTTCCGCCAGCGTTTCCGCGTTAATCGATAAAATTTGAATCAATTGCAGTCATATCGAATCTTATTCAAGTTTGACTCAAGTATAGATCGAATTCGCCGCGTGTTTTACTTGTATTCGTCTCGACTTGACTTGACTGACTTAGCGGCAACTCAAAAGCTCCCTGCGCAATGTGGTCCCAACAAGAAACGGGGGCCGCAATGTTTGATTTCAGGGGACAGGGGAAGAGAATGGCGCTGGCCGCCATGCTCTTCGGAATGAGCGCGGCAGCGCAGGCCGGCGAAGGCCGTCTGCTCTACGCAAGCCTCGGCGACACCACGCGTGCGCCGATCGGCTGGGTCGAGTTCTGTGCGGGCAATGCCGCTCAGTGCCAGGGCGCACCGACGCAACCGCGTGACATCGTGATGTCGCAGGCTGCATGGCGCGACCTCGTCAAGGTCAATCGCTGGGTCAACGAGACCGTCAAGCCTTTGACCGACCAGGAGCACTGGGGCGTGATCGAAAAATGGTCGCTGCCGTCCGACGGTTACGGCGACTGTGAAGACTACGTGCTATTGAAGCGCAAGATGCTGATCGATGCCGGATGGCCGCGCGAGGCCCTGCTCATCACCGTCGTGCGCGACAAGAAGGGCGAAGGACACGCGGTGCTGACGGTGAAGACCGACAAGGGCGAGTTCGTTCTCGACAATCAGAACGAGAACGTCGTTGCCTGGACGGAGACCGGCTACCGCTTCGTCAAGCGCCAGTCGCAGAGCGATCCCAATGTCTGGGTCTCGCTCGGCGACACCAAGCCGGCGGTCTCCACCGCCAGCGCGAGAGATCAGTAGAGACAAACGAAAGAGATACGCGACCCGGTCACATCCCCACCCCTCCCCGTCCCAGACCGGTTCGCGCGCGCCCAGCCATCCCCCAATGGCTGGGCGCAACTTTTTTGGGGTGCGCTTCGCTCAGTCCTGTGACGTCTGCCGCGACCAGGGTACGCGCGCGGCGGTGAAATCGCGCCATGTGCTTTGCAGGGCGGGCTGCACCCCGACCGACGCGCGCGCCTGCCAGCCGGCGATCGCCGCCGCGGCGATGGCGCCGTCGGGCTCGGCACCAAGGCCGTCCAGCAATGATGCCGTGACCGCCATGTCGTTGAAGGCGCCAAGCTGCTCCTGCAAGCCGGCGAGCCTGCGCGCGAATTTTCGCGCGGATTTGCGGTCCGCGAACAGCGGCAGCAGAAACTCGCTGACATAACGCAGCCGCTTGGTCGCGAGCCGCACGCGGTGCAGACCTTCGGCGGGAAGCGATTTGAAGCGGCGGCCGCGCCTGAGCACCTTCGCATATTGCTTCGACAGAATGCGCTGCGCGAAGTTGACGGCGGGTTCGGCGAGCTGGCCGAGATGCTGCGCGGCGATGTCGTTGCGCCAACCCCGCGCCTCGATCCACCCGCCGAGGCTGATCAGGAACATCGCGCAGCGGCGATCGTCGAGCGCATCGTGCGCCTTGCGATAGGCATCCGACTGGCGTTCGGCCGCAGCCTGGCCCAGCGCATCGAAGCCCGCGACCGACGGACAGGCTGTTGCGATTGTCGGCAAGGTATCGAGCCGGAATACATCCCAGTCGCGCGCGGCGGAGAGGTCTTGCGCCAGCCATCTGGCTTCGGTTCGCAGCGTGTCGACGTTGCTCGACACGCCCGCCGAATGCATCAGATCCAGCACCGACCGCAGCCGGCGCAGCGAGACGCGCAGCTGATGGATTCCTTCCGGATTGCGGCCGTCCTCGGCAGCCGGCAGCGACTGAAGCAGATGGAGGAAGCAGGAGCGCAGGATCGTCGCGAACGCCTCGTCCAATGCCACTGACGGATCGAGGCGAAGTTTTCGCGGACGAAGCGCCGAGGGCGGCTTGTCGGCGGCGAGATCGAACCCGCGCGCCGATTTGGTGCGGATCGACGGCTTTACGTCACCGTGCTCCGCGAGCCGCAGCGCGATCTCGTAGATCGCGCCCGCGCTGCCGCTCTTGAGCTCCAGCTCGATCTCGTTCACCGGCAGTGAACGGTCGCCGGCCGTCAACTCACCCCGGTCGAAGGCGATCTCGACCGCGCCTGACGGCAGCTCGATCAGCCGCGCATGGCGATGGACATCGGCGGTGAAGACCGCTTCAAGCGGCTGCGCTTCCAGGTGGCCGCGAAGCTTCTCAGGAATGAAGGGCATTGCCAAAGCGAGGTCGGGCGCAAGCGAAGGCACGCTCGCCTCCCACTCGCCACGGCGGAGTGGATCGTCCACCGCATCGGTCTTCACGGTTTGAACGAAGCGCGCACCGCTCTGACGAACGCGCAGGCTCAAGCCGTTGCGCCGAAGTGTCCGCTCCGGCGTGTCGTAATAGACGGACTTGAGATGTTTGCGCGTGCCCTTGTTGCGCGCGTTCGTCGCGATCACAGGCGCAGCGTTGAAATGCGCCATGCGATCGGCATCGACGAGAAGCTTGAGTTCGATCTCACCGGCGCCATGCGCGGCAGCACTCGACCGGAGTGGTTCCGTTGCCGGTTCCGCGTCTTGCGATGGCGTCTGATCGATCACAGCGCCCTCGACGATCACAGGTTCCGCGGCGGGTTCGCGTTGCCTGAGGAAGCCGGCGACGGCTTGCGTTCTCTTGTTGTCCTTCGCAACAGGACTCCCATCCCGCGCGCTCGGATGCTTGCGGACCGGCGTTGCGTCTGACTTCAGCATTTGAGGTAACATGACAGTTCAATGACAGAGCGACAGCGTATAGCCGCTGCCGCCCGCGAGGAATAGTCACCTTACGTCGCAGTACCCCACCGTCCACACGAGGCCGCGAGCGGCTTGACCACAGGAACTAAATTGCCGCCGGGCGCAGCAAGCGATCGAATTGACTGCGAATTCCGCTCTACTCGAAACCGAGATGAACGCGTCAGCGAGCTTGACTCATGCCAGCCTTCCCGCAATCGGTGGCGATGGCGTCGAGCGCGCTGCCCTGTCCCTCCGGGTTGCTTCATCGGCTACCGGCACGGCAATCACAAGGAGCTGCCATGACGTCGTTCCGTCCCGTCATCGCGTTGTCCAGGGGCCTCGAAGTCCTGCGGGTGATCAACCAGGAACGGCAGTCGACCGTCGGCTCGCTGCACAAGGCGACGGGGCTCAACAAGGCGACGATCGTCCGCATGCTCGAGACGCTGGAGCATGAAGGTTATGTGGTGCGCCGTACCGAACCGGCCAGCTACGCGCCGACGGGACGCGCGCTGCTGCTCAGCGCAGGCTATGACGAACCGACCTGGATTGGCGGCATCGCCGAACCCATCCTGAACAAATTCCGCAAGCAGATCCATTGGCCGTCAGACATCGCGGTGCTCGATCAGGAATCCATGGTCATCGCCCACACAACGCGCGTGGATGGATCGCTGCTGTTCAGCCGCCCGCCGGGTTTTCGCTTTCCCGTGCTTGGCACCTCGATGGGACGGGCCTATCTCGCCTTCTGCGAGCCCGCCGAGCAGGAGCGCATTGCCGCGCGGCTTGCCCTCGGTCCCGAGCCCTGGAACGATCTGGCGCGCAATCCCGACAAGCTCACCAAGGCGCTGCGCACGATCCGCAAAGCCGGGTTCGCGGTGATGGACGACAGCTACAGCCGCAGTATCTTCGGCGGCGCAGTCTGGGCGCTTGGCGTTCCCGTCGCGCTTCAGAACCGGCTGTTCGGCAGCATGAACGTGATGATGCTCCGCGAAGCGGTCAGTCCGGAGGAAGGCATACGCCGCTTCGTACCTCCGATGAAGAAGGTCGCTTCCGCACTTGCCGAGGCGCTCGGCGCCAAGCTTGCTGCGCCAGGCTCTCCTGCAGGTCGGCCGTGACCATTTCACACAGTGAAACGATATTTTGATTTCTTGACCCTCCTCCTTGCCCATGTGACACCTCGTTGCGGCGGCTGCCGGCTGCCCAATGACACACGGAAAAGGGGAGGCTGAAGTGCGGACATCCGCGAGAATTTGGGCTGCCGCGATTGCATGCCTGACGCTGGCCGCTTCCGAAACGGCTTGGGCCGAAGCGTGGCCGACCCGGGCAATCAAGATCGTCGTCTCCACACCGGCAGGCGGCATCACCGATGCCTTCGCCCGCGCCTATGGCGACTACATCTCGCAGAAGCTTGGCTAGCCGGTCATTGTCGAAAACAAGACCGGAGCCAGCGGCGCGCTGGCGGCACAGTCGGTGAAGGATTCCCCGGCCGACGGTTACACGCTGATGTACACGATCTCGTCCACCCTGCTCGGTAACCGGCTGCTGCTGAAATCGCTGGCCTATGATCCGGACAAGGATTTCACGATCGTCGCGGTGACGCCTTCGGGGCATCTGCCGTTGGTGGTCCATTCCGCCACCAATGCAAAGACGATCGAAGAGTTCGTCGCGTACGCACGTAGCAACAAGGTCACGGCTGGCTCGTACGGGATCGGCTCGTTCGCGCACATTGCGATCGCCGAGCTCAACCGACAATTCGGTCTCGACATTTCCATCGTGCATTATCGCGGCGAAGCGCCGATGTGGCAGGATCTTGCCGCCGGGGTGATCCAGGCGGCGGTCGGAAGCTATCAGGCCGCGCTGCCGGTGCTCGATACCGGCATCGGCCGCCCAATTGCCGTGCCGACACCGGTGCGCATGAAGAAGCTGCCCGAGACCAAGACATTTGCCGAGCAAGGGGTCACCGGCAATGTCTTCCAGCTCATCAGCTTTACCGCGCTGGTGGCGCCTGCTGCGATGCCTGCAGACCGGATCGACATGCTCGCCAAGCTGATGGTCGAAGGCGGCAAGACGGAGCGCGTGCAGAAGCTGCTCGATGCCTTCGGCGTCGACCAGCCGGCCATGGATCGCGCATCCTCGATTGCGCTTTACGAAAAAGAAGGGCCGATCTGGCTCGAGTCGATCAAGACTCTCGGATTGGAGCCACAATAGATTCGGGGCGGCTCCTCACTGCGCGAGACTGTTCTTGTAAATCCTGCCGCCCTTCATGATCAGCACAAAGTTCTTGGCGGGATCCTTGACCAGGGCGATGTCTTCGAGCGGATTGCCGTCGACGAGCAGGAGATCGGCCAGCGCGCCCTCCTCGACCACACCGAGCTTTCCGGGATAGGGATTGCGCAGGCCCGACAATCCCAGCAATTCGGCATTGGTCGATGTCGCCATGGTCAGCGCCTCGGCCGGCGTATACCAGCGCGTCAGCGCGGCCAGCATCGCACCCTGCTTGTCCGCCAGCGCCTGCGAGAACAGGACGTCGGTCCCGAACGCGGTCTTGATGCTGTACTTTTTCGCCAGCGCGTAGACGAGGTCGGTGCCGGCAACCACCTGCCGCATCTTGTCCTGCTCTGCTGGTCCCAGCGCGGCGGCGCCGGAGATATCCAGGAATGGCTGCGTGCTCAACCAGATCCCCTTTTCCGCCATCAGCCGTGCACTCGCCTCGTCGATGAGGTGGGCATGCTCGATGCATCTCACGCCGGCCGCGATCGAGCGCTGGATCGCGACCGGCGTGTAAGCGTGGGTGGCGACATAGGTGCCCCAATTGTCGGCGGCCTCGACGGCGGCGCGCAGCTCGGGCTCGGTGAAGGTGGAGACATCAAGTGGGCTGAACGGCGACGCGACACCGCCGCCCGCCGTGAGCTTGACCTGCGAAGCTCCCTGCATCAGCTGTTCGCGCGCCCGCACGCGGACTTCGTCGGGACTGTCGGCGACCATGCTGCCGCCAATCCGCTCCATGCGGCTGAGCATGCCGCCGATCGTTCGCGGCAGATCGGCAAGCTGGCGGAAGTCGCCATGGCCGGCAGTAATGGTGATCATGGCGCCGGAGGGATAGATGCGTGGACCCGCGACGAGGTCCTCGTCGATGGCCTGCTTCAATCCGAACGAAGGCCCTCCCATGTCACGCACGGTGGTGAAGCCACGCATCAGCGTGGCCGTTGCCTCGGCGGCAGCGAGCAGATTGTTGTAGCCGACGTCACTTGCAAGCACGGCCATCGGGGTCGGCCGTACCAGCATCGCATGCCAATGCGCGTCGATCAGCCCCGGCATCAGCACGCGGCCGGCGCCGTCGACCACCTTGGCTTCTGCCGTGATGTCCGTGGCCGAGATCTTCTCGATCGTCTTGTTCCTGACGAGAACATTGGATGGGGCAGAGAGCGCGCCGTTCTTTCCGTCGAATATCCGCACGCTGCGGAACAGAACGGCGGAGTCCTGCTGGGCCGTCGCGGGCGACGGGCTGAAGATGCTTATCGCCCCCAACGTCAGCAGAACGGCAGCTCTCGCGAGTCCAGCCCGCGAACCCAAACCCCGCATCTTCGCTCTCCGCATCCGGTGCGCGCTAGGCAGCGGCAGCTGCAGGCCGCCATGCAAGGCTCAGCCATCCGATGCCGTGGGACAACAGGTCAATGCCGAGCAGCAATCCCAGGACCCAGAGCCCCGTGAGCGGAAAGCCGGTGAGGATGATGAGACCTCGCCGGCGCCTAGACCTGTCCGCTGGTTCCGACGACGCAGACCCCGAACAGCTCGCTCGGAACGCGGGCGAGCGCAGGGTAGACCTGCGAGTTTGTTCCGTCGCGATTGATTGAAACCGCCGCTGCGCCTCGTTCACCAGCGCTTGCACAATCTCGGGAGCGGACAAGTGGCCGGTCGAAACGTAGGCAATCTCTCGTTCGTCAGCCAGAGCTCGCGCCATGGCAGCACTCCGCAGAACGGATTCACCTGATGTCGGCTCCGTTCTAGAACTCGACGCTCACGCTTCAGCTGATTCCCATCATCGCCGCGAGTCAATTTACAACCATAAGGCGATTTTGCATTTCAGCCATACGACTCTATGAGACATGGATGACTGCACAAAACGCCGGGAATTTTCGGCACGTGTGTAAGCGCTACTGTCGCGCTTGCATCGAACTCAAATCAAAAGAGCGAAGAGCAACTCTCAACGCGAGATTGCAATACCCGTGCGCTGGAATACGATCGGCCACGGGCTACGCGAGAGGGTCATGGGCGAAGGGAGACGCGAGGACAGCCCTACATCAAGTGAACGAGGCTCAACATGGTAGCACAAACGAGTGACGGATATGTCCTGCTGGTCAAGAAGCTCGGCGGGCTCTTCGCAATCATCCTCGGATGCCTGCTGACCGCGGTCGGTGTAACCTTCGAATCCGGCGGCACGACTTTCTTCGGCGTTCTCTTCCTGGTTCTTGGCGCAGGTTTGCTGGTGCTGAAGATAGTCAGGCGAAACGAAGGATCTCCGTCGCCATAAGCCGCCGGCGCAGCTTGCTCACGCGCCCAGCACGTCCGCGAGCCGCAACTCGTCGGCTGGATCCTTCAGGAACAGCTCGGCCTCGATCTCGTTCAGATGCGACAACATCTGCGCGCGCGCGGCTTCCCTGTCGCATTTGCGAATCGCAGCGACGATGCCGGCGTGATGATCGGTGCCGCAGGCCGGCGTGTCGTGCCGGCGGTAGAGCAGGATGATGAGCGACGAGCGCGCGATCAGCTCCTTGAGAAAACCGAGATAGATGCTGTGGCCACTCATCTCGGCGACGAGTCGATGGAAATCGCCGGAGAGGCGGACCGAAGCACGCGCATCGCCGCGCAGCTCTGCCTCGCGTTCCTCGGCAAGATGGCGCTGGAGACGCCCGATCCAGGCCGGCGACACCGCGTCAACGGCGTGATCGACGATCGTCGGCTCGATCAGGCGGCGCGCCTCGAACACTTCGCGGGCATCCGCAGGCGTCGGCCGCGCGACGAAGGCGCCGCGGTTCTTCTCGATGTTGACGATGCCCTCATGCGCGAGCTGTTGAAGCGCGGTGCGAACCAGCGTTCGGCTCGCGCCGTAGATCTCGCCGATCTCATCCTCGCCGAGTTTCGTGCCGGGCAGCAGGCGATGCTCGAGGATCGCCGCGGTCACGCCTTCCCGGATGCGGCTGACGCGATCGCTCGCATCTGGCGCGTCGGATTTCGGTCGGGACTTGGCGGCCATGGGGGTGAGGACTCGATCGTCGAAGATGGCGTCGAATCCTAATCGACCAGCTGTATCCAATCACAGGCGAAACTTTATACAATCTGCGCCTGTTTTGTGTGCACGCAGCTGCGAAGGCAACGAGCCGCCCACGCCCGAGGGATTCGATCTAACGATCTGACTCCGCTGCACTGTTTTGGAATTCAGCCGGCCGAGAACGATTCAAGCGCGATTGGCACGGACCTTGCGGAGAGAGGCGCAGCATCGCCCTCGCCCCGGACACGCCATGGCCACTCCCGCCGCCCTCGAACTGGTCGCCGTCACCAAGCGCTACGACACGACGCTGGCGGTCGACACCGTAAATTTGAAGATCCCGGCCGGCACCTATTGCTGCCTGCTCGGCCCCTCCGGCTGCGGCAAGACCTCGACCTTGCGCATGATCGCCGGCCACGAGGCCGTCAGTGAGGGCGACATCATCCTGGGCCCGCAGAACGTCACCGATCTCGAACCCGCCAAGCGCGGTACGGCGATGATGTTCCAGTCCTACGCGCTGTTTCCACACCTCACCGTGATCGACAACGTGGCGTTTGCCCTGAAAATGCGCGGCATCGACCGGGCGACGCGGCACAAGCGCGCCGGCGAGCTGCTCGAGCTGGTGGCGATGACGCCCTACGCGGCCCGCCTCCCCGCACAGCTCTCCGGCGGCCAGCAGCAGCGCGTCGCGCTCGCCCGCGCACTGATCACCGAGCCGCAGATCCTGTTGCTCGACGAGCCGCTCTCGGCACTCGATCCGTTCCTGCGGGTGAAGATGCGGGGCGAATTGAAGCGGCTGCAGCGCGAGCTCGGCATTAGCTTCGTTCAGGTCACGCACGGCCAGGAAGAGGCGATGGCGCTGGCCGACCACATCGTCGTGATGAACCAGGGCAGGATCGAGCAGCAGGGAAGCGCCCGCGACATCTTCCATCATCCCCGCACCGAATTCGTGGCGCGCTTCATCGGCGGCCACAACGTCCTCAGCGACGCAGGCAAACTCATCGCCGTGCGCGCCGATCAGCTCGGCATCGTGCCGATCGCCGACGGCGCGGTCGGCGCGCCGGCGCTGCTGACCCAGACCGAGTACCAGGGCTCCTACATCGCCGTCTCGCTCACGCTCGAAGACGGGACCGCCCTGTTCTCCCACCTTCCCGAGGCCGCCTTCGACGTCCACCAGTTCCGGCCGGGCGATCGCGTGCTGGCCACCTGGGATCCCGCCAAGGCGCAACGTCTGCAATAGCGCCGATCAATCACCGGAATGCGCAACAGAGGAGTCAGTGATATGACCGAAACGACCAGGAAGAAGGGCCTTAGCCGCCGCACGCTACTGAAGAGCACCGCGGGTCTCGCCGGCCTTGCCGCCGGCTCCGGCGCCATCACCGGATTTCCCTACGTCATGTCGGCCGAGCCGAAGGTGCTGCGCTATCTCGGCACCGCGGTGAACGAGGGCGACGAGATCTCCAAGCAGTGCCTGAAGGACACGGGCATCAAGATCGAATACATCACCGCGACCACCGACGACGTCACCAAGCGCGTGATGACCCAGCCGAACTCCTTCGACGTGCTCGACACCGAATATTTCGCGCTGAAGAAGATCGTGCCGTCGGGCAACATCCTTGCCCTCGATGCCAGGAAGATCAAGGAATTCGACAACATCACGCCCGTCTTCACCAAGGGCGTCACTCCCGGCGGCAAGAAGATCGGCGGCCAGGGCACCGCGCCCTGGAAGGTGCTCTATCTCGAAGGCAAGGACTCCAAGAAGTTCGCGACCTCGGCAACCGAGTTCGTCACGCTCATCCCGACCGTCTACAACGCCGACACGCTCGGTATCCGCCCCGACATCATCAAGCGTCCGATCAGCTCGTGGGCCGAGCTGCTCAATCCCGAGTTCAAGGGCAAAGCCTCGATCCTCAACATCCCCTCGATCGGCATCATGGATGCCGCGATGGTCGTGGAAGCCACCGGCAAGTACAAATATGCCGACAAGGGCAACATGACCAAGGAAGAGATCGATCTCACCATGAAGGTGATGACCGAAGCCAAGAAGGCCGGTCAGTTCCGCGCCTTCTGGAAAGACTTCAACGAGAGCGTCAACCTGATGGCCTCGGGCGAGACGGTCATCCAGTCGATGTGGTCGCCGGCGGTGACGAAGGTCCGCTCGATGGGGATTGCCTGCACCTTCCAGCCGCTCAAGGAAGGCTATCGCTCCTGGGCGTCCGGCTTCTGCGTCTCGAAGGGCGTCTCGGGTGCGAAGCTCGAATGGGCCTATGAGTTCGTCAACTGGTTCCTTTCCGGCTATGCCGGCGCCTATCTCAACCGCCAGGGCTACTACTCCGCCGTGCTCTCCACCGCGAAGGCGCATATGGAGCCGTACGAGTGGGCCTATTGGATGGAAGGCAAGGCGGCAGAGAAGGACATCAAGGCGCCCGACGGCTCGCTGCTCGAGAAGGCCGGCGCCGTGCGCGACGGCGGCTCCTACGAGGACCGCATGGGCGGCGTCGCGTGCTGGAACGCCGTGATGGACGAGAACGACTACATGGTGCGCAAGTGGAACGAGTTCATCGCAGCGTAATTTGATGGACACGTCAGAGGACATCCTGCAACAGGCATCCCCGGACCTGGTCCGGGGATCGGAGACGGCGCGCCGCAGCAGAGCGGCGCGGCTGTCACCCTCCTTCATCTCCTGGCTTCAGGCCGGGCCGATGATGCTGGTGTTCCTCGCCTTCTTCCTGATCCCCCTCGTCTTCGTCGTCATCGTCTCGTTCTGGGACTACAACGAATACCAGTTGCTGCCGGCCTTCTCGGGCCGCGGTTACACCGACACGTTCGAGGGCTGCATCGCGCAGCTCCCCGATCTCTGCACCATCGCCAAGACTTATCTGAAGACGCTGAAGCTGTGCTTCCTCGTGTGGGTCATCACACTATTCATCGGCTTCTGGGTCGCCTACTTCCTCGCCTTCCACGTCAAGTCAAAAACCTGGCAGATGGGACTGTCGCTGCTCTGCACGATCCCGTTCTGGACCTCCAACGTGATCCGCATGATCGCCTGGATTCCGCTGCTCGGGCGCAATGGCCTTGTCAACTCGGGCTTGGTGAAAACGGGGCTGATCAACCATCCCGTTGAATGGCTGCTGTTCTCCGAATTCTCCGTGGTGCTGGCGCTGGTGCATCTCTTCACCTTCTTCATGGTGGTGCCGATTTTCAATTCGATGGTACGCATCGACAAATCGCTGATCGAGGCCGCCTATGACGCCGGCGCGACCGGTTTCCAGACGCTCGTCAACGTCATCATTCCCCTGGCAAAACCTGGCATCGTGATCGGCTCGATCTTCGTCATCACCATCGTGATGGGCGATTTCATCACCATCGGCGTGATGGGAGGGCAGCAGATCGCGGCCGCCGGCAAGATCATCGAGACGCGGGTGAACGCGCTGCAATTCCCCGCAGCAGCGGCCAACGCCGTGATCCTGCTCGTCATCACGTTCCTGATCATCACCATGATGTCGCGCATCGTCGACATCAAGAAGGAGCTCTAGAGCATGACGGAAGGACGCCCGCGCTCTTTCTACGTGCTCGCGATCTTCTTCGCAGCCTACACGCTGTTTCTCTACGGCCCGATGATCGCGATCTATGTGCTGTCGTTCCAGGGGCCGCAGGGTGGCCTCACCTTCCCGATGAATGGTGTGTCGACTTTCTGGATCGCAAAACTGTTCCAGGGCACCGGCATCGTCGATCTCGGCGCGGCCTTTCGCCGTTCGCTGCTGCTCGGCATTATCGTGATGATCGTCACCGTCGTGCTGTCGGTCGCCGCGGGCATGGCGTTTCGCCGCAAGTTCAAGGCGCAAAGCATCCTGTTCTACTCGGCGATCGCGAGCCTCATCGTGCCCTCGATCATCACCTCGCTCGGCATCTCGCTTGAATTCCGCATCATCGACGATGTGATCAAGGGCACCTTCAACGAGAATTTCGAGACCTCGATGGGCCTGCTCACTTCCGGCCTCGGCGCGCATTTGACCTGGACGCTGCCGTTCGGCCTGCTCATCATGTTCGCGATCTTCAACCGCTTCGATCCCAGGCTCGAGGAAGCCGCGCGCGATCTCGGTGCGACGCCGTGGCAGGCCTTCCGTCATGTCGTGCTGCCGATCATCCTGCCCTCCGTGATCGGTATCGGCCTGTTCGGCTTCACGCTGTCCTGGGACGAACTCGCGCGTTCCAGCCAGGCGATCGGGGCCGTGAACACGCTGCCTCTCGATCTCCAGGGCCTCACCACCACCGTGACCAACCCCGACATCTATGCGCTCGGCACCGTGATCTCGGCGGTGTCGTTCACGGTGATCGCGCTTGCGCTTGGCACCATCCACATGCTGAACAAGCGACAGGCGGCCAAAGGCTCGGACGCCGGCAAGGGGCTTGTCTGAAAAGGGGCTTGTCTGATCTGATGCGGCTTCACGTCGTCAATCCCAACACCACTGCGACCATGACGGTGAAGATCGCCGCTGCCGCGCGAAGCGTCGCCCTGCCCGACACGATGATCGATGCGCGCCAGCCCACGATGGGCCCGGTCTCGATCGAGGGATTTTACGACGAGGCGTTCGCGGTGCCCGGCATGCTCGGCTGCATCCGCGAGGCCGACCGCGACGGCGCGGATGCGCACATCATCGCCTGCTTCGACGACACCGGTCTCGACGCCGCGCGCGCCGCGGCAAAGGCACCCGTGATCGGCATTGGCGAGGCCGGCTTCCACATGGCGAGCCTGATCGCCGCGCGCTTCGCCGTGGTGACGACGCTCGGTGTTTCCATCGTGCCGATCGAACATAATTTGCGGAAATACGGCCTCGCCGAACGCTGCGCCCGCGTCCGCGCCGCCGAGGTGCCGGTGCTCGCGCTGGAGGAGCGCAACACCGATGCGCTCGCAAAAATCTCTACGGAAATCACGGCCGCGATCCGCGACGACCGCGCAGAGGCCATCGTGCTCGGTTGCGCCGGCATGGCCGATCTCGCCAATGAACTCGCCGCCACGCACGGCCTGCCCGTGATCGACGGCGTCGCGGCCGCGGTGACCTTGGCGGAATCACTGGTGCGATTGGGACTGAAAACCTCCCGGCTCGGACCCTATGCGGCGCCCCGATCGAAGACCTATTCAGGTCCGTTTTCGCCGTTTCAGCCCTGATCTCTGCCTCTGACGGGCGCTTGGATGCCCTAAGGCATCCTGATTGCTGGTTTTTTTGCTCTTAGCCTCTTTTTGGTCCCATTCCTTGCCGAAACGTAACGCTTTCGGGACACCCGGTGGCCTCAGGGTTGCCGGTCTTCGCCACTCATCAAGTTTCAATTTGGGTTTTGTTAGCGATGATCGATCTCGCAGAGGACGCACCGTCCAACCCGCTTCTTCGCCTCGGCGCCCAGCCCATCGCGCTGACCGCCGCCGCCCTCCTCCTGCTGATCGCCGGTGTGACCTCGATCGCGATCTGGCGCGCCTATACCGGCTCAGCCCCTGAGACCGACCGGGTGGTGGCGTCGCGGCAGCTTCAGGCTCGGACCGCACAGGCGTCCGAGCAGCTGGTCGAGAAGACCAAGGGGCTGGAGGCAACCCAGCAGGAATCGATCGACCAGCTTCAGGTCGTGCAGGACCAGCTCCAGAGTATGAAGCGCTTGCTCGCATTCCAGCAGGCCGACACCAAGCGTCTGTCCGAGCAGGTCACGACACTCAACGAGTCCATCGACGGCCTGCGGCAATCCTTTGCGAGCGCCCGGGCGACCGAGACGGAGGCTCCCTCGGTTACCCGCAGGAAACCTGCACGGCATCCCGTCCATGCCAGCGCACGCAAGCGTTCGCGCGGCTGAGCAGCCGGCGCCGCCTAAATTTTTGGACTTGTGAACTGGATCACATTCGCCCGTATGATTCCGAGCGATGCTCGCCGTCACCGGATGGCGTGAGCCGATTTCAATGTCCGGGGCTGGCAAGGTCGTTGACGGTATATTGCGTCAACGGCCTTGTTTTTTAACGGGTACCGCCGCCTATTCGCAGACATCCACGGAGCGGATGCGCCAGCCCGACGGCGTCATGACGCGCTTGCGCACGACGTAGCAGCCGCCATAGCCACCATCGTCGTAGCCGGTACCATAGTAATAGGGATCCCCGTAATACGGTTGGCCGTAGCCGTAATAGCCGCCGTAATAACCCGCGCCGGCGATACCCGCCCCGATGGCGATTCCCGGCCAGAAGCCACCGCCATGCCAGTGGCCGCCGTGACCCCAGCCGCCACCGTGGCCCCAGCCGCCACCACCGTGGCCGAAACCGCCCCGCGCCTGGGCGGCCTGTGGGGCTGACAGCCCGACTATCGCGACGGCCAGCGCCGCCATCATCATCTTGCGTAACATCCACTCGATCCTCCGCGTGGACACGCTCCACGCTCAAAGCAGGATCAAGCTAGCGTTCCCTGGGCATTCCGGACAGCCACGCTGCCTCACTTCCGCGCGAGCGTCAGCAGCCGCGGCAGATGCTCTTGAGCTTCTTGTCGAGCAGCCGGTTCTCGGCGTTGACGGCGGCGTCGGTGGATCCACCTGCGCCGGTCCCGGTGGTGGTTCCGGAGGTGGCATTCGCTCCCGATGATTGCGCCGTACCCAGGCTGTTGGTCCCGGGCGGCGGAGCCGGAGAATTGGCGACACCTCCGGCCGATCCCGCTGCGCCGCCGCTCGCTTGCGCGAACGCTACGGCCGGCATCGCGGCAAGGGCGAAGATGACAATCATGGTCTTGATTGAACAGGTTGCGGACGATGTTGCCATTCGAATGCTCCTTTACCGATCAACCGCCGCATCGATGACCGGTTCCGGAACAATTGCCGTCAGTTCAGCTTGAAAGGGGGAGAGCCACGATCATGCGAAAGCCGATCGCGTTCGACGCTGCAAACCAGAGAGGCGAAATCAGGATGACGGATCGCGATCCTTTTGCAGAGGGCGAACGCGCCGCGCGCGAAAACATTCCGGCAGAAGCCAATCCTTACTCGGACGGCAGCGACGAACACGCGTTGTGGGCTGCCGGTCACGAGAGGGTCGCGGGTGCGATCGAAGCGCGCGAATCCGAGGGAAGCTGAGGCGCCGCTTCGAAAGGCGCGCGCCGTTGAACTACGCGGCCGCCACCATCTCCTCGGTCCGATCCTCGACCATGGTCACGAACATGTGGGACTCTTCCCCTGCGCCGCCGATCTGGACACGGCGGGCGGAGATCACGCGGCGCCCGCGCGCGGCATTGTCGATGGTATCGACGATCGGCTCGAGCTGCTGTTTCTGCGCCAGAAGCTGTTGGTCGCGCTGCTCGATCAATTCGGCTGCCTCCGCGGAGAACAACTCCCGCGCGGTCTTGCCGATGATCTCGCCGCGCGACATGCCGATCATGTTCTCGGCCGCCTTGTTAACGAAGACGTAACGCAAATTGCGCGCGTCCTTGGCGATGATGCCCTCGGCCACGTTCTCGATGATGGTGGCGAGGAAGCGCTCCATCCACTCGAGAATGCGCTCGCGCTGACGCTGCTCGGTGACGTCTTCCTGCACCGACACCCAGCCGCCACCGTCCATCGGACGCTCGTAGATCTTGATGATGCGGCCGTCATTCAGGGCGACCTCGTAGACCGCCGGCTCGCGCTTGGTGATCCGGTCGAGGACCGCCGCGACATATTTCGCGACGTTACCGCTGAACAACCCGCTCCTGACTCTGTGCTGGAGAATTTCCTCGAGCGTCGACCCGGCCTGGATCGTCTCGGGTAGATTGTAGATCCCCCGGTAGTTGGTGTTCATCGCGACCACATTGGCCTTGCCGTCGAGCATAACCAGGCCCTGCGGCATGTTGTTGATAGCGGCCGAAAGCTGCCACTTCTTGGCCTAGTACTTGTCGTTGAACTTGTCGCGCTCGGTCATGGCCGCGTCGCGCGCCTGCGCTGTGCCGAGTTCGATCTCCTCGAGCTCGAAGATCCGCGCCACCGCATCGCGGAAGTTCTGTACGGCTCGCGCAAGACGACCGATCTCGTCGTGACGGCCGAGATGCGGCACCTCGCTCTTGACGTCACCGCCGGCAATGCGGTCGGTCGCTTGCGTGATCTCAGCCAGCGCCCCGACCACCGAGCCCCGCATCACAACGACGTTCAGCCCCGCGAAAACGAGCGCCACGAGCCCGAGCACGAACAAATAAGCCGCGGCATAGCGGTTCTCGTTGGCAAGTTCGTCCGCCTCGCGGGCGCGCTGCCCGTAGATCCGTTCCAGCGTCTCCAGATCGAGATTGAGCTTGTTGCGTAGCGTCCGGTTGGCGTCGTTATCGCCCCATTCGCGCGCTGCGGCCGGACTGATCTCCAGCCCGCGCCGAACAAGCTCCTGGCGAAATTCGATGAACTGCGCGATGCGCTGGCGGAAGCTCGAGACTTGCGCGGCATCGTCGGCGGCGACGGTCCGCTCCATGCTCTTCACCGCCTCGGCGAGTTCGCGGTTACGGCGCACCAGACCGTCGGCGAACTGCTTCATCGCGCCGCGATCGGCGGACATCTAGATGCCGCGCGATTCCATGACGACGGCGTAGATCAGCGTGTTGATGCGCCCGACATTGATCGCCGCCTCCGCCGAAGAGGCGTGCATGTGGCGGTAGGTCGTCTGCAGGCGGACGGTCTGGATCGACATCACGAGCAGGAAGGTGGTGACGATCGCGAGAAAGCCGGCAATGTTGTAGACTTTCTCCGCAACGCTCAGGGTATCCGCGCCGCGAGCGAAACGAACGAGCTTTTTCACAAATTTGGTTCCGGCGCCGAGTCCGGATCCCAGCGCCGCAGCATCCATGGCGCCACTCCTCCTGGTTGAAAACGCTCCAGGTTAGGCATGATGGCGCTAGCGGAGGATTAAAATACCGGCGGGTGTTTTTACGGTACGGAACCAGATGCCGGCCGCACACGGCCTGCGTGCATCTCAGTCGATCCGCTTTAGGCCCTTCGTGAAGCGCGGGCCGTTCGCGACGTAGAACTTCGCCGCGCTGCCCATCTTCTGCACCTGGGCGTCGTCGAGCGTGCGGATCACCCGCGCCGGCGAGCCGATGATCAGGGACCGTTCGGGGAATTCCTTGCCTTCGGTGATGACGGAGCCGGCGCCGACGATGCTGTTGCGGCCGATCCTGGCGCCGTTCATCACGATGGAGCCCATGCCGACGAGTGCGCCCTCCTCGATGGTGCAACCGTGCAGGATGACGTTGTGGCCGACCGTACAGTTCCTGCCGATCTGAAGCGGAAAACCCAGATCAGTGTGGCAGGTCGAGCCGTCCTGCACGTTGGATCCCTCGCCGATCTCGATCCACTCATTGTCGCCGCGCAGCACCGCGCCGAACCAGACGCTAGCGCCGGGCTTCAGGCGCACGCGGCCGATCACGGTGGCGGTCTCCGCGATGAAGTAATTGCCGTCGGCGGGAAGGTCGGGCGCCTGCCCGTCGAGCTCGTAGATCGCCATGAGGGTCTCCTGTCGGGTCAACCCAGCCATAGCGAAACGGCAGCCTTGACGCAAAGGCCCGCCGCGCAGGCAGCCCTACAGCGCCCGTATCAGACCAGAACGCCGGCCGCGCGGAGCGTCATCAGGAAGAAGGTGCCGCTCATCATACTCCAGAAGCCGGCGATGACGGTGGCCATCATCACGAATTCGACGCGGCGGCTCTCCACCTGCCTGCCGCGCAGGGTGTTGCGCATGATGATGAAAGGCGCCGCGAACACCAGGAACGGAACCGCCGCGAAGGTCTTCGGCGCCACGCCGTCCTGCAACAGACCGAAGCCGGCGGGCCGCTGTGCGACCGTCTGGTATCCGCTGACGAGCGCTCCCGCGAGCGCGAAACCGATGCCGATCGAGAAGAATGTATTGAGAGCTTCAGGTGTCATCGGAACGGTCCGCCCTTACGCAACGCGAGGTGACTTCCTGTGACAAAGAGTGCCGGTTAACGCTACATTATCCTTAAGGGAAGGTTAACGCCGCCGGCCGTTCCACGCAGGCCTGTCTCCCTTCCCTGCAGCCGGCGAACGCTCCGCGAAATCGCAGCCGCGTGGCATATTCGCCGCTGATTCGTCGGCCATCGGCCGACTTCCGGCTCATTCGCGCGGCTCATGACGGTGTTTTCGGCAATTTCCCCTCAATCTCCCCGGGCGCGCACCCGGGCACACGTCATCCCGATCGTGCTCGGCGGCACTGCCGCGGTGTGCGCCGTCGCGCTCGTCGCCTATTTGTTGTGGCCAACCTGGGGCCCGAGCGGCGTGAACGCCCCGGACAAGCTGCCGGTGAGCGTCGGCGGCACGCTGTTCAACCTGCCGACCAACGCGATCCGCATGAAGATCCAGCGCCACTCCGGGCCGCAGGAGCGGATCGATCTCGACTTCCTGTATCCTTCGCTGGAGCCGCCGGGCGCGCCGAAGCACGTCACCGCCGATAGCGTGGATGCGGCGATGCAGCCGATCGACCGCATCTTCCTGTCGATCGCCGCGCATCGCGATGCGCTCTCGCCCGAGCAGCGCACCGCCACGATCTATCCGCGCTATCTCGACCAGGCCGCGGCAACGCCCCAGGACGGGCTGACGATGCGGATGTTCCGCGCCGATACGCCGTACGGCAGCGAGGATCTCTATTCTGCCGCAAGTCCGGCGCTGACCGCGCGCTGCACCCGCGATGGGGCGACGCCCGGCATGTGCCTCGCCGAACGCCGCGTCGGCGGCGCCGACCTCACCTTCCGCTTTCCGCGCAGCTGGCTATCGCAGTGGCGCGATGCGGCGGAAGCGATGGAGAAGCTGACGGCGCAACTGCGCGGCCCGAAGGGCTGAGCGGCCCCGAGCCTCCAAAACAAAAACTGCGAAAACAACCCCATGCACAGTAGCCAAGTGCCTGGCATGACTTCGTATTTTCGAAGCCGGCTTGGGAAAACTCGATCTCCCTCCGACAATTCGTCTTTTTCGAAAATGATTCAAAGCCGCAGGCAATTCAAACGCCGATCTCCTTGTGATCGCTCCAGCGATAAGTCGGCAGATCCAGCTTGTCGGCAAGGTCTCGACCGATGGCGAGTCTCGCCGCACCGGGAAACGAGAACGCCTTCACGACCTGATTGCGAAACCACAATCCCCATGACGTCCGCGGCGCAAATGCCGCGGCGAAGCGCTCCGCTCCGCGCTGCTTGGCGCCGATATAGCTGCGAAGGCGAGTCTCATAGGCGCTGAATGCTTCCTCGTGGCGCCCGTAGGCGCGTGCGAGTTCTCCCGCAAGCACATAGGCAGAGATCATGGCCAGAGCCGAGCCCTGCCCGGCGACGAGCGAGACGCAGAACGCAGCGTCTCCAATCAGCACGACGCGGCCCCGCGACCAGCCGTCCATCCTGATCTGGCTGACCCGGTCGCAATACAAATCATCGGCGCGCTCGAGTTCGTTCAGAATGTCTGGGCATTCCCAGCGGGCGTCGCGATAGAGATCACGCAGCTGTGCCTTTGCGGCAGGCCCGACCGCATCGCCGCGAAACACGAAGAGGAACAAGGTGCGATCATTGCACAGCGCGAAACGGCCAATCATCCGGCCCGGCCGGTTGTGCATCAGATACACATTCTCGTCGCGACGACGATAGCCGCGGGTTTCGAATGCCGCGACGCCATAGCCGAGATTTCTTTCGAACGTCCCGATCGAGCCGAACGCAAGGCTGCGCACCTGCGAATGCAGGCCGTCAGCACCGACGACGAGATCGAAACGTCGGCGCCCGCCGCGCCGCAACTGGACCTCGACCCATTCAGGCTGCTGCTCCAGGCCAACGATCTCCTCATCGAAGATCGTTTCAACACCATCGCGGACCGTACCGTACAGCAGGCGCGACAGATCGCTTCGTGCCAGAGTGACGTAACGCCCGCCTGTGAGATCGTCGAGGACGTTCGTACCAAATCCGGCGACACGCCGGCCGCGATCGTCGACGATCCGCATTTCCCTGACGCGATAGCCGGCGCTTTCGATCGCCGGCAACAGCCCCATCCGCTCGGCGATGTCGTAGCCCAGCCCCCAGAAATCGATCACGTAGCCGCCGCGACGAAGTGCGCTCGCGCGCTCGACCAGCGTCGGCGCGTAGCCCGCCGCCTTGAGCCAATAGGCGAGCGTCGGCCCTGCAATCCCCGCCCCGGAGATCAGAACTGTTCGCATGGAAGGAATATGGGAAAAGCGGCGGCCGATCGCACCGCCACGTCAGACACCAAATGGTGAGGGCGGGAAGTTCCGCCTCACCAATCGCGTCGCATCACTCCTGGTCGACGAGATCGTCCTCGAGGATCGCCATCTGGAACTGGAACGAGCGATCATCGTCCTCGTCGTCGACGAAGAGCACACCGATGAATTCCTCGCCGATATAGACTTCGGCGGAATCATCCTTCTTAGGCCGCGGCACGACGCGGATCTTGGGATTGCCGAATACGCGCTTCAGATACGCGTCGAGCTTCCTAACTTCCTTGACGTCCACGGCAAGTCTCCAATCGAAATCTAGGTTGGCGCGGGTTTTAGGACGAGACGCGACCAACCGCCAGCATGAATTGCCAAAGAATTTGGGAACGAAAAGGGCTGGAAAATCCGGCCCTCTTCCTCAGGCTCACAGCCCCATGGCGTTGATCATCTGATCCATGGTGCGCGACGGCTCGGCGCAGCCGGCTTCGCCAACGACCTTGGCGGGCACGCCTGCGACCGTCACGTTGTGCGGCACCGGTTTGACCACGACCGAGCCCGCCGCGATGCGCGCGCAATGGCCGATCTCGATATTGCCGAGGATCTTCGCGCCGGCCCCGATCAGGACGCCGTGGCGGATCTTCGGATGACGGTCCTCGTTCTCCTTGCCGGTGCCGCCGAGCGTGACGCCATGCAGGATCGAGACGTCGTCCTCGATCAGCGCAGTCTCACCGCAGACGAAGCCGGTGGCGTGGTCGAGGAAGATGCCGCGGCCGATGCGCGCGGCGGGATTGATGTCGGTCTGGAATACCGCAGACGCGCGACTCTGCAGATAATACGCAAAATCCTTGCGGCCCTTCAGATAGAGCCAATGCGCGAGGCGGTGGGTCTGGATGGCGTGAAAGCCCTTGAAATAGAGCAAGGGATCGATGAAGCGCGAGGTCGCGGGGTCGCGGTCATAGACGGCGACGAGATCGGCGCGGAACGCGTTGCCGAGATCGGGATCATCGCGTAGCGCCTCGTCGTAGGTCTGGCGCACGAGATCGCCCGACAGCGCGGAATGATCGAGCCGATCGGCGACACGATGGATGACAGCATCTTCCAGGCGGCTGTGATGCAGCACCGTCGAATAGATGAAGGTCGCAAGCTCCGGCTCGCGATGGACGATGTCCTCCGCTTCGCCGCGGATCCGATCCCAGATCGGATCGAGCGTTGCGAGCTTTCCTCCCGGATTGACCTGATGCACTGCCATGAGATCTGCTCTTTCGAATTGGCTCGTTTCGATGGTTCTATAACACAGTCTAGGCGACAAAGTCCTGACGGGCTTGCCTGAGAGTGAACAGTGCGTTGCCCAGCGGGGGCATGCCAACGCGTTGAATCACAACAGTTTCTTCCGACACCCCGGGCGGCAAGGTCGGCTCAAAATGGTCAGGGTTTCGCCAAATTCAAGCCGGGCGGCGTCAAACTATTGGTGAATTCCGCCTCAACCGTGATTGCGGGCATGGTCCGAGTGAGGACGGAGCGGATTTGACCATCACCACCGATCATTTGCGCGCGGGCACCGCGGGCTCACTCTGGCTGCGGCTCGCCGCGGTCGCCCTACCGCTCCTGTTGATCGCGCCGGCGTTCTGGAACGGCTATCCGCTGTTGCAATGGGATACCGGAGGCTATCTGGCGCGCTGGTACGAGGGCTATCTCGTCCCGAGCCGCTCCACGGTGTTCGGCATCTATCTGCACTATGGCGAGAGTTCTGGATTCTGGATCAACCTCGCGGCCCAGGCGCTGGCGACGCTGTGGCTGTTGCAGCTCACCTTGCGCGTGCTCTCGATGATGCAGACGTTCCGCTTCGTCGCGATCAGCCTGCTTCTGATCCTGTCGACTGCGCTGCCCTGGCTTGCGAGCATGTTGCTCACCGACATCTTTGCAGGCCTGTCGGTGCTGTCGCTATTCCTGCTGGTCATCGGTGGACAGCGGACCTCCGCGCTCGAAAAGATCACGCTGTTCCTGTTCACCGCCTTTGCCGCTGCGACCCACAGCGCCACGCTCGGCGTGCTGCTCGGTCTCTGCGTTGCCGGCTGGATCATGCGGCCATTCCTGCGCGCGCGTCTGCCCGTCGCAGGACTGGCGCAGGCGAGCCTGACCATCGTCGTGGGCGGGCTGATGCTGGTGTCAGCCAACCATGCGCTGTCAGGCAAATGGGCCTGGACCCCCGGCGGCACGGGCGTCGCCTTCGGCCGCATGATGCAGGACGGCATCGTTGCGCGTTATCTCAACGACCATTGCCCGCGCGAAAAGCTCAAGCTGTGCCCCTATCGCGACCAATTGCCGGCGACCGCCGATGAATTTCTGTGGGGCAAGAGCATGTTCAACACGCTTGGCCGCTTCGAGGGCATGAACGACGAAATGGGCATCATCGTCGTGGGTTCGCTCGCCGACTATCCGGCCTGGCAGGCCGGCGCGGCGTTGCGGGCGCTGGGCCAGCAATTGCTGCATGTGGCGACCGGCGAAGGCACCAATGGCTGGATCCCGCACACCCGTGGCATCATCGAACGCTATATCCCCTCGCAGGCCGCGCCGATGCGCGCCGCGCGCCAGCAGCACTGGGGCGTCGATTTCGACTATGTCAATTGGCTGCACGTGCCCGTCGCGCTGGCCTCGATGCTGGCGCTTGTCGCGCTGCTTGCGCATGCCCTCGCGATCCGCCGGCTCGACGACCTGACGCTGCTGGCGGCAACCGTGACGCTGGCGCTGCTCGGCAACGCCTTCATCTGCGGCGTGATCTCGGGCCCGCACGACCGCTACGGCGCGCGGATGGCGTGGGTCGCGACCTTCACCGTGCTAATGGCGCTGGCACGTCGTCTTGGGGAAGACAGTAAAGCGCGGTGAGATTGGGGTGAAGCGCTATCGCGCTCCAGTTCTTGGAACGAATTCGTCGCCCTCGTCTCCTTGAAAATTCGACCATGTCGGGTTGCCCGACTGCCGACTTGAACGCTGCCGCGACAACGTCGAATGGCTTCGAGCCCCTAAGGCTGAAACGCTCGACCTCGACTTTAGCGATTGTCATTGGTCCTCCGTAACTGCTGCAAGCTGTGCATCCAGTCGCCATGTCGAGTTGGGTAATGTCATTCTCCGGATGCCTGGCTCAAAATGGTCGAGCGGAAGCGTGCGGGCTCCCGGCGCCAAAGCGCCGGGAGCGGCACCGTCACTTCGCGAGGGCGGCTTTTTCGATCACCTCAGCGACCTGCTTCGCATGGACGACGAGCGAGGCATGGCTGCCGGCGACTTCCGTCGTCTGAGCATGGATCCTGGCTGCGAACGACTTCTGGGCCTCGGGCGCGAGGACTTTGTCCTTCGTGCTGATGACGTAGAAATTCGGCTTGTCATGCCAGGCCGCAACGTCGACCGGAGCTTCGAACGCAACGTGGTTCAGCGGAAGCTGCGAGTTGGCCAGGTGCGCGGCGATCTCCGGAGGAAGGTCAGCCGCGACGGCTGACGGAAACACCTTTGGATCGATGTACAGATTGCCCTTCGCATCGGGGTGGATCGCCTTGCCGCCTTCGGTCGGCGGACCGGCCTTCGTCAGCGACGCCAGGGATTCACCGATCTCCGGCGCAAAGGCGGACACATAAACCAGCGCCGAAACCTTGGGATCGTTGCCGGCTTGCGTGATCACCACGCCGCCCCATGAGTGGCCGACCAGAACGGTCCTGCCGGCTTGCTTCGCGAGCGCCTGTTTGGTTGCATCGACGTCGGCGGCGAGCGAAGTGAGTGGATTTTCGACGAGCGTGACGTTGTAGCCTTTCTTCGTGAGAATATCGGCAACCGGCTGCCAGCTCGTCTGGTCTACAAAGGCGCCGTGCACGAGCACGATATTGTGGGCTGCCCCCTTGGGCAGTTCGGCGGAATGTACGGCTCCGACCAATGTCGTTCCGACCAGGAGGACGGTGGCGGCTGAGAGGAGAATAGTTCGCATTGTTTGTTCCTGTTGGCATGTCGGACGAAAACAGTCCGGGGAATGGAGAGGCGTTTCCAGCAAGGTCGCGGTTCTTCCATCTGCCGTTGGCGAAATGGTTGCCGCACGTCACGTCGGCCCGCCGTGGCATGACGTATTCCATGGACCTTATCGGACGATAGGGACCAATCGTCCGCGTCTTGTGTCCGATCGTCCATGGATCTAGTCTCGGTGGATGGATATACTTACCCAGGTGCTCGATCGGGTTCGTCTCGGCGGGACGCTGCTCTTTCACTTCGAGCTCGGCCATCCCTGGCATCTTGAGTTGCCGGCGCGCCCCTACGCCCTGTTTCACTATCTCAGCCAAGGTTCAGCGACCCTCGCGCTCGAACAGGGAGAGGAAATCCAGATCACCGGGGGCGATTTTGTCGTCATCACACGTGGCGAGCCCCATGTGTTTTATTCGGATCGCCGGGCCGAGCCTTTGCGCATCGTGGATATCGAACGGTCGTCGCCACGCCTCGGCTTCCTTCGCCACGGCAGCCGTGCAAAGCCGCTCTCGACCATGCTCTGCGGCAATTTCACGGTGTCGCGGCCGACGTTTGGCAGCGTGCTGGAGTTGCTTCCACCCGTGCTCTTGCTGAAGCCGACGTCGGACCGTGGTTGGCTTGAAGCCATCCTGCGCCGCATGATGAGCGAGTCCGCGCTCGAGCGTCCTGGCCAAGGCGTCGCGCTTTCACGACTGACGGAAGTGCTCTTCGTCGAGGTGCTGCGAAGCTGGATCGCGTCTCTCAGCCCCGGACAAGGCGGCTGGATCGGGGCCATTTCTGACCCCCATATCGGACCCGCGCTGAAGCTGATTCACGAAAGTCCGGAGCAGCTTTGGACGCTGAGCGACCTTGGCCGTCGCGTCGGGCTCGGCCGCTCGGCATTTTCGGCGCGCTTCACCAGGCTCGTGGGCCAGCCCATGCAACGTTATGTGATCGAACGCCGGATGACGGAGGCGGCGTTCCTGCTCGAAACCAGCGACGAGCCGATCGCACGGATTGCCAACCGGGTCGGTTACGAGACTGCAGCGGCGTTTTCGAAGTTGTTTCACCGGCACATTGGTCAGTCGCCCGGCCGTTACCGGGCTGCGCGACGCGCCGACGGAGGCCGTGCGCAATTGGACGGATCGGAATTGCAAGTATCCGATTGACCTGGATAAGGCTGTGGCTTCGAGCTGAGTCTCATATGCGCGCTTAGCGAACCCCGGTGCCTGCGTAGAGGAATGGACGGTTGCCCCGAAGGGAGTGGATGGCCCATTGTAACGAGACATTTCAGGATAGCTGAAACCGCCTCATCGCCTCAGCTCCTGCGTGAGAGGAAATCCAGCACGCCGGTCTTGTAGACCTTGTCGCCGACTGCGCGCATGTGATCGCGGTTCGGAATGTCGAGCACTTCCGAACCCGGGATGATCGCGCCGAGCGCGCTGGCCGATCCCGCGACGTCGTCGGTCGAGCCGACCGCGATCAGCACGGGCACGTCGATGCGTGCGGCCTGCTCTTTCGTCATGAGGTCGCGCGTGCCGCGCAGGCAGGCGGCCAGCGCCTTGCGGTCGGAACGGGTTTGGTCTGCAAAAGCACGAAAGGTGCGCCCGACGGGATCGGTGACGTCGTCGAGCGCGGGCGCTTCCAGCGCCTTCGCGACGTTCTCGCCCGGCCCGGTGCCGTCGATCAGGCCGCCGATGCCGATGCCGCCGAGGATTGCCGAACGCAGGCGCTGCGGCTCGTTGAGGGAGAGCCAGGCCGTCATCCGTCCGCCCATCGAATAGCCCATGAGATCGGCCTGCGGGATGGCAAGGTGATCCATCAGCGCGAGCACGTCGCCGGCCATGGTCGGGATCGAGTACTGCGCGGGCTCGTAGAGCTTGGCGCTTTCGCCATGGCCGCGATTGTCGAGCGCAATGACGCGGCGGCCGTTCTTGCGCAGCTCCGAGACCCAGGTCGGATAGACCCAGTTCACGTTCTTGCTGGAGGCAAAGCCGTGCACCAGGATGATCGGATCGCCCTCGCCTTCGTCGAGATAGGCAATTTCAACGGCGCCGTTGTGAAAGCTCGGCATCATCAGTTCCGCAATCTTGAGGGGAAGAGGTATCTTAGGCGGTGACGGCAGCGCTTGCCAGAACGGCTTCGGCAGCGATCCGGGCCTGGCGAAGTCGCCGCGCCCGCCTGCGATCGCACCAGGCCTGGGTCAGGCGCTCCGTGGTCGCCTTGATCGAGGACAACAGGCCGAACAGCGTCAAGGCCGCACCGAACAGCCAGAGTGCGAGATTGAACGCCCCGCCGATCAGCAGCAGCGCGCCGCGGCCGAGCAGCTTCAGGATCGCGCGCGTCTTGCCGCCCTGCGCTTCCGCGAGCCGCGCCGCGCGTGCGACGTCCTTCGGACCTTCGGCGATGCGCAAGCTATCCATCGCACCGCGCGTGCCGGTCTTCTCGACGACGCGCGTGACATCCTTGCCGAGCCGAACCAGCGCGCCGGCCTTCTCGGCGCGGAACGCGGCCTTGATCGCGCTCAAGGTCTGGCCCGGCCGCAGCACCGAGCCGGAGGCAACCGCGTTCTGGAGCATCGGCGTATCGACGACCTCGCGCGCGGACCGGCCGGCCCATGCCGCCAGTCCCTCGCCGAGCCGGCCCACCTTCCGCGCGTCCTTCACCAGCGTCAGCCCGGCGCGAACCGGCGCGGCACCGCCGACGGAGACGTAGGTCACGGCCGTGACCGCGAGACCCGCGGCCGCGAGGCCCAGCACCAGGCGATCGGTCTCCTCGCCCATGGCGAGGTGCTTGCCCTCGCGCACGACATCCCTGATGTCGCCGATGACGAAGAGATCGCCGGCCACGGTCCCCGACAGGCTCGCAACATCGTCCGCGTTGCCGGTGACGAGACCCGTGGCAAACCGTTTTGCGACATGCGAGGTGGAATTTTCGGCTTTGACCGCGTCGCTGACACGGCTCAGGAGGTCGTCAGGCAGCGCGATGTTGCGGTCGCGCGCCAGCGCGACAAAACTGTCGGCGAGATCGGCATCGCCCGACGCGAGCGCGGCCTCGATGTTGTCCTGAATCATGCGGTCATTGTGCCGCAGCAGCGCGTCGAGCTTGATCTCGGAGAGCGCGGCGGGATCGTCCTGGGCGGCCAGAATCGCCCCGGCCTCGCGGGCAGGCGGTGCTACCTGCGCGAGCATGAAGCCGCAAGCCACGATACCGGTCAACGCTGTGCTGATTCGCAACCACTTCATGCGGAGAGCCTGGACGGTCCTGAGATCGTTGACGCCTAACAGTTGGTCTTTCGTCGCAATTACGCTCGTCCACAGACATAGTATGCCAAAATTGCGACACAACGTCCCCGACGAAAGAAGGGCTTCTCTCAGGCCGCAAGATTGTGTCGAATTTGCATGAGCAAATGAGCATGGGGCATTGCGGAGCTTTCGGTTCCGCTGGACTAGCAATCATCCACACCCGCCAGTATGGTCCGCGGCGCCTTAATAATGCCGCGTCAGTCGTGATTGTGTCTGCCGCCATTGCCACTCCAGGATGAGTACGATGTCCGACCATGTCGTCCCGCACTTCCACAACGATGCCGGTGTCCCCGTCATCGAGATCGGCTCGCAAGAGTTCATGTGCGTGGGCGCCAACCCTCCGTTCGATCATCCGCACGTCTTCCTCGACCTCGGCAACGACAACGAGATCATCTGCCCCTACTGCTCGACGCTGTACCGTTTCGCCGCCGACCTGAAGGCGGGCGAAGCCCGTCCGCCGGAATGCGTCCTGAAGGACAAGGTGGCCTGATCGCTTCCATCGGTCAGGGGTGGCGCTCTCCCGAACGATTGTCATCGCCGGTGCCGGCATAGGTGGACTGACGGCTGCGCTTGCGCTCGCGGCACGCGGCTTCCGCATCGTCGTGCTGGAAAAGGCCGAGCGGCTCGAGGAAGTCGGCGCCGGTCTGCAACTTTCTCCCAATGCCAGCCGCGTGCTGGTCGAGCTCGGCCTTACCGAGCGCCTCAAGCTGCGCGCCGTGATCCCGGAGGCGGTCTCGATCATGAGCGCGCGGGCCGGCGGCGAGCTGTTGCGCATGCCGCTGGGAGAAGCCGCCGCCGCGCGCGCCGGCGCCCCCTATTGGGTGGTGCACCGCGCCGATTTGCAATCCGCACTCGCCGGCGCAGTCTCCGACCATCCCGATATCGACCTGAAACTCGGCGCGACCTTCGAAGACGTCGCGCCTCACGCCAAGGGGCTGACGGTCGTCCATCGCAGCGGCACGATCCGGCGCAGCGATCTCGCCAGTGCGCTGATCGGCGCCGACGGCATCTGGTCGACGGTGCGCCAGCATCTGTTTCCCGAGGTGCAGCCGCACTTCTCGGGGCTGATCGCCTGGCGCGGCACGCTAGATGCCACGCAGCTGCCGAAGGACTACACCGCGCGCCGGGTCCAGCTCTGGATGGGCCCGAACGCCCATCTCGTCGCCTACCCGATCGCGGGCGGACGCCAGATCAACGTGGTCGCGGTGCTGCCGGGCACCTGGAATAGACCGGGCTGGAGCACGCCCGGCGATCCCCGCGAGGTGATGGACGCCTTCGCCGCGCCGCGCTGGCCGCCAGCGGCGCGCATGATGCTCGCCACGGTCGATAGCTGGCGGAAATGGGCGCTGTTCGGCGTCCCTGACAACTGCCCCTGGAGCAACGGCCCGGTCGCGCTGCTCGGCGACGCCGTGCATGCGATGCTGCCGTTTGCAGCCCAGGGCGCCGGCATGGCGATCGAGGACGCCGCGGTGCTCGCGCAGCATTTGAGCCTTGAGGTCGCCGAGAGCACCGCTGGCATCACAGCTGCGCTGAGACAATACGGCCGTACGCGCCAGGCGCGCGTGCGGCGGGTGCAGCGGACCGCGCGGCAGCAGGGCCGCATCTATCATTTCACTGGGCCGCTCGCGTTCGCGCGCGATCTTGCGGTGCGCGCCCTCGGCCCGGAACGCATGCTGGCACGGCAGGACTGGATTTACGGCTGGCGACCCTGATGCGAGGCGCCGGTTTCAGCGCACTGCTCTTGTCGATTTCGGGGCAGGCTTGATCGGGCCAGGATTGGCTGCGGGCGCCGGCGCAGCGGCGGGCGTCGCCTCGGGGGGCGTTTCCCGGCACTTGTTGCGGCGCCAAGCGTCATCGGCCATCTGCGCGTGCCCGCGCACCGCGACGTAGTCATTGCGATAGGCAAGCTCCGACACGACGGCGCCGCCCGCGCCGGTCTGTGCCTTGTCCATCAGCCTCTGTAAATCAGCGGTGCGGTTAGCGAGCCCCTTGCGCTCGGCTTCGAGCAGCTTGCAATCGTACAATTCGTACCTGGCAGGATCGGCAAAGGCCGGAGCGACCGTCTCGCTGATGCCTGCGCAGCCGGACAGTGCGAAGCCGGCCGCGAGCAGCGCGACGGCCACGCAGCACGTGCGCAGGCGATATCGGATCAAAGCAGCCATGCCGGATGAATAGTCCCCGTGGATTGAGAATGCCTAAAGCAACAACAGATGTCCGGATTGAGGCTTTGCCTTGTGCGGCCGGCTCGCCTAAGGAAGAACCGCCCCTCCGGCCTGCAAACGCCAATTCCAGACGGCCGGCAAGGGACTTAAGTGATTGATCTCGTTGGATCAAGCGGGCATGGCGGAATTGGTAGACGCAAGGGACTTAAAATCCCTCGGTGCGCAAGCGCTGTGCCGGTTCGACCCCGGCTGCCCGCACCACGAGAGACGCGCGGACGATCCCGCCGATCGCCGCGGCCCCGAGCGCTGATACCTCGTCAATGTTGTCCGCTCCTGCACCGCCTGCCAGCTATCCCGAAACGTCGCTTGTGCAACGCAGCATTGAAGATAGACAGGGGCCTCAAATCAGAGGTGAGCTGCTTGTCCGACGTCAATGCCGACGATTGGGTGTCCTCGGGACACCGGCCGATGGGTTTCCCCGAATTCGTCATCGTGATCGCGTCGATCATGGCGCTGAATCCGCTTGCGATGGACATGATGCTCCCGGCGCTGCCCAACATCGGGTCGGCCTTCAATATCCCCGTCGCCAACCATCTTCAGCTGGTGCTGTCGACCTTCCTGATCGGCTTTGGCGCGGGGCAGTTCGTCATGGGTCCGCTTTCGGATCGCTTCGGCCGCCGCCCGGTGCTGCTCGGCGGGATGGCGGTCTATGCGGTGGCGAGCGTGCTGGCGATCGCCGCGCCGTCGTTCGAGACGCTGCTGCTGGCGCGCGCACTGCAGGGCTTCGGCACCTCGGCGACGCGCGTGATCGCGACCTCGATCGTGCGCGACTGTTACGTCGGCCGCCGCATGGCGAGCGTGATGTCGCTTGCGATGATGATCTTCATCGCCGTCCCCGTGATCGCCCCCTCGTTCGGACAGGCGGTGCTACTGGTGACGCAATGGCGCGGCATCTTCGTCGTGCTGATGCTCTACGGCCTGCTCGCGCTTGCGTGGTCCGTGCTGCGGCTTCCAGAGACCCTGCCTGAGAGCGAACGCAGGTCGCTCGCGCCGGCCGACGTGCTCACGGCCTACTGGCAGACCGTGACCCATCGCCAAACCCTCGGCTACGCGCTCGCCGCCGGAAGCGTCATGGGTGCGCTGTTCGCCTACGTGTTTTCGGCCCAGCAGGTTTTTGTCGGCATCTATCACCTCGGCCATTATTTTCCGCTCGCCTTCGCCGCGATCGCAGCCGGCACCGCCATTGCCGGCTTTCTCAATGCGCGATTCGTCGGGACCCTCGGCATGCGCGTGATCTCGCACGGCGCGCTGACGCTCTACACCGCGGTGGCCGGCGTGATGCTGCTGACCGAAAGCCTCGGCGCGTTGCCGCTTCCCCTGTTCATGGTGCTCTCGGCGCTGATGATGTTCTCGTTCGGCATGATGGTCGCCAACTTCACCGCACTCGCCATGGAGCCGCAGGGCCACATCGCCGGCACGGCGTCCTCGCTCTACGGCTCGATCACCACGCTTATCGGCATCGTCGTCGGCATGGCGATCGGACAAAGCTTCGACGGCACGCTGCTGCCGTTCTCGGTCGGCTTCTTCGTGTCGTCACTCGCCGCGCTCGCGATCGTGCTGGTGGTGGAGAGAGGACGGCTGTTCAAGCCGCATCATCGCGCCATCGGGTGAGGAACTTCGCGGCGCTCTCGATGTTGTACTGCAACAATCTGAAAAGGCGCTTCAATGGAACCGAAACCCCGTAAAGACCACGACGCCACGGAGCGGGCGAAGACGGAACGCACGCCGTCGAGCGTTGAAAAGACCGCCGTCACCGTGCCATTCGCGAGTGAAGGGCTCGAGCGGGTCCGCGACAGCCACTGTTGAGCAACACGTCTATTCCGTTGCGCGCCTGTTGGCGCTGAAATCGTCCGCAACGCCCTCGGGTGCCGCGCGGCCTTCACGGGGCGGCACCATCAGCACAACCACGTCCCGCGTGAGACCGGGCCGGCCCCATAGCTGCGCCTGTACGACAAATTCCCGCCTGACGAAGTGCCCGGCCCGCCCGGCCACCCCGTCCATCCACCGGCTGCAATCATCCTGATCGCGGAAACAGAGCGCGGCCCAGCCGCGGTCCAGCGTCGTCTTGCGCGGCAAGCCTCCGGGAGATTGATCCTCGAACGGCTGGGCGTAGTGCGGGTGGTCCGGGCTGTAGAAGGCCATCGCGAAGGCCAGCGCATCGTCGCCGCTAACGGCGGCGAGCGGCTCGCCCGTCAGTTCGCGCCACTCGCGAGTCAATTCGCTGGCGGCCTGCGCGTAGAAATTGCGCCCCTCTTCGTAACCGTGATCGTTGCGATAGACGGCATGGATCGGCGCGGCGACGAGGACGGCCGTGAGCGCGACGCCGGCCACGACCAAGGTGAGGTTGACGGTGTAAAAGCGCTCGATCGGGTAATTTGTGCCGCAGACCACGAGAATGGCGAACAGGAACAACCCCTGCAACGCCCACAGCGACGGCAGATCGGTGCCGATCACGAGCGAGATCAGAACCGGCAGCGCAATCGTGCCGACGGCAACGTAAAAGAGGAGCCGCAGGCCCGGATTCATCGCCGCGAAATCGTCCGGAAACTGCTTCAGCCGCGTGCCGGCGATCAACATCCAGGCGGCGGATGACACACTGATGGCCGCCAACAGCCCCAGAAGGAAGTTCCTGGCCTCCCCGAGCGAGCTCGCCGCAGTGCCGTTGGCATGGTTCAGCGCGTAGGTGAAGGTCGGCGCCCCGGTCGTGGCGAGCCAGTGAACATGCGGTGACAGCGCCGCAAGCCCGACGACGACCGAGATCCAGGGCGAGGCGGAAGTGAAATAGGCGCGACGCGCCGGATGCGCCAGCGCGGCAAACGTGAAGCTCGCGACAAGGAAGATCGAATAATATTTGCCGGCCATGGCCAGCGCCGTCGTGAATCCCACGGCGATCGCCCACGACGCCGCGCGGGTCTCGAATGCGCGGACGAAGCACCAAGTCGCCAGCGGCCAGACGGCCAGCAGCACCGCATTGGCATTGAAGCGCTGGGCATGGAACTGATAGGCCGGCGTCAGCATCAGGAGCAACAGCACCAGGACGCGCTTGTGCCCCGTCACGAATTGCCGCGCGATCCGGTCGACGAAGACCAGCGCAAGCCCGGCATTGGCCATCGCCATCAATTGCAGCGACCAGTCAGTGAGCGGAAAAATGGCGCTCCAGCTCGCGGCAACCCAGCCGGTCAAGGGCGGATGCTTGGGATAGCCCCACGCGAAATGCCGCCCCAGCGTCCAGGCCTCCAGCGTATCGGGGTGCAGACCGCCGCCGGCATAGGCGACCGCTAGATAAAGTGTCCAGATCGCGACGAAGCCCGCGATGAGAAGCGGCACCGCCCAGCCCGTCTCGACGCCATCGAGCCAACGCAGGAATGGCCGGCGCCATCGTGCCGGCGTGCGATCGGACCGTTCGGCCATCGCCTGGAATGCAAAATCGATCGGCACTGGAATCAAATGGAGGAAGGAAGGTGATGCGCAAGGACGGCACATCTAGTTCAGGACGGAAACAAATAGCAATGATTGGAAACTGGAAAAGCTTGAATTCTCCGCCTTCTCAGCCGGCGCAAGGTCGACAACAGACCAAGATCGACAAACGACAACGGCGCCGCTGATGACAGCGGCGCCGCAGGATGATCCGGACGAAAGGAAGAGCCTTCGCCCTACTCCGACTTGTCGACGTTCCAGAACAGCGGGGTCGCGGGACCGTCGAGCACGCCGGTCAGCGATTTGCGCCAGCCGCTCGGCAGGAGATACTGCCCCAGCGGGATGTAGATCACCTGCTCATAGGCTTCCTTCTGGATGTCAGCGGAGATCTTCTTCTGATCGTCGAGCGAGGCGGCGCGAACGAAGTCGTCCTTGAGCTTTTCGATCTTGGCGTTCTCGGCCCAGCCAAACCAGCCCTTCTTGCCCTGACCGCCGATCGAGAGATTGGCGATCGGGTTGGAGACGTCGGCCGCGACCCAGTTGGTGAAGAACATGTTCCAGCCGCCCTCCTTCGGAGGCTTCTGGCTGGCGCGGCGGCTCACCACCGTCTGCCAATCGGTCGCTTGCAGGTCGACCTTGAAGCCAGCCTCGCGCAGCAGCTGAGCCGCAACGATCGGCTGTGCCTTCAGCGTCGTGACATCGCCGGGGGCCATGATCACGATCGGGGTGCCGTCATAGCCGGATTCGGCGAGCGCCTTCTTGGCTTCGGCCATGCCGTTGCCCTTCACGAGGGTCTCGGCACCGGCCTCGGTCGCGAACGGCGTATCGCACACGAAGAAGGCGCCACAGACCTTCTGATATTTGGCGTTGCCGACGAGCGCGTCGAGAACGTCCTTCTGGTTTATCGCCAGAAAGGCAGCACGGCGCACTTTGACATTATCGAACGGCGGATAAAGGAAGTTCATCCGGCCGAGCGTCTGGAAACCGAACTTGTTCGAGACCTCGATCGTGATCTCCTTGTTCGCTTCCAGCAACGGGAGCATGTCGTAAGGCAGATTTTCCACGAAATCGATGTCGCCCGACTGCAACGCGTTCACCGCGGTCTGCGAGTCCGGCATGGTGATCCACTCGACGCGGTCGACCTTCACCACCTTGCCGCCGGAGGTCCAGCTCGACGGCTCCTTGCGTGGCACGTAGTCGGTGTTCTTGACGTAGACCGCCTTCACGCCCGGCTGGAATTCCGACTGCACGAACTTGAAAGGACCCGAGCCGATCTGCTCGGGGATCTGCTTGTCCGGCGGCGTCTCGGCGAGGCGCTTCGGCATCATGAAGGCAACGCGGGAGGACGGCTTGCCGATCGAGTCGAGCACGAGGCCGTAGGGCTCCTTCAGCTTCAGCGTGATGGTCTTGGCATCGGTCGCCTCGATGCTCGCGGTGAAGTCGAAAAGTTTCTGGCCCATGCCGTCGACTGCGCCCCAGCGCTTGAGCGAGGCAACGCAGTCCTCCGCCGTCACCGGCGCACCGTCATGCCACTTCAGGCCGTCGCGCAGCGTGAACGTGTAGGTGAGCTTGTCGTCGGAGATCTTCCAGTCCGCCATCTGCGGCTGGATCTTGAAGTTCGAATCGGGCGCCACGAGCGTGTCGTAGATCATGTAGCCATGGTCGCGCGTGATGTAGGCCGTGGTGAAGATCGGATCGATGATGCGCAGATCCGAATGCATCACCGCCGTGATGGTCTTGCCGGCCGCAAGCACCGGCGAGGCCAGTGCGGTCGAAAGCGCGACGACCGACAGCGCAAGTTTGGAGGCGAACGCGCGAGGCCCCCGGCGCATCAACTTAAACATAAAAAGTTCTCCTGACGTGAAACTGTTCAAAGGCAGGTTATTGATTGAGCATCCGGTTCGTTCTTTAGGCGAACTAACCTCATGCAATGCCTTTATCTTTTCGAGACTTGCAGACAGTGCCGAGCGCGTCAATCCGGTTTCGCTGCAAGCCCAAGCAGCGCGCGCACGGGCTCCGCACGGATCGGTTTGGCTCTACAACGCTCTCCGCCTGCCCTGCCCCGCGCCAATGCAATGCGCGTTCCATGTTCCGAAGCCCAAGAGACATTGGAGAGACATTGAGATGAATCCAGCCAATCTTCCCTTCGATTCCGAAGCGATGCTCCAGGGTCTGCGCGGCTGGGTGGAATGCGAAAGCCCGACCTGGGACGCGAGCGCCGTGAACCGCATGCTCGATATCGCAGCGCGGGAGATGGCGATCATGGGTGCGACGATCGAGCGCATCGCCGGTCGCCAGGGCTTCGGCGGCGTGATCCGCGCCCGCTTTCCGCATCCGAAGCAAGGCGAGCCCGGCATCCTGATTGCCGGACACATGGATACCGTCCACCCCACGGGCACCATCGAGAAGCTGAAATGGCGGCGCGAGGGCAGCAAGTGCTACGGACCCGGCATCTATGACATGAAGGGCGGCAATTATCTTTCGCTGGAAGCGATCCGCCAACTGGCCCGCGCCTCGTTCACGACGCCGCTGCCGATCACCGTGCTGTTCACGCCCGACGAGGAAGTCGGCACACCCTCCACGCGCGATATCATCGAGGCGGAAGCCGCGCGCAACAAATACGTGCTGGTCCCCGAGCCCGGCCGCGCTGACAACGGCGTCACCACCGGACGTTACGCCATTGCGCGTTTCAATCTCGAGGCGACCGGCCGGCCCAGCCACGCCGGCGCCACCTTGTCGGCGGGCCGCTCTGCTATCCGCGAGATGGCGCGGCAAATCCTCGCCATCGACGCGATGACGGGCGAAGACTGTACGTTTTCGGTCGGCGTGGTGCACGGGGGGCAATGGGTCAATTGCGTTGCCACGACCGCCACCGGCGAAGCGCTTTCGATGGCCAAGCGCCAGGCCGACCTCGATCGCGGCGTCGAGAGGATGCTGGCGCTCTCCGGTACAACCAATGATGTCACCTTCAAGGTGACGCGCGGCGTGACACGTCCGGTCTGGGAGCCCGATGCCGGCACCATGGCGCTTTACGAAAAGGCGCGCGGGATCGCCAAATCGCTCGGCGCAGAACTGCCGCATGCGAGCGCCGGCGGCGGCTCCGACGGCAATTTCACCGGCGCAATGGGCATCCCGACTCTCGACGGCCTGGGCGTGCGTGGCGGCAACGGCCACACGCTCGAAGAGTATATCGAGGTCGAAAGTCTGGTCGAACGCGGCCGGCTGATGGCGGGGCTGCTCGCGACTCTGGAGTGATGGCGCGAGCCACGGCACCAAAAGGGGGTGAGATCACCAAAACAAGGTGACCGCACTGCAAAAACCGTGGCCCGGATGGCATGGGAATTGCTGAAATGTTAGGCTGGTGGCAGAACGCAGCCTTCAGCCGCTGCCTCTGATTTGACTCTAATCTGACGGGATCCAACTTGCTCGGATATCTCCTTCGCCGAATTCTCGCCGCCGTGCCCGTGATGGGCGTGGTGGCGCTGTTCGTCTTCCTCCTGCTCCGCCTCACCCCCGGCGATCCCGCCGCGATTCTTGCCGGCGACAACGCCACGCCGGAGCGGCTCGAGCGCATCCGCACCTCGCTCGGTCTCAACGAGCCGCTGATCGTGCAGTTCATCACCTGGCTGAACAAGCTGCTGCATGGCGATCTCGGAACGTCGCTCATCTCCAACCTTCCGGTGATGAAGATGATCGGCCAGCGGGTCGAGCCGTCGATCTCGATCGCGTTGTCGACCATCATCCTCGCGGTCATCGTCGCCGTTCCCCTCGGTGTAATCGCTGCCTGGAAGCACGGCACCTGGATCGACCGCTTCGTGATGGGCCTGTCCGTGCTCGGCTTCTCGGTGCCGGTGTTCGTGGTCGGCTACATCCTGATCGAGGTCTTCGCGATCGACCTGCGCTGGGTGCCGGTCCAGGGCTTCCGCAGCATCTCGAACGGGTTTGGGCCGTTCTTCGAGCGCATCATCCTGCCAACCTGTGCGCTGTCCTTTATCTACATCGCTTTGATCGCGCGCATGACGCGCGCGGCGATGCTCGACGTGCTCGGCGAGGACTACGTCCGCACCGCGCGCGCAAAAGGCATCAACGAAGTCGCCGTGATGATGCGCCATGCGCTGCGCAACGCCGCCGTGCCCGTGATCACGGTGATCGGTACCGGCTTTGCGCTTTTGATCTCCGGGGTCGTCGTCACCGAGAGCGTGTTCAACATCCCCGGCATCGGCCGCCTCACGGTGGATGCGGTGCTGGCGCGCGACTATCCGGTGATCCAGGCGATGATTTTGCTGACGTCCTTGATCTATGTCGTCGTCAATCTTCTGATCGACGTCGCCTACACGCTGCTCGATCCCCGGATCCGGTACTAGGGCTAAGGATAACAACGAAAAATGTCGGTCGATACCCTTCCCCAGTCGTCCATCCCGATCACGTCGCCGCTGCGGCCGCGCTTCGGATTCCTGACCTCGACGCCGATCATCGCGGCGGCGACCATCTGCCTGGCGTTGGTTGTGCTGATCTCGATCCTGGCGCCCTTGATCGCGCCGTATGATCCGATCCAGCTTGCGCCCTCGCAGCGGCTGAAGCCCTCTTCGGCGCAATTCCTGCTCGGCACCGACGCCTATGGCCGCGACCTGCTGTCGCGCGTCATGTATGGCGGACGCATCTCGCTTCTGATCGGCATCGGCTCGGCGATCATGTCGATCGTCATTGGGTTGGCGATCGGCCTGGTCTCCGGTTTCTTCAAGCTGGTCGATTCCGTCATGATGCGGATCATGGACGGCCTGATGGCAATGCCGAGCATCCTGCTGGCAATCGCCGTGGTGTCGCTGTCCGGCGCCAGCCTCTGGACCGTGCTGATCGCAATCACGATCCCTGAAGTTCCGCGCGTGGCACGCCTGGTGCGCTCGGTCGTACTGTCGGCGCGCGAAGAGCCCTATGTTGAAGCAGCGATCTCGGTCGGCTCATCCCTGCCAAAGATCATGTGGCGGCATTTGATGCCGAACACGATCGCGCCTCTGATCGTGCAGGGTAGTTATGTCTGCGCGTCCGCGATCCTCACCGAGGCCATCCTCTCCTTCCTCGGCGCCGGCATCTCGCCGGAAACGCCGACCTGGGGCAACATCATGGCCGAGGGTCGTCAGTACTTCCAGCTCAAGCCGACGCTGATCTTCTGGCCGGGCCTGCTGCTCTCGATCGCGATCCTCAGCATTAATTTGATCGGCGATGCCGCCCGCGACGCACTCGATCCGCGCATGAAGCAGCGGGAAGGCAAATGATGACCGATCAAGTGATGACCAGCCCGATCCTCGACATCAACAACCTCGTCGTCTCCGTCGGCAAGAAGCCGAATGCCGCAAACATCATCGACGGCATCTCGATCCAGGTGCACGAGCGCGAGACGCTGTGCCTCGTCGGCGAAAGCGGCTCGGGCAAGTCGGTGACCTCGCTGACCACGATGGGTCTGCTGCCGAAGGGCACGCTGATTCCGACCGGCGGCAGCGTCAAGCTGGTCGGCGAGGAGATTCTCACCGCGACCGACCGCCGCCTGCGGCAGCTCCGCGCGACCCGGATGGCGATGATCTTCCAGGAGCCGATGACGGCACTCAATCCGGTGATGCCGGTTGGCCGCCAGATCGACGAAGTCCTGCGCGCGCACACCAAACTCGATGCGAAGGCGCGCAAGAAGCGTATCCTCGACATGATGGAGCAGGTGCGCCTGCCCCAGGTCGAGCGTATCTTTTCCTCCTACCCTCACCGACTCTCCGGCGGTCAGCGCCAGCGCATCATGATCGCGATGGCACTCGTGCTCGAACCGAAGCTGCTCATCGCGGACGAACCGACCACCGCGCTCGACGTCACAACGCAGAAGCAGATTTTGACCCTGATCCGCGACCTCCAGCGCGATCACGGAACCGCCGTGCTGTTCATTACCCATGACATGGGCGTGGTCGCCGAAATCGCGGACCGCGTCGCGGTGATGCGGCAGGGCCGACTGGTGGAGACCGGAACGCTGGATTCCATCCTGCGCAATCCGACCATGGAATACACCCGCAACCTGCTCTCCGCGGTGCCGAGCCTGGTGCCGCGCGCGGCGCGGCCTGAGACCAGGGAACCGGTGGTGCTGGAGGCCAACGAACTCGGCAAGGTCTATCGCGAGCGCGCGTTCTTCGGTAAAGGCCGCGAAGTCGTCGCCGCCGACAAGGTCACGCTGACGCTGCGCAAGGGCCGCACGCTCGGCATCGTCGGCGAGAGCGGCTCGGGCAAATCGACCGTGGCGCGCTGCATCGTCCGCCTGATCGACCCGACCTCCGGCGGCGTGCGCCTCTCCGGCCGCGAGATCTCGGACATTTCGCGGCGGCTGTTGCAGCCGCATCGCAAGAAGATCCAGATCGTGTTCCAGGACCCCTACCGCTCGCTCAACCCGCGCGTCACCGTCGGCGAAAGCATTGCGGAAGGCCCGATCAATTACGGCGTGTCGCATGCCGACGCAATGAAGCGTGCCCGCGAATTGCTGGAGCTGGTCGGCCTGCCCGCCGATGCGGTCGCGCGCTATCCGCACCAGTTCTCCGGCGGCCAGCGTCAGCGCATTGCGATCGCCCGCGCGCTCGCGCTCGATCCCGACGTGCTGGTCGCGGACGAGGCGGTCTCCGCCCTCGACGTGTCCGTGCAGGCCCAGGTGCTGGACCTGTTCGACGAGATCCAGACGCGGCTCGGCATCGCCATCCTGTTCATCACTCACGATCTGCGCGTCGCAGCGCAGATCTGCGACGAGGTCGTGGTGATGCAGCACGGCCGCGTCGTCGAGCAGGGCCCGGCCGCCGAAGTGCTGACGCATCCGAAGGAAGCCTACACCAGAGCCTTGCTCGAGGCAGCGCCAGGCCGCGGCTGGGATTTTGCGAACTTCCGGCCGGTGACCGAGGGCGTGGCGGCTAGCGCCTAGTCACTCTCCTCGTCATTGCGAGCGCAGCGAAGCAATCCAGACTGTCCCCGCGGAGGGATTCTGGATTGCTTCGCTTCGCTCGCAATGACGGCGGTTGCGACAAGCATTCCCAAAACGGCTTGACGCCATGCATGGCGCGATTGCTTCCCGGCTTGCTCTCGCCGCAAGCACAGGGCTAACGTCGCGCACTTTCAATTGCTGGACTTGAGTTGATGACACGCATCGCCGTCGGCGGCTTCCTGCACGAGACCAACACCTTCGCTCCGACGAAGGCGACTTTCGCGGATTTCCAGCACGGCGGCGGCTGGCCGGCAATGACGCAAGGTCCCGACGTGCTGAAGGTGATGCGCCGAATCAATGTCGGCCTAGCCGGTTTCGTCGACAGCGCCGAGGCCAACGGCTGGGAACTCGTTCCGACAATTGCCTGCGGCGCGAGCCCCTCGGCGCACGTCACCAGGGACGCCTTCGAGCGCATCGTCAAAGCGATGCTCGACGGAATCGCAGCCGCCGGCCCGACCGACGCCGTCTATCTCGATCTGCACGGCGCGATGGTCACGGAACATCTCGACGACGGCGAAGGCGAGATCCTGGCGCGCGTGCGCCGCGTCATCGGCAAGGACATTCCGCTGGTCACTAGCCTGGATCTCCACGCCAACGTCACCCCCGAGATGATGGAGCATGCGGACGCGCTGATCGCCTACCGCACCTATCCCCATGTCGACATGGCCGAGACCGGCCGCGCCTGCGCGCAACATCTCGCATTGCTGCTGAAGACAAAGCAGCGTTTCGCAAAAGCCTTCCGGCAATTGCCGTTCCTGATCCCGATCAGCTGGCAGTGCACCAACGACCAGCCCACCAAGGGCATCTACGAAAAGCTTGCCGCGCTGGAGAGCGATGCGGTTCCGACATTGTCCTTCGCACCCGGCTTCCCCGCCGCCGATTTCCGCGATTGCGGGCCGAGCGTGTTCGCCTATGGCAAGACGCAAGCCGATGCCGATCGCGCGGCGGATGCGATCGTGAAGCTGATCGAAAGCCACGAGGACGATTTCGACGGCAAGATCTGGTCACCCGATGACGGCGTGCGCCACGCGATGGAACTCTCGAAGGGCGCGAGCAAGCCGATCATCATCGCCGACACCCAGGACAATCCCGGCGCCGGCGGCGATTCCGACACCACCGGAATGCTACGAGCGCTGGTCCGCAACAAGGCCAGCGCCGCGACCGGTGCGATCTACGATCCGGCATCGGCCAAGGCCGCGCATGCAGCCGGCGTCGGCGCTACCGTGACGCTGTCGCTCGGCGGCAAGTCCGGCATTCCCGGCGACGAGCCCTATCGTGAGACCTTCGTCGTTGAAAAGCTCTCCGACGGCCGCTTCATCGCGCCCGGGCCCTACTATGGCGGCCGCGAGATGGAGATGGGCCCGTCCGCCTGCCTTCGCATCGGCGACGTCCGAATCGTCGTCTCCTCGCACAAGGCGCAGCTCGCCGATCAGGCCATGTACCGCTATGTCGGCATCGAGCCGACCGAAGAGAAGATTTTGGTCAACAAGAGCTCGGTGCACTTCCGTGCGGATTTCGAGCCGATCGCGGAAAAGCTGATGATCTGCGCTGCCCCCGGCGCGATGCCGGCCGACACAGCCACGCTGCCATGGACACGCCTGCGGCCGGGCATCCGCATCAAGCCGAACGGCCCGGTTTTCACTCCCTCCTCACGCTAACTGGACAGAACACATGCCCACGATCGACCGCATCGACGGCTATGCCGACGAACTCACCGCTATCAGGCGCGACCTCCACGCCCATCCGGAAATCGGCTTCGAGGAAGTGCGCACCTCCGGCATCGTCGCCGACAAGCTGAAGAGCTGGGGCATCGAGGTGCATCGCGGTCTCGGCGGCACCGGCGTGATCGGCGTCATCAAGGGCAAGGGGTCGAGCGGCAAGCGCATCGGGCTTCGCGCCGACATGGACGCGCTGCCAATGGAGGAGAACACCAATCTGAAATGGAGTTCGAAAATCCCGGGCCGCTTCCACGGCTGTGGCCATGACGGCCACACCACCATGCTGCTCGGCACCGCGCGCTACCTCGCCGAGACCAAGAACTTCGACGGTACCGTACACCTGATCTTCCAGCCGGCCGAGGAAGGCCTCGGCGGCGCCCGCGCGATGATCAAGGACGGGCTGTTCGAGAAGTTTCCCTGCGACGAGCTCTACGGCCTGCACAATGCGCCGGACCTCAACCACGGCGAGATCGCGATCCTGCCCGGCCCTGCGATGGCCAGCGCCGACTTCTTCGACCTCCGCATCACCGGCTACGGCGCGCACGGCGCGATGCCCGAACGCTCCAAGGACGCTGTGATCATCGCGACCACGCTGGCGCAGGCGATCCAGACCATCGTCAGCCGCAACGTCGAGCCGCTGCAGGCCGCAGTCGTCTCGATCACGCAGATCCACGCCGGCTCGGCGTACAACGTCATCCCCGGCGAAGCGCATCTTTGCGGCACCATCCGCACTTTCTCGAAAGAAGTCCGCACCCTGATCAGCGAACGCATTCGCACGATCTGCGCCGGCATCGCGAGCGCCTATCAGTGCGTGATCGACGTCAACATCCGCGACACCTTCGATGTGCTGGTCAACCAGGTCGAGCAGTCCAAGGTGGTCGAAGACGTCGCGCGCACCATCGTCGACCCCGCCAACGTGATCACCCGCGCCCAGCCGAAGATGGGCAGCGAAGATTTTGCCGACATGCTGCAAACCATTCCCGGCGCCTATTTCTGGGTCGGCCACGACGGCTCGGTGCCCGTGCACAATCCCGGCTTCGTGCTCGACGACAAGATCCTGCCGATCGGTGCCAGCATGTTCGCCCGGATCATCGAGACCCGGATGCCGGTGGGTGCCCATGCATAAAAAGAGCGTCGAAGAGGACGTCACCTCGCTGCACGATCTCTCCGCGGTCGATCTAATCGCGGGCTATCGCGCCAAGCAGTTCTCGCCGAGCGAGGTGCTGGAAGACGTGCTCGCGCACGTCGCAGCTTGGGAGCCGCACCTCAACGCGCTTTATGCATTCGATCCCGACGGCGCGCGCGAGGCCGCGAAGGCCTCGACCGCGCGCTGGTCGGGGGGCGAGCCGTCCGGCGCGCTCGACGGTGTGCCCGTGACGGTGAAGGACAACATCGCGACCAAGGGCGTGCCGGTGCCGCTGGGCGCCGCCAGCGTCAAGCTGGTGCCGGCCGAGAAGGACGCACCACCGGCCGCGCGCCTGCGCGAGGCCGGTGCGATCATCTTCGCCAAGACCACGATGCCCGATTACGGCATGCTGTCCTCGGGGCTGTCCTCTTTCCATGCGCTCGCGCGTAATCCCTGGGACCTCTCCAAAAATCCCGGCGGCTCCAGCGCTGGCGCGGGCGCAGCTGCGGCAGCCGGCTATGGCCCGCTGCATCTCGGGACCGATATCGGCGGCTCGGTCCGCCTGCCCGCGGGCTGGTGCGGCCTCGTCGGACTGAAGCCGAGCTTTGGACGCGTGCCGATCGATCCCGCCTATGTCGGCCGCGTCGCCGGTCCTATGACCCGCACCGTCGACGATTGCGCGCTGATGATGAGCGCGATCGCAAAACCCGACCGGCGCGACGGCACGAGCCTGCCCGCGGAGCCCCTCAACTGGAAGGGGCCGGAGAAATCCCCACGCAAACTCCGCATCGGACTGATGCTCGATCCTGGCGTTGGCCTGGCGCTGGAGAAACCGGTGCGCGAGGTCGCGGTGAAGGCGGCGAAAGCGTTCGAATCCGCAGGCGCCGTCGTCACCGAGGTCGACGGCATCCTCACGCGCGAGATGCTCGACGGCCTCGACAACTTTTGGCGCGCACGGATGTGGGATGATCTGTCGAAGCTGACGCCCGCCGAACAGGCAAAGGTGCTGCCCTACATTTTCAAGTGGGGCGAGTCTGGCGCGAAGCTCTCGGGTGTCGACGTTATCCGTGGCTTCAACCAGACTATGGCAATCCGCGCCGCGGCATCGAAGCTGTTCTGCGAACTCGACTATGTGATCTCGCCGACCGCGCCGAACGTGAACTATCCGGCGGAGTGGGCCTCGCCGACCAACGATCCCATGAAGCCTTTCGAGCATATCGCCTATACCGTTCCGTGGAATATGTCGGAAAATCCGGCGATCTCCATCAACGGCGGCTTCGACGCCAAGGGTTTTCCCATCGGCGTGCAGATCGTCGGCCGCCGCTTCGACGATATCGGCGTACTCGGCATGGCCAAGGCGTTCGAGAGCCTGCGCGGGCCGCAGAAGCCCTGGCCCAGCCCGCCGGCGAAGTAGAGCTTGGCCACCACACGCCCAGTCCGCGCAAGACGGACGCTGGCAGCCATGCATGACGTCTCTTCGAGACAGAATTCAGGACAGGGAAGGAAACCACCATGGCGTATGAGACGATCAAATACGAGGTCGCCGAGCAGATCCTCACCATCACGCTGAACCGGCCCGACAAGCTCAACGCCTTCAACGCGCAGATGCAAGCCGAACTGATCGACGCGTTCGACGCCGCCGACAAGGACGACGACGTCCGCGCCATCATCGTCACAGGCGCCGGCCGCGGTTTTTGCGCGGGCGCAGACCTTTCATCTGGTGCCGACACCTTTGATCGCGACGCACGGCGCGGGCCCGTAAAACGCTTCGCCGACGGCAAGGTCGACTACAGTGATTCCCAGGTGCGCGACGGCGGCGGCCAGGTGACACTGCGCATCTTCAAATGCCTGAAGCCGGTGATTGCCGCGGTCAACGGCCCGGCGGTCGGCATCGGCGTCACCATGCAGCTCGCGATGGACATCCGCATCGCGTCCGATGCCGCGCGGTTCGGCTTCGTGTTCTCCCAGCGCGGCATCGTGCCGGAAGCTGCCTCGAGCTGGTTCCTGCCGCGCATCGTCGGCATCTCGCAGGCGCTGGAATGGTGCTATTCGGGCCGCGTCTTCCCGGCGCAGGAAGCCCTCGCCGGTCGCCTCGTCAGCAAGGTCGTAGCCCCTGATGATCTGCTGCCGACCGCCCGCGCGCTCGCCAAGGAATTCGCGGCGAAGACGGCGCCCGTGTCAGTGGCGCTGATCCGCCAGATGATGTGGCGCATGATGGGCGCCGACGATCCGATGGAGGCCCACAAGGTCGACAGCCGTGGCATCTACGCCCGCGGCCGCTCGGACGATGTGAAGGAAGGCGTGGTGTCGTTCCTGGAAAAGCGCCCTGCGCAGTTCAAGAACAAGGTATCGAGCGACATGCCGGATTATTTCCCGTGGTGGACAGAGCGGGAATACAAGTAGGGCATCGTAGGGTGGGCAAAGCGAAGCGTGCCCACCATTCTTGTCACGGTTGCCGATAAATGGTGGGCACGGCGCTCACGCGCCTTTGCCCACCCTACGGCACTGTCACTCCATCACCAACGCCACGCGCCCGATCGCCTTGCGGTCGATCAGCAACCGCATCGCCTTCGCAACCTCCTCCAGCGGCAGGCGGTGCGAGACGTTGGGCCGCAGCTTGCCCTCCTCGGCCCATTGGAGCAGCGCCTTCAGCCTGACCTCACCGAGCGCGGGATTTTTGCGTACCGCTTCGCCCGCTCGCACGCCGAGCACGCTGGCGCCTTTGATCAGCAAGAGATTGGTTTTCGCCGAGCCGATGCCGCCGGTGAAGCCGATCACCAGCAGCCGTGCGCCCCAAGCGATGCAACGCATCGAATTCTCGAACACTTCGCCGCCGACGGGATCGAACACGACGTCGGCACCTCGACCGTCGGTGATACGTTTGACGGCATCACGAAACGGCTCGCGGTCGTAGCGCACGAGATGATCGGCGCCCCGCGCCTTGGCGATCGCAAGCTTTTCGTCGCTGGAGGCCGTCGCAATCACGGTCGCGCCCAGCATCTTGCCGATCTCGACGGCAGCAAGGCCCACGCCCCCGCCGGCGCCGTGCACCAGCAGCACCTCGCCCGGCGCAACCCGGCCGCGGTCGATCAGCGCGTGATAGGCGGTGCCGTGCCCGGCGAGATAGGTCGCGGCTTCCGCATAGTCGAACGTCGATGGCATCGGCGTGAGCTGCGACGGCATCACCACTGCTTCATCGGCGAAGGCGCCGTGCCGCATCTTGACGATGACCTTGTCGCCGACGGCGACGCCGCTCGCCTCTGCGCCGACCTCGGTCACGTCGCCGGCCGCCTCCATTCCCGGCGTAAACGGCAGCTCCGGCTTGAGCTGGTACTCGCCGGCCGCCATCAGCACGTCTGGAAAATTCAACCCAGCCGCACGGATCGCGACGCGCACTTCGCCCGGCTTCAGGGCGCGCGACGGAAACTCTTCAAGCTGCAATTTTTCGGGCGCGCCGAGCGCGCGGCAAACGACAGCCCGCACCATCAGGCCGCGCTCGCCTTGCCGCGCAGCAGTGCCTCGCGGATCAACGGTAGGCGGTCGTTGCCGAAATACATGTCGGTCTTGCCGACGAAGATCGTCGGCGAGCCAAAGCCGCCGCGGGCGACGACTTCTTCGGTGTTGGCCTTGAGCTGATCCTTGATTCCCTGCCCGGAAATGCCCGCGAAGAATTTCTGCTCATCGACGCCGACCTTCCTGCAGATCTCGGCGAGCACTGCGTCCTGCGAGATGTCCTTGTCCTCGCCCCAATAGGCCTCGAACACGGCCGTCGCAAACGGCACCATGTCTTTGCCGAGCCAGATGCAGCCGCGCATCGCTTTGACGCTGTTCACCGGGAATACCGTCGGCGGCATCTTGATCGCCAGGCCGGCCGAGCGCGACCAGTCCGCAAGGTCCTTTTTCATGTAGCGCGCCTTCAGCGGCACCGGTGTCTCACGTTGCGCATAGACACTTGGGTTGACCGTATTGAAGATGCCGCCCACCAGGATCGGCCGCCAGATGATCTCCGCGCCAACCTCCCTGGCCAGCGGCTGGATGTTGTGGAAGGCGAGATAGGTCCAAGGGCTGGAACAGTCGAAGAAGAATTCGATCATGGCGTTTCCGATCCGGCGCCGCCGGTTTCAAGGCGACTTTTGTTGTTCTGTACCTCGACGTTAAGACATGGCAGGAAGGGGCGCAATCACAACTCGCCGAGAGGGCCGCCATGCTGTTTCCAACCACGATCGCCGGCTCCTTGCCGAAGCCGGAATGGCTCGCCGAACCCAACATGCTCTGGGCGCCCTGGAAGTCGCAAGGCGAAGAGCTCGTCCGCGCCAAGCGCGATGCGACGATGCTTGCCGTCAAGGTCCAGGAGGATGCCGGGATCGACATCGTCACCGAGGGCGAGCAGGCCCGGCAACATTTCGTCCACGGTTTCCTGGAGAAGATCGAGGGCATCGACTTCGCCCACAAGGTCGAGATGGGCATCCGCAAGGATCGCTACAAGGCGATGGTGCCGCAGGTCGTCGCCCCGCTCCGGCTGAAGAGCCGCGTCCACGCCGACGAGGCGCGGGTCGCGCGGACGCATACAAAGAAGAAGCTCAAGTTCACCCTGCCCGGCCCGATGACCATCATCGACACCATTGCCGATCGCTACTATGGCGATCGCGTCAAGATGGCCTTTGCGTTCGCCGAACTCCTGAACGAGGAAGCCAAGGCGCTCCAGGCCGACGGCGTCGATCTCGTGCAATTCGACGAGCCCGCCTTCAACGTCTACATGGACGAGGTCAACGATTGGGGAATCAAGGCGCTGGAGCACGCCGCGCAGGGCCTGACCTGCGCCACCGCCGTGCACATCTGCTACGGCTACGGCATCAAGGCCAACACCGACTGGAAGGAAACGCTCGGCGCGCAATGGCGGCAGTACGAGCAGATCTTTCCCGCGATCGACGCCAGCCCGATCCAGCAGGTCGCGATCGAATGCCGCAACTCGAAGGTGCCGCTCGACCTGCTTGCCCTGCTCAAGACCAAGATCGTGCAGGCCGGCGTGATCGACGTCGCCAGCGACACGGTGGAGACGGCCGATGACGTCGTGCAGGTGATCGACGCGGTGTCGAAATTCGTGCCCAAGAGCAACATCATCGCCACCACCAATTGCGGCATGGCGCCGATGCGGCGCGAGATCGCCGAAGCCAAGCTGATGGCGCTTGGGGCCGGTGCTGCGTTGGCACGCGAGAAGCTGGGTTAAGGCGGTGGTCCGATCCGCTTTCGTTGTTGCGACGCTTGCGGCGATCGCACTGCCGGCGCGCGGTGAGGATCGCTCGGTGCTCCTCACCTGCAAGGCGATGGTGGAGCGAGCATCGAGGGAGGCGAACGCCGCCAGCGAAGTCGAACTGATCCGGTGCCGTCAAGTGATCCGCGAATGGGCGCTGCGCGATGCGCGCACGACAGTGGATGAAGACGGCAATCCGCTGCGCTAGCGGCGCGCGGTCGGATGCAGCACAGGCTGATATCCGGAGTTGATCGCGCGGAGTGTGGAAGGCGGCGTCAACAGCATCGGATGATCGAGGGCGCTCGGATACGCGGCGTAGCCCGCGAATGACCACAGCAACGCCCTGCCCTGCGCGATGAGGAAGCAGTCATCGCCCTGTTGCACCATCGCGCCGTTCGGCAATTCCGCGACCGGCATCGGCAGCGCATGCAGCCGTTTCTTGCCGCGATCGAGCCGTTCCCGATGCAGTACGGCATCCATCGCCTTGGCGCTGATGCCGCTTGCACCATTGCCCGTCTCCCATGCAACCCGAAAGCGCTTCGCATCGTCACGGCGGCAGAAGAAGCAGGGACGGTGGCCTGCGGCAAAGGCGGTGGCCTCGTCGAGGAAGAACAGCTCGGTCCAACTCCGCCGCGCCATCACCGGCCGCCGCCAGCCGCGGAATTCACACAGGCAGGTGATCCAGGCGGGCGACGACCAGCGCTTCTTCAGCAGCGTCTTCGTCCCGGGATCATGGATGATGCCGCGGTTGCCGGTGAATAGGCCGCGATGTGGCGTGGCAATGATCTCGCCGGTCGGCGTGACGCGGTTTTGCAGGGGCATGGTCGCTTCTGCCCGTCATTGCGAGGAGCGAAGCGACGAAGCAATCCAGACTATTTCCGCGGACACATTTCTGGATTGCTTCGCTGCGCTCGCAATGACGGTGATACTCACGCCGCCCCGTCGCGAAGCGGCGGGTGGTAGGACAGCGCGGTGTCCCAGGGGAAGAATATCCATGTGTCCTGCGAGACTTCGGTGATGAAGGTATCGACCAGCGGACGTCCCTTCGGCTTGGCGTAGACGGTGGCGAAATGCGCATCGGGCAGCATCGCGCGCACCAGCTTGCCGGTCTTGCCGGTATCGACGAGGTCGTCGACGATCAGGAGCCCCTTGCCGGTGCCGCCGCCGAGCTTCATCACGTCTTCGGAAATGCCCTTCAGCACTTTGAGGTCGCCCTGTTTGTCGTGGTCGTAGCTGGCGATGCAGACCGTATCGATCACGCGCACGCCGAGCTCGCGGGCCACGATCGCAGCTGGCACAAGCCCGCCCCGGGTGATCGCGATCACCGCATGAAACGGACCAACCTCGTTGAGCCGCCAGGTCAGCGCCCGGCAATCCCGGTGGAACTGGTCCCACGAGACCGGAAAGGGGCGGCCCGCCCGTTCTTGCGGACTTAGTTCCGGTGCTTCACCAGCCATTGTCGTCTCCTTCGTCTGCCGGCAGCTTGGTTGTTAGCGGGTGATATTCAATCCCGCCAGCATTGCCTTCACCGCGGCCATCGCCGCCGCCAACTTGTCCGCATCGCGCGAGCGCACCACCAGATTGGTGTTGGGCTTCTGCTCTTCATCCGTGAAGGGATAGCTGCCGATGATGGTGTCGGGATGTTCGGCGGCAATCGCCCGCAGCGGGCCGCCGATGTCGCCTTCCCGCGCATTGGCGCGGACCGATTCGGAGAGCATGCGCACGCCCGATTTCAGCTTGGGCGAGACAATGTCCATCATCGCCTGCATGATCGAGGGCACGCCCGCCATCACGATGACATTGCCGATCTTAAAGCCGGGGGCGAGGATGGTCGCGCTCTGGATCAACTCGGCTCCATCAGGGATGCGGGCCATGCGCAGGCGGGCCTCGTTGAGGTCCTGCTCGCTCCAGCGCTCGCGGAAACGGGCGACCACCTCCGGGTGATGGTCGATGCCGACGCCGAACGCCTTGGCGACGCTGTCGGCGGTGATGTCGTCATGGGTCGGCCCGATGCCACCTGTGGTGAAGACATAGGTGTAGCGATGCCGCAGTGCATCCAACGCGGCAATGATGTCGGGCTCGTCGTCGGAGACGACCCGGACCTCCTTCAGGTCGATGCCGATATTGGTCAGGTATTCGGCGATGAAGCCGATGTTCTTGTCCTTGGTCCGGCCGGACAGGATTTCGTCCCCAATGACCAGAATACCCGCCGTGACGATCTCGCTCATACCTCAAGTCCCTCACCTGTCGGCCCGACTTTGCCGAGGTAACGCGTTGAAGTCACGCGGTTTTGCTGCCGAAATAAGCAGTCCTCAGCCATTTTTTCAGGCAAGCCGCCGGTCATCCCCGGCAAATGTCCTCTCCTCATGCTTATCGCGCTGGCCCGACCCTTGCTACCGCATGAAAGTCATGCACTCTTGCCGCATGGCCAGGACGTTGCGGTCTTCACCAAGGCCTGGCGGCCTGTCGAATGGCGCAACGCCTTGCGGAGACAAGTCGGGATCTATGGCAGTCGCGTTTGATGAAATGAACATTCCCGGTGGGGACCTTCGCCCCGCCTATCAGGAGCTGGCGCGCTGGCTCAAGGAGACGCCTCCCGAGGCGCTCGAATATCGGCGCCAGGAGGCCGAGCTCCTCTTCCGCCGCATCGGCATTACCTTCGCGGTCTACGGGGACTCCGAATCCACGGAGCGCCTGATCCCCTTCGACGTGATCCCGCGGATCATGTCCGGCAAGGAATGGTCGCTGCTGGAGAAGGGCCTGAAGCAGCGCGTGCGCGCGCTCAACATGTTCCTGCGCGACATCTATCACGGCCGCGATATCCTGCGCGCCGAGATCGTGCCCGCCGATCTGATCTTCCAGAACCCGGTGTTCCGTCCCGAGATGAATGGCCAGCAGGTGCCGCACGACGTCTACGTGCACATCGCCGGCATCGATATCATCAGGGTCGATGCCGAGGACTTCATCGTGCTGGAGGACAATGCGCGCACGCCTTCGGGCGTGTCCTACATGCTGGAAAACCGCGAGATCATGATGCGGCTGTTTCCGGATCTGTTCGCCCGTCACAGGGTGGCGCCGGTCGAACGCTATCCGGACGAGCTGCTGTCCGCCTTGCGCTCGGTGGCGCCGCAAAGCGCCTCCGGCGAGCCGACCGTCGCGCTCCTCACGCCGGGCGTCTACAACTCGGCCTATTACGAGCACTCCTTCCTCGCCGACAAGCTCGGCATCGAACTCGTCGAGGGCCGCGACCTCATCGTCAAGAACAACGAAGTGTTCATGCGCACGACGGAAGGGGTGAAGCGTGTTGACGTGATCTACCGCCGCGTCGACGACGACTACCTCGACCCCCTCACATTCCGCCCCGACTCGGCGCTCGGCGTGCCCGGGCTGATGTCGGCCTACGCGGCCGGCAACATCACGCTCGCCAACGCCGTCGGCACCGGCATCGCCGACGACAAGGCGATCTACTCCTACATGCCGGAGATCGTGAAATTCTATCTCGGCGAGGAGCCGATTCTGAAGAACGTGCAGACCTGGCGCTGCCGCGAGCCGAAGGATCTCGCCTATGTGCTGGACAATTTGAACGAACTCGTCGTGAAGGAGGTGCACGGCTCCGGCGGCTACGGCATGCTGATCGGACCTGCCGCGACCAAGGCGACGATTGAAGCCTTCCGCGAAAAGCTCAAGCGCGAGCCCGAAGGCTTCATCGCGCAGCCGACGCTGGCGCTCTCGACCTGCCCGACCTGCACGGCATCCGGCCTTGCGCCGCGCCACGTGGACCTGCGACCGTTCGTGCTCACCGGCAGCAAGAGCACCACGATCGTGCCCGGCGGGTTGACACGCGTTGCCCTGAAGGAAGGCTCCCTGGTGGTGAATTCGAGCCAGGGCGGCGGCACCAAAGATACCTGGATCCTGGACGAGTAGAGAGATGCTGTCGCGTACCGCCGAAAACCTCTATTGGCTCGCCCGTTACGTCGAACGGGCCGAGTATCTCGCGCGCACCATCGATGCGACGCTGCGCGTCACCGCGCTTCCCGCCGCCTATATCGGCAAGACCAACGAATGGGACTCGGCGCTTTTGACCGCCGGCGTCGCCGCGAGCTTCTATCAGCAGTATGAAGAAGCCAACGAGCACAACGTCGTCGACTATCTCTCGTTCTCCGCGGACAATCCGTCCTCGATCAGGAACTGCATCGAAGCGGCGCGGCTGAATTCGCGCTCGGTTCGCACAGCGCTGACGAGCGAGATGTGGGACACCATCAACTCGGCCTGGATCGAACTGCAGGAGGTCTGGAGCAGAGGGACCTCCACGCGCGAGGATCTCGCAAAGTTCCTGCGCTTCGTGCAGGAGACCTCGCTGCGTTTCGACGGCTCGGCCTACCGGACCATGTTGCGCAACGACGCGTACTGGTTTTCGCGGATGGGCCTGCATCTCGAACGCGCCGACAACACCGCGCGCATTCTCGACGTGAAATACCATGTGCTGCTGCCCGAGGAGGAGCACGTCGGCGGCCCGCTCGATTTCTACCAATGGACCTCGATCCTGCGCTCGGTTTCGGCGCTGACGGCCTACCACTGGGTCTATCGCGAGACGCTGAAACCCTGGCTAATCGCGGACCTCCTGATCCTCAACGACACGCTGCCGCGTTCACTGGCGAGCTGCTACGGCAACCTCGTGCGCAATCTCGATCAGATCGGGGTCGCCTATGGCCGCCAGGGCCCGGCCCAGCGCCATGCCCGCGGCATCCGCAACCGGCTGGAACACAGCAATATGAACGACATTTTCCAGCATGGCGTGCATGAATTCATTCAGGAATTCATCTCGGACAATTCCAGGCTGGGCGAAATCATCACGAAGCAGTATTTGATCTGACCTTCTGTCATTCCGGGACGGTCCGTAGGACCAGACCCGGAATCTCGAGATTCCGGGTTCGATGCTGACGCATCGCCCCGGAATCTCGAGATTCCGGGTTCGATGCTGACGCATCGCCCCGGAATGACCATTTAGAAATCACGGTCCACCATGCGCCTGCGAATCCTGCACACCACGACCTATCGCTACGAGCCGCAGGCTACGAGCGTGATCCAGATCCTGCGCATGACGCCCGGCAGCCATGACGGGCAATATGTGGCGGAGTGGCAGATCGACGTGTCGACCGACACCAAGCTCGACACCCACGAGGACGCGTTCGGCAACGTCACCCATGTGCTGTCCTGCGGACCCGTCGGCGACATCAAGATCACCGCCGAGGGCCTGATCGAGACCCACGACACCGGCGGCGTTCTTCGCGGCGCCGACGAGCGCTTTCCGGCCGGCATGTTCTTGCGCGCCACCGACCTCACCGCGGTCAATCCGGCGATGAATGCGGTCGCGCGCCAGCTGCGCAGCGAGGCCGAGAGCGACACGCTCGGCTTCCTGCACACGCTGATGACGCAAATCAGCGATCACATGACGTTCGACGAGGACCCCACCAACAGCGGCACGTCGGCGGCGGAAGCGTTCACGCTCAAGCGCGGCGTCTGCCAGGACTACGCGCACATCTTCATCGCCTGCGCCCGCAGCGGGGGCGTGCCGGCGCGCTTCGTATCCGGCCACTTCCTGCGCTCCGACGGCACGGTGCATCAGGACGCGGGCCATGCCTGGGCGGAGGCCTATGTCGACGGTCTCGGCTGGGTCGGCTTCGATCCGGCCAACAGCATCTGCGCCACCGACGCCCATGTCCGCGTCGCGATCGGGCTCGATTATCTCGGCGCAGCGCCCGTGCGCGGCACCCGCTATGGCGGCGGCGCGGAGACGCTGTCGGTGGCGGTCAAGGTCGAGCAGGCCGGCCGCGGCGGCCAGTCGCAATCGCAGTCCCAGCGGCAGAGCTGAGCCGCGCCGCGCGCGCCCCTCACCCACAGTCGGTTTCCACCCTGCCGCCCCGCGGCAATCGGGGGTTGGAGCGGCCCTTGAAATTGGCTAGTAATTCCGCGCAAACGCGTTCGGGGACTGGAAATGACCTATTGTTGCGGAATTCTGGTTCGGGACGGTCTGGTGATGATCGCCGACACCCGCACCAATGCGGGCCTCGACAACGTCTCGACCTTCCGCAAGCTCCACATCTTCTCCAAGCCCGGCGACCGCATCATGGCGATTGCCAGCGCCGGCAACCTCGCCGTCAGCCAATCGGTGCTCTCGACGCTGACCGAGGGCCTCGAAGACCCCAACACGGGTGAGATCGAGACGCTGATGAACGCGCCGACCATGTTCCAGGCCGCCCAGCGCATTGGCCGGGCGATCCGGGCCGTGCACGCGACCGAGGGCCCGGCGCTGAGGTCCGAGGACGTGTCGTTCGACGTCTCCTTCCTGTTCGGCGGCCAGATCAGCGGCGCGCGCATGCGCCTGTTCATGGTCTACACCGCCGGCAATTTCATCGAATGCACCACCGACACACCCTATTTGCAGATCGGCGAGCACAAATACGGCAAGCCGGTGCTCGACCGCGCCATGCATTACGACGTCGAGCTCTACGAGGCGCTGAAGACCGGGCTGATCTCGATGGATTCGACCATGCGCTCGAATCTCGGCGTCGGCCTGCCGATCGACGTGCTGGTGGTGCGCGCCGACGCCTGCGAGGCCGATCTCAACCACCGCATCGAGGCGGGGGAGCCCTATTTCCACGATTTGCGCTCGCGCTGGTCGGCGGCCTTGCGCGCCGCACATCAGAACATTCCGCGGCCGCCCTACAAGAACGAAAAAGACTCCAAAACCTGACAGCTCAAGAGAAAAGGCAGGAAACGATGAGTGAAGCGAAAAAAATCGCAGTGGTGACGGGCGCCGGCACCGGAGTCGGGCGCGCGGCGTCACTAGCGCTGATGAACACAGGTTTCACCGTGGTGCTGGTCGGGCGCCGGCCCGACATGCTCGAGGAGACGGCCAAGCTCGGTCCCGCGGGAAAAAGCCTCTGCGTCACCGCCGACATGACCAAGCCTGACTCGATCGCCGCGCTGTTCGACAAGGTGAAAGCCACCTATGGCCGGCTCGACGTGCTCTTCAACAATGCCGGCATGGGCGCACCCCCGGTGAATTTCGAGGATCTCAGCCTCGAGCAGTGGCAGGCGGTGGTGAACACCAACCTCACAGGCCCGTTCCTGTGCACCCAGCACGCCTTCCGCATCATGAAGGACCAGAGCCCGCGCGGCGGCCGCATCATCAACAACGGCTCGATCTCGGCGCATGCGCCGCGGCCGTTCTCGGCGGCCTATACCTCGACCAAGCACGCCATCACCGGCCTCACCAAGGCGTCCAACCTCGACGGCCGCATGTACGACATCGCAGTCGGCCAGGTTGACATCGGCAATGCCGCAACGCCCATGACCGATCGCATGGTCAACGGTCCCGGCGTGCTGCAGCCCGACGGCACGTCGAAGCAGGAGCCGCGCATGGACGCGAAAGCGGTCGGCGATGCCGTCGCCTACATGGCCGGCCTGCCGCTCGATGCCAACGTGCTGACCATGACCGTCATGGCAACCAAGATGCCGTTCGTGGGACGGGGTTGAACGCCGCTCTCGTGCCCCGGACGCAGCGCGGCATGCAATGACGCGCTGCTGAGCCGGGGCCCACGCATCCGCGACCTCGTTCTTGGCGTTCTGGGTCCCGGCTCTGCGGCGCGTCACTTCGTGCCGCACCGCGTCCGGGACACGAGGCCTTCCCCTACTCCAAACTCTCCACCTGCCGCAGGCTCGGAAACAGCTTCATCCACAACAGCGCCACCGCGACCGTGCAGACGCCGCCCAGCACGGCAGCTGGCATGGCGCCGAACAGTGCGGCGGCAACCCCGCTCTCGAACTGGCCGAGCTGGTTCGAGGCGTTGATGAAGAGGAAGTTCACCGCACCGACCCGGCCGCGCATCTCGTCGGGGGTCGCGAGCTGCACGAGCGAGAAGCGGATCACGACGCTGATCGTATCGGCCGCGCCGAGAACGGCGAGCGCGAGCACCGACAGCCACATCCAGGACGACAGTGCGAACACGATCGTTGCGACGCCGAACACGATCACGGCCTGAAACATGCGCAGGCCCACATGCCGCGAAATGGCGTGTCGGGCCAGCACCATGGTCATCAGCAGCGCGCCGACCGCGGGCGCGGCGCGCAGGATCCCGAGCCCCATCGGACCGGTCTGGAGGATATCTCGGGCATAGATCGGCAACAGCGCGGTGACGCCGCCGAACAGCACCGCGAACAGATCGAGCGAGATGGTGCCGAGGATCGCCGGATTGCTGCGGATGAAGCGGACGCCGGCGAAGATATCGTCGGCTCCCGCCATATCCTTGGCGATCGCCTGCGGGCGCGGCCGGATGAAGCCGGTCAGGATCATCCCGAAGATCCAGAACAGCACCATCACCGCGTAGGCGAGATGCGGCGCAACCGCGTAGGCAAAACCGCCGAGCGCCGGCCCTGTAATGGTCGCGACCTGCGCCGCACCGCTGGAGACGGCGGTGGCGCGCTGGAGCGAGCCCTGCGGCGCGATCGCCGGCAGCAGCGCGGCAGTGGTCGGACTTTCGAAGGCTCCGGCAATGCCGAGCACGAAGGTTGCCACGAAAATCTGAAGTTCGCTGACCAAGCCGAGATAGGTGATGACGCCGAGATAGAGCGCGGTCGCGGCTTCCACGAGCTGGCAGAGCTGGACCACGCGCTTGCGCTCGTAGCGGTCGGCGGCATGGCCGGCGACGAACACCAGCAGCGCGGTGGGCAGGAATTGCACGAGGCCGACCATGCCGAGATCGAAGGCCGAGCCCGTGAGATCGTAAATCTGCCAGCCGATCGCGACCGCCGCGATCTGGCTGGAGAAACGCGACAAGCTGCGCGAGAGCAGAAAGAACAGGAAGGCGCGATGGGAGAGGAGCGCGCGGGCGCTGACCGGCGGGTTTCCCGATATTGGCTGGCTTGGCATCGCCTCTTCGGTCACGTTCGGACTATCCGGCTCCTGATGGCGACGTGCTCCGGGTGGCTGACGCGGACCTGCTTGTCAACAGCGGGACGCTCCGACAGTCTCCCGGCATTGCGTTTGCAACGCAGGGGTGACCATAATCATCGGGGGTTTGGGGACATCATGCTGCGGCTGCAATCGGCACTCGGCATTTTCGCATTGCTGTTGATCGCCTTGGTCCTGAGCGAGAATCGCCGCGCGGCCTCGCTGCGCCAGGCGGCGATCGGCCTCGTCGCCACCTTCGTCACCGCGATCGTTCTCCTGAAGGTGCCCGTCGTCGCGCGCGCCTTCGGTACCATCAACGACGCCGTGGGCGCGATCTCGGCGGCCTCGCGCGCCGGCTCCTCCTTCGTGTTCGGCTATGTCGGCGGCGGTCCCCTGCCCTTCGACCTGAAAGCACCGGGTGCCGATTTCGTCCTGGCGTTCCAGGCGCTGCCGATCGTGCTGGTCATGAGCGTGCTGACGACGCTCTTGTTCTATTGGCGCGTGCTGCCGCCGGTGGTGCGCGGCATGGCCTGGCTGCTCGAGCGGACGCTCGGCGTCGGCGGCGCGGTCGGGCTCTCGACCGCCGCCAACATCTTTCTCGGCATGGTCGAGGCGCCGCTGTTCGTGCGACCTTATCTCGCGCAGATGACCCGCAGCGAGTTGTTCCTTGTAATGACCGGCGGCATGGCCGGCATCGCCGGCACGGTGCTGGTGCTGTATGCGACGCTCCTTGCTCCCCTCATTCCCGATGCAGCCGCGCATTTCGTCATCGCCTCGGTGCTGGGTGCGCCGGCCGCGATCCTGGTCAGCCTGATCATGGTGCCCGAGACATCCGACAAGCGCACCGGCGGCGCACTGGAAGATCCCGACATGGAAGTCTCCGGCACGATGGATGCGATCGTGAAAGGGACCGGCGCGGGGATCGAGCTGCTGATCAACATCGTCGCCATGCTGCTGGTGCTGGTGGCACTGGTCTACCTCGTCAATGCGATCCTCGGCCTGCTGCCGGATATCGGCGGCGCCGCGATCTCGTTGCAGCGCCTGCTCGGCCTCGTGATGGCGCCGGTGTGCTGGCTGATGGGATTGCCGTGGGACCAGGCGATCACCGCCGGCAGCCTGATGGGCACGAAAACCGTGCTGAACGAGCTGATCGCCTATGTCGACTTCTCGAAGCTGCCGCCCGGCACGCTCGATCCGCGCTCGCGCCTGATCATGCTGTATGCGATGTGCGGCTTCGCCAATTTCGCCAGCCTCGGCATCATGATCGGCGGTCTCGGCGTGATGGCGCCGGACCGGCGCGAGGAAATCAACGCGCTGGGGCTGAAGTCGATCGTGTCGGGGACGCTGACGACGTGTTTGATGGGGGCGGTGGTGGGGGTGCTTACGTAGTCACGATCTCGTAGCCCGGATGGAGCGCAGCGCAATCCGCGAAAGTCTATCGGTCGCAAGCAGCGGCCCCGGATTTCGCTTCGGTCCATCCGGGCTACAAGAGATCCGGTTCACGTCGGCGGATGCTAAACCAAAGCCGCAGCTACGGTGCGAAATGCCATGACCGCGCGGTCAATATCCGCATCATCGATATGGCGATGGGTCACACAACGCAAGCGATGCTTGCCCCAAGGCCTTGCCCGCAGGCCCGCCTTTTCGAGAGCCCCCGACCACACGGCGCTGTCGCGCCCGGAGAGAGAGACATCAACCTGCACGATATTCGTCTGCGGAATTGTCGCGCTGATCTTTGGATGCATCCCATTCAACGCATCACTCAGGGCTCGCGCACGCCGGTGATCCTCCGCCAGACGCGTCCCCATGACCTGAACCGCCTCCAGGCCGGCCGCGGCGAGGACGCCGGTCTGGCGCTGCGTGCCCCCCAGCATGCGGCGAAACCTGCGGCTGCTGTCGATCACCGCGCGCGGCCCGGCGAGCACGGCACCGGCGGGTGCGCTCAGGCCCTTCGACAGACACAGAGACACCGTGTCGCAATGTCTCGCAATTTCGGCCGGCGCTGTTTCAAGGGCGACGGCGGCGTTGAACAGCCGCGCGCCGTCGAGATGCACCGGGACACCGCGGGCCGAGGCCATGGCGTGCACGGCCTGCATATGATCCAGCGGCAGCACGGCGCCGCTCGCGTTGTTGTGCGAGGTTTCCATTGCGACAAGCGCGGTTCCGAGCTTGAGCCCTTCGCCCTGCAGGGCGTCCTCCAGCAAATTCAGGTCCATTGCGCCGGCGGTGCCGGCAATTGCGAGGTAGAACTGCCCCGTAAACGTCGCTGCCCCTCGTTCCGAGGTGTACATATGGGCATTCGATTCCAGCACGATCTGTTCGCTGCGCTGCGACTGCGCCAGCGTCGCCAGCAGATTGGCCATGGTGCAGCTCGGCACAAACAGGCCGGCGTCCTTACCCAACGCCGCAGCTGCGACGGCCTCCAGCTCCTGCACCGTGGGGTCACCGTCGAGCCCGTCATCGCCGAGCGGCGCCGAGACCATGCGGGCATACATCGCCTCGGTCGGCTTGGTGACGGTATCGCTACGCAGGTCGATGGGTGGTAACGCGGCGCCCGCCGGACTCGTGTCGTGTTGATGTGCCATTGCGAGACCTCTAGAGCGCTTGTCGCGTCATTCGTAGACTGCCGGGTCGCCGGAATCCGTCGGGTTGGCCAACGCCCGCTTGAGGGCGGCGCTCATCGGGAATTTCAGGTTGAGGCCATGCGGTGGAATCGGTGAATTGAAATATTTGTCGTAGAGCGCCGCAACCTGCCCGCTCTTCATCAGATCGATCACGGCATCGTCGACCATCTTCTTGAAAGCGGGATCATCCTTGGGTTGGACGATACCATAGGGCGCCGTCTCGAGACTCTTGCTACCGATCAGGAATTCGTCGGGCGTTCTGGACGAGGCGACCGTGGCGAAGGCGAGACCGTCATCGTTGGCGGTCCCGGCCACCCGGCCCGTCGACACCAACAAGAAGGTCTCGGCGGTGTCCTTGGCCGGCACCACCGTGATGCCGAGATTGTCCTTGGCATTGATCAGCGTAATCACCTTGAAAGTCTGGCCGCCGGCTTGGGCGGCAATGGCCTTGCCGCGAAACGAAGCGGGGTCGTTGACATCGACGCCGCCATCCTTGCGCGCGACGAGGACGACCTGCGCAACGAAGGTGGTGGGAGCAAACGCAACGAGTTTATGCCGCTCGACATTGTTGGTCGTGTTGCCGCATTCGAGGTCGATCGTACCGTTGGCGAGCAGCTGAATACGTGTCGCCGAGGTTATGGGGTTATAGCGAATCTCGAGCTTGGGGAGCTTGAGGGCCGTCTTGATCGCCTGCACCACCTGTTCACAGATTTCCACGGTGTAACCGATCGGCTTCTGGTTACCGTCGAGATAGGCGAAGGGCACCGAGGTCTCGGGGTACCCCAATGTGATCGAGCCGCTCTCACGGATCTTGTCGAGCCTGCTCGCACCCTGGGCCATGGCCTCGCTGGAAAGAAGAACACCAGCGACAGTCGCCGCGGCCAGTGCCTTGATCATTGTCGCTTTCATATGTCCCCTCTTGTCGCGAATGTCGGTGACGCCCTCCACGGCGGGTGAGCAACCACAGAACAGCTCCGTACGAACGGCTTCATGCTCTGGACTATCGTCGAAAAGCCCGATCTGATGAAATTCCAGTTTCATACTCTCCTATACGGATCTGATATGGCCACCAGACGCATGGGCCTGAAGCATGTGGAGGCTTTTCGGGCGGTCTTCGTGACGGGATCGATGACGCAGGCGGCTCAGCGCATGCATACCTCGCAACCCCAGATCAGCCGCCTGATCGGACAGCTGGAAGCGATCACACAATTCCCGCTGTTCGACCGCAGTGGCGGCCGCCTCCGCCCGACGGTGGACGGATCGCGCTTTTTCCAGGAGGTCGAGAAGACTTTCATCGGCTTGGCGGGACTGGAGGCCAGCGCAGCCAGCATCCGCTCGTTCGGTATGGGTCGGTTAAGCGTTGCGGCGATGCCGCGCCTGGCCGGCGGCCTGCTGACGCGCATCGCGGCACGCTTCAAGGTGGACTATCCGCATGTGATGATCTCGATCCGATCCGGCACCGCGAGCGCCGTGCATGACTGGGTCAGTTCCGGGCTTTGCGACACCGGGCTCGCAATGCTCTACGGCGAGGTTGCGGGGGTGCATGTCGAGCCGGTGCTCAAGACCCGTTGCGTCGCGATCATGCCGAAGGCGCATCGTCTTGCGCAGAAGAAGACGTTGCGTCCTGCCGATTTCGCCGACGAGGCGTTCATTTCCTTCGCCACGGGGAGCCCACTCTACGATCGCATCGATACGATCTTCGCGCAGGCGGGCGTCGCGCGCCGCATTGTTGCGGAGACCGATCTGGGCGCATCGGTCTGTGCCCTGGTCGCGGCGGGCCTCGGCATCAGCATTATCAACCCGATTGCCGCGCATGACGAAAGCTCTGGCGCGGCTCTGGTCACGCGCCCCTTCAACCCGGCCGTCCCCGTTACGATCGCATTGCTCTATCCGCCTTATGCCGCGCGCGCCCGGTTGATCGATGCCTTCAGCGAATACGCTCGCAAGGTCATGAGCGCGGAATTGGGCTATCTCGAGCGGTAGGGGTCGATCCGCAGCGAGGAATCAGCGCGCTCGGGCTGAAGTCGATCGTGTCGGGAACGCTGAGAGCGGTAGTGTGCGTGCTGATTTGAAGCTTGTGTGAGGCTGGTGCCCTCGTCGCCCGGATAGAGCGCAGCGCAATCCGGACAATCCTTCCATGTTAATCTCTTCAGGAGATTCGGGTGGAATTGATTCATGAGCAACAGCGCAGGCCAGCGGGCATTTCAAAATGCCCGGCTTCAGAAACGGCAAAAAGCCGAGGTGACGCCGTTGCTCGCGCGCGCCCTCCAGCTGCACAAAGCGGGACTTCTCCGCGAGGCCAAGGCGGCCTATCGCGAACTCCTGGAGCTCGCGCCCAACCAATTCATCGCGCTTCATTTGCTGGGCGTCTTGGAGTCTGAAGCCAAAAACTATCAGCAAGCGCAAGTTCTGCTGAGCCGAGCGGTTGCCGTGGATCCCCGATCTGCCGAAGCTCATATGAGTCTGGGCGTGGCGCTCAACGGGCTAAAACGTCACAATGAGGCCCGCGAGAGCTATCGAAAGGCCCTCGCCTTGCGACCCAACTACGCCTTAGCCCTGTCCAATCTCGGTAACGCGAGCGCTGCCCTTGAACTTTACCAGGAAGCGCTCGAGAGCTACGACAAGGCGCTCGCAATCGACGGAAAACTTTCCGAAGCCCATAACGGCCGGGGTTGGGCGCTCTGCCGTCTGCGCGCCTATGACGAGGCTATCGCAAGCTTAAACCGCGCGCTATCGATCAAGCCTGACTATGCCTCGGCGCTGTCGACCCGCGCCGTTGCATTGCGGGACCTTCAGCGATTTGACGAAGCCATGGCGGATTGCAATCGAGCAATCGCCCTGGCACCCGATGACGCGAATGGGTGGCTCCGGCGGGCCAGCATCTTGCTCCTGACCCGGCAAGTTGCCGAAGCATTGGCCGATTGCGAGATGGCTCTCGCGACCGATCCCGGCTTCTCTCAGGCCCACAGCCTGCTCGGCCAATGTCTCGCGGCACTTGGCCGGGTTGACGAAGCCCTCGCCAGTTTCGACAGAGCTCTCGACATTGAGCCTGATCAGAGCACGATCTCCAGCAAGATATTCACCCTCGATTTTGTGGCCGACGCCAGCGTTGCGCAGCATCAGCAAGCGCGACATGTATGGTGGGAGCAGATCGGTGCGAAGATCGCCTCAGCAGCGGCGGGACCGCATGATAACAGCCGCGATCCGGATCGCCGTCTGGTGCTGGGTTATGTCTCGTCGGATTTTCACGCACATTCGGCGGCGTTCGTTTTCAAGCCGGTCTTGCAGCACCATGATCGGGCACAGTTCGAGATCGTGTGCTACGCGTGTTCAGCGAAAGCGGATGCGACGACCCGCGAATTTCAGGGGATCGCCGATCGCTGGCGCGACGCCTCGCAATGGTCCGACGATCGCCTCGCCGCTCAGATCCGCACCGATGGCGTCGATATCCTGATCGATCTGTCCGGCCATACCAGCGGAAACCGCCTCGGTGTGTTTGCGCGCAAGCCGGCACCTGTTCAGGTGCATGGCTGGGGCCACGGTACCGGCACCGGGCTGCCAACAATCGATTATCTATTCTCGGATCCGGTCGCGATTCCTGTCGCGGTTCGGCATCTGTTTGCGGAGACCATCGTTGACCTGCCATGTTTTGTGACGCTGGCGCCGCTGCCGGCGGGGATCGCGCGGGCGCCGACGCCGGCGATTGCGAACGGCTTCGTCACGTTCGGTGTCTTCAACCGCATCAGCAAGATTTCGAACGAGGCAGTGGAAGTCTGGTCCAGGATTCTCGAGCAGGTGCCGGGTTCGCGACTGCTGATCAAGGATACCGCGCTGGACGCTCAGCTGGTCCGCGACAACCTGCTGGCGCGGTTTGCCGCTTGCCGATTGCCGGCCGAACGCGTCGATCTGCTCGGAGCCACGTCGCGCGAGGAACATCTGGCAACGTTCAATCGGGTCGATATTGGTCTCGACCCATTCCCGCAGAATGGCGGCGTCAGCACTTGGGAAGCCTTGCAGATGGGCGTGCCGGTGGTGGCGAAGCTCGGTCATAGCCTGCCGAGCCGTGCCGCCGCCTCCATCCTTGCCGCGCTGGGCCTGCCGGACTGGGTCGCGGATAGCGATGAGGCGTATGTCGAAATCGCAGCGAGCCGTGGGTCGCAGATCGGCGAGCTCGATAAGTTGCGCGGCGAACTGCCCGGACAAATCAAGGCTGCCGCCGCCGGCAACCCCGTCTCATACGCGCAAGCGGTGGACGATGCCTATCGCGCGATGTGGAAACGCTATTGCAACGACGGCGGCTGATCTGCGCTTCGCCTACGCCTTCAACTCCACCGTCCTGAACTCCGCCGGCAGGATCACCTCCAGCAGTTCGACGTCGTCCGAATAGTCGAGGATCATGTGCTTGATCTTCGGCGGCTGGGTCCAGGCGCTGCCTTCTTTCATCAGCGTCTCGCCCTCTCCGTCCATATAGGTCTTCACCCAGCCCTTGAGCACGTAGACCATCTGGAATTCGACGTCGTGGAAGTGCAGCTTCGACACCTCGTCCGGATTGCAGGGGCCTTGCAGCCGGATCACGTGCGCTTGCGCGAGGCCGTGGCTCGCGGCGGCGATGCCGAGATCGCGATACTTCGCGTAGGTGCGCAGGCCGTCGGCCTTGAAGTCTTCCTCGCGGTGATGGCTGATGGCGATGCGCTGCTTGGGACGCGCCGGTTTCTTGACGGATGACTTTGCCGGTGTCGCGCGAGCTTTCGCCTTCACCGTCTTGCGCGCCGAGGATCGTGCGGCAGGTTTGGCCCCGCTTCGCTTCTTTACCGCCGCCTGCGATGCGCTACGCGATTTTGCTTTCTTGGCCATGGGCGGTCTCCCCTGTTGTTATGGGGAGAGGCTAGCACAGAATGCGAAATCGTAGAGTAGGTCAGCGCTCACGTAACCCACCACTTCTTTCCGCAACCGTTGAAGCATGGTGGGTTACGCTGACGCCGCCCCCCTGCAGTACCGCGCTCGCCTTCAATGCAGCCGGAACACGCCGTCCACCGCGCGCAGCTCGGCCGGCTTGATCAGCTTGGAATGCGCGACGGTGACCGAGAATAGCGGCCCGTCGAGCTTCTTCTGCCAGAACGCCAGGAAATCCGTCAGCGCGGGAAATTTCGGAAACATGTCGTAGTTCTGCCAGACATAGGTCTGGAGCAGCGAGCGATGATCCGGCATCCGGTAGAGAATTTCGGCCGTCGTCAGCCCGTAACCCAGCACCTGTTTCCGGAAGTCGTCGGAAACAACCCCAACTCGCGAGACCATGCCAACCTCCTTTGCAGGAGCGCATATTCAAGGGATGGCTTTCCGGTAAGCGCCCTACGAGCCACCCGGTGGAGATGCGCTCACATGAGTCAAATGTGACGCAAACTGACAATCCATCTCAAGCCCAAAAGTTTAACAAGCTGTTGAAATTCAATGCGTTAGCAGCAGATGTGGCTCCCTGCTAATACGGGCGCCGAGCACGATTAACGATGGAAAGAGATTTTGGCAGGCGGCGCTTCCGAGTGCTATTTTTCTGCTACAAGCCCTTGCTCCCGCCAAAATCCTGCCTTATCTGAGCTGTGCCTGTGCTAGCACTCGCGGGCGCAGACTGCTAACAACCCAAAATTCCCAACTCGTGCAAAAGCTTAGGAGAACTGCATGAAATTCCGTCCGCTTCACGACCGCGTCGTGGTCAAGCGCATCGACGCAGAAGAGAAGACCGCTGGCGGCATCATCATTCCCGACACGGCCAAGGAAAAGCCCTCGCAGGGCGAGATCGTCGCCGTGGGCCCGGGTGGCCGCGACGAAGCAGGCAAGCTGATCCCGATCGACCTGAAGGTCGGCGACCGCGTGCTGTTCGGCAAGTGGTCCGGCACTGAGGTCAAGATCGACAACATCGATCTGCTGATCATGAAGGAAAGCGACATCATGGGCGTCCTCGACGTCCCCGCTTCCAAGAAGAAGGCGGCCTAAGAGCCCCTCTCTTATCCAGCTAAACACCTAAGGAAAAAATCCAGATGGCAGCAAAAGAAGTTAAATTCTCCGTTGATGCGCGCGACAAGATGCTTCGCGGCGTCGACATTCTCGCCAATGCGGTGAAGGTCACGCTCGGTCCGAAGGGCCGCAACGTCGTGCTCGACAAGTCGTTCGGCGCTCCCCGCATCACCAAGGACGGCGTCACCGTCGCCAAGGAGATCGAGCTCGAGGACAAGTTCGAGAACATGGGCGCGCAGATGGTGCGCGAAGTCGCTTCGAAGTCCGCTGACGCGGCCGGCGACGGCACCACCACCGCCACCGTGCTGGCCCAGGCGATCGTGCGCGAAGGCGCCAAGTCGGTTGCCGCCGGCATGAACCCGATGGACCTGAAGCGCGGTATCGACCTCGCGGTCGAAGCCGTCGTTGCGGACCTCGTCAAGAACTCCAAGAAGGTTACCTCGAACGACGAGATCGCCCAGGTCGGCACCATCTCGGCCAACGGTGACGCGGAGATCGGCAAGTTCCTCGCCGACGCCATGAAGAAGGTCGGCAACGAGGGTGTCATCACCGTCGAGGAAGCCAAGTCGCTCGAGACCGAGCTCGACGTCGTCGAGGGCATGCAGTTCGACCGCGGCTACATCTCGCCCTACTTCGTCACCAACGCCGACAAGATGCGCGTTGAGATGGACGACGCCTACATCCTCATCAACGAGAAGAAGCTCTCCTCGCTGAACGAGCTGCTGCCGCTGCTCGAGGCCGTGGTGCAGACCGGCAAGCCGCTGGTCATCGTCGCCGAGGACGTCGAAGGCGAAGCGCTTGCGACCCTGGTCGTGAACCGTCTCCGTGGCGGCCTGAAGGTTGCGGCCGTCAAGGCTCCGGGCTTCGGCGATCGCCGCAAGGCCATGCTGCAGGACATCGCGATCCTGACCGGCGGCCAGGCGATCTCGGAAGATCTCGGCATCAAGCTCGAGAACGTCACGCTCAACATGCTCGGTCGCGCCAAGAAGGTGATGATCGACAAGGAGAACACCACGATCGTCAACGGCGCCGGCAAGAAGGCCGACATCGAGGCGCGCGTGGCTCAGATCAAGGCGCAGATCGAGGAAACCACCTCGGACTACGACCGTGAGAAGCTCCAGGAGCGTCTTGCCAAGCTCGCTGGCGGCGTCGCGGTGATCCGCGTCGGCGGCGCGACTGAGGTCGAGGTGAAGGAGCGCAAGGATCGCGTTGATGACGCGATGCATGCGACCCGCGCGGCTGTGGAAGAAGGTATCGTCCCGGGCGGCGGCGTCGCCCTGCTCCGTGCCTCCGAGCAGCTCAAGGGCCTGCGCACCAAGAACGACGACCAGAAGACCGGCGTCGAGATCGTCCGCAAGGCGCTCTCCGCGCCCGCTCGCCAGATCGCGATCAACGCCGGTGAAGACGGCTCCGTGATCGTCGGCAAGGTCCTCGAGAACAAGTCGTACGCCTATGGCTTCGACTCCCAGACCGGCGAATATGTCGACCTCGTCAAGAAGGGCATCATCGACCCGACCAAGGTGGTCCGTACCGCGATCCAGAACGCAGCCTCGGTTGCGGCTCTCTTGATCACCACGGAAGCCATGGTCGCCGAGCTGCCCAAGAAGGGCGGCGCCGGTCCGGCGATGCCCCCGGGCGGCGGCATGGGCGGCATGGATTTCTGATCCAGCCATTCCGGCAAACGACAAAATGCGAAACCCCGGCAGCGATGCCGGGGTTTTGTTTTTGGAGGATCGCTTCACGCGCCCCGCGATCATAGTCCGTAGCCTGGAAGGGGCGGAGCGCAATCCGGGGCACCGTATCCGGCGCGAGCAGTCTCCTGGATTACGCTGCGCTCCATCCAGGCTACGAACTCAATTCATGCAGGCGCCGCGCACTGCCCCGGGAATGGCGGAGCGGCCTCACCACACCTTCCCCAGTCGCTCCATGTGCGGCTCGCCCTCTTGGTCGAGCGACCAGAATATCCGCGTCACCTTGCCGACCAGATTGTCCATCGGCACGAATCCGATCGACGACATCACGCGGCTGTCGCTCGAGTTGTCGCGATTGTCGCCGAGCACGAAAAAATGGCCTGGCGGCACGGTGTAGACGTCGGTGTTGTCGTAGTAGCCGTTGTCGACGCAGTCCTGCGTGACGTAGGAGGCGCCGTTCGGCAGCGTCTCGCGCCAGCGCTTGGCCTTCGCAGCGGCGTCCACGCCGCAGCTGGAGCCGGCGAATACCTGCTTCAGAGCGACGCGCGTCACCGGGCGGTCGTTGAGGACGAGCTGGCCCTGCCGCATCTGGATGCGATCACCGGGCAGCCCGATCACGCGCTTGACATAGTCGACCGAGGTGTCCTTTGGCGTCCGGAACACGACGACGTCGCCATACTCGGGCTCGGTGGCCCGAAAACGCCCGGAGATCCAGGACGGCGCGAAGGGAAACGAATAACGGCCATAGCCATAGGCATATTTCGCAGCAAAGACGTAGTCGCCGACGACCAGCGTCGGCGTCATCGAGCCGGACGGGATGTTGAATGGCTGGAACAGGAAGATGCGAAACAGGAACGGCGGCGACCACAGCACCGGGATCAGGAGGATCAGGATGACGATCGCCTTCCATTCCCGCACTTTGGCCTGCGGCTGGATGGTTTCCTCAAGAGTGGTCATGCGCCTGCCCTGATCAAGCCCGTCGTCGTTGCGAGATTACGCAACCTTTGCGCGCGCGCAATCCCATAACTTGGTCGCGCCGCGCACGGATCGCGTTCACGCCGCAGTCAACCGCGCGCGAGATCGCTGAAGCAGCGGCGGATCCATTCGATGGTGAGCCGCGTCGCCGGGTCGCGCTTGAGATGGTTCTGCACCAGCAGCCAGACGTCGCGACGCCCGGGCAGCAGTGTGGCGCGCAAACGGCGGTCACCGAGCAAATCCGCGCAGACATGCTCCGGCAACACACCCGCAGCCTGATGCGCGCGGATCAGGTTACGGATGACCCGAACGTTGTCGGTGACGCAGCGCGCGCGGGCTTTCTTCGCGCGCAGGAATTGCATCTCGGGAATGGCACCGAGCTCGTCGGGATAGGCGCACAGCATCGGCTCGCCCTCCGTCGTAACAGGCTCGAAATAATAGAGCTTGACGTCACCGAGCCTGGAGATCGCGAAGTCGCCCTTGTCGGGCTTGCGCAGCCGGATGGCGAGATCGGCTTCCCAGCGCGAGAACTTGACGTTCTCGCTCGAGGTGAGGAATTGCAACGTCAGGCCGGGATTGGTGCGCAGGAAGTCGCTCGCGCGCGGCGATAGAACCTCCTCGGCGACCGTGTTGGTGGAGGCGATACGCAGGCGTCCCACCGGGCCTGCCAGACTCTCGCCGACGCGACCGATCTCGGCGGCATGTGCGGCCATCGCCTCGACATGCGCCAGCACCGCCTCGCAACTCCGCGTCGGCCGGCGCTGACCGTCCACCGCATCGAACAGCGGTACCCCGAGATCGCGCTGGATGCGTGCGAGTCTGCGTCCGACAGTGGTCTCGTCGATGCGCAGCCGCGCGCTGGCGCCGGCATAGGTGCCTTCGTCCCTCACCGCGGCGATGATGCGCAGATCGTCCCAGTTCATGGCGATGAACCTAGCAGGCACGACCGAATCCTGCAAATTTGCAGCCACATGCTGCAATAGTCCTGCACATTGGCAGGCCGCCACCGCGCTAGTGTCGCACCATCCGATATTCCCCAGGAAGGCCCGACCCGCATGACCGCCCCTAAAACCCTGCTTGAATTGTCCGGCGCCGATCTCACTCCGCCCGGGCTCGCCGATTCCTGCCTCGTCCTGATCGACATCCAGAACGAATATTGCGCCGGCCCGCTTGCCTTGCCGGATGCGGAGCCCGCGATCGCCGCCGCCGCGCGCCTGCTCGCCCGCGCGAGGGCGAGCGGCGCTGCGATCTTCCATATCGCGCACAAGGGACGTGCCGGCAGCCTGTTCGACCGCGAGGCCGCGCGCGGCGCGATCGTCAAGAACGTGGCGCCGCTCGCCAGCGAAGCCGTGATCGAAAAGGCGCTGCCGAACGCTTTTGCCGGCACCGACCTGCAGGTCCGGCTGGCCGCAACCGGACGCACGAACATCGTGCTGGCCGGTTTCATGACCCATATGTGCGTCAGCTCGACGGCCCGCGCCGCGCTCGAGCTCGGCCTGCGCACGACGATCGCAGCCGATGCCTGTGCGACACGCGACCTTCCCGACGGCCGCGGCGGAGCGCTCTCCGCGAAGACCATTCACGAGGTCGCCCTGGCCGAATTGTCGGACCGGTTTGCGATCATCGCGCAAACCGAGGCGCTGACCTGAAGGAGCGTGGGCGATGCTGCAACTCTATTTCTCCCCGATGGCCTGCTCGCTTGCGAGCCGCATCGCGCTGATGGAAGCGAGCCTCGATGCCCGCTATCATCCGGTCCATCTCCAGACCAAGCAGGTCGTGGACGACGGCAGCGACTTTCACGGAGTTTCGCCGAAGGGCGCGGTGCCGGTCCTGGTGCTGGAAAACGGCGACCGGCTGACCGAATGCGCCGCGGTGCTGCAATACATCGCCGATCTGAAGCCGCAGGCGGGGCTTGCACCCGCGTTCGGAGATCCCGATCGCTATCGGCTCCAGGAATGGCTCAGCTTCGTGGCGGCCGAGATCCACAAGGCGTTCCTGTTTCCGACCTTCTGGTACAAGGACGACGCCTCGCTCGCCAAGCCGCGTGCAAGGATAGCGCAGAGCTTATCGATCCCTGCCACGCATCTGGCGGACCGCGAATTCCTCGTCGGCAACAGCTTCACCGTGGCAGATGCCCACCTCACCTGGGCTTTGCTGCTGCTCCGCCCCGCGGGCGTCGACATCGCGCATTGGCCATCGTTGTCGGCCTATCTCGCGCGCATGCAGGCGCGGCCGGTCGTGCGGGACGCGATTGCCACGGAAATGGCTGTGCGCAAGACGATGGCGGCGAGCCCGGCGTGACAGGATGTCACGGCCGCGAAATCCGAGCGTTTTCTCTGGCAGGGCATTGATGTCGGCGCGGCATGCGCTAATCTGGAGGGATATTTTTCGACATTTCCTTGGAAGGCATTCATGCGTGCTCTTTCCAGTTTTTGCCTCGCCAAACTTTGCGTCGCCCTCTTCGCGTGGTGGCTATGCCCCGAGCCTGCATCGGCGGAAACGCGGGTCGCGCTGGTGATCGGCAACGGCGCCTATGCCAGTACGGCGCAGCTTCCCAATCCGGCTCACGATGCCGAAGACGTCGCCGCTTCGCTCAAGCGCAGCGGCTTCGAGGTGCTCCAGGGCATCGACCTGCGCCAGGCCGACATGCAGGACCTCACCATCCGCTTCGCGCGCGCCGCGAGCAAAGCCGACGTCGCCATGTTCTATTACAGCGGCCATGCGATGCAGTACAACGGCGTGAACTATCTGATGCCTGTCGACGCCGTGCTGAGCGACGAAGCCGACCTGAAGCGCTTCGTGCGGGTCGACGATATCGTGAACGACCTGCAGCAGGCCAAGAACCTGCGCATCCTCATCCTGGATTCCTGCCGCGACAATCCGCTGGCCGAAAGCTTGAAACGCTCCGCCGGCCTGACGCGCGGCGCCTCGATCGGTCGAGGCCTGTCGAAAGTCGAAGCACCGCGCGGCACGATCGTGTCGTTCTCAACCCAGTCCGGGCAGACCGCGGCCGATGGCAGCGGCCGCAACAGCCCCTACACGACGGCGTTCCTGAAGCACATCAAGGAGCCGCAGGAGATCGGCGAAGTCTTTCGCGACATCAGCAGCGACGTCTACGATTCCAGCGGCAAGACCCAGTTGCCGGAACTGTCGCTGTCGATCATCGGCAAGTTCTACCTGAACGGACCGGTGTCGGTCACGGTGGCCCCGGCGGCGCCGCAAGCCGCACCCCGGGCTGACCCTTGCGCGGCAGCAGAAGCGCACTGGAAGGCCGCGGACGGCATCGGCACGCTCGGTGCTTTCGAGGATCACCTCGCGAGATTTCCGAATTGCATCTTCGCCACGCTCGCCAAAGCTCGGATCGAGGGCCTGAAGCAGAAGGTGGCGCTCGCGCCGGCAACCGGCAACGCCCGTACCGCGAAGGACTTCGACGGCAATTGGGACGTGACGTTGAACTGCCCGCCTACCGGCAAGGCGCAGGGCTTCACCCGAGCTCTGTCTGCCACGGTTGCGAACGGCGTGTTTCACGCTGACGCTCAGAGCCAGGGCGCCGTCAATCGCCTGGAGATCGATGGCCAGATCCCCGCGGACGGCAAGACCACTTTGAGCGCGCGCGGAACGACGGGGGCGAGCACCTATACCCTCAACAATCTCGCGCCCGGCTCGCCCTACGCCTTTACGGTCGATGCGCAGTTCGATCGCACCCGAGGCACCGGCAAGCGCAACGAGGCGCGCGCCTGCGGCCTGGTCTTCGTCAAGCGCTGATCGTGCAAAAAGCGGTGAGGCGCATTGCGCCTCACTCCACCCGCGCCAGCACCGCGAGTTTGCGGATGCCCTTGTTGCGGTAGGCGTCTAGGAACGCGTAATAATCCTTGAAGGACACGCAGCCGTTGGAATCGCCATTCGGCCCGAGCATGAAGGTGTGCGCGAGCAGGCCGTCGCGGCCGTAGATCGCGCTCTCACCGCCAATCGGGGTCAGGCGCAGCGCCGGAACGCCGTGGAACAGCGCTTCGCGCGGCTTCAGGTCGTAGATGTGCGGCGGCGTCACGCCACGCATGCGGATGCGCGAGGAACGGGGATCGTCGAGATTGGAGCCGAGGCCGGAATGTGCCTCGAGCTTGGTGCCGTCAGGCAGATACACCGTCTTCGCGCTGATGTCGTAAACCGCGGTGGAGCGGTCGTAGGGCGCCGAACCGCCGAGCATGGGATTCTGCTCCTTCGGCGCGATGGATGCGGTCACGCTGGCGTCGGCCGAGGCATAGGCGAGCAGTCCGCCGGAGGGCTCACGCTTGCCCCAAAGCTTTTCCACCATCGACTGACGCGGCCCGGTGATCGACATCACTGCAGCCTTGGCGCGATCGGCGATCGATTTTGGCTTCGCCTCAGGCGCCGGCACGATCTCGGCCGGATCTGCCGAGGCAAGCTGCACCGGCGCGTCGGCGCCGCGCTTGGACTTCGCAGCGTCAGCGATCTTGGCGGGACTTGGCTTCAGGACCTCCGCGACCCTCGCGATCACGCTCGGCTTCGGCGCGTCCTTGGCTTCCGCGATCTTGGCTGCGGGCGCGGCGCTCGCCGCATTCGATGTCACGCCTTGGGTCGCAGCCGCGGCAAAGCGATCGTTGAACATCTCGCGTGAGATCGGCGCTGCCACCTGCAACCGGTCGGGCAAGAGCGCAAAGGCTTCCTTGACGGCCTCACCGGCCTCGCGCAGCGCGACCCTGGGCGCGCGCTTGATCACGGGCTCGTCGTAGCCGCTGCTGCCGACCGTCGGATAGACGCTGGCGGCAAAGATGTTGCTGTAGATGGTCCAGCCGGCGCCAAGCACGACGCAGCCGATCGCGGCGGCGCCAAGCACGTTTTGCGTGGTCATTTTCCGGGAAGGCTTCCGATAAGAAGTGCTCGAGAATCCTTTGGACTTTCGTGCCGCGATGCCTTGCGCAGCGATACTCGTACTCATTCGCCTTGCGTCCAGAACGGTGTCACTCAGTCCCCCTTCGAAGCGCCGCTGGTCACGATCCGGGAACAGCATCTCGCAGAGGGTCGGAGCGTCATTAAGGCCACTTTTAGTTAAATGCGGATTAAGTTCGGGCGGATGTGGGGCAACCCGTTCGGGTCGTCCCATTTTGGGAAAAAGCCCGCAGGACTACGGACTTAGGCGCGTCTGTTAACTATAATTCTCGGCCGGATCGCTGCGGTCGGCGAACGTCTTTGGCCGCCTCTCTAGACGCACCAACCAAGTCGTTTTCGTGGTCTTCAATACCCGGACGTTAACGGGGAATCATTGCGCGAGGCTGGTGTGCAATAGCCCGCTTCCACCTCTCGTGGCACGCCGCTTACGCATCGCACAGGGCCCTCGCACGGCACGGCGCCCTGACCGAAAGTTGATCGAGCCGGTCTGGCAAAGCCCGTGCCGAGAAAATAGCTGCGATGTCGGCACTTTTCAGCAGCCTCTGCGTGTGATACGGTACCGTATCAACATCGCCTTGAACTGTGCCGAGCACGCAAACGGAGGCTGGCATGAGAGAGTTCGCGCGCGCGGGGTTTTTCGCTCTGGCGGGGTCGCTTCTGTTGACCGGACATGCGATTGCCCAGCCTGCTGCCAATGTTGGCTGCACGGCATCGCCATCCGCTGCCGGCACGCAGACCTGGCGCTGCGACAACGGCATCACCATCGTTGCGGAAAACGGCGCCAGATTTGAACTTAAGGACGCCAACCGCGACGGACATATAGACTCGGTGGAGTTGAGCAGCAAAGCGCTGCTGGTCGAGGTGCCCAGGAAGCCCGGCGGCAATCCCTTCAAGGTGCTGACGCCGCAAGCGATCGCCGCGGTGCGCGGCACGAAATGGGCGGTCGATGTCGCAGAGGCCAAGACCTCCGTCTTCGTGGCTGACGGTCGTGTCGGCGTGAGCCGCAGGAGCGGCGGGCGCGGCGTGGTACTAGGCCGCGGCGAAGGCGTCGACGTGGAAGCGACAGGCCCGTTGACGGTGAAGACATGGGGTCAGCCGCGCGTCGACGCGTTGATGACAAGACTAGGTCAATAGACTAGGCCGATAAGTTCGGGTCACCGGGGCTCGCCAACAGCATTTGGACGATAGAGAGAATTGCAACACGACCACATGAGTAGCCGACGCGTTCAGATCCTCGTGGCACTCGTCCTCACCGCGCTGTGGGGCGTGAGCATCTATGCCGGCCATGCCAACGGTCATCTGCGCTTTCTCGATCGCCTCGAGGCGACGCTGACGGATTGGCGGACGCAGGTCCGTGGCGTGAGGGTTCCGCCCGATCTCGTCACCATCGTCGCGATCGACGACACCGTCGTGAAGCGCGGCGGCAGCTATCCGCTGCCGCGTGCCGATCTCGCCCGAATCGTCGACACCATCGTGCAGTTCAAGCCGAAGGTCGTCGCGATCGACCTGCTGCTGGTCGACCGCAGCGCTGCGATCGGCGACGCTACGCTGGCAAATACGCTGGCTACCGGTCCCATGGTTCTTGCCGCCGCGGCGATCTTCCCGTCCGCCAGTGAGACCGTGGAGACCAGCGGCCAAGGCCCCCTCGCCGCCCTGCCGCAGGCCGAGCGCTTCCTGCTGCCTCTACCGGCGTTCGCCGATCATGCCGAGGTCGGCGTCGTCAATGTTGCGACCGGACAATCGGGCTCGCCGCTCTCGGTGCCGATGCTGTTCCGGACGAGCGACAAGGTCGAGCTGTCATTCCCGTTGCGGGTTGCGGCGCGCGCGCTCGACAGGTCGCTGACGATCGCGCCGGACCATCTGATGCTCGGCGACCGCGCGGTGCCGACCGATACCGATTTCGCGCTGCCGATCACCTATTACGGCCCGCGCCGGACCATCCGCACCGTCAGCGCACAGAGTATCTTCGACGGCACGCTCAATCGCGCGGCGATCGAGAACCGGATCGTCGTGATCGGCGCCTCGGTCGCCGGCGGCGGGGATTTCTACCCGACGCCGTTCGATTCCCTGATGCCCGGCGTCGAAGTGGTGTCCACGGCGATCACCCATCTCGTCGCCGGCGACAGCATCGTGCGCGACCGCAAGGTCCACATCGCCGACGCACTCATCGCGATCCTGTTGCCGATGCTGCTGGTGGGCCTGCTCGCCTGGCGGCGCAGCGCGCTCGGCATCGTCGCTGCGGCCGCGGTGATGATCGCCTGGGCCGGCTTCAATCTGTTCGCGTTCACGCACGGCGTCTGGCTGAACGCCGCGACCACGCTCGCCGCAGCAGTGCCGCCGGTTGCGGTCTTTGCCGGCGTGCAATTGTGGGCGGGAGGCCGCCGCACGCAATATTTCGCAGCCAAGAGCCGGTCGCTCGCGCAATTCCAGGCCCCGGCGGTGCAGGAGTGGTTGGCGCGCGATCCGAATTTCCTGTCGAAACCCGTTCGGCAGGACGCAGCAATGGTCTTCATCGATCTCTCCGGCTTCACGGCGCTGAGCGAGCGGATCGATCCGGGCGAACTCCAGGATATTCTGAAGGCGTTTCACGCGCTGATCGAGAGGACCGCGGTCGATTGCGGCGGCATGATCAGCGGCTTTCTCGGCGACGGCGCCATGATCCTGTTCGGCCTGCCCGGCGCGATGCCCGACGACGCCGCACGCGCGCTGAAATGCGCAATCGACCTGCACCGTGGCGTCGAACGCTGGATCGCATCGTTGCCGCCTGCGATGCGGGATCAGCTCGGCTTCAAGATCGGCGCGCATTTCGGCCCGATCGTCGCCTCCCGCCTCGGCGAAAGTCATCAGCACATCACGGCGACAGGCGACACCGTCAACGTCGCGAGCCGGTTGATGGAGGTCGCTGCCCAGAACGGCGCGCGGCTCGCACTCAGCGATACGCTGCTGGATGCGGCCGACTTCCAGGGCGCTCCTGACGGCATTCTGTCGGGCCCCCTGCTCACGCAAGTCCGCGGCCGCTCCGGCGTCGTGACCGTCTGGTTCTGGCGCGACCAGGACAGGCCAAATCAGGCCACGACCAAGGCCGAGATGATCGACTGAACCCTCGTCGTCGTTCCGACGAAGAGCTACCGCGCTTCCGGCGGCGGCGAGCGGTCCAGCACGTCGCCCTTGGCGCCTTCGAGCAGATCGATGCCGTAGGTCTCGATCACGAGCGGGCCGCGCTTGCGCTGCAATTGCGCGACCTGCGTCACCTTCGCAAAGAGGTCGTGGACGGCGGGATGGCCGTCAGAGCGCAGCTCGTCGACATAGATCAGCTTGCCCGCAAGCAGCTTTGGATCGGGCTCGGGCATGTTGGCCCAGCGGATGCGCTGGTTCTGCTGCGCCACGCAGCTGCCGCGCGGCAGATAGAAGGCGAGCCAGCCCGTCGTGCCGTAGTCCGGCGCAAGCACGCAGGTCGCACCATTGCGGGCGCGCACCGCTTCGATTTCGGCAGCGAGCTCGCGCCAGCCGACGCCGACGCTGCGCACGGTCGCATCGCGGCGATAGCCGGACAGCCAGCCGGTATTGGCCTGCAGGATCAACGCGGCAAACATCACGATGCCGGTGGGTGCGGCCCAGCGCAGGCAGAAATCCGCGAGGCGCCGCTGGCGCGGCTTCCACTGCACGAGATTGGCGGCGGCGGCCGCGGCGACGACGAAAGGCGGATAGACCGGCGCGAACCAGTTTGCCTCGACGCGGGCATGCAGCGAATGCCAGACGAAATAGGCGACGATGGTCCAGAACATCGTCTCGATCAGCACGCGCGAGGCCAGCGCGCCGGCCCGGCGCCAGGTCAGCGCGTGCAGCCCCATCGCGCCGAGGATGAACACCAGCGGGGTCGCGAACGCGATCTGGGTCGGAATCAGCTCGGCGATGAAGACCGGACGAAAATCCTCGATCCTGGCGCGCCCGAGCTGCTTTGCGAACGAGACCCATTGATGATCGGCATTCCAGAGGATCACCGGCGAGAACAGCGCGAGCGCAACGAAACCGCCGAGATACGGCCAGGGCGAGAGAAACCAGTGCCGCAGTTTCGGCACGGCCGCGATCCAGATCAGGATCGCCAGCCCGAAGAACATCGCGGTGTATTTCGACAGTAGCGCCGCGCCGACGGCTGCGCCGACCGCGAGCCACCAGACGCCGCGGCCGCTCTCCAGCACCTTGGCGAGAAAGAACAGCACGAAGCTGGAGGCAACCAGAAGCGGCGCATCGGGCGTGACGATCAGCGTGCCGACCGAGGCCAGCAGCGTCACGTTGAGCAGGATGGCGCTGGTCGCCGCCACCCGCGCACCGCCGAACAGGATCGCAGCGGAGCGATAGATCGCGTAACTCATCGGCAGCGCGAGCAGGATCGAGACCAGGCGGACGCCGAGTTCGGTGTCGCCGGCGATGAGGGTGCCGGCGCGGATGACGTAGGCAACCATCGGCGGGTGGTCGTAATATCCCCCGGCGAGGTTCTGCGACCACATCCAGTAATAGGCTTCGTCGAAGGTGATCGGCGTGACGGCGGCCGCGACGAGCCGCAAGCCGACCAGCGCAAGGATCACCAGCGCCGTATTGCGGACGATCCGCGCGTCAGCCCCGCCCATCGTGAGCTATTTCTTGCGCCAGACGAACAGTCCGGACATCGCGTAGTTCCACACCACGCCCATCAGCGCCCCGGCCGCACCCGCAAGCCACCAGATCGGCTCCTGGTCGTAGACCGAGAAGGCGACGCCGACATTGGCGAGCAGGCCGACGCTGCACACGATGTAGAACGCGATCAGACCGCGCAGCAACGCAAAGCCCTTCAGCCGCTGGTCGCGATAGGTGAGGAAGTTGTTGAGAACGAAATTGCTGGTCATCGCGACGATGGCGCCGGAGGCCTGTGCTTCCGCGAACGGCTCCTTGAACAGCTCGAGTGATATGAACAGGGTCGTGAGATGCACCACGAGGCCGATGCCGCCGACCATCGCGAACAGCAGGAAGCGCAACGAGACAGCATCGTTGGTGAACTTCGCCAGCACCAGGCCGAGAAAATCCAGCGCGACCATGGAATCGAGCTTGCTTTCGCCGTGCTGGCGCTCGCCGAACGTGTAGGGAATTTCGATGGCGCGCAAGGTGCCGTTGGCGCTTGCGACGAGGTCGAGCAGGATCTTGAAGCCGTGCACGGAAAGTTTCGGCGCCAGCTGCTCGAAGCGGTCGCGGCGAACCATGAAGAAGCCGCTCATGGGATCGGCGATCTCGACCCGCAGCGCTTTCCTGGCGAGTTCCGTTGCCAGCGCGCTGGCGCCGGCGCGCTGCTTGTTGAAGCCTTCGCTCTTGTAGCCCTCGATGTAGCGGCTGCCGACCACGAGTTCGGCCTGCCCGCTCGCGAGCAGCGACAGCATCTTCGGCAGTTGCGTCTCGTCGTGCTGAAGATCGGCGTCGATCACGGCCGCATAGGGCGCGCTGGAAGCCAGGATGCCCTCGATGCAGGCCCCCGACAGGCCGCGGCGGCCAATACGGCGGACACAGCGCACGCGGCTGTCGCGCTGTGCCAGCGCGCGCACGACATCCCAGGTGCCATCAGGCGAATTATCGTCGACGAACACGACCTCCCAGGCGATGCCGGCCAGCACGGCCTCCAGCCGCCGGTACAGCACCGTGACATTGTCGCGCTCGTTGAAGGTCGGGACGACGACCGACAATTCCGGCGCCGGCGAAGCCGCCTGTGGGGTATCGGAGCCCGGTCTGATCGCTTGATTCATGACGGCAGCGTATATCCGCCGCGTCCGGTGCTGCCAAGAACTTGTGCTGCCAAGAACTTGCGCTGGCAAGCCGGGGTTTCTCTGGGGAACGGCCAAAAGCGGCCCAAAAATGCCAACGACCCCGGAACGGCGGGCGGCGCGTACATCCGGCGCAGCCTGTGCTATTCCAAGGCCGTTCCAGCGCCGGAGTTTTTCGCTCAACGTCGCCGTTAGAAGCTAAATAGGAACGACAAAGCCGCTTTGCAAGGAGCGAAAGAGCCCTTTTTCATGCCCTTACTGGTTGGGGACTTCCTTGATCACCGGCCCTCGCGGCACGGGCGCGGCAGGGGCCGCCGGCGCCGTAATGGCGGCCGGATCGGCCTTCGCAGGCTTGGGCGGCTTGCCGTACTGGCCGATCGGCCCGAAGACGACGGCGACCGCAAGCACGATCGCCGCGACGATCGCGCCCAAAATGCCCCCCACCGACTCAGACGACATGGAAACCCATCCCTGTTCCAGATGCGCCCAGTGATACCATGGATGAGCGCGCTGCCGGAAGGGCTTGCCGGACGCACGGGTCGATGGGCTATTTCTGCGGCGGCTTGTGCTTGACGAAGGCCGTCACGATGTCCTTCTGCGCCGCCTCCACCGCTCTGTTCGCGGTCGCGAGATGGGCGCCGGCATCGATACCCGGATATTGCGTGGTGAGATAATCGAGCAGTGCCACCCGGTAGTATTGTCGCTCTGACGGACAGGCTCCGGCGACGGAGTGGCCAAAGTCCTGTTCCGACAGGCCCTGATTGCCGTCGCGCGAATATTCCCGCGCCAGGCAATGCCAATAATCGTCGCGGCCCTGCATGGCGAGCTTCTGCGCACCCTTGGCATCGTCATCGTCGGCCATGACTGAAGGTATCATGGCAGCAGATGTCATCATGACGAGCGCCGCTCCCACCACCAGCATCCGCATCTTGTTCTCCTTTTTTCGCAGATCCCGTCGCGAGCTTAGACGGGACGTCGCAACTGGCCAATCACAACTGGTTTGATTAGGATGGAGGCCCTCCTCCCGCATCCGAGATCCTCCCGTGGCCAAAGCAAAAACCGCGTCTAAAAAATCCGGCAACATCTTCATCGGCATCGGCGGCTGGACCTTCGAACCATGGCGTGGGGTGTTCTATCCGGAGAAGCTCACGCAAGCCAAGGAGCTGTCCTACGCCGCCTCGAAGCTGACCTCGATCGAGATCAACGGCACCTATTACGGCTCGCAGAAACCGGAGAGCTTTCGCAAATGGGCGAGCGAGGTGCCCGATGGTTTCGTGTTCTCGGTCAAGGGGCCGCGCTTCGCCACCAACCGGCGTGTGCTGGCCGAGGCCGGCGATTCCATCAAACGTTTCTATGATTCCGGCGTGCTGGAACTCGGCGATCATCTTGGGCCGGTGCTGTGGCAGTTCGCGCCGACCAAAAAATTCGACGGGGCCGATTTCGGCAAGTTCCTCGAGCTGTTGCCGCGCAAGCTCGACGGACGCGCGCTGCGCCACGTCGTCGAGGTCCGTCACGACAGTTTCTGCACGCCGGACTTCGTCGCGCTGATCCGCGACTTCGAGACGCCCGTCGTCTTCGCCGAGCACGGCAAATATCCAGCGATCGCCGACGTCGCCGGCGATTTCGTCTATGCCCGGCTGCAGAAGGGCAATGACGAGATCAAGACCTGCTATCCGCCGAAGCAGCTCGATGCCTGGGCCAAGCGCTTTCAGGACTGGGCCGAGGGAAGCGAACCCGACGACCTGCCGAAGGTCGACAAGGCCAAGCCGAAGAAGGAGCCGCGCGACGTGTTCGCCTATGTCATCCACGAGGGCAAGGTTCGCGCACCGGCCGGCGCGATGGAACTGATCGCGCGGGTGAGTTGAGGTGTTTCCCTAAAGGTGTCTCATGGCAAAGGCCAAAAAGCTCTTCACCATCGGCTATGAGCAGACGCCGCCCAAGGCAGTGCTCGACGAGTTGGAGCAATCCGGCGTCAAGCTCGTCGTCGACGTGCGCGCGGTGACGTCATCGCGCCGGCCCGGCTTTTCCAAGAAGCAGTTGTCCGCGGGCCTTGATGAACGCGGCATCGCCTATGTCCACCTCGCCGCGCTCGGAACGCCCAAGGAAGGCCGTCTCGCCGCCCGCAGCGGGCAATACGATGTTCTGGAGAAGATTTTCTCAAAGCACCTGAAAACGCCGGAGGCGCGGGAGCAGATGGACGAACTCTCGGCCCTGGTGAAGAAAGCAGGTCCCGTCTGCCTGCTCTGCTACGAGCGCGACCACACCCATTGCCACCGCCAGATGATCGCGGAAATCATCGAGGATCGCGATGGCGTAACGGTGAAGAACCTGGCGGGGCGGCAGGTCTGAACGACTCTCTCCGTCATGGCCGGGCTTGTCCCGCCCGGGCCTTCGCCTCGCTGAAGCGGCTTCGGCCGCGCGGGCGGGACAAGCCCGGGCATGACGATGGAATAGAGAGCTACCCCTCCCCCACCAATCGGAACGTCCCTTCCATCATCTGCACGCATTGCCCGCCGACATGGGCTGAAACGATCTTGCCGTCCTGCTTGCGCACGCGCGTCAGCAAGAGGCTCGGCCGACCCATATCAAAACCCTGCCCGACGGTGAGCTTCAATTCGCCATCGCGCGTGGCATCAAGCTCGGCGAACAGCGCTGCGGCTGCGACCGTGGCGCTGCCGGTGGCGGGATCCTCGGTGAGGCCGCTGGCGCCGCGCATGAACATGCGCGCCTGCCGCTCGCACGGCGCCTCCGCTGTGGGCACATCGCGTGTATAGAACCACACCGAACGGGCGTCGTCGCGCGGCAAGACCCTGCCGAACGCGGCCGCGTCGGGCCTGGCCCGCTTCAGCGCATCGCGCGAATGCACCTCCGCCACCAGGAACGGCGTTCCGACGCCGACGACTTGCGGCGCGTGGTGATCGATCCTGATGTCATCAGCGGTCAAGGAGATGCAGGCCGCAACGTCAGCGGCGGAAACCTGCGCCAATCGCGACAGCGGCTGCGGCGCGGTGAGTTCGGTGCTGATGACCCTTCCCTGCTCCCGAAAAATGTCGACCGGCACGAGTCCGGCCTTCTCCTCGAACAAGAGGCGCGGCTTCGGCTCCTTCGCGAGGCTCGCCAGCACGAAGGAAGTGCCGATATTGGGATGGCCGGCAAAGGGAAGCTCGCTGACCGGCGTGAAGATGCGCACCTCGGCGTCATTGGCCTTGTCGCGCGGCGGCAGCACGAAGGTGGTCTCGGAATAGTTGAACTCGGTCGCGATCGCCTGCATCTGCTGTGTGGAGAGCCCGCCGGCATCGAGCACCACGGCGAGCTGGTTGCCGCCGAAGGCGCGGTCGGTGAACACGTCGACGGTGATGTAGCGGCGCTGCATCTTTCGCTTCCTCTTCACGCAAGCGCAGCCGCGGTCGGCTGCATCGCCGGCACTCTACAAGCCGGCGACATCGCCCGTCATGCCCCAAAATAGAGTGCAATCGGAGCAATCGCGGAAGACGGATCAAAAGCGGCAGAGCGAACGTGGCGATGCTAGCACTTGCGCGCGTTCACTCTGATCGACGATCAGCCCATCGATAAATCGCAGGTTCTTCGCGTAGCTTTGCGCCTTCTCGAACTGCGTGTGCGGCCAGTCGCTGCCCCAGAGCAGTCGATCAAGGCCGTACGCGTTGCGCAGCAGCGGGTAGGCCGTCTTCGCAAAATCTTCGCCGGCCGCGCCGTTGCGATACGGCGCCGAATCTACTCGGCTACCTCCAGCGCGAGATCCCGCGGAGTCCGCCATCAGCGTTCGCAACGCCGGGCTGGCGGACTTCACCGGCCCGGCTTCGTCTCTGCAGCGAGTTAGTACGCGGACGCCGTATTGGGGAGGCAAGGCGGCTGCGTGTAAGGCGCAGAGGCATACGCGCCTGCTGCGGGAGCCCTGACGCAGTCGGTCGCCACGTGAGTTGCGGCGCGGCGCGGCACGCTGTCCCGCGCCGATGCGGCCTGGCTTTGGGTGACAGCAGCGGCGATCAGGGCGGCTGCAACAAGGATCGATCGAGTCATTGGCTTTCTCCGGGTGACAAAGGGAAGCTGAGATTTTCGGCTTCCACCGTGCAAGACCCAAAAGCTACCAAGGATATTTCATCACGCGCCTTCAACGAAACGCGAGCCGCTTCAACGAAACGCGACTCACAAGTGAAGGCGCAGGAGGCGGCCCTCACCCCAGTTGAAACACCGCCACCTTCTGCTCGTAGCCGCGCACCTCGACCTCGCCGAGCGAGACCGCATCGTCGCCGTCGGCGCCCAGCGCGTCGCGGACAGACGCGGAGATCAGGAGCTGCGAGCCGAACTCCTTGTTGAGCGCCTCTAGCCGTGAGGCGAAGTTCACGGTGTCGCCGATCACAGTGTACTCCTTGCGCCGGGGCGAGCCGATATTGCCGGCGACGACCTCGCCGAAATGGATGCCGATGCCGATCTTGAGTGGCCAGCTCGTCTGCGCGTTGATGCGCTCCATCGCGGTCAGCATCTCGCGGCCCGCGGCGACTGCGCGATGCGCGGCGTCGGAGGCCTCGAGCGGCGCACCGAACAGGGCGAGAAAGCCATCGCCCAGAAACTTGTTCACGATGCCCCCCTCGCGGTCGAGAATGTCGACCAGCACGGCGAAGGCGCCGTCGAGCCGGTCGACCACCTCCTGGGGAGTACGCGACTGCGCGCCGGCGGTGAAGCCGCGGAAGTCGACGAACATCACGGCGACTCGGCGGAGGTCGCCGGCGGCACCCGTCCCCTCCGTCATCAGCCGCTCCACAACCTGCGGCGAGACGTGCTGGCCGAACAGGTTGGTCACCCGGTCGCGCGCAGTGGCTGCCGCAATGCTCGCCGCAAACTGCCGCCGCAATCGCGCGCCGACGGCGCCCGCCAGCACGCCGCAAATCAGGATGATGGTGCTGCGGACCGCGTGAAAGTAGATCAGGGGTTCACCGGACTCGCTGACCGAGTTGTAATACAGCGCGACAGCCAGGAGTTCAGCTGCGGCCACAAATCCCGTGAAGGTGGACAGCCAGAAATCAAGCCGCAGCGTCGAAAGAATGATGAAGATGAAATAGGCCAGTGGCAGCACGAACCCGAGCGCCTGGCTCGCGCCCATGCTGTGAATCTGCAGGATCAGGATGATCGTTGGCAGCGACGTTTCGATTGTTGCGCCGATATAGCGCCTTATCACCGGAAGGTCGCGATCGAGCTTGAGGTATCGCCTGATCTGGCTGTGGACCCAGACTTCGAAGAGGACGAAGCCTGCCAAGAGACCGTATTCGCGGACCAGGCCCTCCGTCCCGCGCCAGACCCGGTTCACGATGGCGGGGTCGATCAGATAGGTTGCGGTGAGAAACAGGATCATGACGCAGCCCGTGATGATCAACGCCCTCACCCGCAACAGCTCGGTCCGCAGCACCTCCCGCGTCAGCTCGCGCTCGAAGTCTTCGGACATCACGGCATGCTGCCGGGCCTTCCTGCTCGCAAAGCTGATCATTCCGCCCCCTTGATTCCAGGGGCATCTTGCCTCAATCCAGCGTGCGGCGGAAGCGCGTCACGGCGATGGTCATGGCGAGCAGCATCAGCACCGCCAGCGCCAACGCGTCGAAACGCAAATTTTGCATGCTCGCGCCCTTCAGCATGATGGCGCGGACGATGCGCAAATAATGCGTCAGCGGCAGGCACTCACCGACATATTGCGCCCAGGCCGGCATCCCGGCAAACGGGAACATGAAGCCGGACAGCAAGATGCTCGGCAGGAAGAACATCATCGACATCTGCATCGCCTGGAGCTGGTTCTGCACCAGCGTCGAGATCGTATACCCGATCGCCAGATTGGTCGTGATGAACAGCGTCGAAAGCAGCGCCAGCAGGAACAGATTGCCGAGCACGGGCACGCCGAACAGGCCGACGCCGATGCCGATGATGAGGAACGCCTGCACGAACCCGACCAGCACGTAGGGAATGATCTTGCCGAACATCACCTCGACCGGCCTGATCGGCATCGACAGCAGAGCCTCCATGGTACCGCGCTCGACTTCCCGCGTGACCGAAAGCGCGGTGAAGATCAGCATGGTCATGGTGAGGATGGTACCGACCAAGCCCGGCACGATGTTGAGGCTCGACGCGGCGGCGGGGTTGTAGCGGGCGTGCGCGCGGATCTCGAACGGCATCTCCGGGGGATCTCCGATGTAGAGATCGTGCTTGAGCGCGGTCTGCACGACCATGCCGAGCGAGCCGATCGCCGCGCTCGCCGCCACTGGATCGGTGGCGTCGGCCGCGACCAGCAGCGCCGGCTTATCGCCGCGCCGCACCGCCCGCTCGAAGCCGCGCGGGATCTCGACGCCGAACAGAACCTTGCCGGATTTCAGGAGATTATCGAAATCCTCGACGTCGTGGACTTCATAGAGGAAGCGGAAATAGGCGGTGTTCTCCAGCGCCTTCAGGATCGAGCGTGCGAGATCGGAATCCTCCTGAAGCAGCACCGCGCTCGGCAGATTGTGCGGCGTGGTGTTGATGGCGTAGCCGAACAAGAGCAGCTGCATCACCGGCAGCATCACGATCATCGCAAATGACACACGGTCCCGCTTGAGCTGGATGAACTCCTTGATCAGCATCGCATAGGAGCGCCTCCAGAAGCCGAAGCGCTCCCGGATCGCGTGCTGGGGTTCGTGACGATCGACCGCGCTCATTGGAAATTGTCCTTGGAACGACTCATCAATTCGATGAACACGTCTTCCAGTGACGGCGATGATTTGTGCCAGTGCAGTCCGCTTTTTTCGCGCCACGGCGCGATGCTGGCTTCGAGCGCGGCGACGTCGCGGCCGGAGACGTGCAGCGACGTGCCGAACGGCGCCACCATGTCGATTCCCGGCTTGCCGGTGAGCGCAGCCGTGAGCTCGTTCAGGTCCTCGCCCGTCACGGTGTAGGTCGTCAGCGCGGATTTCGCGATCACCTCGTCCACGGTGCCGTGCACGAGCAGATGGCCATAGGCGATATAAGCGATCTCGTGACAGCGCTCGGCCTCGTCCATGTAGTGGGTCGAGACCAGCACGGTGAGACCGTCGGCCGCGAGTGCATGAATCTCGTTCCAGAAATCGCGCCGCGCTTTTGGATCGACGCCGGCGGTCGGCTCGTCAAGCAGCAGCAGCTTCGGACTGGGCAATGTGCAGGCACCTAGCGCCAGCCGCTGCTTCCAGCCGCCGGAGAGTTCGCCGGCGAGCTGTTCCTCGCGCCCCGAGAGCCCGATCCGCTTGATCATGTCGCGCGCGGCGCCGCGTGCATCGCGAAGGCCGTACAGCCGCGCGACGAATTCGAGGTTTTCGCGGACAGAGAGATCCTGATAGAGGCTGAACCGCTGGGTCATGTAGCCGACCTGGCGCTTGATCCTTTCGGCATCGCGCCTGATGTCGTAGCCGAGGCAGGTGCCCTCGCCGCTGTCGGGCGTGAGCAGGCCGCAGAGGATGCGGATGGTCGTCGTTTTGCCCGAGCCGTTCGGGCCGAGGAAGCCGTAGATCGACCCCCGCTTAACCTGCATCGACAAATCGTGCACGACCTCGCGGCCGCTGAACGACTTGGTCAGGCCCTTGACGTCGATCGCGATGCCGTTGCCGCCGTTCATCGCTTGTCCGCCACCGGAGTCTTTGGATTGAGATGGACGTCGATGGGTTGTCCGACACGCAGCGCATCGGGGCGCGACGGCCGCGCCTGGATCAGATAGACGAGCTTGTTGCGCTCCTCGAGGCTGTAAATGACAGGCGGTGTGTATTCGGCCGAAGTCGCGATGAAATAGATCTTTGCGGTGAGATCGGCGGCGCAATTGTCGCACGCGATCCGCACGGTATCGCCGATCGCAAGCTTCGGCAGCTCGGTCTCCGGCACGAAGAAGCGCAGCTTCATGTTGCCGGGCGGCATGATCGAGAGCACCGGCCGCTGCGCCGCCACCATCTCGCCCTCGCGAAAATAGATCTGCTGGATGGTGCCGGCCACGGGCGCAAAGCCCTTGCGCCGCGCCATCCGCGTCTCCGAGGTCGCCACCCGCGCCTCAGCAACGCGCAGGGCGGAGACGGCCGAGTCGAGATTGGCTTGCGTGCCCGAGCCGGTTTTGCTCAGCGAGGCCGCGCGGTCATAGGTCTGCTGCGCGTTGGCAAGTGTCGCCTTGTTCTGGTTGAGATCGGCAAGCTGGAGATCGTCGTCGACGGAATAGAGGTGATCGCCGACCTTGACCTCGTCGCCCTCGCGGACGTTGAGCTTGATCACGCGGCCCGCCTCGTCCGGACTGACGAAGATCATGTCGGCCTCGACCCAGCCCTGGAAGCCGGGCTCACGCTTGTCCTTGCACCCGGCAAGCCCGGTCGCGAGGACCAGAACCGCGATCGAACAGAGGCGCGGCAAAAACTGGATCGCGCTTGGCGGCAGCCACGGTCGTCGATCCCTCACCCTGAGGAGCCGCGAAGCGGCGTCTCGAAGGGCGAAGGGCCAAAGCCGGGCCTTCATCCTTCGAGACGCGCGTGCCGCGCTTCTCAGGATGAGGTGAGGGATATTTTGGGACGACCTCATGTCGTGCTCCGTTCGCCAAAAATCAAATCGAGGTGGACGCGCAGCATGTCCTGCGCGTCGAGCGGCGCGTGCCGTGCAAACAGGCTCTGCCAGATCACCGCGATCATCGCGGGGGCGACCAGGATCTGCGGGTAATGCGCCAGGTTCTTCTGGCGGATCTCGCCGCGGGCGATGCCGAGCTCGATCAGGGCGCGCATGGCGGCGATGCCGCGAGAAACCACCTCGCGGTAGTAGAAATCGGCCACGGAGGGAAACCGCGGCCCCTCGGCCACGATCAGACGCACGAGATCGCCGCGCCGCGTGCCGATGACCTCCTTCAGGAAGTTGCTGGCAAATGTCTCGACGAGATCGCGCACCGAGCCCGCCGGCGGCGGCAATGCCGTCAACCGCGTTACGACAGGCACGATCACCGTCCGCACCAGCTCCTCGAACATCGATTCCTTGTCCTTGAAGTGCAGGTAGATGGTGCCCTTGGCGACACCCGCGCGCTTGGCGATGTCGTCGAGCCGCGTGGCGGCAAAGCCGCGCGCGATGAATTCCTCCATCGCGGCGTCCACGATCGCCGCACGCCGTTCCGCCGCACGCGTGGCGCGGCTCGACGCGGGCACCGCATCGTTGCCAGCGTGCGCAGAGTCCTTTGCGTTGGCGCGAACTGCGGGCGGCGTGGCGGCTTTGGTGGGCTTTCTGGCCATCTACACGATATGACTGACCGGTCAGTCATAGTCAAGACAACACGGCAGACCCAATCTGACCAACAAATTAGTCTTGACTAATTCATTAGCATGCACTAATCTAACACTCATGATTGAAGCCGCCCCAAATCCCATGACCACCGTGATGCGCGCCCTTGCCGATCCGACCCGCCGCGCCGTGTTCGAGCGCGTGTTCGAGAGCAAGGAGATCAGCGTCGCCGAGCTCACGCGGGGAAGCGGCGTGACGCAAGGCGCGATCTCGCAACATTTGAAGTCCCTCAAGCAGGCCGGCCTCGTCGCCGAGCGTGCCGAGGGCCGCAACGTCTATTACCGTGCCGCGCCGCAAGGACTCGAACCGCTGGTCTCCTGGATGGACCATTACGGCGTGTTCTGGCGCGAGCGCTTCCAGAACCTGCGTGACCTCTTGAAGGAGATCGATCCGTGAGTGCTGCCGAATTGAAAGCCGAAACAAAGGACATCGTCATCGACGAGGTGCTCCCTCACGCGCCGGAGACGATCTGGAAGGCGCTGACCAGCGCCCAACTGATCGCGCGCTGGCTGATGCCGCCGAGCGGTTTCGAGGCTGTCGAAGGCAACACCTTCACCTATCAGACCACGCCGGGCGGCGCCTGGGATGGCGTCATCCATTGCCGCGTCCTTGAAGTCATGCCGAACCGGCGCCTCGTCTACGCCTGGAAGGGCGGGAATGAGCGCAACACCGGCTACGGTGCGCCGCTCGACACTGTCGTGACGTGGTCCCTCACCCCGGTCGAGGCCGGCACGCGGATCCGTCTGGTCCATGCCGGCTTCGTCATACCCAGGAACGAATCCGCCTACACGGGCATGAGCGGCGGCTGGAAGAAGGTCGTCCGCCAGCTCGACGAGATCAGCGGCGAAGAGAAGTAAGGAGTTATCGCAATGACCAAGCCCTTTACCGGCGGCTGCGCCTGCGGTGCGATCCGCTATTCGATCACGAGTGAGCCCCTGTTCAGCAATCACTGTCAATGCCGGGACTGCCAGCGCGAAAGCGGCAGCGGCCACGGCTCGTACATGACCTTCGCGCGCGCCGGCGTCACGATGACGGGCGAGGCGAAGCATTGGGACATGGTCGGCGACAGCGGCAATTTGAAGACACGCGGATTCTGCGCCCAGTGCGGCTTGCCTGTTTACCTGACCTTCGCGGCCATGCCCGACATCTTCACCATCCGCGCCGCAAGTCTCGACGAACCCGCCCGCTACGAGCCGCAAGTGGTGACTTATGCCGCGCGCGGACATGCCTGGGATCGCCTCGATCCCGACCTGCCGAAGTTCGCAGGCATGCCCCCGGGATAAGGCGACTGATCAAGCAGATTGTTGCCACCAGGAAGGTGCGCTCCCTCTCCCGCCTGCGGGAGAGGGTTGGGGAGAGGGTGTCTCCGCAACGGGACAATCGCCCAGAGGAGAGAGCCCTCACCCGCGCCTTCGGCGCGACCTCTCCCGCAAGCGGGAGAGGTGGAGCAAGCCGCACGGCCGGTGATCTTCCGACTCACCTCAACTATGAAACTTCAGCCCATCGACGATCTTGTCGATCACCTTGCGCTCGGCGCGCACGGCGAGACCGACGAGGTTGAGATCGGCCCGCGCCACCGCCCTCACCGCTTCGCGGTTGGCAGCATCGTGCGTGGTCTTGAACATGTCCTCGGTATAGACCGCCGGCTTGACGCTGCGCGTCAGCGCCCGATCGAGCGCGCGCGTCAATGCGGAACCGTCGGCAACATAGATCAGAATCGGCTGTCCGATCAGCGCGTGATATTTCGTACCCGACGCGTCCTCATAGGGCTCGCCGATGCATTCCGGAAAGGCCGCGGCAATGCCGCTGGTAAGGAAGGCCGCGACGTTGAGCTTCTGCCAGGCCTGAAGATCGGTGCGGATCACGACGGCGATCTTGGTATCGAACTGCATGCAACTCCTCGACTGTCATTCCGGACTCGATGCTACGCAACATCGGAATGACGGCAACAGGAATCAACCCTTCGCGTCGCAGGCCCAGGCGCGGATCACGCATTCCTTGCCGCCGTATTTGTAGCATTCGCGCGTGGCGGCATTGAGCGTGGCCGAGATCTTCGGCTTGACGGCATAGCCATAGGCGCCGCAGGGATTGGAAAGGTCGACCGACATCGCGGCGCAGGCGCGCTTCATCGTCACGGTCGTGCAATCGCCCTTGCACTGCTTCTGCGCCGCCGCACGCGCATCGTGCTCGGCGCCATAATCAAAGGCCTGGCCATAGGCGCCGCACTTGCCGACCGCAAATGCTCCGGCGGCGTGCGCATCCGTGATATGGCGAGCGCCCGCGACGCACACGGACAGCGCAAAGAAAAACATCGCGCAACGGCGCGCGACGACGTTCGAAGCCATGGAAAAACCCCTCCCCCCAAGGCAGGTGAAGGCGACTCTAACCTTCGGTCGTTTCCACTTGGTGAACGCGTGGTTGAAAAGCCGCGCCGGAATAGCGGTATGAATATGCACTTTATAGTTGTGTTTTTCAATCGCGTTATTTAAGGTCGTGAAGCTCCAAGCAGAGAGCCGGAGGAAGCGACCATGCGCCACATCAATGCAATGCTGTTCGGAATGCTCGCGTCGGCCTGTCTCGTCGGACCCTTGCCCGCATATGCGCAGTCGGTGAACTGGACCTGGACCAACCAGTATGGCTCGACCCTGGCCATCACCAACGTCAACACGACCACGGGCGCCATCACGGGGACCTACACCAACAACGCCGCAAACAGCTGCGACGAGGGCAAGCCGCAAGGCGTAACGGGTTGGCTGGCCTACGGCAACACAGGCACCGCGATCAGTTTCTCGGTGAACTTCCTTGGCTGCGGATCGACCACCGTCTGGACCGGGCAATTGAACAATTCATCAGGATTCCAGGGATTGTGGTATCTGTCCCTCGCAGAAGCCGTCGCGTGGAACGGCATCAGCGCGGGCGCCGACACGTTTACGTTCAACAACGGCGACAAGACCCTGTTGACGAAGAGCGGTGTCGAGCTGAAGGCCGGGGTCGAGAAGCTATCGAACACCAAGAAGTAGGCGAGCCGCGGACATCGGCGCTGTGCGCCTTTGCCCACTCTACGGCAGCGTCAGCCCCGCCGTGCCGCTTCCAATGCCTGCGGCGTGTCGATGTCGAGAAAGGCGCTCTCGCCGTCGACCGGCACTTCGGCGACCGCCTCGGTGTGCTTCGCGATCAGGTGACGCGCGCCGACATCGCCGTCGAGCGTCATCAACTCCTTGAAGAAGCGGCGCGACCACAGCACGGGATTGCCGCGGCGGCCCTCGCTGACGGGCACGACGATGAGATTGCCGCGGTCGGGTGCGAACGCGTCGATGAGACGGTCGATCAGACCGGCATCGATCAGCGGCATGTCGCCGAGGCAGACCACAGCGCCGTCGCAAGCTTCGGGAACGGCCGCGATGCCCGCCTTGACCGAGCTTGCGATGCCGCCGGCGAAATCCGGATTCTTGACGATACGCACCTTCAGACCTTGCAAGGCTTGCTCGATCAGCTCGGTCTGATGGCCGGTGACGACGATGACCTCCGATGCTTTCGAGGCCAGCGCCTGCTCGGTCGCAATCCGCACCAGCTTCTTGCCGTCGAGCTCGGCCAGTAGCTTGTTCGGCCCACCCATCCGGGTCGAACGGCCCGCTGCGAGCACGATGACCGCGACGTGGTTGTTGCCCTCGATCTCCGGTTTTGCGCGCGGCTGCGGGCGCGTGACGATCTCCATGAGGAGGCCACCGACGCCCATGCCCATCAGCTCGGACCGCGTCACCTTGATGCCGGCCAGCAGCCGCATCAGTACCCAATCGAACCCGTTCTCGACCGGCGAGCGCGCGCAGCCGGGCGCGCCCAGCACCGGCACGGTGCCGGCCCGGGCAATCAGCAGCAGATTGCCGGGATCGACCGGCATGCCGAAATGCTCGATCTCGCCGCCGATTTCGGTCACGGCCGCAGGGATCACGTCGCGGCGGTCGGCGATCGCAGATGCCCCGAACACGATCACGAGCTCGGCGCCAAGTCCCAGTAATTCCTTGATCGCAGCCGAAAGCGCCTGCTCCTCATGCGGGACCCGCCGCTCGGCGATGATGCCGGCGCCGGCCGGCGCCAGCCGCTCGGCGGTGACGCGCAACGTCTTGTCGATCACCTTGGAGGACAGGCCGGGCAGCAGCGTCGAGACCACGCCGACACGCTTGATGACGTAAGGCGCGATCTTCAGAACGTCGCGACCCGCGGCCTTTACCGCGGCATCACGCAAGTTTCCTTCGACGCCGAACGGGATGATCTTGACGGTGCCGACCATCTCGCCCTCGACCACCGGCTTGAAGGCCGAGAGCGTGGCAAAGGTAATGGCTTCGTCGATATTGTTGATGCGGTCCACCGCGGCGCGATCGATCACCAGCACGCCCGGGCGCGCGGCGAACAGATTGGCGCGACCGGTGAAGGCCCGCTCGACATGAATGCCGTCGCCACCGACGGCGAGCGCGATGCTGGCAGCCGCGATGTCCTCGGAGACATCGCCCTCCTCCATCCGCACCACCACGACGTCCTTGATGCCGGCGCGCTCCAGCGCCTCGACCTCGGTGGGCCCGATCGTCGTGCCCTTCTTCAGCACCAGCGGTCCCTGGCGCAGGGTGTGGACGGTCACCCCGCCGATCGCATCCCTGGGGCTCGCTGGGCCGAACTTCATGCGGCTTCTTCTTTTTCCTTGGGCGGCAGGCGAAGCACCGCCGTGATCTCGGCCATGATCGACACCGCGATCTCGGATGGCGAGACCGCGCCGATCGCAAGCCCGATGGGCGCGCGGATGCGCGCGATGTCAGCCTCCTTGGCGCCCTGCGCCCGCAGCCGGTCGCCGCGCTTGGCATGCGTCTTCCGCGAGCCGAGTGCGCCGATATAGAAGCAGTTGCGCTCGAAGGCGTGCAGCAGCGCGGGGTCGTCGATCTTGGGATCGTGCGTCACCGCGACGAAGGCCGTGTAGGCATCGACGTTGAGCGGCGGCAGCGCCGTGTCGGGCCATTCCGCGACCAGTGGAACGTCGGGGAAGCGCTCGGGGCTCGCAAAGGCCGTGCGCGGATCGACCACGGTGACGTCGTAGCCGAGCGAGCGCGCCAGCGGTGCCAGGGCCTGGCTGATATGGACGGCGCCGACGATGACGAGCTTGGCGGTCGGGGCATAGACGTTGAGGAAGAGCTTCTTGCCGCCGGCTTCGACACTGGCGCTCTTGCCCATGCGAAGCTGCTTGTCGAGCTCGGCGCGCAGGGGATCCTTACTGAAGTCCTCGGCCTTCACCAGGCGTTGCTCGCCGCTCTCGGTGTCGGTCACCAGGATCACCGGCCGGCGCGCGGCGCGCTCGGCATTGAGTTCGTGCAGGATTGCGAGCTTCACGGCTAGCCGACCTTCTCGACGAAGACGCGGATGGTGCCGCCGCAGGACAGCCCGACATTCCAGGCAGTCTCGTCGGCAACGCCAAACTCCAGCATCCTGGGCTTGCCGCTCTGGATCACGTCCATGGCCTCGGTGACCACGGCGCCCTCGACGCAGCCGCCGGAGACGGACCCCAGGAACGTGCCCTCGTCATTGATGACGAGGCTCGAGCCCGCCGGACGCGGTGCCGAGCCCCAGGTCTCCACCACGGTGGCGAGCGCGACGCCACGGCCGGCCTTCTGCCAGTCCTCCGCCGCCTTCAGAATATCCTCGTCGCGATCGAGCATGGCTACCTCTCAGGCTGCGGAGCGGATCAGGCTGCGGTGATGCGGCGGCAGCGGCCCGGAGAGCGTGATGATCAGCTCCTGGATCGAGCTCAAATTATGTACCGGACGGAATTCGTCAACGTGCGGGAGCATCATTTTGATGCCCTGCGCCTTGGCCTCGAAGCCGCCGAACCGCAGCAGCGGGTTGAGCCAGATCAGCCGCCGGCAGGAGCGGTGCAGCCGGTCCATCTCGAAGGCCAGCTTGGAATCGGCCTCCCGCTCGAGCCCGTCGGAGATCAGCAGCACGATGGCGCCCTGGCTCAGCACGCGCCGCGCCCACAATTTGTTGAAATTGTGCAGGGACGCCGAGATCCGCGTGCCGCCGGCCCAGTCCTCGACGGAGGCCGAGCAGCTCGCCAGCGCCTCGTCAGGGTCGCGCTGGCGCAGCGCCCGGGTCACGTTGGTGAGGCGAGTGCCGAACAGGAACACCGAGACACGTTTTCGCGCGTCCCCTATGGCATGCAGGAAATGCAGGAACAGGCGGGTGTACTCGCTCATAGAACCCGAGATGTCGAGCAGCGCGACGATCGGGGCCGGTTTCTCGATCCGCCCGAGGCGATGGATGTCGATGATGTCGCCGCCGGTGCGCAACGAGGCGCGCAGTGTGCGGCGGAGATCGAGGCGCAGGCCGCGGGGATCGGGCCGGTGCCGACGCGTCAGAAGCTCGGCCTGCGGCAACCGCATCCGCTCGACGGCGCGGAGCGCTTCGGTGATCTCGGCCGCGCTCATCTGCGCAAAATCCTTTTTCTGAAGGATTTCCTTGTCGGAGACCGACAGGCGCAAATCCTGCTCCTGGTGCTGCGGCGTCTCCGTCATGCGCGGCTGCGACATCGCCTCCTGCACACGACGCGAGCCTGCCTGCGGCTTCTTCTTGGCCTGCTCCGGCAACGGCACCGAATCCAGCATGTGCTTCCACTCTTCCGAGGCGCGGAAGAACAGGTTGAAGGCTTGCTTGAAGATCAGCGCATGCTCGTGGCGCTTGACGAAAATCGCCTCAAGCGTGGTGAAGACGTCGGCGCGTTTGCCGATGTCGATCACCTCAAGCGCGCTCATGGCATCGATGACCGCACCCGGCCCAACCGGCATGCCGGCCGAACGCAGCGCGCGGGCGAAGCCCACGACGTTGTCGGCGAATTGCTCGGTTTGCTCAGGCGCCAGGTGATTGATGGCCATGGTCTGCTGTCTCTGCCTTCATTCCGGGGCACGCGAAGCGTGAACCCGGAATCCATTTATCCATAATCCCCGCCGCACAATGGATTCCGGGCTCGCGACTTCGTCGCACCCGGAATGACAAGTTAGTCGCTCGTCGCTTCCTTCAGCACCTTCTGCAAGGTGTCGCCCTGCATCCGCGTGATGTCATCCTGGTATTTGAGCAGCGCGCCCAGCGTGTCGCCGACCACTTGCGGGGTCAGCGAGCGGGCGTCGAGCTCCGACAGTGCGGTGGCCCAGTCGATGGTCTCGGCGACGCCCGGCGACTTGTAGAAATCCTGATTGCGTAGTGCCTGGACGAAGCGCACGACCTGCTGCGACAATTTTGCGGAGATGCCCGGCACGCGCGACTTGACGATCGCGAGCTCGCGATCCGCGTCGGGATAATCGACCCAGTGATAGAGACAGCGCCGCTTCAGCGCGTCGTGGATCTCGCGGGTGCGGTTGGAGGTGATGATGACAATCGGCGGGCTCGGCGCCTTCACGGTGCCGAATTCGGGAATCGTCACCTGGAAGTCGCTGAGGATTTCGAGCAGATACGCCTCGAACGCCTCGTCGGCGCGGTCGAGCTCGTCGATCAGAAGGACCGGCGGCCCGGCGACGTCGGGCTCCAGCGCCTGGAGCAGCGGTCGCTTGATCATGTAGCGATCGGCGAAGATGTCGGACGACAATTGATCGCGATCGGTGTCGCCGGCGGCTTCCGCCATCCGGATCGCGATCATCTGCGCGGCGCTATTCCACTCGTAGACCGCCGAGGAGACGTCGAGGCCTTCGTAACACTGCAGGCGGATCAGCTTCCGCCCCAGTGCCGCCGACAGCACTTTTGCGATCTCGGTCTTGCCGACGCCGGCCTCGCCTTCCAGAAACAGCGGCCGACCCATGCGCAGCGACAGATAGGTCACCGTGGCCAGCGATCGCTCGGCGAGATAGCCGCGCGACGTCAGGAGTTCGAGCATCGAATCGACCGATGCCGGCAAGGCACCGGACGTGTTGGCCACTGAGGTCATGAAAAAGCCAGTCTCGCTACGCCCTCACCGGGACAAGTTTGGGCCGAGGCGTGAGGATCACTCACTCCTTGGCGTTGGCGGCGTCGAGGGCACGCCGCGTCAGCACGCCGATGAGGTGCGCGCGGTATTCGGCGCTGCCATGGATGTCGCTGTTGAGGCCGTCCGCCGGCACCTCGATGCCGTCAAGCGCTTTTGCGGCGAAGCGCTTTTTCAGGGCTTCCTCGAACGCGGTGACACGGAACACGCCTTCGGAGCCGGCGCCGGTGACCGCGACGCGCACGTCGGAGGGACGCCGCGCCACGAACACGCCGACCAGCGCGTAACGCGAGGCCTGGTTGCGGAACTTGATATAGGCCGCCTTCTTCGGCAGCGGGAACATCACCTTGGTGATGATCTCGTCGGCTTCGAGCGCCGTCGTGAACAGGCCTTGGAAATACTCCTCTGCCTTGAGGCGGCGCTTGTTGGTGACGATGGTGGCGCCCAGCGCCAACACGGCAGCCGGATAGTCGGCAGTCGGATCGTTGTTGGCGAGCGAGCCGCCGATCGTGCCCTTGTGGCGCACGGCGGGATCGCCGATCTGGCCGGCAAGGTTCGCGAGCGCCGGGATCGCCTCGCCGACGATAGCCGAGGTTGCGACCTCGGCATGCCTGGCGGTGGCACCGATCACGAGCGCGCGGCCCTTCATCTCGATCGTGTTGAGCCCATCGATATGGGAGAGGTCGACCAGATGCGGCGGGCTGGCGAGGCGCTGCTTCATGACGGGAATCAGCGTGTGGCCGCCGGCGATCACCTTGGCGTCTTCGTTCTTCACCAGGAGGTTGGCGGCCTGCCGAACGGTCCCGGGGCGATGGTATTTGAAGTCGTACATCTGAATGTCCTGATCGCAGAGTGCGCGCGCGATTTACGCGAGATCGGATTTCGCCATCGCCTTGGCGCCGGCGGAGATCGAGGTGACGATGTTCTGGTAGCCGGTGCAGCGGCAGAGATTGCCTTCCAGCTCCTCGCGGATGGTGTGGTCGTCGAGCTCGCTGCCCTTGCGATGGACGATGTCGATCGCGGTCATGATCATGCCGGGCGTGCAGAAGCCGCACTGCAGTCCATGGTGTTCGCGGAAGGCCTCCTGCATCGGATGCAGCGGCGCGCCGTCGGCGGCCAACCCCTCGATCGTCTTGACCTCGTGGCCATCGGCCATCACGGCGAGCGTGGTGCAGGACTTCACGGCCTTGCCGTCCAGATGCACGACGCAGGCGCCGCACTGCGAGGTGTCGCAGCCGACATGGGTGCCGGTGAGCCGCAGATTCTCGCGCAGGAACTGCACCAGCAGGGTGCGGGGATCGACGTTGGCCGTGACAGGATTGCCGTTCACGATGAGGGAGATTTTTGCCATAAGCACTCTCTATCAGCGCCCCGACGGGTCCCGTCGAAGCGGTTCTTATAATTATTCCGACCCATCATATGGGCCATTATGCCCCGGGGCAACATCACCGGGAATGCAAGGCGCCATGACAAAACGCGATATGCCGGAAGGCGCAATGCTTGAGGTATCGGCCCTCAGCCCTGTACCGCCTTGGCGAAGTTCGCGAAAAATTCGTCGGCCAGTTTCTTGGCGGCGCCGTTGATCAGGCGCTGGCCGAGCTGCGCCAACTTGCCGCCGATCTGCGCCTCGACCTCGTAGGACAAAAGCGTACCGCCGTCCTTCTCCGCAAGCTTGACCACGGCGCCTCCCTTGGCGAACCCAGCCACCCCGCCCTCGCCTTCGCCGGAGATCTTGTAGCCGTTCGGCGGATCGAGATCGGACAGCGTGACCTTGCCCTTGAAGCGCGCCGACACCGGGCCGACCTTCATTTTCGCCGTCGCACGAAAGCCGCCATCCTCGGTCTTCTCCAGCTCCTCGCAGCCGGGGATGCAGGCCTTTAGCACCTCGGCATCGTTGAGCTTGGCCCACACGGCCTCGCGCGGCGCCGCAAGCTGGACTTCGCCGTTCATCGTCATGGCCATTGGGTGCCTCCCGGGATGGATCGCGCAACTAAACTATAAGGCAGCTCAAGTACCGCACGGAGGCGGCAAAAGAAAGGGTGGCCTCGGTCACGTGCAATGCATATTCGCAACTGCAAAAAGCTTGCGCCGCCGGTTTGGGATTGGCACAGGCGGGCCATGGTGGTTAGGTCCCGCACAATATGAGCACATCCCTCTCCCCCCTGCTCGCGCCGATGCTGTCGAGCGTGGCCATGCGCGCGGTCTGCGACGACCGGTCGACCCTCCAGAACATGCTCGATTTCGAGGCAGCACTGGCCCGAGCCGAGGCGGCCACGGGTGTGATTCCCGCGTCCGCGGTGGGCCCGATCGAAACCGCGTGCAAGGCCGATGTCTTTGACATGGCCGCGCTGGCCGAGGCCGCCACTCGATCCGGCAATCTCGCGATCCCCCTGGTCAAGATTCTGACCGCCAATGTCGGCAGGGCCGACGCAGAGGCCGCCCGCTACGTGCATTGGGGCGCGACCAGCCAGGACGTCATCGACACCGCGACCATGCTCACGCTTCGCGCCGGCATCGATGCATTGGACGCCGATCTCAGCCGCGCCATCAAGGGCTTTGCCGCACTGGCGCGGGCCCACCGCAACACGGCAATGGTGGCGCGAACCTGGCTCCAGCACGCCCTGCCGATGCCGTTCGGCCTGAAGGCCGCCGAATATGCCGCAAGCCTCGCCCGCGCCCGCTGCCGCCTCAGGCGGCTCTCCCGCGAGGGCCTCGCACTGCAATTCGGCGGCGCGGCCGGCACGCTTGCAGCCCTTGGCGACAAGGGGCTCGTCGTTTCCGAACGGCTGGCGCAGGAGCTGAACCTGCCGCTGCCCGAAGCGCCCTGGCACACCCATCGCGACCGCATCGCGGAAGCCGCGTCGAGCTTTGCGATTCTCGCCGGAAGCTGCGGCAAGATCGCGCGCGACGTCTCGCTGCTGATGCAGACCGACGTTGCCGAGGCGTTCGAGCCGGCAGGGGAAGGCCGCGGCGGCTCCTCGACCATGCCGCACAAGCGCAACCCGGTCGCGGCCGCAAGTGCGCTCGGCTGCGCAACCATGGCGCCGCAGCTCGCCGCGACGATTTTCGCGGCCCAGGTGCAGGACCATGAGCGCAGCGCTGGCCCGTGGCACGCGGAATGGCCGACGCTGCCGCAATTGATGCTGGTCACCTCCGGTGCCCTCGCAGCCATAGTCGACATCGCGGAAGGACTCGATGTCGATGCGGCGCGCATGCGCAGCAATCTCGATGCGACCCACGGCCTGATCATGGCGGAAGCGGTCACCTTCGCGCTGGCCGAGACGATCGGCAAGAGCGATGCGCATCATCTCGTCGAAGCCGCGAGCAAGCGCGCGGTCGTCGAGAAGAAGCATCTGCGCGAGGTGCTCGCAGCCGATTCGCAGGTCACTGCGCATCTTTCGCCGGAAAAAATTGCGGCGTTGTTCGAGCCGATGGCCTATCAAGGCGCTTCCCAAGCCCTGATCGACCGTCTGCTCGACAGCCTCGAACGCGAATAAAACAGTCCTGAGCGCAAATAAACGGAGACGCCCGCATGCCCATGATCGATGCCGACGGTTGCCTGATCAACGTCTCCGTCGAGGGCCGCGACGGCGGGCCGACGCTGATGCTGTCAAACTCGCTCGGCTGCACGCTGCAGATGTGGGAGCCGCAGATGAAGGCACTGACGCAGATATTCCGCGTCATCCGCTACGACCGCCGCGGCCACGGCAAGTCCAACGTTCCGCCTGGCCCCTATACGATGGAGCGCTTCGGCCGCGACGTGCTGGCCATCCTCGACGACCTCAATATCGAGAAAGTGCACTGGTGCGGCCTGTCGATGGGCGGCATGGTCGGGCAATGGCTGGGCGCGAACGCGCCGGAGCGCTTCGGCAAGCTCATCCTCGCCAACACCTCCTGCTACTATGCCGAGCCAACCAAATGGCTCGAGCGCATCGACGCCGTGAAGAAGGGCGGCATCGCTTCCGTCGCCGATGCCGTTATCGCCGGCTGGCTCACCCAGGATTTCCGCGAGCGCGCGCCCGACATCACCGCCAGGATGAAGGCGATGCTGCTGGCCTCGCCGGTCGAAGGCTATCTCGCCTGCTGCGAGGCGCTGTCGACGCTCGACCAGCGCGCGCTGCTGCCGAAGATCAAGAGCCCGACACTGGTGATCGCCGGCCGCCACGACATGGCGACGCCGATTTCGGCGGGTGAATTGATCCGCTCAAGCATTCCCGGCGCGAGCATGACCATCATCGACGCCGCCCACATTTCCAATGTCGAGCAGCCGCACGCGTTCACCGACGCGGTGGTGGGCTTTTTGACGCAACGTTAGTCACAACCGTCATTGCGAGCGCAGCGAAGCAATCCAGAAATCCCTCCGCGGTGACAGACTGGATTGCTTCGCTACCTCGCAATGACGGAGAGGAGGATAGAGAATGGACGACCAGAAACGCCGCGATGCCGGCATGAAAGTGCGCCGAAAAGTGCTGGGCAATGCCTGGGTCGACAAGTCGATCGCGGGTCGCAATGCATTCAACACCGATTTCCAGGACATGATCACCCGCTACGCCTGGGGCGAGACCTGGACGCGGCCGCATTTCGACGAGCGCACGCGGCGGGTGCTGGTTATCGGCACCATGGTTGCGCTTGGCCAATGGGACGAATTCCGCCTGCATGTGCGCGCGGCCCTCGCCGAGGGCGGCTTCACGCCCGACGACATCAAGGAAATCCTGCTGCAGCAGGCGATCTATTGCGGCGTGCCGGCGGCGAACCACGCCGTCAAGGAAGCCTCAGCGATTGTGCAGGAGCTCGGCCTGCTCAAGACCTAGCGGCGGAGTGGCCTCTACCGTCTTCTGAACGATCTTGGGCGCCGCCTCGGGCCGTTCGATCACCACTACGATGGCGGCACCGAGCAAGAGCAGGAGCTCGGTGGCGTGCAGCCGCAGCGCGGCCATCTCGCCGACCTTCGAAGCCATGATCATGCTCGCAAACGAGATCAGGCTGCCGATCGCGAGCGCAATGCCGAGCGCTTCGTCGCTACCCCCGTTCTTGCGGATGCGGGGAATGCAGAGCAGCGCAAGGTAGATCGCAAAGAACGCCACCACCGTCAGTCGCCCCAGTGCCAGCAGCCAGGCGGCGCGCACCGTGTCCATCCCCGCCATCTGGAGATGGTCGCTGAGGAAAAGCGCCACTGCGACGCTCGGCCGCTCATAGAGGCCGTGCACCGGCGCCACCATGATGTTGAAGGCGACGAGGGTCCAGGCCGGGATGAAATAGGCCGCCAGAAGTGCGCCGTTGACCGAACCGATCCGCCAGTTTCCTAACATGCCGCTTCCCGCTTCGTTTGGTCCGCGCCTTCGATGGAAGGCTTTGCCGGGAGCTAACTCGCATCAGACTGTGGCGGCAATTTAAACCCTTTGTTTACCTTAACTGGCACCCACAGGCTTCCAATTGGGGCACCGGGGGAACCGGTTCCGCCCATGCGGGGGGAACCAGAGCGCCAAATGATCTCTGTAAAAGCCTTGATGCGGAGGCGGGGCCGGTTGCAGCCGCCAGTTCCCTCCTGTTACAAAACGAGAATGCTTAAGGGCTGCCGGGGCCCGAGAAGAAACCAGCACTCTCTCTCGAAGAGCTCCCTTTGAGCCGCGTCAGATTTGGGTACGGCAGCCTATGGATTATTTCGCCCAGCAGCTCATCAACGGCCTCGTGCTCGGCTCGATCTACGGGCTGATCGCGATCGGCTACACGATGGTCTACGGCATCGTCGGCATGATCAACTTCGCCCATGGCGATGTCTTCATGATCGGCGGCTTCATCGCGCTGATCACCTTCCTGCTCCTGGTCTCGACCGGCCTGACTGCGGTCCCGGTGATCCTCTTGATCGTGATCCTGGTCTCGATGGCGGTCACCGCCCTGTATGGCTGGACCATCGAGCGCATCGCCTACCGTCCGCTGCGCCACTCCTTCCGCCTCGCGCCGATGCTGTCGGCGATCGGCATGTCGTTCGTGCTGACCAACTATTCGCAGGTGGCGCAAGGCGCGCGGGTGAAGCCAGTGCCGCCAGTGATCACCGGCGGCTACACGCTGCACGAGAGCGCCGATGGCTTCATCATCCAGCTCTCCAACATCCAGATCGTGGTGGTCATCACCACCATCGTGCTGCTGGCGATCTTCACCTGGCTGGTGTCGCGCACCCGGCTCGGGCGCGACATGCGCGCCTGCGAGCAGGACCAGACCATGGCGGCGCTGCTCGGCGTCAACGTCGACCGCACCATCTCCATGACCTTCGTGATCGGCGCTGCGCTCGCCGCAGTGGCCGGCCTGATGTACCTGCTCTATTACGGCCTGGTCGATTTCTTCATGGGCTTCGTCGCCGGCATCAAGGCGTTCACCGCGGCCGTGCTCGGCGGCATCGGCTCGCTGCCCGGCGCCATGCTCGGGGGGCTGGCGATCGGGCTGATCGAGACGTTCTGGTCGGCCTATTTCTCGGTCGAATACAAGGACGTCGCCGCGTTCTCGATCCTGATCGTCGTGCTGATCTTCATGCCGACCGGCCTGCTCGGCCGCCCCGAAGTCGAAAAAGTCTGACGGTCGCGCGTGAAAACTCCCTCGATCAATACGGCCAAAACTGCATCGGGCATCCCCGCTCTCCTGAAGACCGCCTGCGTCAACGCGCTGATCGCGCTGGTGCTGTTCTCGCTGATGGTCGGCGTCCGCACCGAAGCTGGTTCCGACGGCCAGCTCACCTATTGGACGCGCTTCGGCGATGTCGCCTCCCTCGTTGCCGCGGTATTCGGCGGTTCGATCGTGCTCGAGCTGCTCAAGCAATGGATCGGTCCAACGGGCGCCGAGAAGCTGGTGCCGCCGGCGGTGCAGAGCGGAATGTCGTTCCTCGGCCGCTATCTCGCACCGGCGCTCCTGATCTTCACGCTGCTGGTGCCCGTGATCTTCTATGACCAGCGCTACATCCTCGATCTCGCCATCCTCGTGCTCACCTATGTGATGCTTGGCTGGGGGCTGAACGTCGTGGTCGGGCTGGCCGGCCTGCTCGATCTCGGCTACGTCGCCTTCTATGCGGTCGGCGCCTATTCTTACGCGCTGCTCGCGACCAATTTCGGCTGGTCATTCTGGATCTGCCTGCCGCTAGCGGGCGTCCTCGCCGCATTCTGGGGCGTGCTGCTCGGCTTCCCCGTGCTGCGCCTGCGCGGCGACTATCTCGCCATCGTGACGCTCGCCTTCGGCGAGATCATCCGCCTCGTCATCATCAATTGGCAGGATCTGACAGGCGGGCCCAACGGCGTCTCCAGCATTCCCCGCCCCTCCTTCTTCGGTATCCCCCTCGACAACAGCGACAACGGGCTCGCCGCCAGGCTCGGCATCGAATATTCGCCGACCCACCGCATCGTCTTCCTGTTCTACCTGATCCTGGCGCTCGCGCTGCTCACCAACTGGGTGACGATCCGGCTGCGCCGCCTGCCGATCGGCCGCGCCTGGGAAGCCCTGCGCGAGGACGAGGTCGCCTGCCGTGCGCTCGGCATCAACACCACGACCACCAAGCTCACGGCATTCGCGACCGGTGCGATGTTCGGCGGCTTTGCCGGCGCGTTCTTCGCGACCCGCCAGGGCTTCATCAGCCCGGAATCCTTCACCTTCCAGGAATCGGCGCTGGTGCTCGCCATCGTCGTGCTCGGCGGCATGGGCTCGCAGCTTGGCGTGGCGCTCTCCGCGCTCGCCATGATCGGGGGCTTCGAGCTGTTCCGCAGCCTCGAGAGCTACCGCATGCTGGTGTTCGGCATGGCCATGGTGCTGATCATGATCTGGCGGCCGCGCGGCCTGATCGGCCATCGCGCGCCGACCGTGTACCTGACCAAGGCCCACGCGATCTCATCCGACCTCGTCAAGGAGGGGCACGGATGAGCCGCGACCAGATTCTCGAGGTCGACCGGCTCACCATGCGCTTCGGCGGCATCGTCGCAGTCCAGGACCTGTCGTTTGCTGCAGAGCGGAACAAGATCACCGCGCTGATCGGACCCAACGGTGCCGGTAAGACGACGGTCTTCAACTGCATCACCGGGTTCTACAAGCCGAGCGGCGGCGCCATCCGCCTCAGCCATGACGACGGCAAGGTGATCGCGCTGGAACGGCTGAACGATTTCCGCATCGCCAAGCAGGCCAAGGTCGCCCGCACCTTCCAGAATATCCGCCTGTTTCCCGGCATGACCGCGCTGGAAAACCTGATGGTGGCGCAGCACAACGCGCTGATGCGCGCCTCCGGCTTCACCTTGCTCGGGCTCATTGGCGCGCCCGTCTACCGCGGCGCCGAGAAACGCGCGATCGATCTCGCCACCGACTGGCTCAAGCGGGTCAATTTGCTCGACCGCGCCGACGATGCCGCCGGTAATTTTGCCTATGGCGACCAGCGACGGCTCGAGATCGCACGCGCGATGTGCACCGAACCCGCGCTCTTGTGCCTGGACGAACCCGCCGCCGGCCTCAATGCGCGCGAGAGTGCCGCCCTGAGCGAACTGCTGCTGTCGATCCGCAACGAGCTCGGCACCTCGATCCTGCTGATCGAGCACGACATGTCTGTGGTGATGGAGATCTCCGACCACATCGTGGTGATGGACCACGGTGTGAAGATCTCTGAAGGCTCCCCGCGCGAGGTTCGCGACGATCCAAAGGTGATCGCCGCTTATCTCGGCACCGATGAGGAAGAGGCGGTGGCCGTGATGGAGAGCGGGTCGTGACATCGCCCACTGCCCTGCTCGCGGTCCACGGCCTTCGCGCCTCCTACGGCAAGATCGAGGCGCTGAAAGGCGTCGACCTCGATATCAATGCCGGCGAGATCGTGGCGCTGATCGGCGCCAATGGTGCCGGCAAATCGACACTAATGATGACGATCTTCGGCAAGCCGCGCGCCCGCGCCGGCCAGATCCTGTACGAAGGCCGTGACATCACCGAAGTGCCCACCCACGAGATCGCGCATTTGCGCATCGCGCAATCGCCGGAAGGCCGCCGCATCTTCCCGCGCATGAGCGTGGCGGAAAATCTCCAGATGGGGGCGGACGCCACCGAATGCACCGACGCGGAACGCGAGGCGACGCTACAACGCGTGTTCACGCTGTTTCCGCGGCTGAAGGAACGCTACGGCCAGCGTGGCGGAACCCTGTCCGGCGGCGAGCAGCAGATGCTGGCCATCGGCCGCGCCTTGATGAGCCGTCCTCGCCTGCTCCTGCTCGACGAGCCCTCGCTCGGTCTGGCGCCGCTGATCGCGCGCCAGATTTTCGATGCGATCCGCACCCTGAACCGGCAGGATGGCCTGACCGTGCTGATCGTCGAGCAGAACGCCAACCATGCGCTCAAGCTCGCCCATCGCGGCTATGTCATGGTCAATGGCCTGATCACGCTGGCCGGGACCGGCGCCGAGTTGTTGCAGCGCCCCGAGATTCGCGCCGCCTACCTGGAAGGCGGCCGGCACGGTTGAGGCCGCCCAAGGCGAACCCGTGCTGCCGAATGTGGCGAGATATCTCTGCCCATGCCCGTATTTTGCCGGTGACTTCTCCTCGAATTCATTCAAGAATGGCGCCGGTTTGAACCGGGTATGCCCGGTAACTTCCACAGGCGACCACCCTCGAGGTATCTCATGAAATCACTGAAGCTCATCGGTCTGGCATTCGGCGCATCGATCGCGCTGTCGAGCGCAGCATTCGCGCAGGATGTCACCGTCGCAGTCGCAGGTCCGATGACCGGCGGCGAGTCCGCTTTCGGCCGCCAGATGAAGAACGGCGCCGAGATGGCCGTAGCCGACATCAACGCCGCCGGCGGTCTCAATGGCAAGAAGCTCGCGCTGTCCGTCGAGGACGACGCCTGCGATCCGAAGCAGGCGCGCTCGATCGCCGAGAAGATCGCCGGCGCGAAAATCCCGTTCGTGGCCGGGCATTATTGCTCGTCGTCGTCGATCCCGGCGTCGGAAGCCTATGCCGACGGCAACGTGCTCCAGATTACTCCCGCCTCCACCAATCCGAAGTTCACCGATAGCGGACTGTGGAACGTGGCGCGCGTCTGCGGCCGCGACGACCAGCAGGGCCTGGTCGCCGCCCAGTACATCGCCAAGAACTACAAGGGCAAGAACATCGCCATCCTCAACGACAAGACCACCTACGGCAAGGGTCTTGCGGACGAGACCAAGAAGGCGCTCAACAAGGCGGGCGTCACCGAGAAGATGTACGAGTCCTACAATAAGGGCGACAAGGACTTCAACGCGATCGTCTCGCGACTGAAGCGCGACAACATCGATCTCGTCTATGTCGGGGGCTACCATCAGGAGAGCGGCCTAATCTTGCGCCAGATGCGCGACCAGGGCCTCAAGACCGTGCTGATGGCCGGCGACGCGCTCGCCGACAAGGAATACGCCTCCATCACCGGCCCGGCCGGCGAAGGCACGCTGTTCACCTTCGGCCCCGATCCGCGCAACAAGCCGACCGCGAAGAAGATCGTCGAGGCCTTTAAGGCCAAGAACATCGATCCCGAGGGCTACACGCTCTACACCTATGCGGCGATGCAGGTCTGGTCGCAGGCGGCCAAGAAGGCCGGCACCACAGATGCCAAGAAGGTCATGGCGGCCATCAAGGCCGGCAAGTGGGACACCGTGATCGGGCCGATCGAGTATGACGCCAAGGGCGACATCAAGCAGCTCGACTACGTCGTCTACAAATGGGACGCCAAGGGCGGCTACGCCGCGATCAGCGGCAACGGCACCTAAGCACGGTTGCCGGGGCCTGAAGGCCTCATCAAATCATCATCGCGCCCCGGCTTGCCCCGGGGCGTTTCTTCCTGCGTCAGGATCAGACGGCTGCGGGCAGCGCGCCGTCCGCCGCGACTTGGGCCTTCCTTAGCGCTTGAAGAAGATCGTTCGGCCGAAACGGCTTTTGCAGGCAGACCACGTTGGCAAGGTGAGGCGATTGTTCCATGAAATCCAGCGCCGTCATCCCCGACACGGCAACGACCGGGAGGGTCGGTGCAAGCTCGCGCAGGGTCGCGATGACCTCGACGCCGCTGGTATCGCCGAGGAAAATGTCCACGATTGCCGCATCGAAGCGGGCCTCGGTGAAGGCTTTTACCCCGGCTGCGCCGCTATCGGCCTCAACGACGTCGTAACGGTTGACGCGCAGCACGATCGCGACCATCGCCCGGACGTCCTTCTGGTCGTCGATGATGAGAACGCGGGGCATAGGAACAACTCCCGGATCGCGAAATCAAAATGCCTGATTCAAACCTGGAACCCGTAGCAACGGGAGAGCATTATAGCACCGTCCAGTAAAGCGCATCTTACCCGATCCCCTGTGCGCGTTCCCCCCAAAATTAAGTAAGCTGTAACCTTCGGTTGAGTCGCGGTGGGTTTTGTCATGATGCGTGCCCAGAACCCGCTACCATGGACGGAAACTGATTAAGCCAAATGAGATTGGCAAAAATGCTCAAGACCGATCTGCGAGAGCTGCACGTGTCCGCACCGACCGATCGGAACACATTCCTTTCGACGCTGCCGGCCACCCCTAAAGACCGCACCGCAGCATTGACGATCGTGGGCGTCTCCTCGATCCTGTTCGCAATGGCCGTGCCCTTCGCAGGTATCCCGCTGCTGCCTGTGCCAGCCTTCGTCGCGAGCTATCAATCCGCTCTCGTCGTCGCGGACATCGTGACGGCGGTCCTGCTGTTGTCGCAGTTTGCGGTGCTCAGGACCCGCGCGCTGCTCGTGCTCGCGGCCGGCTATCTGTTCACCGCCGCCGCGGCCGTGGTCCACGCCCTCACCTTCCCCGGACTCTTTTCGCCGACCGGGTTGCTGGGGGCCAACCAGCAGACCACGGTCTGGCTCTACATGATCTGGCACGGCGGCTTCCCACTCTGTGTGCTGGCCTATGCCTGGCTGAAGGAGGCCGAGGGCGGCGCCAGGATCGCGGGCTCGGCAAGCAAGGCGATCTACGCCAGCGTGGTCGGCGTCGTCGCGGTCATGATCGTCTTGACCTGGGCCGTCACTGCCCAGCACGACCTGCTTCCGGTCCTGCTGCGCGATGGCCGTTACACGCAAATCATGATCGGCGTGGTGTCCTTTGTCTGGTCCTTGAGCTTCGCCGCGCTGGTCTCGCTGTGGTTCCGCCGTCCGCATTCGGTCATCGATGTATGGCTCATGGTGGTGATGTGCGCATGGCTGTTCGACATCGCGCTGTCGGCGATCGTCAACGTCGCGCGCTTCGATCTCGGCTTCTACGCCGGTCGTGTCTACGGCCTTTGCGCGGCGACCTTCGTGCTTGCGGTGCTCCTGATCGAAAATGTCCGCCTCCAGGCGCACACGCTGGGCCTCGTCGGCAGGCTGCGCCAGCAGTCGGCATTGGATCGCGACTACTACGGCAAGCGCCTTGCCCTGTACGGCGCCGTCGTCGAATCCGCCAATGATGCCATCATCACGAAGACGCTCGACGGCGTCATCACGGGCTGGAACAAGGCCGCCGAACATCTGTTCGGCTATGCCGCCGCGGAGGCCATCGGGCAGCCCATCGACATCATCGTGCCGGAGGACCGCAAGGCCGAGGTCAGGGGTATCCTGAACCGGGTCGGCGGCAACGAAACGATCGCCCAGCACGAGACGGTCCGCATCCGCAAGGACGGCCGGCGCGTCGATGTCGTCCTCAATGTTTCTCCGCTCAAAACAGCCAGCGGAGAGATCATCGGCGCCTCCAAGATCGCCCACGACATCACGGAAGAGAAGCAGGCACGAGAAAAACTGCGCCGCGAGGTCGAGGAGCGGGAGCGGATCTTCGAGACCTCACAGGACCTGATCCTGGTCACCGACGGTTTTGGCAATTTCATCCAGGTCAGCCCGAGCGTGAAGACCATTCTCGGCTTGAATCCGGAAGACATGATCGGGCACAGCGCCACCGAGTTCATTCATCCCGATGACCTCCAGAAGACGCGCGACGAGATGCGCGCGGCGCGGCGTGGCGCGGTCAAGCGCAGCTTCGAGGCACGCTACTACCATTACGACGGTCACGAGGTCACGCTGAACTGGATGGGCACCTGGTCCGAGCCGGTCAAGCGCCATTTCTTCATCGGCCGCGACCTCACCGAGAAGCAGGCAGCCGAGGCGCAGTTCAGGCACGTCCAGAAGATGGATTCCATCGGTCAACTGACCGGCGGTGTCGCGCACGACTTCAACAATGTGCTGACCGTCATCACCGGCACCATCGGCATTTTGGCGGACGCCGTCGCTGACCGTCCCGAACTCGCCGCCATCACCAAGCTGATCGACGACGCCGCCGAGCGCGGCGCGCAACTGACCAAGCATCTGCTCGCCTTCGCCCGCAAGCAGCCGCTCCAGCCGCGCGAAATCGACGTCAACGCATTGACGCTCGAGGCCGCAAAGCTGCTGCATCCCACGCTCGGCGAGCAGATCACCATCATGCCGCAGCTCACCGAGGATGCGTGGCCGGCACTGATCGACCCCGGCCAGCTTTCCACCGCGATCCTCAATCTCGCGCTGAACGCGCGCGATGCCATGCCCGACGGCGGCACGCTGGTGCTGGAGACCCGCAACATCTTCCTCGACGACGGCTATGCCAGCATGAATCCCGACGTGGTGGCCGGCAATTACGTCATGATCGCCGTCAGCGATACCGGCTCCGGAATCCCGCCGGAGTTGATGGACCGGGTGTTCGATCCCTTCTTCACCACGAAGGAGGTCGGCAAGGGCACCGGCCTCGGGCTCAGCATGGTGTTCGGCTTCGTCAAGCAGTCCGGCGGACACATCAAGATCTACAGCGAGGAAGGCCACGGCACGAGCGTGAAGATCTACCTGCCGCGCTCGAGCGGCGTGCAGGAGACCGATTTCGAGGCGCTCCAGAACGCACCCGTCACCGGCGGCCGCGAAAAGATCCTGATCGTCGAGGACGACGCGCTGGTACGGCAATATGTCGTGACTCAGATCAAGAGCCTCGGCTATACCGCCCTCGAAGCCGCCAACGCGGCCGAGGCCCTCGTCATCATCGACGCCGACAAGAACATCGACCTGCTGTTCACGGACGTCATCATGCCCGGCAACATGAACGGCCGCCAGCTCGCCGACGAGGCGGCTCGCCGCCGCCCCGATTTGAAGACGCTGTTCACCTCGGGCTACACCGAGAACGCTATCGTCCATCACGGGCGGCTCGATTCCGGCGTGCTGCTGCTGGCGAAGCCCTACCGCAAGTCCGAACTCGCCAAGATGCTGCGGACCGCGCTCGCGGGTTGAGCCTGCGGCATCCCTGCGATATCGCTGAAGCGAACGCCTTTCAGCCTGCGGAGCCGCCTTGAAAAACCTTCTCACCGATATCGCCGGCGTCCGCGTCGGCCATGCCGAGGATGCGAAAATCGCCACTGGCACGACCGCGATCATCTTCGACGCCCCAGCGGTTGCGGCCATCGATGTTCGCGGCGGCGGACCCGGCACGCGCGAAGACGCGTTGCTCGACCTCGCCAGCACCGTCGATCGCGTTGACGCGATTGCGCTGTCCGGCGGCTCCGCCTTTGGAATCGACGCCGGCGGCGGCATCCAGGCCTGGCTCGCCGAACAAGGCCGCGGCTTGCGGATTCGCGAGGCGGTGATTCCGATCGTGCCGGGCGCGATCGTTTTCGACCTGCTCAACGGTGGCGACAAGGCCTGGGGACGCTTCGCGCCCTATCGCGATCTCGGCTACGCCGCAGCGTTGGCCGCCAGCGACGATTTCGCACTGGGCAGCGTCGGCGCCGGCCTTGGAGCCACCACCGCAACCTTCAAGGGCGGACTGGGGTCGGCCTCCGCGGTCCTGGCCAATGGTATCAAGGTCGCAGCGATCATGGTCGTCAACGCGGTCGGCAGCACAACCGTTGGCGAAGGGCCTTGGTTCTGGGCTGCGCCGTTCGAGGAGAACGGCGAGTTCGGCGGGCGCGGTCTGCCGTCCGCGTTCACGCCGGACATGCTGGCGATGCGCATCAAGGGCGGACCCGCCGCGAGCGCGCGTGAGAACACCACGATCGGCCTCGTCGTTACCGATGCCATGCTGACCAAGGCCCAGGCCAAGCGGCTTGCGATGATCGCGCATACCGGGTTCGCCCGTGCGATTTATCCGGTGCATGCTCCAACCGATGGCGACGTGCTGTTCGCCGCCGCAACGGGCGAGAAGCCGATCGAGCCGCTGGTTGGCCTCACCGAGCTCGGAACCGTCGCCGCCAACGTGGTCGCACGCGCGATCGCTCGCGGCGTCTATAATGCGACGGCCCTGCCGTTTGCCGGCGCACTGCCGGCGTGGAAGGATCGGTTCGGCTAGAAACGAAATGGCGGAAACGGCGTTACCCCGAGGGAACGAGGCGCACCGCCATGCCGTCTTCCGTGATCCGGTTTGTCCGCTATGCGCCCGCGACGCGCGAACTGAAAGTGACTTTCGTCAGCGGACGCCTCTATGTCTACGAGGACCTCCCGCCCGAGGTCGCCGCCGCATTCAAGGCCGCGCGCTCAAAGGTACCTTCTTCAATCAAGAGATCCGCGATCGGTATGTCTACCGTGACATCACTCACGAATATGCGGGCTAGCCGTGAGCAGGGTTACACGCTCATCGACATCGATGAACCTGCAGTCGCTGAGGCGCCTTGTCCCTGCCCGCCCTGCCGCTGCATCAACTGCGCGAACAGATCGTACGCCGAATTACGAGAGCTGGAGGCGCCCGGGACCGTCGTCGACATCTTGAAGCCGTCGGCGTAGGTGACGGTGGTGGTGGTCGATCCGTCGGCGCCGGTCGTCGAGGTCGAGGTCGAGCCGCCCTTGGCCTGCGAGGAGGAATCCGAGCCGCTGCCGGACGCATCGCCCGCACCTTGCGCGTGATGGTGGCCGCGATGGCCGCTCTTCAGCGCCTTCGACATCTCATCGAGGCTGACGCTGCCGTCCGTGTTCGAATCCAGCTTCGAGAAAACGTCGTCGGCCTGCGCGAGGTTGGTGCCGCCGGCACCGAGCGCATTCTCGAATTCCGATTTGGTGATCTTGCCGTCGCCGTCCCCATCGATCTGCGAGAACAGATCCTTCAGGGCGGCGTCGCGGCGCGTCGAGGACGAGGACGTCGAACTCGACGAGGTCGAGCTGGCGGCGCTGCCGGTGCTGTCCGAGGATTGGCTCTGCGCGACGAACAGCGCGTTCATCGTCTCCGGCGAGATCTGCGGGGTTTTGCCCGCATTGACCGACGAGGTCGCGCCGGTCGTGCTGTTGCTGCCGCTGTCGATCGCGAACGGATTGGTCGCAGGCTTTTGCGAGGACCCCGTCTTCTGCGTCGACGAGGACGATTTCGAATTTGTCAGCGACTGGATCGCGTCGAGCGCGCTCGATACGGCCCCAAGAGCGAACAACATTGCACAACTCCAACCGATGCGGCATGCCGCGGCCAATGTTCTGTTCAGGTGAAGTCAGCAAGCGCCGTGCCAGCGCAAAAAGCTCAATGAAATCCGCTTTCACCGCACTTTGCACGGCCGGGAACACCGGCAATTCATGCCGGGCGCGGCAGAAATTTCCGCCCACAGGAAGCACGCCGCCCCTGCATTGCCCGGCTGAGAGGCCCATGTTAGGCGAGTCCATCTTTCACGGCCGCCACGGGAAACCGCCATGACCCAAGCCTTCGCTCCCCGCCCCCTGGCAATCGCGCCCTCGATCCTGGCTTCGGATTTCTCCAGGCTCGGCGAGGAGGTGCGCGCCGTGGACGCCGCCGGAGCCGACTGGATCCATCTCGACGTCATGGACGGGCACTTCGTTCCCAACATCTCGTATGGCCCCGACGTCATCAAGGCGATGCGTCCGCACACCAAGAAGATCTTCGACGCGCATCTGATGATCTCGCCCTGCGACCCCTATCTCGAGGCCTTCGCGAAAGCCGGCTGCGACCACATCACCGTGCATGCCGAGGCCGGTCCTCATCTGCACCGCTCGCTTCAGGCGATCCGCGCACTCGGCAAGAAGGCCGGCGTTTCGCTCAATCCGGGCACGCCGATCAGCGCACTCGAATACGTCCTGGACCTGGTCGACCTCGTGCTGGTGATGTCGGTCAATCCCGGCTTCGGCGGCCAGGCCTTCATCCCCTCCGCGATCGGCAAGATCCGCGACATCCGCGCAATGACAGCGGGCCGCCCGATCGACATCGAGGTCGATGGCGGCGTCGGCGCCGACGTCGCAGGTCCCCTGGCCGCGGCCGGGGCCAACGCCTTCGTCGCCGGCACGTCCGTGTTCAGGGGCGGCACGCAGGACGCCTACAAGACCAACATCGCCGCGATCCGCAACGCCGCCGCGGCTGCACGCGGCGAGGCGATCTGAGGGCCCGCTCGGCTCCGCAGACGTGCGGCTTCTACGGGTGCTGCGGCGCGCAATGCCTAAATTTGCAACCTTGATCCGTACTCCTCCGGGCTTCCCTGATTCGCGCAAATCACCGCTAGTGATTCTTGCCTGTTTTCGCGGGAGCACATCATGACGACGACCCTGGTTTGGACTGGCGTGGCGTTGTGGCTTGGTTTTTGTGCGTTTGTTGTGTTTGGTCCATCGGCCGGACCGGTGAAGGTCTCGGCTCGCTCGACCCGCATCGCTCGTCGCGACTGGTATCGGGCCTGACCCCATGCAGATCGAGTTCGTGAAGCGTCAGCCGAAGCGCCGGTGCCGCATCCCGCGGCGCCCGCATCCTGACCTCGATTTTTTCTTCGGTCGGCTCGAACGCACCGAAGGCGAGATGCGCGACGACACCGGGCCCGAGACGGGCCTGGATCACCCGCTCCGGTCACCGCGCCGGCAATGAATTCTTTTCTGGACCAAGCTCATGAAGCCGCATTGCCCGAACTGCCTGAAGGAAATGACCAAGGCATCCGCGTCGCGTAATCTGTTCAACTGCGAGCCCTGCCGCGAGATCATCCAGTTCTTCGGCGGCAGCGCGGATCACGGCGAGCCCGGCCCGCAATTCTCCTGGCCGATCCGTCGTAAGCGCTCCGTCCACACCGCTCACGCGGCCTGAACCTCCACGATCCAGAGCGCGGCCCTATCCGACCTCCTCGCCCGCATCCGCAGCCATTCGCGGCGGCCGGACCACGGTGACGGTGCAGGCCGCTTCCGAGGCCACCTTGGCCGAGACGCTGCCGAGCAGCGTGCGCCGGAACGAGCCCTGCCGCGCGCCGATGATGACGTGGTCGACGTGGTTGACCTCGCAAAACTCCAGGATGGCCGCCGCGGGATCGACGGCTTCCAGTACGTGAGCCGACAGCCGGCTCTCATCCAGCTTGAGCGGAGTGGCCCAGTGCCTGAGCGCCACCAACCGGTCGATATGCTTGTTGGAGCCCTGCTCATCCAGCGTCCTGTCGATCGCGATGCGGTTGAGCTTCAGCACGTTGAGACATGCGAGCCGCGCCGACGGCAGCGTGGCGAGAATGCGTTCCGTCGTCATGCGCAGAGCCTCGTTCAACTCCGGCTCGCCATCCGCCGTATCGAGCGCGACCGCAACGATCGGGCTCGATGCGATTTGGGCTGCGACATCCGATTTCGCGCGGGGCGCCATGCCCCCCTGGTTGAACCGGCGGCGCCATGCGACGCTGAGCGGATCGCGCTTCATTCGCTCCGAGCGCATCGTGAGCCTGATTTGGTCCGGATGGGTCAGATCGAAGGCGAGCTGCGACGCCGTCGGATAGCGCCGCACCGGCTCGATCTCGAGGCACCGCAGCGCCACCTCCTGGAGCCAGGGCGGATAGTCGGCGCGAAGCGAGCGCGGCGGGTGCGGATCGCGCCATAGCCGGCGCCGCATCGCACGCAGCGTCTCGCCCTCGCCGAACGGCCGCTCGCCGGTCGTGAAGAAATAGAGCAGCACGCCCAGCGAGAACAGATCGCTGCGCGGATCGTCGCGCACCCCCGACAGCCGTTCCGGCGCCATATAGGGCGCGGTGCCGTAAGGAAGGCGGAATTCCTCCTGCAACAGGTCCGGCAGATGGTTGTGATGCGACAGGCCATAGTCGATCAGCACCGCCTCGCCGCTCTCGCGGAACATGATGCTGCTCGGCTTGATGTCGTGATGGATCACGTTCTGCCGGTGCAAATCCGCGAGCCCCGTCGCGATCCTGGCGACGAGCTGCCGCGCCTCGTCATACGGCAGCGGCAGGTCGGGCAACCGCTTGTAAAGCGTGGTCCCGGAGATGCGCTCGATCACGACATAGGCCTGGTGGGCGAAATCGCCGGTGCCGAAACATGAGGGCACGTGCGGCCCGGCCAGCCGCGGCAGGATCATCATCTCCATCTCGAAGGAGACGATCGCGGCAGGGTCCTCGCCCTCCGACACCCGCGGAATTTTCATCAGCAGCGGCACGTCGAGGCCGGGACGGGTGACGGTCCACAGCGTCGCCATTCCGCCGGCATGGACGCATTCGCCGATCGTGTAGCCGTCGATCGCTGCGCCTGATTTGACGAGGGGTTTCGGCATCGGCCTCTAGCGCCCCTGCGACAGCCGGTCGGCGAGCCAATGCGGCAGGCCGTTCTCACGGATCCGGTTCGCGGCCGTCTCGACGTCGTAGGGCGCGCGGCAATAGGTGATCTGGCACGAGACCGTGTCGAACAGCGCGAAAGCCGCGGATGGATCGCTATCGCGCGGCTGGCCGACCGAGCCGAGCACAGCAAGCCATTGCCGCCCGCGCAGCAGCGGTACGGAGACGTCGGTCTTGGGCACGAGTCCCGACATCTTCGCCGTCACCGACATCGAATAGATCGCCGGGCGGTGGATGTGGCCGCAGAAGGTGACATGAGCCGGCGTCGCGATCAGGCTTTTGGCGGCGTCGGCGGTCGATCGGACATAGTGCCAGCTTCGGGGGCTGGAGGCTTCCGAATGCACGAACAGACGATCGCCGTCCTCCACCAGCATCGGCAATTCCGCCAGGAACCGCCGCTGCGCGGTGTCGAGCCGGCCGCGCGTCCATTCGATCGCGATTTGCGCCTCGGCATTCATGGTCTCGGCGGAGGAATTCACCGCCTGGTCATGATTGCCGCGCACGGCGACGGCGCCCTGGGCAACCAGCTCCATCGCGGTATCCACCACCCATTCCGGATCGGCGCCATAGCCGACGAAGTCGCCAAGCAAGATAAAGCGCTCGGCGCCACGCGCCCGCGCGACCTTCAGGCACGCCTCGAACGCCTGCCGGTTGCCGTGAATATCCGAGAAGACAGCGAGAAGCACGCACCCTCCACCCCTCGAACCTTATTGGGAGCCGATAAGGCCAAATTGAGGGAGGTCAAGAACATGCGCCAGCGGCGCGCGGTTTGCCAGCGCTGCCCTGTCGCGATGGTGAAGAGCCTATTGCTCGTCCTTCGGCGGCATCCGGGGCGGCGGAATCGGGGTGAACACGGCGCCTTGCGCGCCGACCGGGGGTGCCGCGAATTCGCCGGTCGAGGAATCGCCGCCGCTCGTCTCCATGATGGTCTTGGGCGTCACATACTCTCTGACCATGTCGATCAGGCTGCCATCGCCGCCGCCGAAATCGGCGGCCCGGCCGCCTTGCGGATGTCCCAGCGCGATCTCGTTCTCCGCCGCGTGGGTCTTGTCGGCCAGCCTGTCATTGTAGGGCACACGAAAGGCGCGCGGGATGCCGCTCGGCCGATTGTCCTCGTCGAGCTGCTCGACCCAGAGATAGATCGAGCCGGGATCGCCCTCGAGCGAATGCGGCTCGACGATGCGGGCCTTCAGCAGCTTGAAGGAGACCGGCAGCCGGTCGGCGCTGGCCCAGCCGAGCAGCCCGCGCATTTCCGTGAAGCTGACGACATAGAAGGCGCTGGTCACGACCACCGCGACCGCCTTGAACGACCAGTGCAGCCGCGCATAGACGAGCACGACCAGCAGCAGCGCGCCGATGACGGCGTAGGCTATCGATAGCGTGAGGATGACCGTCTGCAAGCTAGTCACGGCGCACTCTCACAGCGTTCTTGCTCACACCGGTGTTCGGGTCGAGATCGGCGCCGTTGCGCCAGCCGCTGCGGAACGTCTCCAGCAGCGATTTCGGCCGCTGGTCCACATTGACGACCTTGCCTTCGGCATCGAGCCGGAACCGCACCGCGGTCTTCTCGTCGCCGGTGTGATCGACCGTGAACTTGTTATCGAAGATCACCTGCGCCGTCGGATTGAGTTTTTGCACCTTCACATTGGCCGTGACGGGTTCGCCGGTCGTCGCGACGAAATGTGAGACATTGACGGTGTATTCGCCGGCAATGATGCCGCGCACCGTGACGATCTCCTCGCGAATCGGCGAGGCAATCTTCTTGCCGTTGACGACGATGAAGTCGTTGGCTCCGCCCCGGTCGTCGCGATCGAGCGTGAGGAAGCCGGCCTCGCGGTGGCGATACCAGGCGATGTTGCCGGCGGGATCCTGCACGAACAGGTCGAGATCGTCGGGGTGGCTGTCCGGCCAGTCCAGCGTGATCATGAACTCGGCCTTGGAATCGATCTTGCCGTCCTTGGCGTCCGGCGAGACCGCGAGCAGCGCGAGGAAGAACAGGAAAGCGATCACCTGGAGCGCCTTGAACAGCATCACGCCCAGCGGGTCGAACGGCTCCTCGCGCGGATAGAGACCGAAATCATCCATCATGGCGCGATTCCAAAACCCTTGCGCTCCAGCACCGGCGTCACATAGGTCTCGGTCAGCACCACCGCATCCGAGAACACCTTCTGGGTCGCGGCATCCAGCATGTAATACTGGATGCGGACCAGGATCGAACCGACCAGGCCCGCCAGAGTCGTGTACATCGCGACCGCCATGCCGTCGCTCATTAGTCCCATTGAGGATCGCATCGCGACCTTGTCGGCGGCATCCAGCCCCGCGATCGGCGCCAGCATGATGATGAAGCCGACGATGGTGCCGAGCAGGCCGAGCTTCATCAGCGTATCCGAGACGAAGGCCCCGAAGCCGTTGGAGCCGCGCAGCCGGTCGGCGAGCGTTCGCAGCAACAGCGTCTGGTCGACCGGGCGGTAGTCCTGCGCCGCGGCCTTGGTCACGAGGCTCTCGATGTGGTCCCGCACCAGTCCGCGTGGTAGCGCCGCTGCGCCGGCGTCCAGCGCCCTGCCGCCCTCGGGCGCCGCAAGCACCGCGCGGCAGCGCCGGGCCGCCGCGCCCTCACGGGCGATGGCCCGCGTACGCAGGAAGCAGTGACCACAAGTGACGACATAGAGCAGCGCGATCACGCTGGAAATGTAGGTCCGGTCCGAGGTCAGCATCAGACGGATCAGGCCGAACCGCCACAGCAGCACGACGGCGAAGATCGAAAGCCCGGTGAAGATCATCCAGAACAGGAGCGCGCTACGCTCGGATGGGTCGGCAGCAGGCCCCGCGATCGGCCCAATCGTCATCGAACTCATGCTGCACCGCTCCTGGCCGTGAATTCCGCCCATTAGATCAAAGCCGCCGCGCCCGGTCCAAAGAGCCATGCCCAATCCGGCTTGGGAAATTTGCCCGAGCTGCCAACTTGCCGTGCCTCGCAATTGGCAAGGCGCGGCGGCGTTGTTAGGCTGACCTTACCAAACTTTGGGGTGATCGCATGCGCCTTGTGCTTCAGCTTATCGCCCGTCTGTTTCTCATCGTCGTGCTCTGCCTTGGCGCGGCGACCATCTGGGCCACATTCGACGCCTATCGCAGCGTCGACCGGGCGACTGCGGCCTCGGCGCAGCGGGTCGCCCAGGCGCTTCAGGCTCTGTATTGGCACGAATTCCTGTTGCGTAGCAGCAGAACGCGCGAGCAGCTTCTGCCGGTTCCGGAGTGGCGCACGCTGGAGACGATGAAGCTGATCTCACCCGGCGTCTGCGTCGAGTTCCAACCGGCCATCGCATTCGAAAAGCCGCTCTGCGGCCAGAGCGAGGGGCTCGGCAAGACGCCGCCGCGCTGGTTCGCCTCGATTGTGCCGACCTTCCTCGGCAGCCATGCCGAAGTGATACGGCCGGTCAGTCCCCGCGCGGCGACCGCCGGAACGGTGGTCGCGACGCCGGATGAAGCGGCCGCCATCTCGCTCGCCTGGGAATACGTCCTCAACGTGATCGACGTCGCGCTTTTGATGGCGGCGGCGATCGCGCTGCTGGCGTCGCTCGCGATTGCGCATGCGCTGGCGCCGGCGCGCACGATCGTGACCGCCCTGCAGCGCATGGCGCGCGGCCAGTATCGCACGAAACTGCCGCGCTTCCGCTCGATGGAGCTGGCGATGATCGGCGGCGCTGTCGGCGAGCTCGGCGGCCGGCTGGAGGAGGCGACCGAACAGCGCGCGGCGCTGACGCGGCGCCTGATCGAGATCCGCGACGACGAACGCCGCGCGCTCGCCCGCGAGTTGCACGACGAGTTCGGACAAAATCTCTCGGCCATCCTCGCCTTCGCCAACACCATCGAGACGGCGAGCACGAAGGCAGACAAGCGCAACGACATCGTGCAGGACGCGCGGATGATCTCACAGGCCACGCATCATCTGATGGCCTCGCTGCGCGACGCGCTGAAGCGCCTGCGCAATCCCCTGCCCGCCGAGCTTGGGTTGGAAGCGAGCCTCGTGAATTTGGTGGATAGCTGGCGCTCGCAGAGCTCGGTGCGGCCGACGATTCAGCTCGATCTCAGGGGCGACCTCACCGACATCAGCGGCCCGGCCGCGACCACCGCCTATCGCGTCGCGCAGGAATGCCTGACCAACGCGTTGCGCCACGGCACGGCACGCGAGATTTCTCTGCACGTCGAGCGGCGCACGGGCGACGACGATGCATTGCTGATCCGTGTCGATGACGATGGCGGCGGCGACGCAGCACGCGTCAAGCAGTCGGCCGGCTTTGGCCTCACGGGCATCCGCGAGCGCGTCGCAGCGGCCGGCGGATCATTCTCGATCCTGCCCGCCCGAGGCGGACTCAGCATCGCCGCCACCATCCCGCTCGCCGCGTGAGGCCGGGATGAACGAGATTATGGCAACAGGCATCTCCGTGCTGTTGGTCGACGACCATCCGATCGTGCGGCAGGGCTATCGGCGCGTGCTGGAGAGCCAGGGCGATCTGCATGTCGTGGCGGAAGCCGACAACGCCGCGGATGCCTACAGCGCCTTCAAGGCGCGCGATCCCGATGTGGTCTTGCTGGATATCTCCATGCCCGGCGCGAGCGGGCTGGAAGCCATCCGCAACATCCGCGCGCGGAGCCTGCGGGCGCGGATCCTCGTTTTCACCATGCACAACGAGGCCGTGCTGGTGAAGGCAGCCTTCAGTGCCGGCGCCAGCGGCTTCGTCACCAAAAGTAGCGAGCCGTCCGCGGTCGTGTCCGCGATCCGCAGCGTGGCGCGCGGCGAACGCGCCATGAGCGACGACATCGCGCACATCCTGGCCGAGGACAGCCTGTCGGCGGGCTCTGCGCTGGATCAACTGGGAGAACGCGAGATCGAGATTCTGCGCCAATTCGCCGGCGGCGCCACGACCGAACAGATCGCAACGAATCTCAATCTCAGCGTCAAGACGGTGCAGAACTATCACTATCTGATCAAGACCAAGACCGGCGCGCGCACGGATGCGCAGCTCGTACGATTGGCGGCGAATTGCGGACTGACGAAGATCTAGAGGGTGACGGCGTGCCGTTCGCTGCGACCAGAATATCTGGTCCCCGACTGGCCACCCCCAACGAAGGTCTCCAAGTCTCTCTTAGATTGTGCTACGCTCCACCACAGGCACGGCATCCAGCATCAAGCGGCCAGTGGATGTGTGTCCGGCTCCGATCTTTCGACTGGAGCCAATTTGGACGGCTCTCGAAGCCGCCCTCGTTCCCGTTGTATGTCTTGCACGACAACAGGAGACGCTTCCATGAACATCAGGGACAGCCTTCTTGCAGCACTGATCGCCTCCAGCGTTTTCGCGACCGGGCTTACGGAAAGCGCGGCAGCTGAGGCGAAAGACCAGATCACCATTCTCTATGACGCCTTCGGCACCAATGACGCGATGACAAAGGACTGGGGTTTCTCCGCCCTTGTCGAAATCGCGGGAAAACGCATCCTGTTCGATACGGGTAACGATCCCGAAATATTCGCGGCGAACGTGAAGGCCAAGGGAGTTGATCTCTCGGACCTCGACTTTGTCGTTCTTTCGCACCGCCACTCCGATCACATGGCGGGCTTGTCCTACCTCCTGAGCATCAATCCAACCGTCAAGATCTACGCGCCAAAGGAGGGATTTGGCATCTACGGCTCGTCCTTGCCGTCCAGCTTCTACCGCAAAGACGAGGCCTTGCCGCCGGAGATGCGGTACTATTCAGGCAAGCCGCCCGCGACGATGAAGTTCGGCACGGCATGGGCCCACGCGAACTTCGAACTGATCGATCAGACCACCGAGATCGCTCCCGGTATCACGCTTATCTCGCTGATTTCCGACGCACCGGGGACGAGAGAACTCAAGGAGCTGTCCTTGGCCGTCAACACGGCCGACGGCTTGGTCCTTCTGGTCGGTTGCTCGCACCCCGGGATCGAGCGCATCGTCGAAGCGGCGGCGGGTATCAATCCCAGGATTCATCTCATCGCGGGAGGATTTCATCTGGTCGTCGCACCTGACGAAGCTATCGCGAAAGTCGTTACCGCCCTGAAGGACAGGTTCAAGGTCGACAGCGTAGCCCCGGGACATTGCACCGGTGAGCCGACTTTTGCCGCGCTCAAGACGGCGTTCGGCGACAACTATCTCTACGCAGGCCTCGGCACGTCGATTCCGGTTGCAACGGTTGCGGGCGTGAATGTCAGACGCGGGGAAGGTCCGACGCTTGACGACCTTGCGACCTATCGCAAACTCGCGGGGCGCGAAGACCCGTTCGGCATATTGCGGTTGCGCAGCTCGCGGTTGGCACCCGCGCTTTAGGGCGCTGGCGCGCGGCTCGCACCTTTAGATCACGTGTGGCCGGATAGAATTGGAACTGACGCCGTCGCGCCGTGGTTAGTAGCGGAGTGAGGGAGTTGCGCCATGAGTAAGGCTATCCGCGAAGCCATCCATCATCCCCCGATCATCACTGTCGGCGAGCTCATCGATGAACTCTGCCGTCTGCCAGACACAGCGACGATCCAATTCCACTGCCCCATTCTCGAACAGGAACTTGCGTTCTACCGCCTTCGAAAGCGGTCAAAGGACGTGGTCGAAATCGAAGTCAATACCTATCCGGAAAGCCCGTCGGTCGTGCCATCGGCCAACGCCGCCCTACGCGCGCGAAAAAAGACCCATCATCCGCGCTCGCTCGGCAATGGCGTTGCCCATAAGGTCTGAGATAGAACCGCGACAGGTCACGTCAGGTGTGACGGCTTCGGAACGCGTGAAGGAAGTTGGCCTACGCCTTCAGCCCGCGCAATACCAGCGTGAGCGTCAAGACGGTGCAGAACTATCACTATCTGATCAAGACGAAGACCGGCGCGCGTACGGATGCGCAGCTCGTGCGGCTCGCAGCGGCTTGCGGGCTGACGAATTTCTAGCGTCCGCCGAGTTCCGCCACCCCGCGCCGAAGTTCCTTTGGTCGCAATGAAATCCAACCCAAAGCAAATCTCCGCCATCAACTCCGAGCAGATTCGACGTCAAGCGCGGCCACAGCGCGTCTCGCAAAGAGCTCCGCTGCTTTCAGGCCCCGCGACTGAAATGAAATCGGAGTGAAGCGACATGCACCAACTGCCAAACGACACCATCGCAGTCACCCTGCCGGACTTCGGTCAATCCATGACCGTGCTCGGAGATCCCGGGTTGGCAACCGATGACTGGGGCGGAAACGATGCGCTGACGGCAGCCATATCGAGTCTCAACTCGAACGTGACGCTCGTTGGGGAAGACCTGGTGGCCATGCATGGCAATTCTCACGGAGGAAACGACAGTCTCCTGGTGAGCGTGGATGGCGGCTGGGATAGTGCCGTTGCCGTTGGCGATGCCCAATCCATGGCGGACAACAGCCAGGGCGGTAACGACACCCTCAATGTCGATGCCCACAACTCGCTCTACACCAATGTTTATCTCTATGGCGATGTCCAAGGCGACATGTCGGGCAACGCGGGAGGCGGAAATGACACACTGACGGCGTCGACCGGTTGGAGATCGTTCGGGTCGCTCAGCGGGGACGCTGGTGGTGCCATGAGCGGCAATGCGCACGGCGGAAATGATACGCTGAGCGCGACGGATTATGGGATAAATGGCGGCGGCGACGCACTCAGCGGCGATGCCATTGGCGCCATGACCGACAATGCGGTTGGCGGAAACGACATCTTGACCTTTGCGGCAAGCAGCGACGCCCAGCTCGGGGGAGGAAGCCTGTCGGGGGATTCGGGAACGTCCATGTCCGACAATGCTCAGGGCGGGAACGATATCCTCACCGCCGTCGTCGATGGCGAGCGAGCTGCTTTCAGCACGACGTTGACCGGCGACGCTCCCACAATGTCGGGCAATGCTCACGGCGGGAACGACATCCTCACCGGCGGATCGAGCCCCGATCGCCTGGCGGGCGATGCGATGAGCTACGCTCCTTCCTCACCCGGCTCGATCACCGGAGGCACGGATACCCTCAACGGTGGCGCCGGCAATGATCTCCTGTGGGGCGGGCCCAACAACGACACGTTCGTCTTCAACACGGGCTCCGGCCAGGACATCATCAACGACTTCAATCAAGGCAACCAGGCTGTCGGCAGCACCACCACCGAACATGACCTGATCAACCTGCATGACTACGGCTTCGCAGACTGGGCAGCCGTCTCCAGCCTCATCGGCGACAATAGCGCCGGCGATGCCGTGATCCACCTCACCGCCAACGATACGATCACGTTGGACGGCGTGCACACGGCGGCCCTGCATCCAACGGACTTCGTCATCTGACGGCTCACAGCCAAGCAGGATGATGGGATGGTGGTCACGAGAGAATCGTCGAGGCCAAGCCCGTCATCCTGCCAAAGGCATGAGCAGGAGCGGATCAAGCGCCAAGCTGCGATACGCGTTGGCTCCGCAACCTCACGCCGCCTTCAGCCCGCGCAATACCAGCGCCAGCGTCGCATCGACACGCGCCGAAAGATCGGCGTCCTTCCACTCGTCGGCGTGGGCCGGATGGTGGAAGCGGACGGTCGCATCGAAGATGGCGCGTGCGGTGGCCTTGACGTCGCCCACCTCGAACACGCCCTGCTTCACGCCGTCGGTCAGGATCGCCGCGATCTGGTCGATCATGGTGTCCTTGTGACACTTGACGGCTGCACAGGCCTCGCGCGCCAGAGTCAGATAGGTCTCGAACATCTCGGGGTCGTCGAGCACGCGCGAACGCTTGGCGGCGAACAGGGTGCGCAGCCAGCGGTCGAGCCTGTCAGGGGCCGGGCCCTGCTCTTCGGCAAGCTGGCGTAAGGGCGCGTCGATGCGGTCCAGCCAGCGTTTGGCGACGGCCTCGCGCAGTGAGGCCTTGCTCGGGAAATGGCGGTAGACGCTGCCGTGGCTCACATCGAGCGCACGAGCCACGTCGACCACGGTGGCTTTGGCGAGCCCGTAGCGCCGCAGTACGTCCTCGGTGACTTCGAGGATCCGCTCCGGCGTCAAGATAACGGCTTCGTTCATGCCAGCACCATGTTCCCGTTGAGGGCTCAGTTACCCGGCGACGGAGCTGCTTCCGAAGCGCCCGTGCCGGTCGTTTCGGAAAGCTCTCGCCCTAATGAGGCAGTTTTGCAGCCTGCGCCGCGATTTGGCGCGCCACCAGTAAATTGAGCCAGTGCCCAATCGTCCCGGTCAAATTGATGATTTCGGTCGTCATTGTCGTAAGTCTCCAATCAATTGGCGGTCCCCGTTGTTCAATTGCAGCCCTCAATCCCCCATTTGCTTGGGACGTCGGGCTCTCGGGATGCCGCCAGACGCCCAATTGGAGCGTCCGAGAACGGATATACACGTCTCGCTGACAGATTTCAATATCTGTCAGTCAATGGTTCGTGATTGACAGTTAATTTCTGCAGCTCCGGGGCGCCGGGCTGGCCCGTCGCCCGCCACGTCCGGGGCGATGAACCTCGCCCAGCCCAATCATCCCCCGCTACCTTGCCGGCGCCGTTTGTTTCGCCCTCCCCGCTCTGCTAGATCACGGCGTAAAAAACATTCTGGCCGGTGTCGCCCTTTGGGTCGCCCGCCCACCTTCCTGGAGCAGTCCAATGATCCCCCGCTATACTCGCCCGGAAATGGCCTCGATCTGGGAGCCGCAGACCCGGTTCAAGATCTGGTTCGAGATCGAGGCGCATGCGGCGGACGCCCTTGCCGAGCTCGGCACGATTCCCAAGGAGGCCGCCAAGACGGTCTGGGCCAAGGCCAAGGACGCCACTTTCGACGTCGCCCGCATCGACGAGATCGAGCGCGAGACCAAGCACGACGTCATCGCCTTCCTCACCCACCTCGCCGAGATCGTCGGCCCCGAAGCGCGCTTCGTGCATCAGGGCATGACCTCTTCCGACGTGCTCGACACCTGCCTCAACGTCCAGCTCACCCGCGCCGCCGACCTGCTGCTCGCCGACCTCGACAAGGTGCTGGCGGCGCTGAAGAAGCGCGCCCTCGAGCACAAGATGACGCCGACCATCGGCCGCAGCCACGGCATCCACGCCGAGCCCGTGACCTTCGGCCTCAAGCTCGCCTATGCCTATGCGGAATTCTCGCGCGCCAGGGAGCGCCTGATCGCGGCGCGGAAGGAAGTCGCGACCTGCGCCATCTCCGGCGCGGTCGGCACTTTTGCCCAGATCGACCCGCGCGTCGAACAGCATGTTGCCAAGGCCATGGGCCTCGTACCCGAGCCGATCTCGACGCAGGTGATCCCCCGCGACCGCCACGCGATGTATTTCTCGACGCTCGGCGTGATCGCGTCCTCGGTCGAGCGTTTCGCGGTGGAGATCCGCCACATGCAACGCACCGAAGTGCTCGAAGCCGAGGAGTTCTTCTCCGAAGGGCAAAAGGGTTCGTCCGCGATGCCGCACAAGCGCAATCCGGTGCTCTCGGAAAACCTCACCGGGCTGTCGCGCATGGTGCGCGCCTATGTGACGCCGGCGCTGGAGAACGTCGTGCTCTGGCACGAGCGCGACATCTCTCACTCCTCTGCCGAGCGCATGATGGGCCCCGACGCGACCGTGACGCTCGACTTCGCGCTGGTGCGCCTCGCCGGCCTGATCGACAAGCTGCTCGTGTACCCCGCCAACATGCAGAAGAACCTCGACCGCCTCGGCGGCCTCGTGCATTCGCAGCGCGTTCTGCTGGCGCTCACCCAGAAGGGCGCAAGCCGCGAAGACGCCTACAAGCTCGTGCAGCGCAACGCCATGCCGGTCTGGCGCGGCGAAGGCGACTTCCTCCAACTCCTGAAGAAGGACGCTGACGTGAAGAAGTATCTCACCGACGCCGAGATCGAGGAGCAGTTCGACCTCGGCTATCACTTCAAGCACGTCGACACGATCTTCAAGCGCGTGTTCGGCGAGAGCTGAGCGTCATTGGTGGCCCGGGTGAGCGCAGCGACACCCGGGACTTCTCCCACAAAGATCCCGGATTTCGCTTCGCTCATCCGGGCTACAAATCAAGGCGGACCTTCCTCATGCCCATCGTCAACCGCGTTGCCGCCCTCTCCGACGAAATGGCCGCCTGGCGCCATGACTTCCACGAGAACCCGGAACTGCAATACGACGTCCACCGCACTGCCGGCATCGTCGCCGATCGCTTGCGCGAGTTCGGTTGCGACGAGGTGGTGGCGGGCATCGGCCGCACCGGCGTCGTCGGCGTGATCCGCGGCCGCAAATCCGCCTCCGGCAAGACCATTGGCCTGCGCGCCGACATGGACGCGCTGCCGATCATGGAGACGTCGGGCGTGCCCTATGCCTCCAAGGTCCCCGGCAAGATGCACGCCTGCGGCCATGACGGCCACACCGCCATGCTGCTCGGCGCCGCCAAATATCTCGCCGAGACGCGCAACTTCGACGGCACGGCCGTGGTGATCTTCCAGCCCGCGGAAGAAGGCGGCGGCGGTGGCAAGGCGATGGTCGAGGACGGGCTGATGACACGCTGGAACATCCAGGAAGTCTACGGCATGCACAACATGCCGGGCCTGCCCGAAGGACATTTCGCGACCACGCCCGGCGCGATGCTCGCCTCCTCCGACAACATCCAGATCACGGTCCACGGCAAGGGCGGCCACGCCGGCGCGGGTCCGCACAAGTCCATCGACAGCGTGCTGATCGGCGCCCAGATCGTCAACGCGCTGCAATCGATCGTCGCGCGCAATGTCGATCCGCTGAAGTCCGCCGTCATCTCGATCACGCAATTTCACTCCGGCACGGCCTTCAACATTATTCCGGAGATCGCCGAGCTCGGCGGCACCGTGCGCACGCTCGACCCTGAGGTGCGCGATCTGGTCGAGCGCCGCATCGGCGAAGTCGCCGACAGCGTCGCGCGCGCCTATGGCGGCTCGGCCGAGACCAAATACACGCGCATGTATCCGGTGACGATGAACCATGCGCGCGAGGCGCGCCTTGCCGCCGACGTCGCCCGCGACATCGTGGGTGCCGAGCGCGTCAACGACAAGTTCATTCCGATGATGGGCGCCGAAGACTTTTCCTTCATGCTGGAAGCGCGCCCCGGCGCGATGATTCTGGTCGGCATGGGCGACGGCAACGAGTGCCACCACCCGGCCTACGTCTTCAACGACAACATTCTCGGCCACGGCGCATCCTATTGGGCGCGCCTGGTGGAGACGCGGATGCCCGCGGGTTAGCGCAGGTCTCGTAGGGTGGGCAAAGCGAAAGCGTGCCCACCAGAGCCTTCTCCTCTGCGAATGGTGGGCACGGCGCTTCGCGCTTTTGCCCACCCTACAACCTGCACGCTCATCCCTGATATTGCAGCACGTGCATGCCGGCGTTCCAGTCGGAGACGAACATCAGCCCGTCCGGCCGGACATACGCATCACAGGTCTTGGCCGCGAGCGCGACGTTCGGGCGCGGGTCGATGAGCTTTTTCGGTGTCGGCGGCACCCAATACGCGATCTCCTTCGGTGCGAAGGCGTCCCTGATGTCGAACACCCTGACGCCGGCATTGTTGTAGGTCGCGAAGATCGTCTCCTCGCTCTGGAACGAGCCCGGGCGGTTCTCGTGCAGATTATGCGGACCGAACGTGCCGTTCGTGCAGAAATCGCGGTCGCGCGGGGTCGGCAGCGTCGCGATCGGCACCGGGTTTCCAGGCGCGCGCACGTCAAGAACGAATGTATGGAACAGGCCCTTGGCGCATTGATCAGCATTGGCTTCGTCCGCGACGATCGCAAGCTGTCGCTTGGGCAGCGGCAGCGGCGTATGCGTTCCGCCCGCGAAGGGCGGCGACCAGTTGATGTGGGACAGCAGCTTCGGATTCATGGGATCGCTGATGTCATGAATGGTGAAGCCGCCATCGCGCCACGCAGCATAGCCGCGATCACCCGCCGTGATCATGTGATGGAGCGCAAAGCGCTTGCCCTTCGGCGTCGCCGGCTCGCCGGCCGCACGGTTCATGCCCGGCAGCCACCATTTCGCGACGATCTCAGGCTTGGTGATGGTCTTGAGATCGACCACGCAGAGGATGTGGTCGGTGAAGCCGTCGAGATGCGCCGACACATAGGCATAGCGGCCGCCCGGCCACCACAGACGGTTGATGCCGAAGCCGGGCATTTCAAGGAACACGATCTCGCGCATCTCGTTCGGTTTTGATATGTCGTGGATCGAGAGGCCGCAGCGGAATTTCTTGGCCTTGGTGATGCTGTCGACCAGCGTGTTCTCGAAATAACCGCGCATGTTGTCGTAGGACTGTATCGCGACGATGTTGGCGCCGTTCGCAAGCAGCAGCAAATCTTCCGCCACCTGTAAATGATGGGTGCGGGTGTATTGCCCTGCGGTGAAGAAATTGACCGGCTTCAGCGCACGCGGATCGGATGCGTCCAGGATCGTCACGCCGTCGCTGAACATGTGTCCGACATAGACGTGCTGCCGGTTGAACATCACCTGCACACTGTCGGGGCGTCCGCCGATGTCGCTATAGGAGATGTGCTTGATGCCCTTGCCGATGCCCTCGGGGGGAATGTCTGCCTCCGAAGCCGATGCGGACCTCGACCACCCAGGCAGCGCGGCGGATCCGAGCACGGCCGACATTTGCTGAAGGTGGCTGCGGCGAGAGAGTTGTGGCATCGGTTTCCCCCTTTTTGGAGGATGATGCTCGCTCGCGGCAAGGCATGCAAGCTGAGAAGTTCACGCCCCTGATGAGCGCCGAGGGCATCAGTGCATGCTCACCTTCCCGGCGCGCATTGAATGCGCCGGATGGTCCAAGCACTCGAGCAATTTGCAAGAGCTCGAGACGAGGATGCAGTGCTCAGCGATGCACGACTAATTGCACACTTCCGCTTGTGACATGCCCGCGCTACCCGGCCTTGGATCTCGCACAATGCGACACCCTTTCGCAACCGGCCTGCATCCAGCACTCGTGCAAATTATCTGTCCTGAGGCTTGCGACTTTGGGGCAGCAGATTCCGCTTCTTTCCGATCCGTGTCCCGCCGCTTCGAATCCTCGCGCGTCGCCACCGGCTTCTTCTCCGGTACCTTCTCGCATTCATTGTCGTCGCCGACATGATAGCCGGCCCGGCAGGTGATCTTCGCGCATTGATCGCCGTCGGCTTTGAAGCCGAAATTGCATACGAGCGGGCAGACCCGTCCCGGCTTTGCCTTCAGCGCATCGAGCGCGTCGACACTCGCAAGCTTCGCGTCGAACTGGGTGCCAGCATATTTGTTGAACAGCGTCAGCGAGCGCTGCGTTGCGGCGTTCCAGTCGCCGTCGGCGGCGGCCGACAGACAGCCGACGCGGCGCAGTTCGTTCTGAACAGACTTCGTGAGATCGCCGGACGGCGGGGAGCTTGACGGCGGCGACAGCGCCGCGACCTTCCTGCTTTCGGCATCAGCCGCCTGCTTGTCCGCTGCCTGCTTCGCTGCCGCCTCAGCTGCTGCCTTCTCCATCGCCCGCTTCTCTGCGAGCGACTTGGCCGCGGCAGCTTCCGCCGCCTTGCGATCTCGTTCGGCCGCCTCCGCCTTGGCCTGCTCGACCTGCTTGGCTTTCTCGGCCGCGATCCGCGCCTCTTCCGCGGCTTTCGCAGCAGCGGCCGCTTTCTCCTGCTCGGCCTTCTGGGCTCGTTCGGTCGCGAGCCTCGCCTTCTCCTGTTCGGCCAGACGCGCCTTCTCCGTCGCCGCCGTGCGATCCTCCTCGGCGGCAATCTTCTTCAACTGCACGCGGGCGAGGTTGGCGTAAAAGCCGTCCGGATAGGTCTGGAGGAATGCTTCCCAGGCCTCGCGCAGGCCGGCCTGAAGGGCAAGCTCGTAGTCTTTGCGCACACCATCCTGCGGATTTGCCTGCGGACCGGCTGCGGCGGCCGGCCTTGCCGGCACCAGCGGCACATCGCTGCCACCCAGAGAGCCATAGACATACGGCTCCTGCTTGTTGCCGGTTTTCTTCAAGACGTCGTCACGGACAAACCCGAACGCCTTGCGCAAATCGAGCCCGGGCTTCGGCAGATGATCGGTCAACGCGACCGCGAACGGGCTATTGCGGGAGTCGCCATCCGACGCCGTCGATCCCGCCTTGGCCGCAAACGCGATCATCGTGTTCGGACTGGTTGGCTCGACCTTGGCAAGTCCGCCACCAATCGCGCGCGAGGCCAGGGTGCGCTTCATCGTCTTGGCAAAAGGATTGTCACGACAGGCATCGAGGATGACGAGACGGAGTTGTTTGGCCGGTTCGACCGCATAGAGCGCGCGATCCAGCGCGACGGTCTCGTCGAGGACGTCGCCGTCGGTTTCCAGCATGGCATCGGTTGGAACGAGGTAGTTGTTGCCGTCCAGCTCGATGCCGTGGCCCGCATAGTAGATCACCGCCATGTCGGCATCGCGCGTCCTGGCCGCGAACTCGCGTAGCGATCGCCGCATTTCGCTGGCATTGAGGTCCAGCCTGATCTCGACCGTATCGAAGCCCGCATTCCTGAACATGCCGCCGACCAGCCCGGCGTCGTTCACCGGGTTCGCGAGCCGCGGCGCGTTCTTGTAGGCAGAATTGCCGATGACGAGCGCAACGCGCTTGTCGGCGAGGGCCGGGCTGCAGCTCGCCAGAACAATCAGAACAAGAACTTTGAGCCCGAGGGCGCAATCTCGGAGGGCAGGCATCGCCATCAGTTACACACCTCACCGGTGATCTTGACGCTGGCGTTGCTGGGATGGGGAACCAACGCGAGCCGACATCCCTTAGCAATCGGCCTGCATCCTGCGTTGTTGCAGATCATCTGCCCGGACGCTTGCGATTTCGGTGCCGCAGATTCTGCGTCCTTCCGGTCTTGGTCGCGCCTTCTCGGCTCGTCGCGGGCGGTAGGCGCTGGCTTCTTCTCCTGAATCTTCTCGCACTCGTTATCGTCACCGACGCGATAGCCGGCGCGGCATGTAATCTTCACGCATTGGTCGCCGTCGGCCTTGGAGCCGAAATTGCAAACCAGCGGACAAACCCGGCCTGGCTTCGCTTTCAGCGCATCGAGCGCGTCGACGCTGGCGAGCTTGGCGTCGAACTGGGTGCCGGCATATTTGTTGAACAGTATCAGCGAGCGCTGCGAGGCGGCGCTCCAGTCGCCGTCCGCGGTGGCGGACAGACAGCCGACGCGGCGCAATTCACTCTGCACGGATTTTGTCAGATCGGCCGCCGACAATGTGGATGCCGGCGCTGGCGCAAGGGCTGCAACTTTTTGCTCGGCCTCAGGCATCTGCCGATCGGCCACAGGCTTTGCGGCCTGCTCCGCCTTCTCGGCGGCCTGCCTGGCGGCAAGCTCGGCCTTGGCCTTCTCCGCCGCCTGCTTCTCGGCCTGTGCTTTTGCCGCGGCAGCTTCGGCCAGCTTGCGCTGCTGCTCGGCCGCGTCCGCTCTCGCCTGCTCGATCTGCTTCTGTTTCTCCGCCGCGGTCCGCGCCTCTTCGGCGGCTTTGGCCGCCGCAGCCGCCTTGTCCTGCTCGGCCTTCTGGGCACGTTCGGCAATGAGCCTTGCCTTCTGCTGCTCGGCCGCATTCGCTTTTTGCTCGGCCGACGCGCGCGTCTCCTCGGCGCCGATCTTGTTCAATTGGCCCTTGGCGAGATTCGCATAGAACCCCTCGGGATATTGCGCCAGAAATGCTTCCCAACCGTCGCGCGTGGCAAGCTGCAGCGCGAGCTCGTAATCCCTGCGAATAGAATCCTGCGGATTGGCCTGCGGACCGGTCGCTGCCGGCTTGGTCGCGACCAGCGGCACATCGTCGCCGCCGAGCGAGCCGTAGACATAGGGCTCCTGCTTGTAGCCGGTGCTCTTGAGCACGTCGTCGCGCACGAAGCCGAACGCCTTGCGCAAATCGAGGCCCGGCTTCGGCAAGTGCTCGACCAAAGCGACGGCGAACGGGCTGTTCTTGGAATCGCCGTCAGACGCGGTCGAACCGGCCTTCGCGGCGAAAGCAATCATGGTGTTCGGGCTGGTCGGCTCGACCTTGGCAAGCCCGCGTCCGATCGCGCGCGAGGCCAGCGTCCGCTTCATGGTCTTGGAAAACGGATTGTCACGGCACGCGTCCAGGATGATCAGGCGCAGTTGCTTGGCCGGCTCGACCGCGAACAGCGCGCGCTCGACCGGGATGGTTTCGTCGAGCACGTCGCCATCGGTCTCCAGCGTCGCGTCGATCGGAATGAGATAGTTGGTGCCTTCCAGCTCGATGCCGTGGCCGGCGTAATAGATCACCGCCATGTCCGCATCGCGCGTCCTGCCGGCGAACTCACGCAACATGCGCCGCATCTCGCTCGCACTGAGATCCAGCCTGACGTCGACGGAATCAAATCCCGCCTTCTTGAACATGCCGCCGACCAGAGTGGCATCGTTGACGGGGTTGCCGAGCTTGGGCGCGCTCTTGTAGGCGGAATTGCCGATGACAAGCGCCACCCGCCGGTCCGCATGGGCCGGTCCGCAGGCGAGGCCAATGGCCAAAATCAACAAAGCAAATATCCGAAACGGAATCACTTGCGTCCCCCCGGATGCAATTCCACGAGACTATTCGGACCATCGCTCAATTGCCAATTCTTCCTATGTGATATTTGTCACATAGGGGGCTCTATCGGGGGTATGACTAATGCGGCGAAGCGTCGCCCTGCTTTCGAGCTTACGCCAAAGCCCCCCGTTAAGTCCGTTACGTTTGCACCACCTCGTGGCGCATCACGAACGGTGCAAGCAGTGCGTGCACCTCGCTCGCAACCCCCTCGCGCTGATCCGCCGGCAGCCCCGCCAGCGTCACGGTGGCGATCGAACCGTGGCTGCCGTGAGCGCCGACCCTGACCTTGCAGTCGATGCCGCGCTCAGTGAGCGGTGTCAGCACCTTCGTGAACACGCGCTGGGCTGCGTCCCAGCGCAGCTGCGGCTTGAACACTTTGCCGACGCCCGTCACCGGCATCGGATCGATCGGGATGACCTGCACCGGGATAGCCGCGCGCTCCGGCGTGCGCTCGCGCACCCATGTCTCGAGTTCGCCCGGCTCGACGGTCGCGCCCGGCTTCAGCTGCACGTAGCCCACCGGCAGTTCGCCGGCATAGGCGTCGGGCTGGCCGACCACCGCGGCGAAGCCGACGGCGGGATGGCGGAACATGATCTCCTCGATCGGCGCCGGATCGATGTTGTGGCCGCCGCGGATCACGAGATCCTTGGCGCGGCCGGTGATCCAGAGATAGCCGTCGGCATCGAGCCGGCCAAGATCGCCGGAATTGACCCAGACCTCATCGACGAAGGCACCCTTGTTGTGCTCGTTGTTGAGATAGCCGCCGAACACGCCTGGACCGGCCATGATGACGACGCCGATCTCGTCCGGCGCGCAGTCGCGGATCAGCTTGCCCTCGGCATCGAGCTGGACGATGCGGACCCGCGCGTAAGGCATGGGAAGGCCGACCGAACCGAGCCGGATCGGCCGCGACCGATAGGCCAGCGTGTGCACGCTCGAGGTCTCGGTCATGCCGTAGACCTCGACGACCGGTAGCTTGAGCTTGTCCTGGATCGCAGACCCCACCGCGACCGGGATCGCCGAGCCGCCACCAGCTGCATATTTCAGGCTGGAGATGTCGGTATTGCCAGGCGGCACCGCGAGCGTTGCGGCGAGCACCGTCGGGACGCTCGACAGCGCCTCCGGCTTGAAGCGCTCGACCAGTTGCCAGATGTTCTTGACCGCATTCGGATTGCGCCATCCGCTCGGCGACAGCACGACCAGCGAGCCGCCGGCCGACAGCGTCGTCAGCACCTGCGTCAACGAGCCCCCGACGTGAAACAGCGGCATGCCGAACAGCATGTTGGCGCCCGGCTTCGACTTCAGCAGCAGATTGAGCGCCCAGGCCTGATAGACTTGGTTGACATGCGTGTGCCGCACCAGCTTTGGCGTGCCGGTGGTGCCGCCGGTGTGGAAATAGGCGGCGATGTCGCTGCCTAAAATCTTGCGTCCGCTGATAAGGCGGTCCGAAGGCTGCTGCTTGATCAGGTCGCTGAAGGCAAAGACTCCCTTCCCCCGGGTCACCGCCACCGAACACCTGTACGATCGCCTTGAGATGCTTGAGTTGCGGCCTGATCTGCTCGACTTTCTGCCAGATGTCTGTGCCCGGCATCGGCCCGAGCGCCACCAGGACTTTTGTGTTCGCCGCTTCCAGAATCTCCGCGATCTGGTGCGGCTCCAGCAGGGGGTTGACGGGATTGGCGATACCGGCGGCCTCCGCGCCGAACAGCGTTACGAAGGCGTCCGGCAGCAGCGGCAGCATGAAGCTGACGACGTCGCTCTTCTCCACGCCAAGCGCGTGAAACATGTTGGCGGCCTGCGTGACGCGCGCGATGAAGTCGCGGTACGTGACCACGACCGGCGTGTCGGCGGGATCGGCATTTTGCAGGAACTGGATCGCCGGTCCGTCGGGGTTGCGGGTCGCCCCGAGCCTGATGGCGTCGTAAGTGCTCTCGGCCGCGACGCGATCGGCGTAAGCGACCTGCTCGAAGGCCCGAACTTCGGCGTCCGTCGCCAGGTCCGGATAGTCGCTGCCGATGAGCCGATCGAGCGCGTGGATGCCCGCCATGGAATTCCGTCCTCCCTCAGATGCATGTCCCCGCGCCCTGTCTTTTGACTTTTGGGGCTGGCGGGGCCTCGACCGATTGGCCGGCCGAGCATGGGCAGAATGATGGATGATTTGGCGTTCGTCCATGATCTAACGTCCGCGACAATGGGCTCTGGCACAGGCCTTTGAACCTGCGCGCCCGATCCGGGGACCAAGAACTGGCATCGGACTCACATTGCAGCGCCCTTGCCAGCGCCCTGCCGCAAGACTTGAGGTGATCATGACTACGCCCCCGCGGGATTGCGCCACCCGGCTGTTCATCGCGTTCGCCGTCACAACGGGGATGTTGACTTCGGTGATCGCCCTGCCCCGCGCGGCACTCGCCGAGGACGGCCAGCTCGACAAGATGCGCGCCAAGATCTCGGCCTTCATCGGCGACAAGATGGAGAAGCTCGGCGGGTCTCGCATCGTCTACAAGGTGGACACCGATGGCCTGCGCGAGAGCGTCGTCACGGATTTGCGCGACGACGTCTACAAGACCCTGCGCGAGGGCAAGATCGCCTTCTCCGGTCTTGCGATCCGCGACGGCGGCGTCGAGTTGAAGATTGCCGACGTCAAGGGCCGCGAGCAACTCGCACGCAAGCTCGCGTCGGCAGCGGAAGGATTGCCGTCGCATGCACTCGCCGTGACCGACGGCGGCGACGGACTGGTCAGGCTCGCGCCGACCAATGCGGCATCCGCCGCGCGGTTGCACGAACTCGTCGAAGATGCCATCGCCATGATCGAGCAGCGTCTGAAGGAGGCCGGCGTCCAGCTCGCCAGCGTCCAGCCCGATGGCTCCGACCGCATCCGAATCTTCCTGCCCGGTGTGATGGAGCCCGAGCGCGTCACCGCGGTCTTCGCCCGAAGGGTCAAGGTCGGCTTCCGCCTGATCGACCTCTCGATGCCGGCGGAGCAGGCGCAATCCGGCACGCCGCCGACAGGCACGGAAGTCCTGCCCGGCTTCAAGGACAAGACCCTTTATCTGGTCGCCAAGGACAGCGTGCTCGACGGCGACGACATCAGCTATGCGGGCCCGGGGTTTGCGAGCGCCACGAAAGAGCCGATCGCCTCGTTCCGCTTCAACGGCCGCGGCACGCGGCGCTTTGCCCACATCACCGAGGAGAATATCGCAAAGCCCTTCGCCATCGTGCTCGACGGCAAGGTGATCTCCGCTCCCGTGATCCGCGAGCCCATCACCGGCGGCTCGGGCCAGATCTCCGGCAATTTCACCCTGGAGGAAGCAAACAGCGTCGCCATGCTGCTGCGCGCCGGTTCGCTGCCGGGGCATCTCGGCCTGGTCGAGCAACAGGTCGTGCCGCCCGCCAAGCCCTAAGGCGGGGATCGCCCCCACGCACGCCTGGTCCCGCCCCGCCCGGCCGGACGCCGAGGTCCACCACGCCGAGGCTCGGACCCGGTGGTACCCGAATCGCGGGCGCGCCACGGCCATACGCACCGCCAAACAGGCAATTGCCGAAACGCCCGATCAGGCTAAAATTTGCCTCTTGCGGCACGGCGGCCCAAAGCTTCATTCAAGCGGTCGTCGTTCGATTTCGGCTATAGGTGTCGAGAATACGACCGTGACTGAAGGCCTTACACGGGGATAGTACCATGCCGTCCGGCAGCGCAGACATTTCGTCGATCCTCGATCGCATTCTCGAGGCGGCAACGGATAATCTCAGGATCGCGAAGATCCTGGTCCAGATGGGCCTCGATCCGAACAACGTGACCTATGACTCGATCTTCAATCGGATGCTGGAGATCTTCGTCCAGAACATCACGCTGGCCAATATGTTCGCCGCGGTCGGCGCCGGCTTCTTCGTCGCCACCCTCCTGATGCGAACGATGGTGCCGCTGCGCGTCGCCAACATGGTCGGCTGCGCGCTCTTCGCCGTGTTCGGCGCGCTCTCCGCCAACGTCTCGACCTTCCTGCTCTATCTCCTGCTGCTACCGATCAACGCCTTGCGCCTGCGGCAGATGCTCAAACTCGTCAAGAAGGCGCGCCATGCGGCCGAAGGCGACATGTCGATCGAATGGCTCAAGCCGTTCATGACCGAACGCAAATATCGCCGCGGCGACACGCTGTTCAAACTCGGCGATCCAGCCAAGGAGATGCTCCTCACAGTCACCGGCAAGTTCCTGGTCAAGGAGATCAATATCGAGATCATGCCGGGCGCGCTGATGGGCGAGCTCGGCTTCCTCACGCCGGGCAACCGGCGCACCGGAACGATCGAGTGCATCGAAGACGGGCAGGTGCTGACGATTACCTATGACCGGTTGCTCGAGATCTACTTCCAGGATCCGCAGTTCGGCTATTACTTCCTGGTACTGACCAGCCAGCGCCTGCTGCAAAACATCGATCGGTTGCAGAATCAGCTGGCGACGGAGCGGGCGGCCACCACGAACAGGATCGCGTGATCGATTGGGCGGCCGCTCAGTTCAAGAGCAACACCATGCCCGGATCGCCCTTCTCCATTGCGCGCCGATAGCCCGCCCGCGCGCTGATGCGGCCGAGATATTCGACCAGGTTCGGACAGCGCTGGAGGTCATAGGGCTGGAAGTAGCGCATGGTGGTGAGTGAGAACACCGTCATGATGTCGGCGGTCGTGAAGGCACTGCCCGCAAGGTACTCGGCCTCGCGAAGCCTTGCGTCGAGAAGATCATAGGCCCGATCGAGACGCCCCTTCATCGCGAGCAGGGTCGGATTGTCCTTGGCGAGATCCAGCCGGCTCAGGATCATCATGCGTCCCATGCCGGGTTGCAGGGTGCCATTGGCGAAATGAAGCCAATACAAAAACTGCGCGAAGGCGGGGTCAGTGGGACCGAGCACGAGTCGGCCGTCGCCATATTTTGCAACGATGTAGTCGACGACGGCGCCGGATTCCGCCAGCACCAGCTCGCCGTCGGTGATCACAGGCGCCGTGCCAGCCGGATGCAGTGCCTTGTACTCGGCCGGAGCCAGCATGGTGACGGGATCGCGCGCATAGCGCTTCAACTCGTAGGGAATCCCCAGCTCCTCGCACAGCCAGACGATTCGCTCGGACTGCGACTTGCCGAGATGATGGACGGTGAGCATGAGGCCTCCTGGACAGATGATTTCGGCGATTGCGCCGGCATGTGCTTGTCGCGATGCTGCATCATACTCCGTCATTGCGAGCGCAGCGAAGCAATCCAGAATCTTTCCGCGGAGGCACTCTGGATTGCTTCGCTGCGCTCGCAATGACGATGTGGAGAGACCGCCCTACGCCGCCTCGTCCGTCACCATCCGCGCGACCACGCGGTCGCGGCGGATGAAATGGTGCCACAGGGCGGCGATCACGTGAACCGCGATCAAGGCGAGCAGCACATAGGCAAAGAGGATGTGGCGGTCCTCATAGGCGCCCGCCGCCGCGCGGTCGGGAGCGGTGAATTGCGGCACGTGAAACAGGCCGAAGAAGTCCGAATAATCAGGTGCGTGCGCACCGGAATGCGCCCAACCGAGTATGGTGACGACGATGACGGCGAGGTAGAGCGCGCCGTGACTGACATGGGCCGCGACCTTCTGCCAGCGCGAGGTCTCGGCCGGCATGGCGGGCGTCGGGTTGACGAGGCGCCAGACCAGCCGCAGCACCGTGAGCAGCAGGATCACATAGCCGATATCGGCGTGGATCGAGCGGTAGAAGAAGCGGTCGGGACGCGCCGGGACGTGGTTCATCCACCACCCGAAGCCAATCATGCCGATGATGGTCAGCGCCAGACTCCAGTGCAGCCATCGGGAAATGCTGCCCCAGCCGTTACTGGTATTTCTGATCATGTCGGCTCTCCGGAGTTTTGCGGGCCTGTCCCTATCCGCACCGCAGTACGGCAGCTGATACCGGGACCATGCGGCAATCGCGAAATTGAATCGTTCCAGGTTAGCCCTCAGCGCCCCTGCCGCAAAACCGCCCCAAAAACCGAATGGTAACCATGTCCGGCTAGAGTGATCACGTGACCAATTCTCCGACGATTCTGGTGTTCGATTCCGGCCTTGGCGGGCTCACGGTCCTGCGTGAGGTCGTGGCCGCGCGCTCCGACGCGCATTACGTCTACGTCGCGGACGACGCCTTCTTCCCCTATGGCCACCACAGCGAGGACGCGATCATCGCCCGCGTGGTGCCGTTGATGGGGGAACTGATCGGCACGCACGATCCTGACCTCGTCGTCATCGCCTGCAACACGGCGTCTACCCTGGTCCTATCGCACTTACGCGCCGCTTATTCCTTGCCCTTCGTCGGCACGGTGCCGGCGATCAAGCCGGCCTGCGCGCAGTCGAGAAGCCGGCGGGTGTCGGTGCTCGGCACGAAGGGCACGGTGAAGCGCGAATACACCAAGGCACTGATCCGCGATTTCGCACAAGGCTGCGAGGTGACGCTGGTCGGCTCGCCGGAGCTGGCCGCGCTGGCCGAAGCAGAGCTCAGCGGCTCTCCCGTCAGCGACGGCGCCATCCTCGCCGAGCTCGCCCCGTGCTTCGTCGGCGATGCCGGGGACGCAGGCGCACGCACCGACACGGTGGTGCTCGCCTGCACCCATTACCCGCTGCTGCTCGACCGGCTGAAACAGCTCGCCCCCTGGCCGGTCGACTGGATCGATCCGGCGCCCGCGATCGCCCGCCGCGTCTCGGATCTGCTCGGCCCGCACACCGGTGGCATCGCGCAATCCGGCGCCGAGATGATCTTCACCTCGAATCGCGTGCATGGCCTTTCGGCCGTGCTGACGCCGTTCTTCGGCGGCCGCATTCCAGCCTGACCTTGCGCCTCGGCGACGCGCTGCTAGGCTCCGTCGTCATCCCTTCGCAGGCCAAAACATGTCGGTCCCCGCAACTGCGCTCAACCGTCTCCGCCAGCTCTGGCGCGAGGGTCGTCCCGCCTTCGGCGCGATCGCGACGATCCCGAGCGTGCAGACCGTGCAGATCATGGCGCGCTCACTCGACTGGATCATCGTCGATCTCGAGCATGGGCCGATCGGACTGACCGAAGCACATGCGATGATCGCGGCCACCACCGGCACACCGTGCACACCGCTGGTGCGGATCGCGGCGAACGAGCCATGGCTTGCGAAGGCACCGATGGACATCGGCGCCTTCGGCATCAATTTCCCGATGATTACCAATCGCACTGAAGCCGAGAAAGCGGTGCGCAGCGTGCGCTATCCGCCACGCGGCGATCGGCTCTGGGGTCCGTTCCATGCGCCATTCCGCTGGGGCCAGTCGATGCCGGACTACATGGCCAGTGCCGACGACGAGATGATCTGCATGATCACCATCGAGCACGTCGACGCCGTCAACCGCATCGACGAGATCATGGCCACGCCCGGCATCGACGTCGCCGTGATCGGCCCCGGCGATCTCGCCACCTCCATCAACAAGCGCGGCCAGATGGACGATCCGGAATTGCTGGAGCTGGTGGCGCGGGCCGAGGCCGGCATCCTCAGAAGCGGCGTGCCGATCGGCGGCGTGGCGCGCACCGCAGACCAGGCCAACGCCTTGGTCGACCGCGGCTACCGCGCGATCGCGCTCGGCTTCGACTGGTCGCTATTCCAGCGCGGCATCATGGCGGCGTTCGAGGGGATCAAGCGCTGACGGCAAAGCCGATTGCCACCTTGCCGGGAACTGCTGCGCTGCTAGGCTCAGTCGTTCCAGGGAGGAAAAAACCATGTTCAAAAAGACTTTGCTCGCTCTCGCTTTTACCGGCCTCGCTGTTGCGGCCTTCGCCCAGCAGCCCGGCATCAAACGCACCCCGCTCCAGAAGGTCGAATTTCCGGATGGCTACAACACCATCACGGCCATCGCGGAGGTCCCGGCGGGCGGCGCGGCCGGTCGCCATACCCATCCGGGCATCGAGACCGGTTACGTGCTCGAAGGCGAACTCAATCTCCTTATCGACGGGCAGCCGGAAAAGACGCTGAAAGCTGGCGATTCCTACCAGATCCCGGCAGGCGTCGTGCATGACGCCAAAGCCCACGGCGATAAGGCTATGAAAGTGCTTGGGGTTTACATCGTCGATAAGACCAAGCCGCTGGCCTCGCCGGCACCCTGATGCGGCGAACCGACCGGCCCCACGCGGGTTGGTTCGTGCTAGAGCAGGCGGCGAGCGGGAAGCCCGCTCGCTGCACAAACTTTAATCAGGGGAAACCAAAGAGCGATGCGCGGGACGCCCAAGACCATTTCGCTGCCGCGTCGCCTGATTGTCGACCTCATGCACGCCTCGATGGGCGTGCCCTTCGTGTCCCTGTCCCGTTCGCTTGATATCGGCCCTCTGCTGGAGGCCCGCACGGGCGCGATGGCGCCAGCCGGCTGGGCCGCTATGTTCGTCAAGGCTTTTGCCCTGGTCGCCAGGGACGAGCCGGTCCTGCGTACCGTCTATGCCAAATGGCCCTGGCCGTCGCTTTACGAACTGCCGAAGAGCGTGGCGTCGGTGGCCATTGCCCGGGTCGAGGGCGGCGAGGAATGCGTGATCCCGCAGCGAATCGTCACTCCCGAGGCCATGACGCTGGCTGCGGTCGATGCCGAGATCCGGCACGCCAAGACCGCCCCGATCGACGAAATTCCCATGTTCTGCAAGATCATGCGGGCGACCCGCCTGCCGCTGCCGCTGCGGCGGCTGTCCTGGGCGATAGGACTGAATTTCGGCCGGCAGCGCGGCAACTGGTTCGGCAGCTTCGCGGTGAGCTCGGTGGCCGCCTATGGCGGTGGCGAGCTTCACCCCATCACGCCCGGACCCTTCATCGTCAGCTATGGGGTGGTCGGGCCTGACCAGACCATCCATGTCGTGATTCGTTGGGATCACCGGGTCACCGACGCCGCCCCCATCGCCCGGGTCCTGACGCGGCTGGAACAGGTCCTGAACACTGAAATCGCTGCCGAATTGCGGGCGGCCGGGTCAAAGCCGATCCGGGCGGTCGGAACGTGATTCCAGGCCATTCGCATTGACAGCGAGCCCCAAATCCCCCTAAAAGCCGCTTGCTCGCGGGCCGATTTCGGCCCGCGAAGCGTTTCGCGACCCGTGGTCCTGTCCCTTAAGCTTTGGGGATCGGACCTGTCAGTGCCGGGCTAGCCCGTCACACAGGAGGGCGCGTTTCCTCAAACCAAGTACCTGAAGAGGACGCGATGACTAAGCGCAGTGAGGCGAAGTACAAACTCGATCGCCGTATGGGCCAGAACATCTGGGGCCGCCCGAAGAGCCCCGTGAACCGCCGCGAATACGGCCCCGGCCAGCACGGCCAGCGCCGCAAGGGCAAGCTCTCCGACTTCGGCGTGCAGCTGCGCGCCAAGCAGAAGCTGAAGGGTTACTACGCCAACATCTCCGAGCGTCAGTTCCACAGCATCTATGTCGAAGCCAGCCGCCTCAAGGGTGATACCGGCGAGAACCTGATCGGCCTGCTCGAGCGCCGTCTCGACGCGGTCGTGTACCGCGCCAAGTTCGTCTCGACGATCTTCGCCGCGCGCCAGTTCATCAATCACGGCCACGTCAAGGTGAACGGCCGCAAGGTCAACATCTCGAGCTATCTGGTCAAGCTCGGCGACGTGATCGAGGTCAAGGAATCCTCGAAACAGCTCGCGCACGTCCTCGAAGCCAGCCAGCTCTCCGAGCGTGACACCCCCGACTATCTCGAAGTCGACCATGGCAAGATGACCGCGAAATACATTCGCATCCCGCACCTCTCCGACGTGCCGTTCCCGGTGCAGATGGAGCCGCATCTGGTCGTCGAATTCTATTCGCGCTGATAGTCGGCAGATCAATCGCTCAAAGGCCCCGGTTCTCCGGGGCCTTTTTGTTTGATAGCATGCCTTCGATGTCTCGCACGGCCGACCAGTTCGCCAACACTCTGCCTTCGGCAGCGCCGACTAAAGCGGCGCTTCGAGCATGGGAGGCCCTCTCCCGCGACGAGCAGATCTGCCGATATCAGGGGCTGCTCGCTCTGCCTGATTGCAATATCTTTACGGCCGACACGCCAGACGAAATCCTTCTCGCCGCGCGGCAGCGCGTCACTCAACGTTCTCGTGGCTAGTTCAGGTCCTTGAGAAACGCACGCAATACGTCGCAACGATTCGACTAGGTGAAATGACGAGACCAGCCATGCTCTACACCCCTTCCCCGATCGATCCCAAGGCGCCGCCGGTGCGCATCAATTTGCTCTCGGACACACAGACCAAGCCGACACCTGCGATGCGCGAGGCGATGGCGCGGGCGGAGGTCGGCGACGAGCAGGTCGGCGACGATCCGACCGTGAACGCCCTGTGCGCGCGCGTCGCCGAGCTGCTCGGCAAGGAAGCCGCGGTGTACATGCCGTCAGGCACGATGTGCAACGTCACCGCGACGCTGGTGCATTGCCGCCCCGGCGACGAGATCCTCGCGCATGAAAGCGCGCACATCATCGCGCGCGAAGGCGGGGCGCATGCCGCGATCGGCGGCTTCCAGGTCACGCAATTGAAGGGACCCGACGGCCAGTTCACGCCGGAGACGTTCCGCAAAGCGCTGCATCCGCGCACCCGCTACCAACCGCCGCAGATCGTGGTCAGCGTCGAGCAGACCGCCAATATCGGCGGCGGCACGATCTGGAAGAAGGCCGCGCTCGACGAGATCGTCGCGATCGCGAAACAACATGGCCTCGTCACCCACATGGACGGCGCGCGCCTGCTCAACGCCACTGTCGCGAGCGGCATCTCGCCGCGCGACATGACCGCGGGCTGGGATTCGGCCTGGATCGACTTCTCGAAAGGCTTGGGCGCGCCGATCGGCGGCGTGCTGGCGGGCTCGCGCGCCTTCATCGATGCGGTCTGGCAGTGGAAGCAGCGGCTCGGCGGCTCGATGCGACAGGCCGGAATCTGTGCCGCGGCCTGCATCTACGCGCTCGACCATCACGTCGAGCGGCTTGCCGACGATCACGCCAATGCGCGCGCTCTCGCCCGCGGGTTGTCGCAGATCGCAGGCGTCGAGGTGCAGGAGCCCGAAACCAACCTGGTGTTCTTCAAGCCCGATGGTGCCGGCATTCCCGGCGACAAGATGGTCGCGGCATTGCGCCAGCGCGGCGTGACGCTTGCGATGATGGACGGCCGCATCCGCGCCTGCACCCATCTCGACGTCAATGCGAGTCAGATCGAGGAGACGATCGGATATATCCGCGAGATCGTGCGCGGGGTGTAAGCCGAGCAGTCCTGTAGCCCGGGTGAGCGAAGCGATACCCGGGACTTCACTCGCAGAGACCCCGGATGTCGCTGCGCTCATCCGGGCTACTGCTCTTATCCGACAGCAAAACAACGGCGGTTCACCGCCCCATCGCCTGGTAGATCAGCGTCTTCAGCGCCAGCTGAATCCGGCCGCGCTGCGTCGGGGTCTGCACCATGAAGATCCCGAACAGGTCGTCCTCGGGATCGATGAAGAAGAACGTGCCGCCGACGCCGTCCCAGCGATATTCGCCGAGCGGCCACGCCGTCCCAGGGGGCACCGAGGTGCGCACGGCGAAGCCGAGACCAAAGCCGGAAGATCCACCCGGATAATAGTTCTGGTCGCGCGCGATCTTCGTCTCCGGCCCGATATGATCCGAGGCCATCAGCGCGATGGTCTCCGGCTTGAGATAGCGTCGGCCCTCATAAGTGCCGCCGTTGAGCAGCATCTGGGCGAAGCGGGCGTAGTCGCCTACCGTGCCGACCATGCCGCCACCGCCCGATTCCCAGGTCGCGGGCCGCCTGATGTCGCGGACCTGCGTCGTCGGATTGATGTTGCGATCCCCCGGCATCGGCTCGGCGATGCGCGGGAATTTGGCGGGATCTGCGACGAAGAAAGCCGTCTCGGTCATGCCGAGCGGATCGAGCAGCCGCTCCTTCTCGAACTGCAGCAGCGACTTTCCGGCAATGATTTCGACGACGCGGCCGAGCACGTCGGTGGAATAGCCATAGTCCCACACCGTGCCGGGCTGCTCGACCAGCGGCAGCGTGGCGACCTTGGCGGCGAATTCGGCGTTGGTCAGATTGCTGTTGAAGAGATTGGCGTCCGCGTAGAGCTCGCGCACCATACCGCCGCCGTAATAGCCGTAAGGCAGCCCTGAGGTGTGGCGCAGCAGATCCGTGATTGTGATGGGTCGCTCCAGCGGCTCCATCGCCAGGGCGACTTTGCCGTCCTCGGCCTTCTTCTCGATGCCGACCTTCATGCCGGCGAAGGCCGGAATGTATTTCGAGACGGGATCGTCGAGCGACAGCTTGCCCTCCTCAACCAGCATCATCGCCATGACTGAGGTGACCGGCTTCGACATCGAGTAGAGGCGGAAGATCGTGTCCGCGCTCATCGAGAGTTCGGTCGCGAAGTCGCGGACGCCGAAATTCTGATAATAGACCGGCTTGCCGTGCTGCTGAAGCAGCAGGATGGCGCCGGGGATCTTGCCGGTGGCGACCTCGTTGCGGATGTAGTCGGAAACCTTCGCCAGCCCCGCGGGCGAGAGCGTCCGGACCGCAGGTCTCTCGGAACCCGCCTTCGCAACGATGCCGCCGGCGAGAAGAACGAGCGCCGCGATCAATGCGCGGCGCCCGAACATGTCAATTCTCCATCGCTTCATAGACCAGCTGCTTCAATGTCCGCTGCACACGCTGGCGCTCGGTCGGGGTCTGCTCCAGCAGCACGAAGAACATGTCCTGCTTGGGATCGATCACGAAATAGCAGCCGGAGGCGCCGTCCCATTTCAATTCGCCGAGATCGCCGGGCGGCGGCGGTTTTGCGTTGCCGGGATCGGTGCGGACCGCAAGTCCGAGACCGAAGCCGAAGCCATCGCCGGGGAAGTAGAAATAATCGCGATCGACGCCCGACTTGGGGCCGATCTGGTCGGTGGTCATCAGCTTGAACGTCTCGGGTTTGAGAATGGTCTTGCCGTCGAGGCTGCCGCCGTTGAGCAACATCTGAGTAAAGCGCTCATAATCCGCCATGGTCGTAACCATACCGCCGCTGGCGAACTGGATCTTCTTGACGACCGTCGGATCATTGATCCGCCCGACCCGGAAATCACTGTCGTTCGGCACCGGCTGCGCCAGCAGCTTCTGCTTCTCGGGATCGGTGACGAAGAAGCCGGTGTCGACCATGCCGAGGGGGTCGAGCAGCTTCTCCCGCTCGATCTCGATGAGCGGCTTGCCGGCCGCGACTTCCATGACCCGCGCCAGGATGTCGGTGGAATGGCCGTATTGCCACAGCGCGCCCGGCTGGTTGTGCAGCGGAAGTTTTGCGATGCGCTCGGCGAACTCGGCGAGGTCGAAATCGCCGGCATAGATGTTGGCTTCGCGATAGGCCTTGCGGACCAGGCTGTCGCCGTAGAAGCCGTAGGTGACGCCCGAGGTGTGCGTCATCAAATCGTGCACCGTCATCGGCCGGTTCGGCGGCACGAGCTCGAGCGACTTGGTGCCGTCCTCGGCTTTCTTCTCGACGCCGACTTTCACATTGGCAAAGGACGGAATGTATTTCGAGACGGGATCGTCGAGCTTGATCGTACCTTCCTCGATCAACTTCACTGCGACGACGGACGTGATCGCCTTGCTCATCGAGAACAGGCGGAAGATCGTCTTGTCGGTGATCGGCGCCTTGCTGACCGCGTCCTGCACGCCGAAGACTTCGTGGTAGACCGGCTTGCCATGTTGCTTGATGAGCACATTTGCGCCGGCGATCTTGCCGGTCGCGACCTCGTTCTTGAAGAACTCGGTGACTTTGGCGAGCTTGTCCTGGTTGAAATGCGCGCCGGCCGGAATCTCGTAGGTGCCCTCCGCCCGCGCGAACGACATCGTACCCAACGATACAAGCGCGGCGCAGACCAGCGCGCGCAGTCCAGACTGTGAAATCATATCCCCTCCCCGGAACATGGCCCGGCGGAGTGTACCGACCGCGTCATCAGGCACAAGGGCCGCCATACCGCGCCAAAACGTCCGCGTGCAGAGCCGCGCTCTTTTCCGAGAAACAACAAAATATGACGTCGACGACCAGCGGCGCGGCCTGCAGGGCTTCAATGGTCGCATGGACCGCAATCTTCGCGGCCTGGTCGGCCGGAAAGCCGTAAACCCCGGTCGAAATCGCGGAGAACGCCACGGACGTCAGCTGATTGGCCTCACAGAGCTCGAGCGCACGGCGATAACAGGAGCCCAGCGCCTCTGCCTCGCCGCGAGTGCCCCCGTGCCAGACCGGGCCGACCGCATGGATCACATGGCGCGCAGGGAGAAGGTAGCCCTTGGTGATCTTGGCATCGCCGGTCGGGCATCCTCCGAGCTTCCGGCACTCGGCGAGAAGCTCGGGCCCGGCCGCCCGATGGATCGCGCCATCCACGCCGCCCCCACCCAGGAGCGACGTGTTGGCCGCGTTGACGATGGCGTCAACGCTCAGCGTGGTGATGTCAGCAACGATGACCTTGAGCTCCGCGCCGCCGATCCGGCGCGTCAGCTGGGTCATGTATCAGGCCGCGACAGCGACGCCCTTTTCGGAGAAGAGCTGCTGCAATTCACCAGCCTGGAACATCTCGCGGACAATGTCGCAGCCGCCGACGAACTCGCCCTTCACATAGAGCTGCGGAATGGTCGGCCAGTTCGAATAGTCCTTGATGCCGTTGCGCAGTTCGGCGGATTCGAGAACGTTGAGGCCCTTATAGCCGACGCCGATGTGGTCGAGAATCTGGACGACCTGGCCGGAGAACCCGCATTGCGGAAATTGCGGTGTGCCCTTCATGAACAGAACCACGTCGTTCGACTTCACTTCGTTGGCGATGAATTCCTCGATGCTCATATCCGTGTCCTTATGGGGCGGAGCCCACTCCAATCGCTTCGGGCTGGCTCCACCGATCTAACCCGATACCTGGGTATATATGTAGCCCAAACCGTTGTGCATCCAAAGTAAAATGGCGGCGAGCGGCCCCTGAGGGACCGCTCTCGGCACCACCGGCCCATTGCATGATGCCACGAATATCATCGCCAGGGAGGACTTTCATACCGTCACGGAGCCCCTATCTAGGACGAACCCGGCGTTTTGGAACCCGGCAACGCCAACAACGTTCTCTTGTCCTGTCTGGAGAAAAACGTGACGAAACAAGCCTCCGCTACGGCCCCCGCCCCGTCACCGTCGGCCGATTTGGGCGGCCTTGCCCAGAGGCTGGAGGACGCGTTTCTCACCGTCCGCGACGAGACCGAGCGCAGGGCCGCGCCGCTGTCGCCGGAGGACCAGCAGATCCAGTCCATGCCGGACGCGAGCCCGACGAAATGGCACCGGGCGCACACCACCTGGTTCTGGGAGCAGTTCGTGCTCGGCGAGCACTGTGCGGGCTACCAGCCCTTTCACCCTGACTTCGCTTTCCTGTTCAATTCCTATTACGTCAGCGCCGGTCCGCGCCATTCCCGCAATCACCGCGGCGACATCACCCGCCCGAGCGCCGATCAGGTCGGCGCCTATCGAAAATACGTCGACGCTGCCGTCGTGAAATTCTTCCGCGACGCCGGCGAGGACAAGCTTCGCGAGATCGCGCCGCTGGTCGAGGTCGGCCTCAATCACGAGCAGCAGCATCAGGAATTGATGGTCACTGACATCCTGCACGCTTTCGCGCAGAACCCGATCCCGCCGGCCTATGATCCGGACTGGCGCTTCCCGGCCGCGACGCCGGCCAGTGAGGATTGGCTGACGCTGAACGAAGGCATCCACACCGTCGGTCACGTGGATGACAGTTTTCATTTCGACAACGAGAAGCCGGCGCATCGCGCCCTCGTCGGCCCGGTCAAGCTCGCACGCAATCTCGTCACCAATGGCGAATGGCTCGCCTTCATGCGCGACGGCGGCTACCGGACCGCAACGCTGTGGCTGATGGACGGTTTTGCAGCCGTCAACAACGAGGGCTGGGACGCCCCCGGCCATTGGCGCGAGATCGACGGCCAATGGCATGTGATGACGCTGGCCGGCCTCAAGCCGGTCGAGCCTGACGCGCCCGTCTGCCACGTCAGCTATTACGAGGCTGACGCCTTTGCGCGCTGGGCCGGAAAACATCTGCCGACCGAGATGGAGTGGGAGGTCGCGGCCCGCGCGGGCCAGTTCAACGATGCCTTCGGCATCGTCTGGCAGTGGACGCGATCGTCCTACTCGCCTTACCCCGGCTATCGCGCCATCGAAGGCGCGCTCGGCGAATACAACGGCAAGTTCATGGTCAACCAGCTGGTGCTGCGCGGCTCTTCGCTTGCAACCCCGGAGGGGCACAGCCGTATTACCTATCGCAACTTCTTTTATCCGCACCACCGCTGGCAATTCACGGGACTGCGGCTCGCCGACTACGAGTAAAAGTCTCATCCGACGACAAATGCGCGCCGGACAGCGCGTTCAGGAGAGTATCATGAATGTGCACGCTAGCGCTTTGGCCGAAGCCCATCTTCCCGACGAGCAGACCACCGCCTTTGCCCGCGAGGCCATCGAGGACCTCTCGCAGCAGCCTAAAAAGCTGTCGCCGAAATATTTCTACGATGCGGCCGGATCTGAACTGTTCGAAGCGATCACACGGCTGCCGGAATATTACCCGACGCGCACGGAGCTTGCGATCCTGAAGGAGCGCGGCAGCGAGATCGCAAAGCTCATTCCGGAGCACGCGGCCCTCGTCGAATTCGGCGCGGGCGCGACCACAAAGGTCCGCCTGCTGCTCAATCACTGCAAGTTCGCGGCCTATGTGCCCGTCGACATCTCCGGCGACTTCCTGACGGCGCAGGCAAACGGCCTGAAGCGGGATTTTTCGTCACTCGGCATCTACCCGGTGGCAGCCGACTTCACCACGCCGTTTGAGCTGCCCAAGGCGGTGGCGACGATGCCCAAGGTCGGGTTCTTCCCGGGCTCGACGATCGGCAATTTCGAGCCGCATGAAGCGCAGGCCTTCCTGAAGAGCGCGCGCGCCATCCTGGGCGGGGGTGCGCAGATGATCATCGGCGCCGACCTCGAGAAGGAGGAGCGTCTGCTCCACGACGCCTATAACGATGCCGCCGGCGTCACCGCGCGCTTCAACCTCAATGTGCTGGTGCGGATCAACCGCGAGCTCGGCGGCAATTTCGACCTCTCCGCCTTCACCCATCGCGCGATCTACAATCGCGAGCGGCACCGCATCGAGATGCACCTGATCAGCAAGAAGAGCCAGACCGTGCGCCTGCTCGGCACCAGCTTTTCGTTCCGCGCGGGCGAGAGCATCCACACCGAGAACAGCTACAAATACAGCCTCGAGCGTTTTGCCGCGCTGGCGCAGGGCGCGGGCTGGCGTGTGCGTGAGAGCTGGACCGATGCCGCGAAGATGTTCTCGGTGCACGCGCTGGAGGCGGCGGAGTAGAAATTCCTCCGTTTCCTGCGGCGCATCCTTCGAGACGCCCGCCTTAGGCGGGCTCCTCAGGATGAGGACGGTATCCGTGGCAGCAGTTTCGACGGGCACCGGCGCTGATTAGCCTCATCCTGAGGAGACCGCGGAGCGGTCGTCTCGAAGGACGAGGCGTTCAAGTCAGGCGCTACCGCGGTCCGTGCTCTGATGCTCCTCGGCTTCTTCCGGCGTCGATCCCAGCGAGACCGACTCCCACACCGCAACAACGATCATGATCACCGTCGCGGCGACCGACAGCCATAGCGGGGACAGCTCGGCGGCAAACCACGACAGCGCCGCGAGCGCGATGATGCCGATCCCGTGCGAGAGCTGGAGGAAGCCGCGGATCGCGTGCTTGAACAGGATGGTGCCGACCAGGAACAGCAAGGGACCGCCGATCGTGCTGACGATGGTCCTGATATCTGAATGCCCGACCGGATGCTTCAGCACGAGCTCGTCGGAGACCGCGGTCAGGATGATGCCAGCGACGATCGGCATATGCAGGTAGGTGTAGGCGAGCCGCGCCAACCGGCCGGATTCGGCGGATTTCGAGATGCGCTCGGCGCCGGCCTCGGCGCCCTTGTGGAAATAGACCCACCACATCGCGATGCTGCCGACCAACGCAGAGACGAAGGCCAGAATGTTGTCCGCGGTCCAGTCCAGCTCGGCAAAGGTCGCGCCGTTGACGACGACGGCCTCGCCAAGCGCGATGATGACGAACAGCGAGCAGCGCTCGGCCATGTGGCCGCCCTCGACTGCCCAGGCCTCGACCGACGAGAAGCCCAGCTTGGGGACCCAGAAGCGCACCGCCGGCGAGATGTATTCGATCGTCAGTGCCACGATCCAGAACCACAGCCGCGCCTCGTCATGGGTGAGGCCGCCGAGGATCCAGAAGATCGCGGAGACCGAGAGCCAGGTCAGGATGCGGATCGCATTGTGCCGGACCGCAGTTCGATGCCGCGGCGTTGCGAACATCCAGAAGGCGGTGCGGCCGACCTGCATCGTTGCGTAGGCGATCGCAAACCACAGGCCCCGCCCCTCGAAGGCGGTAGGGATCGTCGTCGACAGCACGAGGCCGCCCAGCATCATCAGGAAGATCAGGATGCGGACCGGCGTCAGCTCGGGATCGAGCCAGTTGGTGACCCAGGCGGTGTAGACCCACACCCACCATACCGCGAGAAACAGCACCGCGACATGCACCGCACCGAGCGGCGTGAAATGGTGCAGCAATGTGTGCGAGACCTGCGTGATCGCGAAGACGAAGACCAGGTCGAAGAACAGCTCGGCATTGGTGACGCGGCTGTGCTGGTTTGGCAGGATGACGCGAAACATCGCGCCGCGCGGATTGTCCGCAGCCATCGTCATCCCCCCGTCACGAGCAGATCAGGCGCCCGGCACACCGGTTTGCAGCGCCAGCGCATGCAGCACGCCGCCCATCTGGCCGCGCAGGGACTGATAGACGATCTGGTGCTGCTGGACGCGGGACTTGCCGCGGAAGGTTTCCGAGATCACGGTCGCGGCATAGTGATCGCCGTCCCCGGCGAGGTCACGGATGGTCACCTCGGCATCGGGGATCGCCGCCTTGATCATCGCCTCGATATCGTGGGCGTCCATTGGCATTCGGGTCGTGCTCCTGTCTCGGCTGCAATCAGCCTTGTCGTCGAATCGCTGCCGGGGTCCGGATCTGCAAAGCCAAACTTGCCGGCGGGCCCAAACTTAGCGTGAACGGCCTTCTACGTCACGCCTTCCGGCACTATATCGGTGATCCGATCTGGATAAAGCCACGACAAAGTGCCGCGCGCGGCAGAGTGATCGAAAAAGGCGTGAAATCATGAAGCTTCCAGGGCCCGACCACCCCATCACCATTACCCCAAATCCCCGGCGCGTCCGCGTCACGGCCGGCGATATCGTGATCGCCGAGACCACCAAGGCGCTGACGCTGAAAGAGGCGAAATATCCGGCGGTGCAATATGTGCCGCGACAGGACGCCAATATGGCGCTGCTGGAGCGCACCGACCGCGTCACACATTGCCCCTACAAAGGGGATGCGAGCTATTACAGCGTCAAGGCCGACGGCAAGACGCTGGACAACGCGATCTGGACCTATGAGGCGCCCTTCCCCGCGATGACCGAGATTTCGGGCCATCTCGCCTTCTATCCGGACAAGGTGAAGATCGAGGAAGTGGGGTAAGCCCACATAGGGCCTGCTGTCATGGCCGGGCTTGTCCCGGCCATCCACGTTCTTGGCTGCCGCGGATACACAGGACGTGGATGCCCGGGACCCGGCTCCGCCAAGGCTTCGCCGGGCTACGGGTGTTGGGCCGGCGTAGCTTCAGCGAAGACGGCAAGCCCGGGCACGACGACTGGGAATGCTGACGCGAGCCCCGCTACGCCCTGAATATCGTGAGCCCGAGTATCAGCAGCACCAGGAAAATCGCGACGAACACGTAGAACAGGAAGCGGGCGATGTCGGCGGAAGCGGCCGAGATGCCGGTGAAGCCGAGCACGCCGGCCACGATCGAGACAAGTAGGAAGATCAGCGCCCATTTCAGGATCGTCATCGCCAGCTCCGAAATTGTACCGCTTGCCGCGGTCCCAAGCCCTTTTGGCGAACGCTAACTTCGTCGCAGGGAACTGGTTCCTAGCGGTCTCGAGACCTGCGGGCGTCCCAAACGACCCTTGCTGAATCCGGTTCCCGGCGGCAAAGTCCGGCCGGGACGGAAAGCGCGACCGGGGCGGCCACGATGACGATGTCACATTCAGCGACGATCGGAGCAGAGGCGCACGCGGTGCCGAAGGCCAAGGCGCGCAATCTGTCGCTCGATCGCGCCCGCACCTTCCTCACGCTGGTGGTGCTGCTGCACCACGCCGTCATTCCCTACACCTATTTCGGGCACACCGATCCGGCGTCCTGGATCGGCTTCGACATCGTCGTGCTGGCCACCGACAGCTTCTTCATGGCCATGTTCTTCTTCCTGTCAGGACTGTTCACCTGGCCGGGCATCGCGCGCAAGGCGCCGTCAGTTTTTCTCCGCGACCGCCTGTTGCGGCTCGGGCTGCCGTTCGCGATCGCGGCGTTCACCGTGATTCCCCTCGCCTATTACGCGATCGCACTGCGGCACGATCCCGGGCTGAGCTTCACGGCGTTCTGGTGGAAGACGATCACGGTTGGCCCGTGGCCGAGCGGCCCGATCTGGTTCGTGTGGGTGCTGCTGGCGTTCGACCTGACCGCGAGCTTGCTCTACCGGGTCTCCGCGCATCTGGTCGACCCGGGCAACCGCGTGTCGCTACGCGGATTCGACCAGCCGGCCGTATTCTGGCTGCTGCTCGTCGTCGTGACGACAATCGCCTACGTGCCGGCGCTGCTCTATTTCGGCGGAAGCAAATGGTTCGAGCTCGGGCCGTTCTCGGTGCAGGCGAGCCGCATCCTGCTCTACTTCGCCTATTTCTTCATCGGCGTCAGCGTTGGAGCGGCGAACTTCGATCGCGGCATCCTCAGCGCCGGCGGCCAGTTGCCGAAACAACGCTGGCTCTGGGTGATCGCCACGCTGATCCCCTACTGCCTGATGTGGGGCATGATCTACATCAAGCGCGAAGTTCTGGGCAATCCAGACCCGCAGCCGCACTGGTATCAGGCGATCTACGGCACGTTCTTCGTGCTGTTCTCAGGCTCGATCCTGCTCGCGATCCTCGCCTTCTTCCTGCACCAGAAGTCGCCGGGCCCGAACCTGCTCGACCGCATGCAGGCGGATGCCTACGGCATCTTCCTGGTGCACTACCCGATCGCGTTGTGGATCCAGTACGCGCTGTACGACTACAGCTGGCCTGCGATCGTGAAAGCCACGATCGGCTTCGTGCTCACGGTGATCCTGAGCTGGGGACTGACGGCGGGCTTGCGGAAGATTCCGGGGGCCTCGCACGTGCTGTGAGGCACGATACCCGTAGCCCGGATGAGCGTAGCGATATCCGGGAAACCTCACGACAAAGACCCGGACGTCGCTTCGCTCATCCGGGCTACCGGTTCAGCGCCTCAGGCCGCTTTCCCGCCCATATACTCCGGCAGCCAGCGCTCGAACGATGCCCTGAGCGTGTCGATCGCAACAGGCGCTTCGCCCGCGATCGCGATCGCGTCGCCGCCGGTGGTACCGATCCGCACGCAGGGCACCTCGCAGCCGCGCATCTTGGCGAGCACGCGGCCGGCTTCCGTCTCAGGCACGGTGACGAGATAGCGCGCCTGGTCCTCGCCGAACCAATAGGCCTGAGGCACCAACGCGGTCGGCGCCGCCAGCAGCTTTGCGCCGATGCCGCTCGCCATCGCCATCTCGGCCAGCGCGATCAGAAGACCGCCGTCGGAGAGATCGTGCACGGCGGTCGCAGTGCCCGCATGGATCATGCCGCGCACGCAGTCGCCGTTGCGCTTCTCGGCTGCGAGATCGACCGGCGGCGGCGCCCCCTCCTCGCGACCGCAGATGTCGCGCAGGTAAACGGACTGACCGAGCCAGCCGTGAGTTTCGCCGATCAGGAGGATCGCCTCGCCTTCGGCCTTGAAGGCGAGCGAGGCCGACTTGGTGAAGTCGTCGAGCAGGCCGACGCCGCCGATGGAGGGCGTCGGCAGGATCGCGCGGCCGTTGGTCTCGTTGTAGAGCGAGACATTGCCGGAGACGACCGGGAAGTCGAGCGTGCGGCAGGCTTCCGAGATGCCCTTCAGGCAGCCGACGAACTGGCCCATGATCTCGGGCCGCTCGGGATTGCCGAAATTGAGATTGTCGGTGATCGCAAGCGGCTTGCCGCCGACCGCAGTGATGTTGCGCCAGGCTTCCGCCACGGCCTGCATGCCGCCTTGATAAGGATCGGCCTCGCAATAGCGCGGCGTCACGTCGACGGTCAGCGCCAGGCCCTTCGGGCCGTCCTGCACGCGCACCACCGCGGCATCGCCGCCGGGACGCTGCATGGTGTTGCCGAGAATGACGTGGTCGTACTGCTCCCAGACCCAGCGCTTGCTGCACATGTCGGGCGTGCCGATCAGCTTTTCGAGCGCGGCACCGAGACTCATCGGCGCCGCCACTTCGCGCGCATGCACGACAGGCAAAGCGGCGGAGGGGACATGCGGGCGGTCATAGAGCGGCGCCTCGTCGCCGAGTTCCTTGATCGGCAAATCGGCCATGACGTCGCCGCCATGCTTGACCACAAAGCGCTTGCTCGGCGTGGTGTAGCCGACCACGGCGAAATCGAGGCCCCACTTCTTGAAGATCGCCTCGGCCTCTTTCTCCTTCTCGGGCTTGAGCACCATGAGCATGCGCTCCTGACTCTCCGAGAGCATCATCTCGTAGGCGCTCATGCCGATCTCGCGCGTCGGCACCGCATCGAGATCGAGATCGACGCCGAGATCGCCCTTGGCGCCCATCTCGACCGCCGAACAGGTCAGACCCGCCGCGCCCATGTCCTGGATCGCGATAACGCAGCCCTTCTCCATGATCTCGAGACAGGCCTCTAACAGCAGCTTCTCGGCAAAGGGATCGCCGACCTGCACGGTCGGACGCTTCTCTTCGGACTTGTCGTCGAACTCGGCCGAGGCCATCGAGGCGCCGTGGATGCCGTCGCGGCCGGTCTTGGAGCCGAGATAGACGATCGGCATGTTCACGCCGGAGGCGGCCGCATAGAAGATCTTGTCGGTATCGGCGAGGCCGACCGCCATCGCGTTGACGAGAATGTTGCCGTCATAGCGGGTGTGGAAGCGGACCTGACCACCGACCGTCGGCACGCCGAAGGAATTGCCATAGCCGCCGACCCCGGCGACGACGCCGGAGACGAGATGCCGCGTCCTGGCATGCTCCGGTGCGCCAAAGCTCAGCGCATTGAGGCAGGCGATCGGGCGCGCGCCCATCGTAAAGACGTCGCGCAAGATGCCGCCGACGCCGGTGGTCGCGCCCTGGTACGGCTCGATGTAGCTCGGGTGGTTGTGGCTCTCCATCTTGAAGACCACGGCCTGGCCGTCGCCGATGTCGATCACGCCGGCATTCTCGCCCGGGCCCTGGATCACCCAGGGCGCCTTGGTCGGCAGGCCCTTCAGATGGAGGCGCGAGGATTTGTACGAGCAGTGCTCGTTCCACATCGCCGAGAAGATGCCGAGCTCGGTGAAAGTTGGCTCCCGCCCGATCAGCTTCAGAATGCGCTCATACTCGTCCGGCTTGAGCCCGTGGGCGGCAATAAGCTCGGGAGTGATCTTGGGTTCGTTCTTCATGGATTCGAGGCTTTCGACGGCGGTGGGCCGTTCTTAGGAACATCGGACGGCTTGGAAAAGCCCTTTATGGCGCATTTTCCCGCTGTCCCACGTTTTGCGGCCGGGGGCTGCGGGAACAGGAATTGCACAGCGTGGACAGATCGGATTTAAGGGCAAACGACTCGCAATTGAAGGCCCATTTCCTTGCACGAATTGACCAAAGCGCCCCCGCCCCGCCGCCCCGACCTCCACGTCGCCACCGATGGGGAATTCCAGGGCTGGCGAACCTGGATTCGCGACAGTTTTGAGAGCCATATCGGCCCGTTCTGGCACAGGATCGAGGACGACGGCAGCGTCCGCTCGGCGTTCCGGGTCGAGAAGAAGCACCTCAACGGCTCCGGAAACGTCCATGGCGGCTGCTTCATGGCATTCTCCGACTATTGCCTGTTCGCGATCGCCACCCACGAGCTGGATGGGCCGGCCGTGACCACCAATTTCGCCTGCGACTTCCTCGACGCGGCACGCGAAGGCGAGCTGATCGAATGCGTCGGCGAGGTCTCCCGCGCCGGCGGCTCGTTGATCTTCCTGCGCGGCAAGCTGACATCAGGCGGGCGGCCCCTGTTCACCTTCTCCGGCACGATCAAGCGGGTGAAGCGGAAGCCGGCACCACAGCCAAACGCATAGCTCGCCGCCTTCCCTTTTGGCGCCCCGTCGCCCAGACTTGGGTCCAGCGCTGTCGCGCCGGGAGCAACACCAAGGTGCCGCAGAGCACACCGCCGACGGGTCGCGCCTCGGCCTCGCCGCTGCCGTCCATGCCCGCCACCAGCGCGCGCAACTGGCGTGACTATGCGCTGCTGGTCGCGCTGGCCTGCTGCTGGAGCTCAACCTATCCGCTGGCCAAGCTCGCGCTGGATACGATCCCGCCTGTGACCTTCATCTCGGCGCGCTCGCTGATCGCGGCCGCCTTCCTGTTCGCGATCCTGTGGATGCGCGGCGTCAGGATTCCGACCGATGCGAAGGCCTGGAAGCTGTTCGCGACCCAGCAATTGATCAACTCGACCTTTCCGTTCCTGATCATCACCTGGTCTCAGCAATATGTGCCGGCGTCGAACACGGTGGTGCTGGCCTCGACCACGCCGATCTTCGCCTTCCTGATCACCTCGCTGATCACGCGGCACGAGCCGGCAACGCTGCTGAAGCTCTTGGGCGCGATTCTCGGCCTTGCCGGCACCATCGTCATCGTCGGCCTTGATGCGCTGCGCGGCTTCGGGAGCGAGATCGTGGCGGAGATCGCCATCCTGCTCGCCACCATCTCGTTCGCCTGCGCCACGATCTTCGGCCTGCGGCTGTCCGAATACGATCCGATGGTGGTGGCGGCCGGCTCGCTGCTGTTCGGCGGCCTCGTGCTGCTGCCGCCTTCACTGATCATCGACCAGCCCTGGACGTTGCACCCGACGCCGACCGCGATCACAGCCACCATCGTCATGGGCATCGTCTCCAGCGCCCTGGGGCTGATGCTGTTCTACATGTGCCTGGGACGGCTCGGCACGCTGACCACGAACGCGCAAGGCTATTTGCGCATCCCGATCGGCGTCGGCCTCTCCGTGCTGCTGCTCGGCGAGAGCGTGCCCTCGAACCTGGCGCTGGGCCTGGTGCTGGTCATGGCGGGCGTCGCCGCGATGACGATGCCGACGGAACGGCTGAAACGATGCTAGCTATTACTTGGCGTCGTCCGCCAGCATCTTGCGATACTTCTCGACGTCGCGCGTCACGAGCTTCTGCAGCACCTCGGGCGTGTGCTCGTCGGGATCGGGTGCCACGGTCGAAAGGTCGGCGAACCGTTTCTTCACCGCGTCGGTTTCCACGGCCGTACGCGCGGCGGCATTCAGCCTGGCGATGATCGCCGGCGGGGTGCCCTTGGGCGCGAACAGGCCGTTCCAGCCCTGCGCCTCGAATTCGGGCAGGCCGGCTTCGGCCGACGTCGGCAGGTCCGGCACTGTGGCGAGCCGGACGGTCGAGCCGACCACGAGCCCGCGCGCCAGCTTCTCGTTGATCGACTGCGAGACGGAGGCTGCCGCATCGCAGACGCCGTCGATCTGGCCGCCGATCGCGTCGGTGAGCGCGGGCGCGGCGCCGCGATAGCCGACCAGCGTCGCGTCGATCTCGGCGGCTGTGACGAAGCTCTTGCAGATCAGGTAATTCGAAGAGCCGACGCCGGCATGGCCGAGATTGATCTTGCCCGGATTCGCCTTGGCGTAGGCGATGAACTCCTTCAGGTCCTTTGCCGGAAAATCTTTGCGCACGGCGATGATGCCGAACGTCTTCGCCACCATGGCGATCGGCACGAAGGAGTCCGGCGTGAACGGCAGTTTTGGATAGATCGTATAAGTCGCGGCGTTGGTACCGGCATTGCCGATCGCAATGGTGTAGCCGTCGGGCTCGGCGCGGGAGGCACGCGCCAGTGCGGTCGATCCGCCGGCGCCGGCGACGTTCTCGATCACGATGGTCTGGCCGAGCGCGATGCCCATCTGCTCGGCAACGGTGCGCGCGATCACGTCGGAGGTGCCGCCAGCCGCGAACGGCACGATCATGGTGACGGGACGCTTGGGGAAATCCTGCGCGAGCGCGGCTGTCGCGAACGCAACGACGGCGACAGCGGCCGGCAGCCGCTTCAGCACGAACGCAATCACGCGGCTTTTTCCAGATGCGCGGTGAGGCCAGCGAACAGACCGCGGCCGTCGGTGCAGCCCATGATGTCTTCGACGTGGTTTTCCGGATGCGGCATCATGCCGAGCACGTTGCCCTTGTCGTTCACGATGCCGGCGATGGATTGCGCGGCGCCATTGATGTTGCTGACATCGTCGATCGTGCCGTCGGCCGAGCAGTAGCGGTACAGCACGCGACCCTCGCCTTCGAGCCGCTTGATAGTCTCCGCGTCCGCCGCATAATTGCCCTCACCATGCGCGATGGGCACGCGGATCACCTGCCCCGCATTGTAGCCGCGCGTGAACGGCGTGTCGGAGCGCTCGACGCGGAGATGCACGTCGTGGCAGATGAATTTCAGCCGCGCATTGCGCATCAGGACGCCGGGCAAGAGACCGGACTCGCAGAGGATCTGAAATCCGTTGCAGACGCCGAGCACGAGGCCGCCCTTGGCCGCATAATCGCGCACCGCGTCCATCACCGGCGCCCGCGCCGCAATCGCGCCGCAGCGCAGGTAATCGCCATAGGAGAACCCGCCGGGCACCACCACGAGGTCGGTACCATCAGGTAGCGACGTCTCGGCATGCCAGACCATTGTGGGATCGCTGCCCGAGATCAGCCTCAAGGCACGCGCCATGTCGCGCTCGCGGTTGATTCCGGGAAAGACGAGGATGGCGGCTTTCATGGCAGAGGTTCCGAACGAGGATTGAATGGGGCTGGCACGGCTGCCAAATCGGCAGCAGACATAACTATTTGACGGGGAATTTACCAGTGCTAGCCTTGCTCGCGAGCGTTGTGCACAGGCCATAGCCCGCCATTCGGCCGATCGATTCGCCCGGGATCAAAGCCATGAATGTCCCCTCGCTGCCCGCATCCCTCTCCGAGCCGGTGTCCACCGAGGGCGTCATCGCGGCCGGTGCCTATGTCGACGGTCGGCGCGTCGCCAATATCGCCATCAGTGAGGCCTCGAGCTGGCGGGCGAAACCCGGCCACGTGGTCTGGATCGGGCTGCACGAGCCCGACATGGCGCTGCTCAGCGCGGTGCAGAAGCAGTTCGACCTGCACGAGCTCGCCATCGAGGACGCCAACCATGCCCATCAGCGACCGAAGATCGAGCAATATGGCGAGGCCCTGTTCATCGTGGCGCGCACGGCGCAACTGATCGAGGGCCGGATCGCCTTCGGCGAGACGCACATCTTCGTCGGCGAAGGCTATCTGGTCTCGGTGCGCCACGGCGCGTCGACGTCCTACACGCCGGTGCGCGAACGCTGCGAAAGCTGCCCGCGAGCGCTCGCGCGCGGCGAGGACTACATCCTCTACGCCATTCTCGATTTTATCGTCGACAACTACTCGCCCGTGCTCGAGAGCATTCACGAAGAGGTCGAGAGCATCGAGGATGACGTGCTCTCCAAGGCGATCAGCAAGGCGCAGATCGAGCGGCTCTATATGCTGCGCCGCGACCTCTTGCGGCTCCGGACCGCGATCGGCCCTCTGGTCGAGGTCTGCCGCCGGCTCGAGCATGACGAGCTGGCGATGGTGCGCGCGACGATGCAGCCGCTGTTCCGCGACGTCACCGACCACGTCAGGAACATCCAGGAGCGGATCGATTCGATGCGCGAGGTGCTGGCCTTCGCCTTCGAAGCGAGCCTGCTGGTCGGCCAGGCCCAGGAGACGGCGGTCTCCAAGAAACTTGCCTCCTGGCTCGCGATCATCGCGATCCCGACCGCACTTGCCGGCATCTACGGCATGAACTTCAAGCACATGCCGGAGCTGGACTGGGAGTACGGCTACTACATGCTGCTCGGCGTGATGCTGGTCTCGTGCGGGGCGCTGTACTGGCGTTTTCGTCGGGTCGGGTGGCTGTGAGCCATCCCGTTCACCCGATCAGCTCGACCCGATAATTCTCGATCACGGTGTTCGCCAGCAGCTTGTCGGCGGCGTCCTTCAACGCCGCCTCCGCCTTGGCCTTGTCCGCGCCCGCGAGCTCGATATCGAACACCTTGCCCTGGCGAACGCTGGCGACGCCGTCGACGCCGAGCGACTTCAACGCACCCTCGATCGCCTTGCCCTGCGGATCGAGGATGCCCGTTTTCAACGTCACGGTAACACGTGCCTTCACGTCAGATCCCTCTTAGCTCTTCACCAGCACCGGGCCGGAGCCCGCAGGACGCTCGTTCTCCATGAGAATGCCGAGACGCTTGGCGACTTCGGTATAGGCCTCGAGGAGCCCACCGAGATCCCTGCGGAAACGATCCTTGTCGAGCTTCTCGTTCGACTTGATGTCCCACAGACGGCAGCTATCCGGAGAAATCTCGTCGGCGACGATGATCCGCATCATGTCGTTCTCGAACAACCGGCCGCACTCCATCTTGAAGTCGACGAGGCGGATGCCGATGCCGAGAAAGAGACCGGTGAGGAAGTCGTTGACACGGATGGCAAGCGCCATGATGTCGTCGATCTCCTGCGGTGTCGCCCAGCCGAAAGCGGTGATGTGCTCTTCCGACACCATGGGGTCGTTGAGCTGGTCGTTCTTGTAATAGAACTCGATGATCGAACGGGGCAGCTGCGTGCCCTCCTCGATGCCGAGGCGCTGCGACAGCGAGCCGGCGGCAACGTTCCGCACTACCACTTCCAGCGGCACGATCTCGACTTCGCGAATCAACTGCTCGCGCATGTTGAGGCGGCGAATGAAATGGGTCGGCACCCCGATGTCGTTGAGGTGCTGAAACAGGTACTCCGAGATCCGGTTGTTGAGGACACCCTTGCCCTCGATCACCTGATGCTTTTTCGCATTGAACGCGGTGGCGTCATCCTTGAAGTGCTGGATCAGGGTACCGGGCTCCGGGCCTTCGTAAAGAACCTTTGCCTTGCCTTCATAAATGCGACGCCGACGGCTCATGGGGATGTACCGTGTTTTGTTGAAATCCATGTATTTGGTGTGCTCCGGTTGACGAGACTACGACCCACAGCGGAGCTGCCGTGAACGGCCCGGAACCCCTAGAAACAGAACGGGAACCCAGCCTGAGGCAACCTATCCGATTGGCTGTCCAAGCACAATCGATCCGGGCGTCCGGCATCAAACTTATACCGCCTTGCCTGCGGCTTAACGGCTCGTTGTTTTGCCGATTCGTGCCCCCTATCTAGGCATGCACCGGGGCTCTCGCAACGAGGGCCGGCCGGGTCCAGTCAGCAGGGAATTGGAAAAGGCATGAGCACGTTGGACAAGCGCGAGGAAGGCTTCGAGAAGAAGTTCGCCCTCGACGAAGAGCAGAAATTCAAGGCGGAAGCCCGCCGCAACCGCCTGCTCGGGCTGTGGGCGGCCGAAAAGCTCGGCATTACCGGCGATGCCGCCACGGCCTATGCCAAGGAGGTGGTCGCGGCCGATTTCGAGGAAGCCGGTGACGCCGACGTCCTGCGCAAGGTCATGGCCGATTTCGCCGCGAAGAACGTCGCCATCACCGAACAGGCGATTCGGGCCAAGATGAACGAGTTGATCGCGGTGGCGGCGGCCGAGGTGAAGGCCGGGAAATAAGGCGAAAGCGGCATCCGCACGCACTGTCATTCCGGGGCGGTCCGCAGGACCGAACCCGGAATCTCGAGATTCCGGATCGCCGCTATCGCGGCGTCCGGAATGACGGAGGGATCGATCACCCCTCCTTGAATCCATACTCCGGCACGTTGCCGCTGGCGCCGTAATATTTATACGGCAGGAATTTGCCGCTCATGGTGATCTTGACGCGGTCGCCCTTCGGATTGGGCAGGCGCTCCATCACCATGTCGAAATCGATCGCCGACATGATGCCGTCGCCGTACTCCTCCTCGATCAGCGCCTTCCAGGCCGGACCGTTGACCATGACCAGTTCGTAGAAGCGATAGATCAAGGGATCGGTCGGCGGCATCGGCATGCCGCGCATCGGCGTCTCGTTCAACATCGTGGTCTCGGCCTTCGTCAGGCCGAACAGTTCAGCGGCGTTCGCGGCCTGCGGCTTGGTCAATTTCATTTGGCCGAGGATCGCGCCTGTTATCAGCACCTCGGAATAGCCGCCGATCTGCTCGCAAATATGTTTCCAGGTCCAGCCCTTCTCGCGCTTGATGTCGAGCAGCTTCTCGGTGAGGTCTTCGCGTTTCATGTCAGGGTCTCCTTTTTCAAGCAGTCAGCCCGGGACTCGTCCCGGGTATCCAGGTCTGTCGTTGCTCGTCTCCACTGGACGCGACGGTCAGTCCGGGCTTGCCGATATGCACCACCGGCACATTGCGCGGATCGTGAGCGGGCGTCTCGGCCGCGAAAGTCTTGCTGCGCGTCACCAGGAAATCAACGATGTGGTTGCGCAGCGCGTAGTACAACGGGTGGCGGTGCAAATCGGTGCGGCCGCGGTCCCTCGGCAGCGGGTTCACGACCACTTCGGCCAGCACCGCGCCGGGACCGTTGGTCATCAGGAATATCTTGTCGGCGAGATAGATCGCCTCGTCGACGTCATGGGTAATCATGAACGCGGTCTGCCCGGTCTCCAGACAGATGCGCCGCACCTCGTCCTGCAGCGTGCCGCGCGTCAGCGCGTCGAGTGCCGAGAACGGCTCGTCCATCAGCATCATCTTTGGCGTAATGGAGAGCGCACGCGCGATGCCGACGCGCTGCTTCATGCCGCCGGAAAGCTCGGAAGGTCGCTTGTGTTCCGAACCCGTCAGGCCGACGAGATCGATAAAAGTCTGCGCATGCGCCTTCACCTTGGCGCGATCCCAGCTCCGCCATTTCGAGCTCACGGCGTAAGCGACGTTGCCGAGCACGGTGCGCCAGGGCAATAGCGCATGGCTCTGGAAGATGACGGCACGGTCGAGGCTGGTGCCTGAAATGGCCTGCCCGTCGACGATCACCGCGCCCTCGCTCGGCGCATCGAGGCCGGCGAGGATGTTGAGCACCGTGGTCTTGCCGCAGCCGGAATGGCCGATCACGCAGCAGAACTCGCCACGCGCCATCGACAGCCAGAGATTCTCGAAGACCGCCGTCGTCGCGCCGTCCGCGCCCGGATAGCGCTTTGCGATGGCTTCGATGGAGATGAATTTTTCGGTCACGGCCCTACTCCGGAAACGTGACCATGCGCGTGAAACGCGCAAGGATTTGGTCGAGCAGCATGCCGACGACCCCGATCAGCAGGATCGCGATGATGACGTTGGTGATCGAGAGGTTGTTCCACTCGTTCCAGACGAAATAGCCGATGCCGGTGCCGCCGACCAGCATTTCGGCCGCAACGATCACCAGCCACGCAATGCCGATCGAGATGCGCATGCCGGTCAGGATTGTCGGTGCTGCCGCCGGCAGGATCACGGTGAAAGCGCGCCTGAGCGTTCCGACCTCGAGCGTTCGCGCGACGTTGATCCATTCCTTGCGTACGCTCGCGACCCCGAACACGGTGTTGAGCAGCATCGGCCAAATCGAGCAGATGAAGATCACGAAGATCGCCGAGATCGAGGAATCCTTGATGGTGTAGAGCGCGAGCGGCATCCACGCGAGCGGCGAGATCGGCTTCAGCACTTGGATGAAGGGATCGAGCGCCTGACTTAGCAGCGGCGACATGCCGATCAGGAAGCCGAGCGGGATGGCGACGAGCACGGCAAGCAGATAGCCGGTGCCGACGCGCGCGATCGAGTAGCCGAGCTGGATGCCGAGCCCCTTGTCGTTCGGCCCGTTGTCGTAGAACGGCCTCCTCACATGCTCCCAGAGTTTTGCGCCGACATCGAGCGGCCCGGGCATGGCAGATTTGCCCTGGGTCGCGGTCAGGCCCATCAGCTTGGCGTATTCCGCGCTCATCGTGGCCACCGGCGCCGTCGAGCGCACGGCGAGATGCCAGACGCCCAGGAAGGCGGCGAGCAGCACGATCGAGACCAGGCCGGCGCGGAGACGGAGGGAGGCGGTGGTCATCTCCCTCTCCCCGTTCTTACGGGGAGAGGGTCGGGGTGAGGGGCATGCTTCCGCATATTCGGTGAGCGACGAACTCGCGGAGAGTCCCCCTCACCCGGATTGCATCTAACGATGCAATCCGACCTCTCCCCGCAAGCGGGGCGAGGTGAAAAGAGAGCGCGGCCGCTCACGACGCCTTCCTGATCTTGAAGCCCGCCAAATAATCCTCGGGCTTGGCCGGATCGAAAGTCTTGCCCATCACCGCGAACGATTTGTAGCTGCCGGCCGGCGGCGCCAGGCCCATCTCGGTCATCAGCTTCCTGGTGTCGGTTGCGAGATAGACCTGCTCGGCGATCGCCTTGTAGTCGACGTCGCCCTTGATCTGGCCCCAGCGCTTCATCTGCGTCAGCATCCACACCGCGAAAGACTGCCAGGGGAACGGGTCGAAATCGACGCGCTTTTCATCCGTCTTCACGCCGCCGAGGCCGTCGGCATAGGTGCCGGTCAAGACCTGTTCCAGCACCGTGACCGGCGCGTTGATGTAGTTCGCCGGCGCGATAGCTTCCGCGATCTGCTTGCGGTTCTCCGCCTTCGACGCATAGGCCGTGGCATCGACGATCGCGCGCGTCAGCGCGGCAAAGCTGTTCGGCGCCGTCGTGATGAACTCGCGGCTGGCCGCGAAGCTGCAGCAGGGATGGCCGTCCCAGATTTCCTTGGACAAGAGATGCATGAAGCCGACGCCGTCATAGATCGCGCGCTGGCAGATATTGTCGGGCGCGAGGAAGCCGTCGATGTTGTCGGCGCGCAGGTTTGCCACCATTTCCGGCGGCGGTACCGAACGCAGCTGCACATCGGTGTCGGGGTCGATCCCGTGTTCGGCGAGATAGTAGCGCAGCAGATAATTGTGCATGGAATAGTCGAAGGGGATGGCGAATTTCATGCCCTTCCAATCCTTCGGGTCGCGCTTGTCCTTGTGCTTGCTCGCCAGCACGATGCCCTGCCCGTTGATGTTCTCGATCGCGGGCACGGCAAACGGAATCGCGTTGGCACCTAGGCCAAGCGAGATCGCGAGCGGCATCGGCGCCAGCATGTGCGCGGCGTCGTATTCCTTGTTGATGGTCTTGTCGCGGATCACGGCCCAGCCGGCGGTCTTGACCACGTCGACGTTGAGGCCGTGCTTGGCATAGAAGCCCAGCGGCGCCGCCATGATGATTGGCGTGGCGCAGGTGATCGGGATGAAGCCGACCTTGAGATCCTTCTTTTCCGGCGTGCCGGCCTGCGCAAAAACCTCGGTCGCGGTCTGAAGCGGGAAGAACTGCGACAGCGCGGCCAGCGCGGTGGAGGCCCCGACCGACTTCAGGAATGCTCGCCGCGCCACGTCCTGCGGAAACATCGCGCGCATCACGGCAGAGGCGACCACGCCCTCGTAGCGCTTCTCCTCGCTCTCGACGGGATCACAGCGCAACGCGGTGGCCTGCTCATGCTCCGCCGCGGATTGATGCTGACCACAGGCACAGCCGGCTCGCAGGTTGCGATTGGGATCAAACGGATTGTCGAAAGTGGACATCGGACCTCCTGCGCGTCGTTGCGAGGAGAATTACGCAAGGAGCATGCCACCACCTTCGCGCCCACCAGTGCCTTGATGACGCAGCACTTTCGCTCACACTTGGTCATTACGAAAATTCGTGATAAACGACATTTCGTAGTTGAATAACGAGATTTCGTAATGGCAACGACGCCGATACTCGCCCACGACGATGTGGCCCCGACCATCGATCCGCGCATCGCGGCCTTCGAATCCTCGGTCGAGGCGACGCTGCTGATCGACCCCTTCGGCGACCTGATCGTCGATGCCAATCCCGCCGCCTGCGCCCTGCTCGGCTACGACCGCGCGCTGCTGCGCCAGACCAGGGCGAGCACGCTGCATGCCGGCGAACTTCCGGCGCTGACCGTGTTCACCCAGGCCGTGCTGCACAAGGGCGCCTACTGGACCACGGCGCTCAACCCGCGCCATGCCACCGGGCAAAATCTCCGGCTCGAATATGCCGGCTGCGTCCTGCCCCATGACGGGCGCACGCTGGTCCAGCTCACCCTGACCGATCTCGAAGCGCGCCGCCGCCGCAATGTCGATGCCGCCGCCGAAGACCACATGCGCAGCGGCATCTCGACCTGGCAGCGGGTCGAGCGCGTGTTCCAGGACATCGAGCGCGAGAACCAGCTGATCCTGCGCGCCGCCGGCGAAGGCATTTACGGCGTCAACGCGGAAGGAAAGACCACCTTCGTGAACCCCGCCGCCGAGCGGATGCTGGGCTGGACTGCCGAGGAGCTGGTCGGCAAGGAAATCCATCCCATCATGCACCACACCCACCATGACGGGCGGCACTATCACAACCATGATTGCCCGATCTACGCGGCGTTCCGCGACGGGGCCGTGCACCAGGTCGACGGCGAGGTGTTCTGGCGCAAGGACGGCTCGCCGGCCTGGGTCGAATACACCTCCACGCCAATCCGCGACCGCGGCGTGGTGGTCGGCGCCGTCGTGGTGTTTCGCGACGTCAGCCAGCGCCGCGAGGCCGACGAGAAGCTGCACGCCGCGCTCGCCGAGGTCGATCGCCTGCGCGAACGTCTCGAGCTCGAAAACGCCTATCTCCAGGAAGAGATCCGCATCGAGACCAATCCGCGCGGCATCATCGGCGGCAGCGAGGCGATCCAGACGACGCTGCGCCAGGTCAAGCTGGTGGCGCCGACCAGCGCGGCGGTGATGATCACCGGCGAGTCCGGCACCGGCAAAGAGCTGATCGCACGCGCCATCCACGAGGATTCCACCCGCAGCGACCGGCCGCTGATCCGCGTCAATTGCGCCGCGATCCCGCGCGAATTGTTCGAGAGCGAGTTCTTCGGCCATGTCCGCGGCGCCTTCACCGGCGCGACGCGCGACCGCATCGGCCGCTTCGAGCTCGCCGATGGCGGCACGCTGTTCCTCGACGAGGTCGGCGAGATTCCACTCGAATTGCAAGGCAAGCTGCTGCGCGTGTTGCAGGAGGGCAATTTCGAGCGGGTCGGCCAGGAGCGCACCCGCGCGGTCGACGTCCGCGTCATCGCCGCGACCAACCGCGACCTCAAGCAGGAGGTGCAGCGCGGCCGTTTTCGCGAGGATCTCTATTTCCGGCTCAACGTGTTTCCGATCGAGACGGTGCCGCTGCGCGAACGGCGCGAGGACATTCCACTGCTCGCCCAGCATTTTCTGACCCGCGAGAGCAAGGCGCTGAAATCGAATCTGCGCTTGTCGGAAGGCGATGCGCGGCGGCTGACGCGCTATGACTGGCCGGGCAATGTCCGCGAACTGCAGAACGTGATCGAGCGCGCTGCGATCCTGTCGCAGAACGGCCGTTTGCGGATCGATCTGCCCGACTCCTCCGGCACGCAGGCCCCGGTTGGCGCCACGCGGCAGAAGGCTGACGCACGGCCCGCTGTGATGACGTCATCCGAAATGCGCGATCACGAGCGCGCCAACATCCTGGCCGCGCTCGAGGGCTGCGCCGGAAAAGTGTTCGGCCCCGGTGGCGCGGCCGAGATGCTGGATATCAAGCCGACCACGCTGGCCTCGCGGATCAAGGCGCTGGGAATCGCGCCCCGTCCGCGTGCCCTCGGTTAGCGGCGATCACGCCGCCTTGGTCGTCACCTCCGATGCGATCGGCAATCCCTGCTCGATCGGCAGCGACGGATCGCGCGACCATTCGTTCCAGGAGCCGAAATACATCCGCACGTCCTTCACGCCGGCGTTTTTCAGCGCCAGGAACGTGTTCGAGGCGCGCGCGCCCTTGAAGCAGTAGAGATAGACCGGCGTGGAGGGCGAGATGCCGACAGTGGCGCATTCCGCCAAAATCTCGTCCTTGGACTTGAAGCGCGGGCCCTCGGCGGTTGGCTTCATCATGCGATACCATTCCAGCCACACCGCACCGGGGATGCGACCCTTGCGCGGGCAGTAATCCTTCCCGTACGGAGACGAGCTGTCGCCGATCCATTCGTCGACGTCGCGCACGTCGAGAATGGCGACGCCCGGCTTGCCGACCGCCGCCAGCATGGTCTTGGCGTCGATCAGGATATCGCCCGCTTCAGGCACGATTCCGAACGACGCCTTCGCCGGCGCCGGCACATCCTTCGTCACCGGAAGACCTGCGGCAGCCCAGGCATCGAAGCCGCCATGCAGCACCTTGATCTTGGGATAGCCGAGCATGGTGAGCAGGTAGTAGCCGCGGCAGGACTGGCCGAAGCCGGAGTTCATCGACTGCTCGTAGATCACGGCGGTCTCCTTGCCGGACAGGCCCGCGCCGCCAAAGGCGTCGGCGAACTTGGTCTTCAGCTCGGCCATGCCCTCCGGCGTCGAGGTCGCAAGAAACGTGAATATCTCATGCACGTTCACGGCATTGGGAAGGTGCCCGGCGCCATAGGCGTCGGGGTTGCGGGTGTCGATCACGACACAGGGCTCGGTCTTCAAGAGATCGGCAAGTTCGCTGGCAGAGATCAGAACGTCCGTCATTGGCAGCCTCTCCGTTGAGGTTAGATGGTGGGTGGGCTCGTAAAACTCAGGAATCGGCAAGCATCTTGCGCAACTGCTTGGTGGCAGGCGTGACGATCGCGACGAAATAGGCCTCGCGCAGGCGGCGCTGCGCGCGGTGGGACTTGAGGTAGCCGCGCGCGCCACAATGCAGCATCGCCGCATGCGCCGCCGCGACGCTGGCCTCGCCGGCGCGAAGCCTGAGCGCGATCACCTTGCGCCAGTAGGTCTCCTCTTCATTGTAGGGATCGCGCGCCAGCGCCATGGTCTCGGCCTCGAGCTCGGCGGCGAGATCGCGGAAGTGCACCGGCTGTTGCGGCAAATAGCGGTTGATGTGGCCGAGCGGGTTGTCGACCTCGTCCATGATGTTGATGCAGTCCTTGATGAGCCCGAGCGCCATGCCGGCCTGCAGCAGGATGAACCCGGCGCGGATCTTCTTGACGAACGGCGCGGCGGGATCGGCCAGGATCAGCTCGTCAGGCACGAAGGCGTCACGGAACTGCACGCCATAGGTGCCGGTGCCGTCCATGGCGAGGAACGGCTTGCATGGCGTCAGCGAGATCGCGGGATCGGCGCAGTCGGCCAGGAACATGACAGTGCCCGGCTCGTCTTCGCGCTCGAAGATGGTGCCGAAATAATGGCCGGGGCCGAGATTGGAGACCCAGGGCAGCGCGCCGCGTACGATGTAGCCGCCGTCGACCTTGCGCCCCTTCAGCTTGAGCTTTTCGATGCCGAAAAAGCTCTTCATCGGATTGGAGAGCCCGGTGCCGCCGAGCACGCGGCCGGTCGAGAACGCATCGCCGAAGCGCTTTGCCAGCTTCATGTTGGTCGAGTTGGCGGCGTACCAGACCAGCGTGTTCTGGCACCACGCCATGAAGGCGGTGCTGCCGCAGACCTCGCCGATCGCCGACATCGCCTGGATGGCACAGCGCAAATCGGCGGGACCTTCGTGGGGCATGTGACTGCCCCAGGCACCGACCTCGCCAAGTTTGCGCAGCACTTCGGCCGGATAGACCGAGCCGTCGTCGATGCCGGCGGCGAGCGGCGCGAGCTGCTCCCGCGCGATTCGCGCCACCTCTCCTGCAATGGACGGTGCGGGCTGATCCAAAACTTCGGTCCGTGATAAAGCCAGTGAACCCATGATCGTCTCCGCACCTTGTCCTGTTGCCGTCAGCTCAGATGCCGACCTCGAGATTGACCGGGCGGGTGAAGGTGTTGGCGACCGGCGACCATTGCTTCACATGGGCCACCAGCGCATTGATCTCGTCCGGCGAGATCCCCTCACATTCCATGTCGACCTTGACGCGGACGTCGGTGAAGCCGACCGGCTTGTCCGACATGTCGCCGGTGCCCCACACCGCGGTAATGTTGAGGTCACCCTCGAGCTCGAGCTCGAGCTTGTTGACGATCCAGCCGCGATGCACGGCGTTGGCGTGCAGGCCGACGGCAAGGCAGGAGCCGAGCGCGGCCAGCGAGGCTTCGGACGGATTGGGCGCAGTGTCGTCGCCCAGAAGCCCCGGCGGCTCGTCGACGATGTAGGGCGGCAAATTGCGGATGTAGTTGGCATGGCGGAATTTTCCTTCCGCGACCGTCTTGCACTTCAAGGTCTTGATGACCTTCGGATTGGCCTTGCCGTTGGCGATCAGTTGCTCGAGGCCATTCTTGTCGATGGGCGCGAGGCAACCCGTCAGCACTGTCTTCTGAACGACGGCAGTCATCATCTTCTCCCTGGCAGAAGTGGAAATCGGCAGGATACCGAACGGTCTGTTTCCTTGCATGGAGCGTGCCAGAGCCGGCCAAAATCAAAAGGCGAAACATTGGAGCCTCTTAGCGAACGCTGCCCGCGGATTGATCAGCGACCGTTTGCTCAAAGACAATGCAGAGGGGCTTTCCCGTGCGAATCTTTTCAGCGCGGACAGATGCGGCTTGCTGATGCAGCGCGGCTGCGATTAAGTTGCATCCATGGCCAAGCCCTTACCCAAGAAGACGTCGAAGAAGATGTCTCATTTACCGCACAGCGGCACCAGCGAAGACGATTCCGCGCGCGGACGCCTGCTCAACGCCGCGACGCATCTGTTCTGCAAGAACGGGATCAACGCCACCGGCATCGACGCAATCATCGCGGAAGCCGGCACCGCGAAGACCACGCTCTATAAACTGTTCGGCTCCAAGACCAATCTCGTCAACGCGGTGCTGGAGAGCGAAGGCAAGCAGTGGCGCGAATGGTTCATCGGCGCCATGGAAGAAGGCGGCGGCGACGCGCAAGCCAAACTCACGCGCATCTTCCCGGCCCTGAAGAGCTGGTTCGCCGAAGAGCGCTTCTACGGCTGCCCCTTCATCAACGCGGTCGGCGAGCACGACAAGGACGCCAAGCAGTTCCGCAACATCGCGCTGAAGCACAAGAAGATCGTGCTCGGCCATATCGAGAAGCTCGCCGGCGAGCTCGGATCGAACGAACCCATCGTGCTCGCGCACCAGCTCGGCCTGTTGATCGACGGCGCGATCGTCGCGGCGATGGTGTCGCGCGATCCGGGTGTGGCGGATACGGCGGCGCTGACGGCAGGTCCCCTGCTCAGCCAGTCCAAGGCAAAGAAGAAGCGCGCGGCGGATCAGCTCGAGGCGGTGTGATCGCTCCCATCCCGTAGCCCGCATGAGCGCAGCGACATGCGGGACGACCGTCCCCGGATGTCGCGTCGCTCATCCGGGCTACAGCACTCGCAGCCGCTCGCGCGGTAACGCAGCAATGAACCGCCTGATCGCCCCCAGCACCAGTCCCTGATCGCCTGCAAAGAACCAGTGATCATGGCCGTCGAGCTCGACGAATTGCGCACCTTTGATCCGGCTCGCGAGATCGCGGCCGGCCGCAATCCGTACGGCCTTGTCGTCCCGACGATGCAGCACCAATGTCGGCATGGCAATCTGCGGCAAAAGCTGCCGCACGTCGGCGTCGCGAAACGCCTCGAGCACGGCCGAGATGCCGCCGGGACTGGAGGCCGCGCGCAATAGCCCCGCCCACCAGGCGCGGGCCTGGGGATCGCCGGCAAGGCTGGGCGCGAAGGTTTCAATCTCTACCGGTCCTCCCCATTGCGCAATGAGGTGCTTGCTCCAGGCGTCGTACTGGCTGGCGCGCAACGCGTGCGGATAGTCCTGCGACCAGCAGCCCTTGGCCAATGCACCGAACAGAATGAGTCCGGCCACGAGTCGCGGCTCGTCGACCGCAAATTTGATGCAGGCCGGCCCGCACTCGGATGCGCCGAACAGCACGACACGGCGCGAATCCGTCGCCCGCAACACGGTACCGATATCCTCCGCAGTGAGGTCGATACCGGGCGCAGATCCAACCCGGTCGGACAACCCGATGCCGCGACGATCGAATACGATCAGCCGCCCCAGCTTCATCAGCGAGGCCAGAAACGTCCGGCTCGCGGGATGCTCCCAGGCGCGTTCCACATGCGACACGAAGCCGGGCATGACCAGGATATCGAGCGGACCGCTGCCATAGGTCTGATACGCCAGATGCACACCGGCGCCCTTGACGTAGCGCGTCGCTGGAACGTCGGCTGCCGCCGCAGGACTCATCAACGCCTCGGTCTCGGCCTCGGGCGCAACGCCAAGCTCGTCCTTGAGCCGCTGCGTCAGCGCCGCGTGGTGCCGTTCTGCCGCGCTGCGGTCACCCGCCAGTAGCAGGCTGCGGATCAGATGCCGGCCGTAGACCTCGCTCAAAGGATCGAGCTCGACCAGACGGGTCGCATGCGTGGCCGCGGAAAAGTAGTTGCCGGCGGCGGTCTTGTCCTGCACCAGGCGCTCCAGCGCGTGAACGAGCCGTCCCCGCAGCGCCTCGCGGCGAAAGAAAGCCCAGTCGTCGAATTCCGGACAGTCCTCCGGCGAGAAGCCTGCGAGGAAATCTCCGCGATAAATATGGCAGGCCTCGTCAAAGTCACCGCGATCGCAGGCGCTCTCGAACAGATGTGCATCGACCTGCAGCGCGACTGCCGGAGACCATCGCAGACTAGTCCGATCGGTCTCGAACACCTGCTGACCCAGCGTCAGCTCGATGCGGTGAAGCAGCCGCCGCAATCGCGCAAGGCCGGTCTCGCGGTCGGCCTCGGGCCACAGCTGCGTGGCCACCACGTCGCGGGCCGCAGCGCCCTTGGCTTCCGCGAGATAGACCAGCAGCGCGAGGCCCTTGCGCAGGGCCAACTTGATCGGGCGGCCGTCGGCGTGGACCTCCGGGAACCCGAACGTCCCCAGCGAGAAAACCGTCATGAAAGTCCTCCCTCCCCTCGCGGCGCCCCCGGGGGACGCACAGGGGACGGTCCAGCGATAGCAGTCGGGGCAGATCGAGCCTGCTCGCCGGCGAGCAACTCAGGCTCCTGCATGCGGCACGGCTGCATCAGGCACAATAGGAAAAAACATGATCTCGCGCCTTCTGATCCTGCTCTACGCCATCGTGAGCTACGTCATCTTCACGGTCTCATTTCTCTATGCGCTCGGTTTCGTCGGCAATTATGTCGTACCCAAGTCGATTGATAAGTCGATCAACATGCCGATCGGCGTCGGCAGCCCGACGGACCTGAGCGTGGCCATCGTCGTCAACCTGCTGCTGATGAGCCTGTTTGCAATCCAGCACAGCGTCATGGCGCGCCCGGGTTTCAAGCGATGGCTGGTCAAATTCCTCCCCGCAGCCTGCCAGCGCAGCACCTATGTGCTGCTCTCCAGCCTGATCTTGCTGCTGCTGTTTTGGCAGTGGCGTCCGATCCCGACGCCGGTCTGGCAAACGAGCGGCATGGCGGCCTGGCTGCTGATCGGCGTGCATTGGCTTGGCTGGCTGATCGCGTTCGCCTCGACCCACATGATCGATCATTTCGATCTGTTCGGCCTCCGCCAGGCCTTCGTCGCGTTCCGCGGGCGCGAGATACCAGGTCAATCGTTCAGGACGCCGCTGCTCTACAGGCTCGTGCGGCATCCCATCATGCTCGGCTTTCTGCTCGCGTTCTGGGCCACGCCCGAGATGACTGTCGGCCACCTTCTGTTTGCGCTCGCAAACACCGCCTACATCCTGGCCGCGCTTCAGTTCGAGGAGCGCGACCTGATCGCCGAATTCGGCGCCACCTACCAGGACTACCGCCGACACGTTCCCATGCTGCTGCCGCGTCTTTTCGGAGCGCCCCGATGAAAGCGATTCTGTGCACATCGTTCACCGGCCCCGGCGATTTGCGCCTCGGCGAGATCGACGAGCCGAAGCCGGCCGGCGACGAGATCCTGATCGACGTCCATGCGGCCTCTGTCAGCTTCATGGACCAGTTGGTGGTCTCGGGCCTCTACCAGATGCGGCCGCCGACGCCCTTCGTGCCCGGCACGGAAGCGGCCGGTGTGGTCGTCGCGGTCGGCGACGAGGTCACGGCATTCGCGCCCGGCGACCGCGTGGCATGCAGCGCCTGGACCGGCGGCTACGCCGAACGGATGATAGCCAAGGACTCAAAGTGCGTGCGTCTGCCTGGCGACGTCGCGTTCGAGGCCGCGGCGACGGTCCTGCATAATTACGGCACGGCCTATTATGCGCTGGTCGAGCGGGCCCGGGCACAGCGCGGCGAAACGCTGTTCGTCACCGGTGCTGCCGGCGGAGTTGGCCTTGCTGTGGTCGATCTCGGCCGCCATCTCGGCCTGCGCGTCGTCGCCGGTATCGGCTCCGATGACAAGGCCGCCCTGGTTCGCAATTATGGGGCGAGCGACATCGTCAACTATCGCAGTGAGGATCTGCGCGACCGCATCAAGTCGATCACGTCAGGAGAAGGCATCGACATCGGCTTCGACACGATCGGCGGCGCGATTTTCGAGCAGATGGCCCGGCTGGTGAAATGGGGCGGACGGCTGATGCCGATCGGCTTCACCAGCGGCGAAATTCCACAGCTCCCGATGAACCTTCCGCTTCTGAAGAACTATTCCATCCTCGGCGTCTTCGTCGGCGCCTGGGCGGAGAAATTTCCCGCGGACGCCGCGCGTATGAATGCCACGCTGATGCAATTGCTGGCCGGCGGAAAAATCCGCCCGCATATCGATCGCGTCCTCCCTTTGGAGGAGGCCGGCGAAGCCATGCGTGCCGTGGCCAACCGAACGGTTCAGGGGCGAATTGTCCTCAAGATCAGGTAAAGTGCACGGGGAAGAGAGAACAAAACCGATGACACAGATCATCATCGACAAACGCTTTTGCGGTCCTCCCAACTCCGGCAACGGCGGCTATGTCTGTGGGCGGCTGGCCCGCCACATTGCCGGCGCCGCGGAGATAACGCTGCGCGCACCGCCGCCGCTGGACACCCCGCTTGATGCGGTCGCGACGAACGACGGCACATGGGAGCTTCACGACAGCGACAAGATCGTCGCGACCGGGCGGCCGGCAAGCGTCGAGCTTGCGCGGCTGGAGACAGCGAGCCTGGAGAAAGCACGCGCCGCCGAATTGCTGGCGCTAGTCCAGCCGCACGAGCATCCGCTGCCGAATTGCTTCGTTTGCGGTCCCGCGCGTGCGAAAGGCGACGGCCTGCGCATCTTCGCCGGGCCGCTCAGCCGTCATGCGCAGATTCCTGTCCTCGCGGCGACCTGGGCACCAGATTCGAACCTCGCCGCCGAGGACGGCCTGGTCGCACCCGAATTCCTCTGGTCGGCGCTCGATTGCCCCACCGGCTTTGCCTGCAATTACGATCAGCAGAGCGGCGGCTTCGAAAAGACACCGCTCCTGCTCGGGCGGATGTCGGCTCACATCGACGCCCGCCCGCGCCCGGGAGACCGCTGCATCATCACGGCCTGGCCAACCGCCCGCGACGGCCGCAAGCGCATGGCCGACGCCGCGGTGCATGATGGAGCCGGGAAATTGCTCGCGGTGGCGCGCACGACATGGATTGCGGTGGAGCGCGAGGTGCAGCTCGGGCGCCTTTCGTAGAGGGGATATGCGCCCGGTACGGAGCCAGCCAGCTTTCGGCTAGCCAAGAGAGCACTCCACCTTGCCCACCGTGCGACGCTGCCAAGCGTCGAGAAGCATTGAACCCCTATTTGATCAAAGATACCCTTGCAGCTGTCGCCAACGCAAAAAAGATCCAAGGGGGTACGCGATGATCCGCAAGTTAACGGCATTTGCAATCCTTGCTACGGGCACGTTCATCGCTGGCGTCGCAAATGCCGAGGCACAGCAGCCGGAGCTTAATGCGCCTGACCTAGTCCTCGTTAATGGCAAGGTTCTGACGTTAGACGACCGATCGACCGTCACGGAGGCAGTCGCCGTCGCGGATGGAAAGATCATCGCGACCGGAACCAGTGCTTCGATCAAGGCGCTTGCAGGCGCCCGGACCCGCGTGCTCGATGTGTCTGGCAAGACCGTCATCCCCGGATTGATCGATACACACGCTCACTACAAAGCCGCTGGTCTGGGCGACTATGTCGTAAGCCTGGGCCGAGCCAAGACCGTTGCGGACGCGCTCGAGGCCATCAAATCATTCGCCACGAAGAAAAAGCCGGGTGAGTGGATTGTAGGTGGCGCGTGGCATCCACCCTCACAATTGGCCGAGAAGCGCTATCTGACGAGGCAGGAGATCGATAGCGTTGCTCCAGACAACCCGGTCTATCTTCGCACCGTCGGGCATTTCTCGATGGCGAACACCATGGCTCTACAAGTGGTCGGTGTCGACAAGACCACCGCGGATCCGAGTGGTGGAAAGTTTGAACGCGACGCAGCCGGTGAATTGACCGGCGTGCTCGTGGAGACGGCGATCGATCGGGTCGAGAAGGCCGTACCACCCTGGACAGAAGACGACGAAATGCGGCAATTCACCATTGCCGAAGGTGTGCTGAACAGTTTTGGCATCACCAGTGTGATCGAAGGCGCAACAGAGCCACGCGACGTCCGCACGCTGCAGAAGCTTGTCGCAGCCGGGAAGGCCACTTTGCGCACCGGCGTGATGTTTCGACCGGAGCCCCCAGCTGATCTGACTGCATGGGAAGCGATCATGTCAGGCAATGGCGCCTCATCAGGGTTCGGTGACGATTGGCTCAAGTTCGCCGGCATCAAGATCTTTTACGACGGCGGCATGACGCTGAAGACGGCGCTCATGCGTGACGTGTATCCCGATTCACACGACAACTATCACGGCATCACGCAGCAGACTCCCGAGCGGCTGAAGCAACTCATCGCCGTCAGCAACCGTTATGACTGGCGTGTCGGTGTCCACGTGGTGGGCGACCTGGGTGTTGACCAGGTGCTCGATGCCTTCGAGGCAGCGGATAAAGAAAAATCGATCCGCGATCGTCGCTTCGTCCTCATCCACGCCAGCCTGATCCGGCCAGAACAGATGGAGCGTGCGCAGAGACTCGGAGTCCGCATCGATTTCCAGAACGTTTTCATGTGGGATAAGGCAGCGACCGTCGAACGATTTCTCGGGAAAGCGACCGCCGACCGCGCCGTACCGACCAGAACGTTGATCGAAAAAATGGGGCTCAACAGCCTCGGCGCCGGGACGGATTTTCCGGTCAACCCGATCAACCCCTTCCTCAACATGTACATCATGGTGACCAGGAAGGACCCCAACGGAAACGTCTACGGCTCGGCAGAAGCCATTACGCGCGAGCAGGCCCTCCGGCTCTACAGCAGCGCGGCTTCGCGCTACACGTTCGATGAAGCGCGCAAAGGGACCATCGAACCCGGAAAGCTGGCGGACATCGTGGTGCTCTCCGCCGACTACGCGGCCGTGCCGGAGGAGCAGATCAAGGACATCAAGGTGGACCTGACCCTGGTCGGCGGCAAGGTTGTCTTTCAGCGCTGAACCGGCGCTGATCGGCCAAGGTGAGCGAGACCGACAATCCGCTTTGCTTTTCGACGAAATCTAAGCGCTCTGCTGTATCATTCCCTGCAGCCGCTCCAGCTCCGCCTCGATATCGCGCTCCACATCCGCCGCCCGAATCTCCAGCACCCGATAATCGCGCGCCTCCAGCCACGCCCGCCGCGACGCACGATCCGCGACGATCGCCTCGTTCTCACCCGCGTTCACCAGCTCGATCGCGATCCGGTGCGGGAACGAGACGAAGTCCGGGATGTGCCGCCCCACCGGGGTCTGGCGCTTGAACCCTCCTGCGAAGCGGCGATCGCGTGTGAGCGCCTGCCAGAGCAGGCGTTCGGCGTCGGTTGGGTTGCGGCGGAGCAGGCGGGCGAGGCCGCGTACGGTGGAGCCACTGTCGGGCACGCCGCCGCCCTGCCCGTGCTCGGCCAAAAGCGCGCGCAGCCGCGTGGCTTGCTCGCCGTCGAGCACGCCGCCCTTGGCCGGGCCCTTGCGCCCTTCCGCGATCGCCATCACGACACCGTGCAGGGTGTGCATGTCCTGCTTGGTCGGCTCCATCCGAGTGAAGATGTTGCGCAGGTTCACCAGCATGGTGTCGCGCTTCTCGGCCGGGCGCAAAAATTCGACCCGGTCGAGCTCGCGGATCAAATTGTCGAAGAAGGCCTGCATCTGGTGCTGCGAGGCGCGCTCGGAGCGCTCCGGCATGGCGTGCGGCAGCTCGCCGGAGGTCGCGCGCTTGAACCATTCGTAGCCGACCAGCAGCACGGCCTGGGCGAGGTTGAGCGAGGCAAAGCCCGGATTGACCGGGAAGGTAATGATGCGGTTGGCAAGCCCGACCTCCTCATTGGTCAGGCCCCAGCGCTCCCGGCCGAACAGGATACCGGCCTTTCCGCCGGCGGCGACGTGCCCGGAAATCTCACTAGCTGCGGCTTCCGGCCCCACCACCGGCTTGGCCTGGTCGTGGGGGCGCGCGGAGGTGGCGAACAGCAGGTCGAGATCGGCGACGGCCTCACCGACCGTGTCGAACAATTCGACCTTGTCCAGAATATAGTCGGCCCCGGCCGCGGCGCGCTGAGCGGCGATGTTGGGCCAGCCGTCGCGCGGGTTGACGATGCGCAAGGCGCCAAGCGCGAAATTGCCCATGGCGCGCGCGGCCATGCCGATGTTTTCGCCCAGCTGCGGCTCGACCAGGATGACGATGGGACCGTCGAGGGAAAGGCCCGCCTTGCTCTTGTCAGTCCCCGACATCTCGCTTCGCTTTCACACTGGTTCTCAAGGCCTTGGACAGGCCCTCTTGATGAAATGATTCAAGGCCGGTCCTGACCTGGTCTCGACCCGGTCTTGACCTGCTCTCGGGCCGGCTGCCCGTTCGCCTGTCGTTTGCCCGTCCTGACAAAATTCTCAAGGGAAATAACGGGTTGGATTCGACTTTTGAATCTCGCCTGAAACTTCAGCCCTGCCCTCGCGACGGGGCTCCTCGAACCCCCATCTGCGGGGGCTGGATGAGCTAAAAGTGCATAATCCCTTGGCTTTCGCCCGCTGCTATCAGGTGCTAAGAGGCGGCGGATATTCCCGTGGCGCGCCAAAGCGCCGTTCCCAAGAGGCTTCCCCGATCATGGCAAAAATCAAGGTGTCCAACCCCGTCGTCGAACTCGATGGCGACGAGATGACCCGGATCATCTGGCAGTACATCAAGGACAAGCTGATTAACCCATTCCTGGATGTCGAGCTGCTCTATTTCGACCTGGGGATGGAGTACCGTGACGAGACCAACGATCAGGTGACGATCGACGCCGCCGAGGCCATCAAGAAGGTCGGCGTCGGCGTCAAGTGCGCCACGATCACCCCGGACGAGGCCCGGGTGAAGGAATTCAACCTCAAGCAGATGTGGAAGTCGCCGAACGGCACCATCCGCAACATCCTCGGCGGCGTGATCTTCCGCGAGCCGATCATCTGCAAGAACGTGCCGCGCCTGGTTCCGGGCTGGAGCAAGCCGATCATCATCGGTCGCCACGCCTATGGCGACCAGTACCGCGCCACCGACATCAAGTTCCCGGGCAAGGGCACGCTGTCGATGAAGTTCGTCGGCGAGGACGGCACCGTGATCGAGCGGGAAGTGTTCAAGGCGCCCGGCGCCGGCGTCGCCATGCAGATGTACAATCTCGACGATTCCATCATCGACTTCGCCCGCGCCTCGCTCAATTACGGCTTGCTGCGCAACTACCCGGTCTATCTCTCGACCAAGAACACCATCCTCAAGGTCTATGACGGCCGCTTCAAGGACATCTTCCAGGACATCTACGACCGCGAGTTCAAGAAGGAATTCGAGGCCAAGGGCCTGACCTACGAGCACCGCCTGATCGACGACATGGTGGCCTCGGCGCTGAAATGGTCGGGCGGCTATGTCTGGGCCTGCAAGAACTACGACGGCGACGTGCAGTCCGACACGGTCGCGCAGGGCTACGGCTCGCTCGGCCTGATGACCTCGGTCCTCCTCACCCCCGACGGCAAGACAGTGGAAGCCGAGGCCGCCCACGGCACGGTGACCCGCCATTACCGCGAGCACCAGAAGGGCAAGGAGACCTCGACCAACTCGATCGCGTCGATCTTCGCCTGGACCCGCGGCCTGTCGCACCGCGCCAAGCTCGACAACAATGCCGAGCTCGCCAAGTTCGCGAACACCCTGGAGAAGGTCTGCGTCGACACCGTCGAGGAAGGCTACATGACCAAGGACCTCGCGCTCCTGGTCGGCGCCGACCAGCGCTGGCTCTCGACCACCGGCTTCCTCGACAAGGTCGCCGAGAACCTCGGGAAGGCGCTGGCGGCGTAAGCTGCCTCCACCCCGTCATTGCGAGGGAAGCGAAGCAATCCAGACTGTCTCTGCGGAGAGATACTGGATTGCTTCGTCGCAAGAGTTCCTCGCAATGACGAGACTTTTGCCTGAGGAAGCACCATGACGACACTCAAGAGTCTTGCGTTTGCAGTTCTCGTGCTGACCAGCACGCCCGCATTCGCCGCCGACCCGCTCCCCGACGCCATCGCAGCGCCCGGAGAGACTGTCGTGCTCAGTGTCCACGCCGAGGGCGCGCAGGTCTATGAGTGCAAGGCCGGCACCGACGGCAAGCTCGCCTGGGCCTTTCGCGAGCCGATCGCGACGCTGCTCGTCGAGGGCAAGACCATCGGCCGGCACTATGCCGGGCCGAACTGGGAGCATGCCGACGGCAGCGCCGTGGCCGCCAAGGCCGCCGGCAACGCCCCGGGTACCACCGCTGGCGACATTCCCTGGCTGAAGCTGGAAGTGACGACCCACCGCGGCAGCGGTGTCCTCACGCCCGTGACCACGGTTCAGCGCATCAACACCCGTGGCGGCAAGCTCGACGGCGCATGCGACAAGGCCGGCGATTTCAAGAGCGCGCCCTACTCGGCCGACTACGTCTTCCTGAAGAAGGGCTGAGCCCTCAGCGGTCGGTGCCTTCGCGCTCCGCCTGCGCCAGTTCCGCCACGGCAAGGTCGCCGCTGCCCTCCAGCCGCGCCTTCGCCGTCTTGTGGACGTGCGCGGCGAGCGTCGGCATGCGTTCGATCAGGGCGTGGAAGTCCTGGGCGTCGAGCACCAGCAGCCGGGTCTTGCGCGTCGCCGTCACCGTGCCGCTGCGTTTGGTTTTGTGCAGCAGCGCGATCTCGCCAAAGAAGGTGCCATCCGCGAGCCGCACCTGCTGGTTCGGCAGCGCGATCTCGACCTCGCCGGCGGTGATGAAGTACATCGACGAAGCCGCATCGCCCCGCCGCACCAATATCTCGCCCTGCTCGATGGTGCGCGCCCGCAGCAGCCGCATGATGTCGGCGATCTCGGATGCGCTAAGATGCGAGAACAGCGGCACCCGCGCCAGCATGCCCCAGGTGACCACGAAGTCGCGCCGCTTCACCTCTTCCGCAAAGGCCGTCGAGATGATCGCGACCGGCAGCGCGATCATGGCAAACCCGCTGATGATGGTGAAGACGGAGATGAACTTTCCGAGCGCCGTCACCGGCACGACGTCGCCATAGCCGACGGTGCCGAGCGTCACGATCGCCCACCACATCGCCTGCGGAATGGTGCCGAGCTTGTCCGGCTGCACGTCGCGCTCGATGGCGTAGAGCAGCGAGGCAAACGTCAGAACCGCGCCGATCAGGATGACGATGCAGCCGATCAGCGCCCGCCGCTCGGCGTGCACGGCCGCGAGCAGCGAACGCATCGCCGGCGAGTACCGCACCAGCTTGAAGAACGGCAGCACGCCGAGGGCTGCCAGCGTCGCATGCCGGCCGGTGGCGAGCACGATCGCAGCCGGCAGGAACGCGAGCAGGTCGATGATGCCGAGTGCGGAGAAGACATAGCCGAGCCGGTCGGACAGCGCGGACGCCGTGCGCTGGGTATGGCCCGCCACGGTCCACAGCCGCGCGGCATATTCCAGCGCGAACACGATCACGGACAGGATGGAGATGCCTGCGAACAGCGTACCGAATTGCGCGTCCAGCTCCGGCACCGAGGCAAGGATCATGGCGGCGACGTCGAGCACGATGACGCCAATGACCAGCTGGATGAAGCGCGACCCGACCGAGTAGGCCAGCGGATCGTGCTCCAGCAATTCGTAGAGGCGATCCCTCAGATTGGGATCAGTTGAGCCACGCCCTCGCGGAACGGGGCGCACCTGGCTACGCGCCGGCCGATTTTTGTTCAGTCATGGCTTTTTCGATCGCCGTGAGCGCCGCGGCCGCATTCGCACCATCGGGGCCGCCGGCCTGCGCCATGTCGGGCCGCCCGCCGCCGCCCTTGCCGCCGAGCGCCTCGGAGGCGACCTTCACCAGATTGACCGCATTGAAGCGCGAGGTGAGGTCAGCGGTGACGCCGACCACGACGCCGGCCTTGCCGTCCTCGGTGACGCCGACGATGGCGACGACGCCGGAGCCGATCTGCTTCTTGCCGTCGTCGGCAAGGCTCTTGAGATCCTTCATCTCGATGCCCTCGACCGCGCGCGCCATCAGCTTGACGTCGCCAACCTCGCGCACGCCGGAGGCCGCGCCGTTGCTCGAAGCTGCACCGCCGCCCATCGCCAGCTTCTTGCGGGCGTCGGAGAGCTCGCGCTCGAGCTTCTTGCGCTCCTCCATCAGCGCGGCAATGCGCGCCGGGACGTCGTCGATCGACGTGCGCAGCTCGTGGGCCGCGGTCTTCGCCAGCGCCATGGTCTCGTTGGCGTGCTTGCGCGCGTAGTTGCCGGTCAGCGCCTCGATGCGGCGCACGCCGGAGGCGACCGCGCTCTCGCCCGTCAGCGTGATCAGCCCGATGTCGCCGGTGCGCCTGACATGCGTGCCGCCGCACAGTTCGACCGACCAGCCGAGCGCGTTGGCGCCGCGCTCGCGCGCGGTCCGGCCCATCGAGACGACGCGAACCTCGTCGCCATATTTCTCGCCGAACAGCGCGCGTGCGCCGGCCTCGCGGGCCTCGTCCACGCCCATGACGCGGGTCGAGACCTCGTCATTCTCCAGCACCACGTCGTTGGCGATATCCTCGACGCGCGCGAGCTCTTCCGCCGTGATCGGCTTCGGATGCACGAAGTCGAAACGCAGCCGATCCGGCGCGACCATCGAGCCGCGCTGGGCGATGTGATCGCCGAGCACCTGGCGCAGCGCCTCGTGGATGAGATGCGTGGCCGAGTGGTGCGCGCGGATCGAAAAGCGCCTGCCGTGATCCACTTCGAGCTGCAGGGGGGTGCCGAGCTTCAGCTCGCCGCTCTCCAATGTGCCGACGTGAACGAAGAAATCACCGAGCTTCTTCTGGGTGTCGGTGACGCGGAACTTGATGCCGCCCTCGCCGGTCAATACGCCGGTGTCGCCGACCTGGCCGCCGGACTCCGCGTAGAACGGCGTCTGGTTCAGCACGATCGCGCCGGTGTCGCCGGCCTTGAGGCTCATGGCTTCCTTGCCGTCCTTGACCAGCGCGGTCACCACGCCTTCGGCGCTCTCGGTCTCGTAACCCAGGAATTCGGTTGCGCCGAGCTTCTCACGCAGCGGGAACCAGATCGCCTCGGAAGCGGCTTCGCCAGACCCCTTCCAGGACTCGCGCGCCTTGGCTTTCTGGCGCTCCATTGCATCGGTAAACGACGCCTGATCGACGCTGATGCCGCGCGACTTCAGCGCGTCCTGCGTCAGGTCGAGCGGGAAGCCATAAGTGTCGTACAGCGTGAAGGCGACGTCGCCGTCGAACATGTCGCCCTTCTTTAAGGACGCGCTCTTCTCGTCGAGGATGGCGAGGCCGCGCGTCAGCGTCTTGCGGAAGCGGGTCTCTTCCAGCCGCAGCGTTTCCTCGATCAAATTTTCCGCGCGCATCAAATCCGGATAGGCCTGGCCCATCTCGCGCACCAGCGCCCAGACCAGGCGATGCATCAGCGGTTCTTGCGCACCGAGCAGCTGGGCATGGCGCATCGCGCGGCGCATGATCCGGCGCAGCACATAGCCGCGGCCCTCGTTCGAGGGCAGCACGCCGTCGGCGACCAGGAAGGCCGACGAACGCAGATGATCGGCGATGACGCGGAACGAGGCCACGGTCTTCTCGTCCGGTCCGCTTCCGAGAGCCGACGCGGTCGCGTCGATCAAATGACGGAACAGGTCGGTCTCGAACACGCTGTCGACGCCCTGCATGATGCAGGCCATGCGCTCCAGCCCCATGCCGGTGTCGATCGAGGGACGCGGCAGCGGCACGCGCTCCTCCTTCGTCACCTGCTCGTACTGCATGAACACCAGGTTCCAGAATTCGAGGAAGCGATCGCCGTCCTCCTCCGGGGAGCCCGGAGGCCCGCCCCAGATGTGCTCGCCGCGATCGATGAAGATCTCCGAGCACGGGCCGCACGGGCCGGTGTCGCCCATCGCCCAGAAATTGTCCGAGGTCGGGATGCGGATAATGCGGTCCTCGGAGAAGCCGGCGATCTTCTTCCAGAGGTCCGCCGCCTCGTCGTCGGTGTGGTAGACCGTGACGAGCAGCTTGTCCTTCTTGAGCCCGAACTCCTTCGTGATGAGCTTCCAGGCCAGCTCGATCGCGCGCTCCTTGAAATAGTCGCCGAACGAGAAGTTGCCGAGCATCTCGAAGAAGGTGAGATGGCGCGCGGTGTAGCCGACATTGTCGAGGTCGTTGTGCTTGCCGCCGGCGCGCACGCATTTCTGCGAGGTGGTGGCGCGCTGATAGGGCCGCTTCTCGACGCCGGTGAAGACGTTCTTGAACTGCACCATGCCGGCATTGGTGAACATCAACGTCGGATCGTTGCGCGGCACCAATGGCGAGGACGACACGATCTCGTGGCCGTTCTCGGCAAAGAAGTTCAGAAAGGTCGACCTGATCTCGTTGACGCCGCTCATGTTCATCCAATCGGGTGTGCTTGCACCCGCCTTCCAGCCATCCAAACCGCGAGTTTGGGCTGATATCTGCGGGTCAAAGCGCTTTTAGACAAGGCCGGCTTCGCTGTCCAGAAACTGTGCAGACAGATCAAGGCGTTGCCGCAGTCGCGTAATCCATTGGAAAGCCGCCGATGTCGCGTTGACAGGCTTGGCCGGCCTGTGGTCTTTACCTATCTGTATCGTACGGCCACGTCGGGAGAGACCGGCACTGGTGCCGGCGCCGAAGGAGCAACCGCCCCGGAAACTCTCAGGCAAACGGACCGCGTGGCTTTGACAGCATCTGGAAAGAGGCGCCGACCGGCTAACCCGGATGGCGTCCGCCGACGGGATAATACTCTCAGGCACAGCGACAGATGGGGCTTCGATTGGTGTCCACGGGAAATCGTTCCCGGGGAACCGCCGAGGGCCCCCCGATGCTTGCGCGTGACGACAAAGACTCCCTGAAACGCACCCCCCTTTACGATCTGCATGTCTCGCTCGGCGGCAAGATGGTGCCGTTCGCGGGCTATGACATGCCCGTGCAATATCCGGCCGGAGTGCTGAAGGAGCACCTTCATACCCGCCACGCGGCCGGCCTGTTCGACGTCTCCCACATGGGCCAGATCGCACTCAGGCCGAAATCCGGCAAGGTCGAGGACGCCGCCCGCGCGCTGGAACGGCTGGTGCCGCAGGATATTTTGGCGATTGCGCCGGGCCGGCAGCGCTACGCCCAGTTCACCAATGCCGACGGCGGGATTCTGGACGATCTGATGGTCGCCAATTTCGGCGATCACCTCTTCCTGGTCGTCAACGCCGCCTGCAAGGCCGAGGACGAGGCGCATCTGCGCGCGAATCTGTCCGACGCCTGCGTCATCGATTCGCTGGCCGACCGCGCGCTGATCGCGCTGCAAGGGCCGAAGGCGGAATCCGCGCTGGCGAAATTATGCGCAGAGGCGCCCGCCATGAAGTTCATGGATTCCGGCCCGCACAAGGTCGCCGGCCTCGACTGCTTCGTCTCGCGCTCCGGCTATACCGGCGAAGACGGATTCGAGATTTCGGTTCCTGCCGGCGACGCCGAGCGGCTCGCCAAGGCCCTGCTGGACAATCCGGACGTCATGCCGATCGGGCTCGGCGCCCGTGACAGCCTGCGGCTCGAGGCCGGACTTTGTCTTTACGGCCACGACATCGATACCGCGACCACGCCGGTCGAGGCCGCGCTGGAATGGTCGGTGCAGAAGAGCCGCCGCACCGGCGGCGCGCGCGCCGGCGGCTTTCCCGGCGCGGAAAAGATTCTGGTCCATTTCGACCGCGGCGCATCCCGCCGCCGCGTCGGCCTGCGCACCGAGGGTCGCGCGCCGGTGCGCGAGGGCGCGCTGCTGTTTGCGGACGCAACCTCCGGCGAGCCGATCGGAAAGGTCACCTCGGGCGGTTTCGGCCCGAGCCTGAATGCGCCGGTCGCGATGGGCTATGTGCCCACGAGCCTGAGCGCGCTCGACACAAAACTCTTCGCCGAGGTGCGCGGCCAACGCCTGGCCGTGCAAATCGCCGCCATGCCCTTCGTGAAAAACACCTACAAACGCTGAGGACTGAGAAAATGACCACGACGCTCTACACCTCCGACCACGAATGGCTCGCGATCGACGGCGATGTCGCCACCGTCGGGATCACCGACTACGCGCAATCGCAGCTCGGCGACGTCGTGTTCGTCGAATTGCCCAAGCTCGGCCGCACGCTGAAGAAGGCGGAAGCCGCCGCCGTCGTGGAATCGGTGAAGGCCGCCTCGGACGTGTACGCGCCTGTGACGGGCGAAGTGCTCGAGACCAACGCTGCGCTGGCCGCCGAGCCCGCGCTGGTGAACTCGGATGCGCAAGGCACGGCCTGGTTCTTCAAGATCAAGATTGCCGACAAGAGCGAGCTCGGCGGTCTGATGGACGAAGCGGCGTACAAGGCCCACACGGCGTGAGATGATGCGAACTCTGACCTCATATTCGGTGTCATCGTCCGCGAAGGCGGACGATCCAGTACGCCGCGGCCCATCGGCCCTAGCCGAAGCGGCTGCGTTTACTGGATGCCCCGCCCCCGTGCGCAAGTGCGCACTAGGCGGGGCATGACGGCGACAAGAACATCTGAAGCGAGGACCCATGATGACCGCACACCGCAAATCCAACGGCGACACCACCAGCTTCGTTCGCCGCCACATCGGCCCCTCGGCACGCGACGTCACCGCGATGCTCGAGGCCGTCGGCGCGAACAGCGTCGATGCGCTGATGGCGCAGACGCTTCCCGCTTCGATCCGGCAGGCCGCCCCACTCGATCTCGGCAAGCCGCTCAGCGAAACCGAGGCCATCGCGCATATGGCCGAACTCGCCGCCCAGAACCAGGTCTTCACTTCGTTGATTGGCCAGGGCTATTCCGGCACGATCTTGCCTGCGGTGATCCAGCGCAACATCTTGGAGAACCCGGCCTGGTACACGGCGTACACGCCCTACCAGCCCGAGATCAGCCAGGGCCGGCTCGAGGCGCTGCTCAACTTCCAGACCATGATCTGCGACCTCACCGGGCTCGACGTCGCCAACGCCTCGCTGCTCGACGAAGCCACCGCGGCCGCCGAAGCGATGGCGCTCGCGGAGCGGCACTCGCGGGTCGAAGCAAAGGCCTTTTTCGTCGACAAGGACGTGCATCCGCAGACACTCGCCGTGATGCGCACCCGCGCGGAGCCCCTGGGCTGGACCCTGGTCGTCGGTGATCCCCTCACCGATCTCGACAAGACGGACGTGCTTGGCGCGCTGCTGCAATACCCGGGCTCGTCAGGCGCTGTGCGCGACCTCAGGCCCGCGATCGCCAGCCTGAAGGCCAAGGGCGCGCTCGCGATCATCGCTGCCGATCTGCTGGCGCTGACAGTGCTCGCCTCGCCCGGCGAGCTCGGCGCCGACATCGCCATCGGCTCGGCGCAACGTTTTGGCGTGCCGATGGGGTATGGCGGGCCGCACGCGGCCTATATGGCGGTGCGCGATGCGCTGAAGCGTTCGCTGCCCGGCCGCATCGTCGGCCTCTCCGTGGACTCGCGCGGGATGCCTGCCTATCGCCTCGCACTGCAGACCCGTGAGCAGCACATCCGCCGCGAGAAGGCGACCTCCAACATCTGCACCGCGCAGGTGCTGCTCGCCGTGATCGCCTCGATGTATGCGGTCTATCACGGCCCCGAAGGCCTGACGCAGATCGCGCGCAATGTGCATCGCCGCACGGCGGTGCTCGCCGCGGGCCTGCGCAAGCTCGGCTTTGCGCTGCAGTCCGACAGCTTCTTCGATACGCTCAGCGTGGTTACAGGCGCGAAGCGTGCCGAGATCGTCGCGCGCGCGGCGGCCGAGAAAATCAATCTCGGTGTCGGCGACGACAGCTTGCGCATCGCGCTGGACGAGACCACCACGCCCGCGACGGTGGAAGCGGTCTGGCGCGCTTTCGGCGGCCAGCTTGCCTACGCCGAGATCGACGCGACCACGCGTGAGGCGCTGCCGGAGGCGCTCAAGCGCGCGACCTCCTTCCTCACCCACCCCGTCTTCCATGCGCATCGCTCGGAGACCGAGATGTTGCGCTACATGCGCAAGCTCAGCGATCGCGACCTCGCGCTCGACCGCGCGATGATCCCGCTCGGCTCGTGCACCATGAAGCTGAACGCGACCACCGAGATGATGCCGCTGACTTGGCCCGAGTTCGGCTCGTTGCATCCCTTCGCCCCGCGCGAGCAGGCCAAGGGCTACCACGCGCTGTTCGCGCGCCTGGAGAAGTGGCTGTGCGACATCACCGGCTATGACGCGATCTCGCTACAGCCGAATTCGGGCGCGCAAGGCGAATATGCCGGGCTTTTGGCCATCCGCGGCTATCACGCGGCGCGTGGCGAGACGCATCGCAAGATTTGCCTGATCCCCTCCTCCGCCCACGGCACCAACCCGGCCTCGGCCGCGATGGTCGGCATGGACGTGGTGGTGGTCGCCTGCGAGAAGAACGGCGACGTCGACGTCAACGATCTCCGCGCCAAGGCCGAGAAGCATTCGAACGACCTCGCCGCCGTCATGATCACCTATCCCTCGACTCATGGCGTGTTCGAGGAGCACATCCGCGAGATCTGCGACATCGTGCACGGCCATGGCGGGCAGGTTTATCTCGACGGCGCCAACCTCAACGCGCAGGTCGGCCTTAGCAGGCCCGGCGATTACGGCGCCGATGTCAGCCATCTCAACCTGCACAAGACCTTCTGCATCCCGCATGGCGGCGGCGGCCCGGGCATGGGCCCGATCGGCGTCAAGGCGCACCTCGCGCCATTCCTGCCGGGGCATCCATCGGCGAACGGGGATGCGCCGGTCGGCCCAGTCTCGGCAGCGCCGTTCGGCTCAGCCTCGATCCTGACCATCTCCTACATCTACATCCTGATGATGGGCGGCGAAGGCCTCAAGCGCGCCACCGAGATCGCGATCCTCAACGCCAACTATGTCGCCGCCCGGCTCGATGCGTACTTCCCGGTGCTTTACAAGAACGAGAAAGGCCGCGTCGCGCATGAGTGCATCGTCGATCCCCGCGCACTGAAGACGACCTCAGGCGTCACCGTCGACGACATCGCAAAGCGCCTGATCGACTACGGCTTCCACGCGCCGACCATGAGCTTCCCGGTGCCGGGCACGCTGATGATCGAGCCGACCGAATCGGAATCCAAGGCGGAGCTCGATCGCTTCTGCGATGCCATGATCGCGATCCGCAAGGAAATCGCCGAGGTCGAAGGCGGCCGCTTCAAGATCGAGGCCTCGCCGCTCCGTCACGCCCCGCACACCGTGCACGACATCGCTGACGACGATTGGAAGCGCGCCTACACCCGCGCCGAAGGCTGCTTCCCCGCGGGCACCTCGCGCAACGACAAATACTGGTCCCCGGTCGGGCGCGTCGACAATGTCTATGGCGACCGCAATCTGGTGTGCTCCTGCCCGCCGGTGAGCGATTACGCGGAGGCGGCGGAGTAGGACCCGACGGAGGTTTCGTAGGGTGGGCAAAGCAAAGCGTGCCCACCACCTTTGTCTGAGTTGAGATATGGTGGGCACGGCACTTGCGCGCCTTTGCCCACCCTACCGACCCCTGCACTCTGGATGCATGTCAGGGCTTGACCAGCGAGCGCGTCTCGCGATCCCATCGCCACAGCCGCTCGTTGGTCAGTTCAGTCCCACCCCACCAGCGCTTGATCGGGTTGTGGCGCCACATGTCGTCTTCGCGCGCAAAAATTGAACGCCCGAGTTCGGTCAGCGTGACCTTCCACTCGCTCTTGCCGAAGTAGCGGGCCTCATTGTCGAACGCCGGATCGCCCAAGAGGACCGCCGGCGCCGAATGTGCCCCCAACTCGAGCAAAGCATCGCGCGCGTCGTTTTCGTCGAACACATCGCGCATCCACCACGCTTCGGTGACACGCCTCGGGTCCGTGTGCCCGTCGTTCACAAAGTCCAGAATATCCATTTCGCTGGCACCTAGACCCGTGACGCTGTCCGGAAGCTCTTCAAGCAACGCAATGAGCGCCGGTCGAAGTCTCGGCAGCATCGCCAGATCCGTCATCAGAAGATCGAAACAGGGCTTTGGCGTTTCAGCTCGATAGGCCTGCCAGGCGCGGCTGGCCGTCACCAAATGGTTGTCGGTCACCTTGAAGGGCGGCAGCTTCCATTTTGCGACAGACTCTGGAGCATAGCTCGCAGCATGATCGTCTGTATGCACCAGGCTCAGCTTCGTTGTGATCTCCTTGTAGGGGCGAAGCAGGTCGAGCAGCCAGACCAGCACGAGCTGATCGTTTGGTCGAGGATCAACCCACAATTCGATCGAGTCAAACTTCATGCAGAGTTCGAAGAAACCAATATCGCGCGTGCCGAAACCCTGCAGGCAGTCTCGACAAAGGTCGTCGAGCCAGTGATCACCAGGATTGCAATGCTTTTCCGATCGTCGTTCCAGCCCCATCAGGAGCTGCTCTGCGGAGGGCAATTGGCCGAAGACGAAGCGCGTGCAGAAGCCGAGTGCGATATTCGCCAGTTTAGTTTGCCGAAGCGTGGCTGCCGCAAGATGGTTCGTGGTCAGAATCAGATGTGACACGATCACCTCTCAAAGGAGTCCGGCGCGCTGCGTGGCGTCGGCAATGGCCAAATCTGTCGTCGAAACAGGGTGCGTCATACCCATGACTTCACGATGGCTTCGTCAAAACAGAGCCGTAACGCCACAGCCGATCATTGGTCAGGTGCGTGCCGCCCCACCAGCGGTCGATCGGGTTGTGACGACTGAAATCTTCCTCATGGGCCAGGACAGCCTCCCCGAACTCCGTCAGTGACAGTCGGCTGCGTAGATATGCGGCGTGGCGATCCCTGTGATTCTCGCGATCGATCGTGCGGAGCCCGTCGTCCAATCCGGCCACCGCGGGCTTGGGGTCGAGCGCGAGCCCGTCGAGCAACCGACCCAACTCAGTCTCTCCAAACACGAACGTGCGCCGATGCTAGCGCAGGTGAAACAACGAACCCGTATTCGCAAACCCTCTGGCAAGGAGTTCCAGGAATCGCATCTCCGTCGCACCGAGTCCCGTCGAAGGCGACGGGAGTTCTGCTAGGAGATCGAGCAAGGCCGGGCGCAGCATCAGCAATGCACTGAGATCCTGGTGAAGGAGATCGACGCACGCCTCAGGGGTCATCGCGCGGTAGGCCGACCACGCCAACCGGGCAGTCTCGAACTCCTGGGCCCTAACAGGCACGACATGAATGTGCGGCTCGGATGTAGCGAGATCTTCACCGCGTTCCGTCGTCAGCTCGGATGCCACAAGTCGAAGTTTAAGCTTTCGCACCAGCGAGGAGCAGGAGCTGAGGTGGTCCAGCAGCCAGACGAGCTGCAATTGATCCCGGGGAGCTGGGTCGAACCAAAGTTCAACCACGTCATATTGCTCGCAGAAGTCCGCAAGGGACAAGTCTTTGCGGTCGTTGATGCCTTTGGGCCACCGGATGCCCCAATCAGACCAATGATCACTAGGCCCGAGATTCGCCGAACGCGCCGCGAAATAAGCTGCGAGCTTCTCGGGCGAGGGCAGCGGTCCCCACTCAAAGTGAAACGAGGATGAAATGACAAGCTCCGCCAAACCCGATCGTGCGAGCGCGCTTCCGGACGAACTGGTCAGAATCAACCGCTTCATCGCGCCCCCCGAGCACGACCGATCCTAAACGAAACAGGCGCCGAGGACGTCGGCAACTCAACGTCCTCAGCGCCCGCTCCTCGCGAAAAACTCTGCCGGTTGAAGCTTACTCGTCCCCCGGCTCCTCGCCGTCGGCGTCACGCTCGGGGCTGCCGGCGAGGATCTGCTCGGCGATCAGGCCGGAGTTCTGGCGGATCGAGGTCTCGATCTTGGCGGTGATGTCGGGGTTGGCCTTCAGGAACGCTTTCGAATTCTCGCGGCCCTGGCCAAGACGCTGGCTGTCATAGGAGAACCAGGCGCCGGATTTCTCGACGATGCCGGCCTTGACGCCGAGATCGAGGATCTCGCCCATCTTGGAGACGCCCTCGCCGTACATGATGTCGAACTCGACCTGCTTGAAGGGCGGCGCCAGCTTGTTCTTGACGACCTTGACGCGCGTGGTGTTGCCGACCACTTCGTCGCGCTCCTTGATCGCGCCGATGCGGCGGATATCGAGGCGGACGGAGGCATAGAATTTCAGCGCGTTGCCGCCGGTGGTGGTTTCCGGCGAGCCATACATCACACCGATCTTCATGCGGATCTGGTTGATGAAGATCACCATGGTATTGGACTTGTTGATGGACGCCGTCAGCTTGCGCAGCGCTTGGCTCATCAGACGAGCCTGCAGACCCGGCAGCGCATCGCCCATCTCACCCTCGAGTTCGGCCTTCGGCACCAGGGCCGCGACCGAATCGATCACCAGCACGTCGACCGCGCCGGAGCGCACCAGCGTGTCGCAGATTTCCAGCGCCTGCTCGCCGGTGTCCGGCTGCGAGATCAGGAGCTCGTCGATGTTGACGCCCAGTTTGCGTGCATAGACCGGGTCGAGCGCGTGCTCGGCGTCGATGAAGGCGCAGATGCCGCCCTTCTTCTGCCCTTCCGCCACCGTGTGCAGCGCCAGCGTGGTCTTGCCCGAGGATTCCGGCCCGTAGATCTCCACGACGCGCCCCTTCGGCAGGCCGCCGATCCCGAGCGCGATATCGAGCCCCAACGAGCCCGACGAGACCGCCTCGACATCCATCGAGCGGTCGTTCTTGCCGAGCTTCATCACCGAGCCCTTGCCGAACTGACGCTCGATCTGGGAGAGCGCGGCGGCGAGAGCTTTACTCTTGTCCATGGAGGATCCTTCGACGATACGCAGGGCAGTGGTGGACATCGGGTCGTGCTCCTTATGACGAGGATTCGCGTGAGGGACAAACGATTGGCGAGGCGGCGCGGCGATAAAAGCAATGTACCCCATTTGTTCTAGGTTCGCAATATGTTCTTTTGCGGATTTGCGCTTTAAATGACGCGCATCAAAGACGGATGCCCTGCGCGCCGTCAGAATTCCGTAATCCTGCGGCACCGAACCTTTTCGCGGTCTGCGGCCTTCTCTGGGATGGGACTCTTGCATGGGAGTCTTGCATCGGGCTCTTGGACGGGACCGCAACTCTGGGGACCTCAGTCATGACGAACAACACGCATCACGATACGACCCGGCGCAATCCGCTGCTGGAGGCGGCGCGGGAGGAGATGATCAAGTTCGAGCGCAAGGAAAACGAGTTCCGCAAGAAGGATCGCGAAGAGCGTGCCGCCGAGCTCCATTTGCCGCTGGACGCGATCAAGGTTCATTAGGCCGCGAGGACGAGCGCTTAGGAGCTGACCGAGGCCCGCTTGCCGACTCGGCAGGCGGCGGTGTTTGCCAGCGGCAACGCGCTGGCGACGATCCCGGAGCAGCGTCCTTTGATCTCAGGGAATCGGGATTCGGACGGCCATGGAGGCGAGTCCGTGCCCATATGGTATCTAAATACTACCAGTAAGCCATTGATCGCACGACGGAATTTGTGGGCGGGCTACTGTGCATGGGGTTGTTTTCGCGTTTTTGAAAGGCGCGCATGGGCCCTTCCACCCCGGAGCCGTCTCCCGGCACCCAACCCCGCCTACAGCAGAACCAGCAATCCGATGCCGATCACCAGCACGACGAAGCCAGCCGCCGTCGCGGCGGCGAATGACCGCTCTACGTTGTCCATGATGCCACCCCGTTGCCGGTGCGCCACGTTTCCCCCATGGCAGCACCGTCGCTGCGAAATCTCGCCTGCGGTTGTGTCCTGAGTTGTGCGAACGGATGTCGAAATTGGGACCGGTGCAGGGCCAGTGTGCGGCCCCCGAGCTCCGGCTTTCGCTGCCACCGCCGGGCCTTGTCAGGCTGTCGTAAGCTGAGCCGGCTAGGGTCGCCTGGCTATGGTGTTGCAGCCCAGCACCTCAGCCTCCAATAACCTTCTCCCCGCTTGGCTCTCCCAAGCGGGGTTTTTTCATGCTGATTTTCTTGCCGATTTTCATGCCGGTTTTCATGCCGGCCGGCCGGTTTGCGAACCGCCCTCCTCCTGCGTCAGGCGCAGCGAGAAGGCGCGGATCGCCGGCGCCGCGAGCAGCACGATCGGCAGCATCGCCGCCCATGCGATCAGCCACGACACGAGCCAGTGCGCGAGGAAGTCCAGCGCGTTCCCTGCGGGAAGGCTGGCGATGCCTGCGGCGATCAGCGAGGTCAGTCCGGACTGGATGATTCCGAACACGAAATGAGAATAGCGGCGGGGAATACCCGGCATGACGCGCCCATGTTGCTGACCGTCATCGGACCAAGCAAGGCACATGCCGCCGCGTTCCGGAAGGCGCCCTTACCCATCCCAGGAACTCTGTTCTTGGCCGGAGAACCACGGAGAGGCCTCGCGCCGCCGCTGGGCGGCAGCGCGTGCGTCTGCGAGATAGCCGTGAGCTATCCGGGACTTACCGACTGATTTGGCTTTCCCTGGATATTATGCCGCCCGGCATGTTCTCAGGGATGGGAGTGAATCGTGGGAGAAGGCCATGAATCACAGGGGCATCGAGTTCACCGTCGCCAAGACGGCACTTCCCGGCATCTGGCAGTGGCAGTTCCGGATCGGCGAGCAGATCAAGACCGGCAGGACCGAGACCAAGATCGATCTGTTGGCGATCCGGCGGGTGCAGCTGCGCATCGATCGGGAGCTGAAGGCGATCGGGCGCAACGCGACCTGAGTGGCCGGACCGAGATCGTCGGCGGCATGGCTTGCAGGGGCGCAGCCGCGTCCATGTGGGCTATTCCGTAGCCGCCCGGAATTGATCTGCCGATGGTTTGGGATTGGACTGCCCGCGAATTTGGCCGTGGGGACGGAGCCATCAGGCGCGATCGGTGCGAACCATGCCGCTCTACTTCTTTCGAATCCGGAACGGCAGCTATTCCGGCTGTGCCGACCAGGCGTCGGAATTTGCGAATCGCGATTCGGCCTGGAAGGAGATGACCAGCGTCTGCGCCGACATGGCCGCCGGCATCGCCCGCAAGCTCCAGGAAAATTCCGAATGGAACATGGAGCTGCTGGACGAGGTCAAGGAGCCCGTGTTCCGGATCCGCATCACATCCGAAACCTTCGAATAGGGGCCGGCCCTAATCCGCGCTGGGCAGCCGCCGCATCGTGAATTCGATGTCGCCGCCGGGCAACTCGCGCCAGGTCTCGACCGCGCTCATATAGCCGGCCTTGGGGTAGCGGGCGAAGAAAGCCTGCGCCCTCTCCCGCGCCGCCGCGCGCGGCAGCGTGAAGGTCTCGCGCAGATAGCCGTCGCCGGCCGTCGCGCCGGGCTTGCCGCCCATCGTGCGCCGGCGCGCCATCCGCTCGGCGAGATCCCGCGGACGATCGGCCATGTTCCGCCTCCTTTACGCAATACGCTCTCGCGCAATGTAGGAAGCAGGCCGACCGAAGAGGAGTCCCGGCCGGAGGCATCAACTGGTCAATTGGCAGACGTGCCGGACTTCTTCTTCGGCGCACCGGTCGCGGCCGAGGCCTTTGGCGCCGCCGCCTGCTTCGGCGGGTCGGAGCGCATGCCGCCCCAGGGATCGTTGGAAGCCTTGGAATCCGGAATCTTCTTCAGCGTTTCCTTGTAGGCCTTGTCACGCTCGGCTTCCGCGGCCTTCTCCTCGGGGGTTTTGCCAGGCCCCTCCTGCAGCAAATTGAGATTGGGCATTTGCGCATAGACCGGTCCCGCCAGCACGGTCGGTCCCGCCAGAACAGCCAGCACCGCGGCCATAGGGAAAAGCTTCATCATTGGCTCCTTGATCATCCATGGCGGCGCGGGTCGCCCGCGCCTTGTCGCCCCGGCCACAACCGCAAGGGCCGCTCGGCCCGCTAGAGCCGGTCCGATTTGCACGATTTCGGCGCGTGGAGCCAGTCGTCCCAGATCGGGCCGCACTTGGTGCACCCGTTCAGCAACAGGCCGAGCCCGGCCAGACAAAACACGAGGATATACCGACGCAACATCACCCACCCCATACCCACTCCGTGGCATCATACCGGGCGAAGTCAGGCATTTTCAAGCCGACGGGACCCGCGGCAGGCCGGGTGACTTTGCCGCGCCGGTCTGCTCGGAATGCCGAACATCCGACAATACGGAGGGAACGACAGCAATGCCATCGCATCCAGAAGCCGAGTTCGGCATCACTGAGGCCCGACGCATCCTCGGCGAGGTCTTTGCGCCCTGGGTCCAGGATCTCAACCTGTCGGTCGAGCGCATCGAGCACCTGCCGCCGCCGGACGTGCCGGACTGGCAGCCGGCAGCGCTCCTGCGCATGCCGTTCTCGGAGCGCCTGTGCCGCAACGGCGGCGTGGTCTGCGGCCAAGCGCTGATGGCGCTCGCCGACACCGCGATGGTGATCGCGAACCTCGCCGCCAACCGCGGCTATCGACCGATGACGACGGTCGACCAGACCACGCATTTCATGCGCGCGGTCTCCTCGTCGGACGTGCTGGCCGACGCCCGCGTGGTGCGGCTCGGACGCAGCATGAGCTTTGGCCGGGTCACGCTGCTCTCGGCCACCGACAACAAGCCGGTGGCGATGGTGTCGAGCGCGTTCGCGATGCTGCCGGGGTGAGTATCAGCCGAAAAGAGGAAAGCCGCGTGAGCGCAAAGCGCACCGCGGCTCTCGATGGCGTCATGTCGAGACAGGAAGCGCGATCGCGCTTCGCGCCGTCACGCGGGAGACGTTACTTGCCGAGCACTTCGTCAGCCGCCGTGACGATGCTGACGTTCGGATTTTTTCCGCAATAGCTGCCGAACTGCTTGGCATTCTCGACGAACACGTCGGTGTCGATGATCGCGTTCTCTTCGTCGCCCTTGTACCAGCCGTCCATCCAGGTCAGCACCATCTTGATGGTGTCGTCGCCGCTCTCCAAGAACTGCTTGCAGCTCATGGTCGCGAGATCGAGCTTGGTGGCGTGGGCGGGCATGGACGACAGCGAGAGCGCTGCGGCGAACAGAAGCGAAAACGTGGTCTTCATCAATATCTCCATCGGCGCGTAGCGCCACAAAGGAACGGCTTGAGGGAAAATCGGCGGAGTCACTTCCGCTTCGACGTCGTAAACGAAATCTGAAGCGCTGTGCAAGTAGCGCCAGTATTGAATTTAGTTCAACGTAATTGGCGCAGCGAGAGGCGCATCGGCCTCGCTTTCGTACAGTAGTGCATATGATGTGAATGATGGTTCGCATCGCGCGCGATGCTGCGTCATGTTCGCGCGATACGACCTCGGCGCCGCCAGCGCAGTCCTGCAACCACAAGCGCGATAATCGCGAGCGCGATCGCCGATGATGCCGCAAAAAATCGCCCACCGGGACGATCAATGGTACGCGACCATAACGACGGCCCCTCGCCGGGCCGTGCCAGGCGAAACGCAACGACGCTGTCGCCGATCGAGGTGCCTGCCTCGGAGTGGCCGCCGGCGCCGATCGCGACATACTGCTCGCCCTTCCAGAAATAGGTCATCGGATTGGCGACGCCTGGCACGGGCAGCCGACCCTGCCACAGCTCACTGCCGCTGCGCGCGTCGAAGGCGCGCAAATAGGCGTCCATCGCTCCGGTGAAGACGAGCCCGCCTGCCGTGACAGCGAGCCCGTTGACGAGCGGCGCACCCCACGGCAGCGGCACGCCGAGCGGGGCGAGATCCTCGGTGGTGCCGACCGTCGAACGCCAGAGGATCTTGCCCGCCTTCAGATCGACCGCGACCATCTCGCCCCAGGGCGGCTTGTTGCAAAGAAACCCGAGCGGCGACATTGCCACCGCACGCGACATCGCAAACGGCGCACCATTCTGCTGGCCGAAATCATGACCGGGCGGAGGATCGAATCCGGCCGCCTCCGCCCGCGGAATCAGCTTGATGAGATGAACGGCCCGGCTGGTGTTGGCATAGAGGACCTGGTTGACGGGATCGAAGGCTGCGCTGCCCCAGTTGACGCCGCCGCCGGTGAAGGGAAACTCCAGCGTGCCTTGCGTTGAGGGTGGCGTGTACAGGCCCTCGTTGCGTGCCTCCGCAAACTGCGTCTCGCAAGCTGAGCGGCGCAGGCCAGGAACGAGCGAGAGCGCATCCTCAGTCGAGATTTTTTGCGACATCAGCGGTGGCACATGCGTCGGGAATGGCTGCGTGGGCGACAGCCGTTCACCTTCCGCGGCCCCCTGCGGAACGCTGCGCTCCTCGACCGGCCACACCGGCTTGCCGGTATCGCGATCGAGCACAAAGACAAAGCCCTGCTTGGTCGGCTGGATCACGACATCGCGCTGACCTTCGCCGGTGTCGATGCGCGTGAGCGTCGGTTGCGCCGGCAGATCGTAATCCCAGACGTCGTGATGCACGGTCTGGAATGCCCATACGAGTTCGCCGGTCTCAATGCGCAGCGCGACCACCGAATTGGCATGCTCGTTGTTGCCCGGCCGCTTGCCGCCCCAAAAATCCGGCGACGGCGAGGACGTCGGCAGGAATACCAGTCCGCGCGCCGCGTCGACCGACATCGGCGCCCAGACATTGGCGTGACCGGCTTCGATGCCGTCGCGCTTGAGCGGCTCGAACGTCCAGCGCGGCTGACCGCTACGCGCATCGAACGCGCGCACCACACCGCTCGGCGCGTCGACGCGGCGGTTGTCGCCGATCGCGGAGCCGACCACGACGACCCCGCGGCCGACCGCCGGCGGCGACGTGATCTGGAATTCGCCGGGCCATTCCAGCTTCATGCCGATATCGGGCCTGACCTCACCGTCCTCCCCGAAGCCGGCACAGGGGATGCCCGTCTTCGCATCGAGCGCGATCAGGCGCACATCGTTCGTGCCCATGAAGATACGCGATCGACATGCGGCATCCGCAGGCGCCTCGTCGTCGATCCAGTAGGTGACGCCGCGGCAGACGTAGCGGTTGGCGGGACGCTGGTTGATTGCGATCTTCGGATCGTAGCGCCATTTCTGCGCGCCCGTGCCGGGATCGAGCGCGATCACTTCGTTGAAAGGCGAGCAGAGGACCAGGCTGTCCTCGACGAACAGCGGCGTCGCCTGGAATTTGGTTCGCCGCATCACTCCGGGCGGCCGCGCCGCGAGATCGCCCGTCTGGAATTCGAAGGCCCGAACCAAGTTGCCGACATTGTCGGGCGTGATCTCTCGCAATGGCGAGAAGCGCGAGCCACCGGGATCGCCACCCCAGCTCTCCCAGGCGAGGCCTGGCCGCGCCGAAAACAAGAGGAGCGTGATGAGAGCTGCCAAATACCGGGGGCGGGTCGCCAGCGCCCGCCGCACCTATTTCGGCTTCTTGGCGGGGTCAGGCGGACGCGCCCCGCTCCACGGATCGTACTTCTCTTTGGACTCGGGAATGCGCTCGAGCGCGGCCTTGTAGGCCTTCTCGTCGACCTTGGGCTTGTTGTCCGCCTTCTGGCCGCCCTCGTTAGGCTGACGCCTGCCGCCGCCCATCTGCGCTTGCGCGGAGGCAACCGCCAGCGCCAGCACGGCGGCCGCTATGACCAAAATCCTCATGGGCGCAATCCCCCTCGTCTGGGGTACAAACTAGCCGGCAATTATGGAATAGCCAATGCCGCGGGGTCCAGGGCTTCAGGAAATCTGGCTCCAGGAAATCTTGCTCCAGGAAATCTTGGCTTCAAGAAATCCTGGCTTCAGCAAATCTTGATTGGCCGGGTCTTCGTCGGATCGCATTCGTGCCTATATTTTGGCCCGCAGGGGACCTTCACGGATGTTACGGATTATTGCTCACGCCGCGCTGCTGGCCAGCGCGCTCGCGCTCGGGGCCTGCGGCTTTGCCGACAGCCGCGCACCGGTGCCCGAGTTCATGCGCATGAAGGAGGCCGAGCAGCCGCCGCCCGAAGCGCCCCCAACGTCAAACGCGTCGTGCGCGAGCAGATCGAATTCGTCTTCCTCAGCACGTCCTATCCGCGTGAGGTGCATGTCGCCTCACCCCATCGTGAGGTGCGGGGACCGGGCTGGACAGCTTGCGTCCGCGCCCAGCTCACCTCGGCGACCGGTTCGCCGCTCGGGCCACAGACCTACATCGTGACCATATCGGGCGGAAAGGTGGTCGATCGCCGCCGCGCCGAAGCGGACGACATCTGCGGGTCGGAAAGCTACGAGCCGATCTAGGAAGCAGATCAAGCCGGCATCCGATCCGGTTCCGGGAAAAACCTGTAATTTGGCCGGAACGATCATGGCCTCCCCTTCTTGTTACCGCCGAGGGCAGTTTCGAGGAGGACATGATGAGGACATTCACGATTGCATTGCTGGCTGGTGTCGGAGCCCTGGCAGCGGTGAGCGGCGCAAAGGCCGCCGACGTCTATACGACCAGCGAATACACCAGCCCCGATCTCGTCCAACAAGTGCGGCTGGTCTGCGACGATTCCGGCAATTGCTATCGCACCCGCGGCGGCTCGCGCGTGATCGTGCGCGACTCCTATGCGACCATGCCGCGCGACCGCTACTATGAGCGCCGCACCTATCGCGACTGGGACGATGGTCCGCGCGGCGGCGTCGGTATCCGCGCGCCCGGCGTCAGCGTTGGCGTCGGTGTCGGCGGGGACCGCTGGTAATCAATGATGACATGACAGGCGGGACCGAACGAGACAACTCGACCGGTCCCGCCCATGCGATTCGTATCGCAGACGTCAGGCGGCAACTGCCTGCTGCTGGAACTGCTCGTAGGCCGCGATCGCATCCGCGGCATACATCAGCGACGGCCCGCCGCCCATGTAGACGGCCATGCCGAGCGTCTCCTCGACCTCCTCGCGCGTTGCACCGAGCTTGACCAGGGCTTCGGTATGGAAGCCGATGCAGCCCTCGCAATGCGCGGCAACGCCGAGCGCGAGCGCAATCATTTCCTTGGTCTTCTTGTCCAGCGCGCCGTCGCGCGTGGCGGCCTGGGCAAGCGCGGAAAATCCCTTCATGGTGTCGGGAATGTCGCTGCGCAGCTTGCGCATGTTGGCGGAGATTTGGCGGGTGATCTCGGGGTAATTCTTGTCCATGACTTACTCTCTGCGTTTACTCTAGGTGTCGAACGGATCGGCCGGCGTGACGAAGCGCGTCAATGACGGCAGGTGAGCGACGAAGCGGGCGAGCGCCATGCCGGCACTCATCGCAGCGACGAAGATGACGGCAGACACGGAGCCAAATCCGAGCGCGGTCAGCGCCGGCCCCGGACAGAAGCCCGCCAGTCCCCAACCCACACCGAAGATCGCGGGGCCTGCGATGATCCTGGGATCGATGTCGTTGCGCGTCGGAAGATAAAATCGTTCGGCGAAGTAGGGCCGCGCGAGCTTCAGGACGCGTTTGAAGCCGGTGAAAGTCACGGCCACCGCGCCGGCCATCACGAAGGCAAGGCTCGCATCCCACGTCCCCGCCGGGATGCCGCCGACGTCGAGGAAGTTCAGGACCTTCGCCGGATTCGCCATGCCCGAGACGATCAGGCCCAGGCCGAAAATCATGCCGATCAAGAATTGAACCGGTATAGCCATCGCCATCAGTTCCAGTGCCGCATCACGAGGACCGTCGCCATGCCGGTCGCCATGAAGGTCATGGTCGCGACCAGCGAGCGCGCCGAGAGCCGCGACAGGCCGCAGACGCCGTGGCCGGAGGTGCAGCCACTGCCCCAGACCGAACCGAAGCCCGTAAGCAAGCCGCCGACAATCAAAACGACCGGATTCGCCTCGATTGTCTGCGCCGGCAGGCTTCCGGTGACGAGCAGCACGAGCACGGGCGCGGCGACGAGGCCTGCGATGAAGGCAAGCCGGCCAGGAAATTGGCGGTCCTCGTAAGGGGGAAACAGCCGCGCCGCGATGCCGCTGACGCCGGCGATCCGCCCCGTCGCCCACATCAGCAGAACGGCAGACAAGCCGATCAGCGCACCGCCAACAAGGGAGGCGATTGGCGTAAATGATGTCGAGACCATGCGACCTCCGGATCGAGCACGCCCGGCGCGGGCGGATACCTTTACTTTAGTTCTTTCGTATTTTCGAATATACTAATATATATGTCGGCCATGAAACGCAAGCTCCGCAATCAAGAGTTGGTCGCGCTTGAGGAGAAGGCCGAGGAGGCTTCCCGCCTCCTCACGGCCATGGGCAATCCGAAGCGACTGCTGGTCCTCTGCAACATGCTGGACGGCGAGAAGTCGGTCGGCGAACTCGCCGACATCGCGGGCCTGTCGTCGGCCGCACTATCTCAGCATCTCGGCAAGATGCGCGCATTGAGCCTGGTCAAACCCAGAAGGGATGGTCAGACGATATACTACAGTATCGCGAGCCAGGAAGTCCGCGCGTTGCTGGAGACGCTGTACCGCCTCTTCTGCACTCCCGGATAGGCCTCTCGCTTGCGCTAGACGCGAGGAGCGCAGGATGACCGACGACACCATTATCGAGGGACCGCTCTACGAGAAGCGGAAGAAGGTCTACCCGCAATCGGTCCACGGGCCGTTCCGTCGCATCAAATGGGCGATCCTCTGCGTCACGCTCGGGACCTATTATCTGCTGCCCTTCATTCGCTGGAACCGCGGACCCGGCCTGCCGAACCAGGCTGTCCTGGTCGACTTGCCGCATCGCCGGTTCTATTTCTTCTTCATCGAACTGTGGCCGCAGGAGGTCTATTACTTCACGGGCCTGCTCATCATTGCCGCCATGGTGCTGTTCCTGATGAACGCGGTGGCCGGTCGTATCTGGTGCGGCTACATGTGCCCACAGACGTTATGGACCGATTTGTTCTATGCAGTGGAACGCTGGGTCGAGGGCGACCGGCGCGAGCGCATGCTGGGCGACAAGCGCTACTGGACCTTTGGTCACATCCGGAAGGTCGCAACCAAGCACTTTCTCTGGATCATGATCGCCTGGTGGACCGGCGGCGCCTGGGTGCTCTATTTCGCCGACGCGCCGACGCTGGTGAAGGAGCTCGCCACCTTCCAGGCGCCGTTCATCGCCTATCTCTGGATTGGCATCCTGACCGCAACGACCTACGTCTTTGCAGGTCACGCCCGCGAGCAGATGTGCATCTACATGTGTCCCTGGCCGCGCATCCAGGCGGCGCTGACCGACGAATGGGCGCTCAACGTCACGTATCGCCGCGACCGTGGCGAGCCACGCATGTCGGTGAAGAAGGCGCAGGTCGCCCGCACCCATGGCGACATCGCGGGCGACTGCATCGACTGCCACCAGTGCATCAATGTCTGCCCGACCGGCGTCGACATCCGGCACGGCATCCAGCTCGGCTGCATCCAATGCGGCCTGTGCATCGACGCCTGCGACAACGTGATGCGGGAGATCGGCCGGCCCGCCGGCCTGATCGGCTACGATACCGACATCAACATGCAGCGCCGGAGCGAGGGCAAGGCGCCGATTTACCGCATCATCCGCGCGCGCACCCTGATCTATACCGCGGCCATTGCCATCGCTGGCGGCATCATGCTCTACGCGCTCGCCACGCGTGCGACGATGGACGTCAACGTGCTACACGAGCGCAATCCACTCTTCGTTCAGCTCGCCGGTGGCGGCGTCCGCAACGACTACACCCTGCGCATCCTCAACAAGGGCGAGCAGCGGTCGTTTGCGCTCGAGGTCTCCGGCCTGCCGGGCGCGACAATTCGCGTCGCCGGCATCGAGTTTGGAGCTGACGGCAAGCCCGTCGTCGAGGTCGGGCAGGATCAGACCCGCGAGGTCCGGCTGTCGGTGCAGGTCGGCCCGGCCCAGCTGCCGCAGACCTCGCGCGACATCGACATCGGGATCACCGACACTGCCGGCGGCGGACGAGCAAGCGCGCGCGACCATTTCGTGCCGGGTGACCGATAGCCAGCTGTCTCCCGCTGCATGCCAGGCCTATCGCAGCTGAAAGATGCGGCGGAAAGCTTGCTTGCGGCCATCCTTCGAGACGCCCGCCTGGGGCGGGCCCTCAGGATGAGGTCGCGGTTTGCGGCGAGATTTCAGACCCTCATGGTGAGGAGCCCGCCCAAGCGGGCGTCTCGAACCATGCAGGGCCGAGGTCGTCCGGCAGCCTTCTGCCACCCTATGCAATCGCCATGCGGCGGCTCGTGGCCGCATGCTCAACGGGACGTTAATATTACCACTCGAATTGAAGCGGCGTCCCAACGGTATTTTCCAATCTTTGCGCTAAGCATGGCCTCCTGAACGGGGACGACGGGACGTGGTCGATATCGCGCACCAGGCTGCGATCAATTCGGCATCGGCAAAGCATGCCGCGGCGGCGCGCGCGCGTGTCCCGCTTACGGCGATCGAACCCAGCCAGTGGCGCGCACTCGCGCAGCGCGCGATCGAGCCGAACGGATATTACCTGCCGGGCTGGGAGCTCGCTGTCAGCGCAACCGCGCGCGGCCGCACCGATGCCTCGGCGCTTTCCGCATGCGATGGATCGCGGCTGATCGGGCTGATGCCGGTGATCTCGCTCTGGCGGGCATGGAAGATCCCCCTGCCCGCGCTGGTGAGCGCGCATCCCTATGGTACGCTGTGCAGCCCGCTGATCGACCGCGATGCCCCGATCGAGGCAGCGGCGCGCCTGTTGCAGCAGGCCCGCGCGGCCGGAGCGCATGCGCTCGTGCTGAACGATGTCGCGCTCGATGGGGCGGCAATGACCGCCCTCAACCAGGTTCTGAATCGCGACGGCCTGAAGCCGCGCCTCCTCAACTCCTACATCCGCGCCAGCCTCGACGCGACCCAGGACGGTGAGACGCTGCTTCGCGATGCGCTCGGCACCAAAAAGCTCAAGGAGCTACGCCGCCAGCGCCATCGTCTCGAAGAACACGGCGCGGCCGTGTTCGACGTCGCGCGCAGCCTCGACGAGATCAGGCCGGCGCTCGAGACATTTTTGCAGCTCGAAGCCAGTGGCTGGAAGGGCAAGCGCGGAACCGCGCTGGTCCAGCATGCCGGCGATGCAACCTTCATCCGCCGTGCCGTTCCCGCACTGGCAGAAACCGCGCAATGCGAGATCGTCACCCTTCGCGCCGGCGCGACGCCGGTGGCCGCCGGCATCGTACTGCGCCATCAGGACCGCGCCTTCTTCTTCAAGCTCGGCATCGACGAGCGCTTCGCAAGATATTCGCCGGGCGTGCAGCTTACGCTCGAGCTTACCCGCCGCCTCTGCGCCGATCCGGCCATTGCCAGCGCGGATTCCACCGCGAGCGCCGATCACCCCATGATCAACCCGATCTGGCGCGGGCGCTTCGCAGTCGGCGACGTGCTGATACCGCTGCGGCGGAACGACCCCATCGTGGCGCTCGTTCACGGAGCGCTCGCGGCGCACGGCATCGCCTACGCGGCGGCGCGCCGCGCAGTTCGCCTGCTTCGTAAATAGGATAGCTCCTACTCAGCCGCCTGGGCGTTGATCTCCGCCGAGACCTCGCGGATGGCGCGCGCGAGCATGTTGGGATCCTGCGCACCGGAGACGGCGTATTTTTGCGCGAACACGTAGGTCGGCACGCCGGAGATGCCCTTCTCGGCGGCTTCCTGCGCGTCCGCCGATACGCGCGCGACGTCCTCGTCGGTGGCGAGGCGCTTGCGCACGTCGTCGGGATCGAGGCCGACATCGGCAGCCGCCTGCACAAGCACGTTCACATCGGTGAGGTCGCCGCCGTCGCGGAAGTAGAGCTCCATCAGGCGCTGCTTCATCTCGGGCGCCTTGCCGATCGCCTCGGCCCAGAGGATCAGGCGGTGGCAGTCGGTGGTGTTGGGCTGACGCGCGACCAGCTCTGGCCGATAGACGAGCCCCTCTTCGCCCGCGGCCGCAACGACGCGTCCCGCAATGCCCTTATAGGCCTCGACCGAGCCGAACTTCTTGGTGAGATACTCCTCCCGGCTGATGCCCTCGGACGGCACCCAGGGATTGAGGAAGAAGGGACGGAAATTGAGCTTGACCGGAACGTCGGGCACCAGCGCCAGCGCGCTCTCGATCCGGTGCTTGCCGATATAGCACCAGGGGCATACCACGTCGGAGACGACGTCAATCTGGAGCGGCTTTAGGGTGCTCATGAGCGCCTCCTTCGGGCGTTGCGGGTTGTGCCCAAAGATAAGCCGAACCCATTCCGAGGCAAGGCCGCTAGCTCATGGCTGCTGCCATTTGTCGGAGCCGCTCGGCAGTGCGCTCGTCGGCCGGGAAGAAGGTTTCCAGGGCCAGCTCCGACAGCGTGATATCGACCGGCGTACCAAACACCATGGTGGTGGAGAAGAAACTGAGTATCTCCCCGTCATGTCGCAGCTTGAAAGGGATCGCGACATTGTCGCTCGACAGCGGCGCCGCGCGCGCCGGGATCGGATAGCTCTTCAGGTCGTTGTACAGCTTGATCAGCTCGGGATCGGCCGTCGCCTCGCATTGCCGGTGCAACCGCTCCAGGAGATGCCCGCACCATTCCGCGAGATTGACCGTGCGTGGCGCCAGCGCCTCGGGATGGAAGGCAAGCCGCAGCACGTTGAAGGGCTGACCGAGCAGTCGCTGCGGAATGCCGGCGAGCAGCGGCGCCAGCATGCGGTTGGCGGAGACCAGATTCCAGTGCCGGTCATAGGCCAGCGCCGGATTGGGCTCATGCGCCCTAAGGACGAGGTCGATCGCCTGACGGGCTGATTTCAAGGCGGGATCCTCCAGCGGGCGCTGCGGAAAGGCCGGGGCATAGCCGGCGGCGACCAGCAGCACGTTGCGTTCGCGCAAGGGCACGTCGAGGCGCTCGGCTAATCTGAGCACCATGTCGCGCGAGGGTGCGGCGCGGCCGGTCTCGACGAAGCTCAAATGCCGCGCCGAGATTTCGGCCTCGCCGGCGAGATCGAGCTGGCTCATGCGGCGGCGCTGCCGCCATTCGCGCAGATGGTCGCCGACATGGACCGGCTGGCTGCGTTCGGCCTGTGCCGTGGATGCATGTGCGTTCATGGTCGAAAACCTAGCACGCAGATTTCGGCCCTTCCATTACGTCGGAGGTAATCGAATTGGGCCTCGGGCCGGCGCATCTTGGGTCGCAACAGGAGACGACCATGATCGCACTGCTGCTCTACCGGACCGTCGCAGACTACCTTGTTCCCTGGGCCATGGCACTCGCAACCCGGATGCTGGCGCGCGGCCTCAACATGCCGGAGCCGCTGGTGCATTCGACTGGCGACTATGCCGTCGCGCAAGTCACAGCCTTCGAGCACGGCGTCGGCAGGAGCCTTTGCCCGTTCCGTCTCGCCCGCCTGCTCCGCGCCTGGTGGCGCGGATTGCACTGACTTTCACCTCGAGCCCAACCCAACCATGGAGACCACGATGATTGACGCATCCACCTTGCTTCGCCGCGCGCTTCTTGCCGACGCGATCTTCAGCGGCGTCGCCGCTCTCGGTTTCACTTTCGGCGCCAGCGCGTTCGCGTCGCTGTTCAACCTGCCCGAAGCGCTGCTGCGCGAGACCGGCCTGTTCCTGATCGCCTACACCGCGCTCGTCGGCTGGCTCGCCTCGCGCGGCTCCGTGGCAAAGCCGCTCGTGCTGCTGGTCGTGGTCGGCAACGCGGCCTGGACGGTCGGCAGCATCGCGCTGCTGCTCTCGGGCGCGGTGTCGCCGAATCTTGCCGGCGAGCTCATGGTCGTGGCGCAGGCGATCGCGACCGGCGTGTTTGCCGAACTGCAATATGTGGGATTGCGCAAGAGCGGGAGTATGCTGGCTGCGTGAGGCCGCATCACTCGCTGTCGTCGCCCGGCTTGACCGGGCGACCCAGTATTCCAGAGGCAGTCGTCGCATACGAAAAGGCCGCGGCGTACTGGATGCCCCGCTTTCGCGGGGCATGACAGTTGTGCCAGAAGCTCGAACTCAGGCTACGCCCGCGCGCGCCCGTTGGCTTTGCCAACAGCGACGCCGTTGAGCTTCTTCTTTTTGGCGGGCTTTGCCCCCGCCTTCTGCGCTTTACGCTCCGCGCGCGCCCTCACCTTGGCGCGCTCGGTCCGCGCTTCGGCGCGCAGCTTCTTGCGCTTCTTCTCGCAAGATTCGCACTTGCAGCCGATCGGCTTCAGATAGGCTTTGAAATAATCAGTGCCGTAGTCGTAATTGATCTCGTCGCCCGGCTCGATGTTCTTGATAGCGCGGATGAAGACCTTGCGCTCGCGCGGCCGGACGTCGGATTCGGCGTTGGGCCGGCACGAATGGTTGATGTAGCGCGCGAGGTTCTTGCGCACCGAGCCGTCGATCGTCCAGCGGCCGTTGAGCTCGAACAGGTACTTGTTCTCGATGTCGTCGTGCTCGGGAATCCGGGAGTCCAGGATCGGTCCGTAATAACGGATGATCCGGGTGCCCTTCTTGATCGGCTTGGTGGCGAAGAGGCCGAGCCCGGTCTTCGAGCGGCCGACGCGATAAGGTTTGTTCGACGAGGTGGCTGGCATGATCACGAAAAACGAGGACGCGAATGAGGCTGAAAGAGCCCAAGCGAAGCCGCCCTTCTAGAACGATTCCGCGCCGCTGTCAGGTGTCTGTCGAGACTGTTTGAACCTTGCCCACAATCAAGACGTCTGATGGTACGGAGTTCCCGCTCGATCAAAGGCGTCGTCATGTTCCGCATCACCACCGCAGGCTTGGCCATACTGCTCCTGGCCATGTTGCTGATGTGCAGCGGTCTCGACCGCGCCGACGCCCAATCCGTGGGCAGCCAATATACCTCGACTGCCCCGAAGGATTGCCACCAGATCGGCAAGCCCAGCGAGCTCGACGGCAGCACCACGCGGGTCTGCAAGGGGAAGGATGGCCTCGTGGTCCTGATCGCCGAGGACGATCTTCGCGAAATCGTCTCCGTCGGCCGCAATCGCAGGGCCGCGGCCGAGGAACCGGCGGCAAAAGTCTGGTTCGCCCCGTTCAACTCGTCCGAGACCACCGTCGAATGGCGCACCGCGGCCGCCAGGCCGTTTGCGATCATCCAGCGCTGGCACATCGCCGATGGCACCGATCCCGACAAGGAGGGGCGGCCGAACACCAAGGCCATGCTCATCGTGACCCGACTGCCGCCCGGCCCCGTCTGCCACGTCGCCTATGTCGACGCGATCGCCAACCCGAACGCCAATGAGCTCGCGCGCAAGGCCGCGGACGAGTTCGCCCGCAGTTTTACCTGCGGCAAGGACGAGGTGAAGATCGTCGGCGCGCGCGGCCGAGCCGTCGAGTTCGCGACGATGCGCTAGGCGCTCGCGGCGAGCCATCAAGGGCCCGGCGGCTTCCCCGTCACGGGGGACATCAGCATGGCCTCGAGCAGGCGTTCGGGAGTCGTGCCCTCGGGCAGGCGCCCCAGAATATCCTCCAGCCGCCCATCGAGCAGCAGCATGGTAAAACCATGTACCATCGACCACGCGCGCGCGATCGCGGCGCCCTGATGGAGCGTCAGCGCGTCGCCGCTGATCTGCTCCTGCCGCATCATGCCGACGGCATTGGCGAGCCCGGCAAAGGACGCCTCGGCGGCCTCGTGCAGCGACGGCCTGGAATAGTCGAGGCGCTCGGTGCGGAACATGATGCCGTACATGCCGGGATGAGCCTGGGCATAGGCAACATAGGCTTTCGGCCGCGCCAGCGCGCGCTCGAGCGGGGTGGTGGCGGAGTCGGAGGACGACGCCATCGCCGCATTGAACTGGCGGAAGCCGACCGCCGCGAGCTCACTGAGAAGCCCGGTGAGGTCGCCGAAATGATGGGTGGGCGCGGCATGCGAGACGCCCGCCTCGCGCGCCACGGCGCGCAATGTCAGGCCGGCGAGCCCGTCACGCTCCAGCACCCGTTCGGCGGCCTGGAGCAGCGCCTCGCGCAGCGCGCCGTGGTGATAGGGCGCCTCGGACTTGACGCTCGCCGTCCGTCGCGCGAGGCGCGCCGGGGCGCTCGCCTTCTTTGGGGTGCGCGCACCTCGCGCGGTTGCTGTCCTGATTTCGCTCTTGCCCATAGGCCAGCTATAAGACGCAATATTTACAGTGTAAAGATTTCACTTGACCAGAACTCTTCGTACGATTATTTGATCTTTACGATGTAAAGATGAGGGAGGATACGCCGTGCAGCAGGACGCCGTTGCCGAACGCCGCCACAATCTCGGTCCGATTCCGTTCGAGGCCGACGCGCCCTTCCTGAAAATCATCGGTGAATTGCCGCGCGAGCTGAACGGCACGCTCTATCGCAACGGCCCCTATCCGCAGTTCGAGTCGCCCGGCGCGCACTGGTTCGTCGGCGACGGCATGCTGCACGCCTTTCATCTCGAGAACGGGCGCGCCAGCCATCGCAACCGCTGGATCCGCACGTCGAAATGGCTGGCCGAGCACGATGCCGGCCGCGCGTTGTTCGGCGGCTTTGGCCGCAAGCTGCCGGATGCCCCGGCGAACCTGACCGACGGCGGCGTTGCAAATACCAACATCATCTTCCATGCCGGCAAGCTGCTTGCGCTGGAGGAGTTGCATCTGCCGACTGAGATCGAGCCCGGTAAGCTGGCGACGCGCGGCTATCACAATTATCAGGGCCGGATCGCCGGCACCTTCACCGCGCACCCGAAGATCGATCCCGTCACCGGCGAGCTGGTGTTCTTCGGCTACAATGCGGCGGGTCCGCTGACGCCTGCCCTCTCCTACGGATCGATCGATGCGTCCGGCAAGGCGACGCGCTTCGAACGCTTCGAGGCGCCTTATGCCAGCATGGTGCACGACTTCATCGTCACGGAAAACCACCTGCTGTTTCCGATCCTGCCCCTCACCGGCAGCATGGAGCGCGCGATGAGCGGGCGGCCGCCCTACGCCTGGGAGCCGGACAAGGGCGCCTATGTCGGCGTGATCAAGCGCAAGGGCAGCGCGAAGGACATCGTCTGGTTTCGCGCTGAGGCCTGCTACGTCTTCCACGTCATGAATGCGTGGGAGGAAGGTGACCGCATCATCGCCGACGTCATGCAGTTCGAGGAAGCACCACTGTTCACGCATCCCGACGGCACGCCCACCAATCCCGAGAAATCCTTCGCCCGCCATTGCCGCTGGACGTTTGATCTTGCCGGGAATACCGACCGCTTCCAGCAGACCTATCTCGACGATCTCACCGGCGAATTCCCGCGCATCGACGACCGCCGCGCCGGATTGAAGAGCGGTCACGGCTGGTACGCCTGCGCCAATCCGACGCTGCCGATGTTCGGCGCGTTGTCCGGCGTCGTCCATGTCGATGGCAAGGGCAAGCGCCTCGGCCATTATCTGCTGCCGGCCGGCGACACCATTTCTGAACCGGTCTTCGTCGAGCGGTCGAAAGATGCGGCAGAAGGCGATGGCTGGCTGCTGGCGGTGGTCTGGCGCGCGCGGGAGAACCGGAGCGACCTCGCCGTGTTCAACGCTGGAGATATCGAGGCCGGTCCCGTGGCGCTGGTGCAGCTCGGACATCGCGTGCCCGACGGTTTTCACGGCAATTGGGTCGGCGCGCAGTAGCTGTTCCTCGTCATCACGGATGCCACCAAAGAGGTCTCTGATGCACATACAATCGATCACTGCGGGCTACCTCGTCGTCCTGGTCCTGATCTGCGCCGCGCTCACACTTCAGATGATCCAGCCGCGGCGGAGCGGCCAAACCGTCTTCAACGGCGGTATCTTGCTCGCCTTCGTCCTCTCGGTCGCCTGTGCGTTACCTGCGCTGCCCTACCTGCCCTGGGCCGGATTCATCGACGAAATGGCCGACCAAGCCGTTGCAGCAATTCAATTTTTGGAAGTCGCTTACGTCATTTTGACGCTGTAAAGATTTTGCTTGACCCCGCTCCGCCCGTGACTTATTGATCTTTACATCGTAAAGATAAGGCCTGACCGAGGCGGACCATGGCGATTTTCCTGATCCTCGCGCCCTACGGCGCCTTCACCTTCCTGATGCTGATGACATCGGCCACGATCAGCGTATTCGTGGCCTCGGCAATCTGTCTCGCCACCGTCGCGATCGATGTCGTGCGCGGTCGATCGGTGAAGATCCTGGCGATGAGCTCGGCGCTGCTATTCGCCGCAATCGACATCCACCTCGCGCTGTTCGATCCGGCGCTCGGCACACTCGGTGTCAAGCTGTCGGTCGACATCGGCATCTTCGTCATCTCGCTCGGCTCGATGCTGGTCCGCCGTCCATTCACGCTGCAATACGCGCTGGAGGCCGTGCCGGCCGAGACCGCGGCAATGCCCGGCTTTCTCTACGCCAATTACATCATCACCGGCGCATGGACCGCGGCTGCGCTGCTGATGGCGGCCGCCAATCTCGTGCTGCTCTATGTCCCCGGCCTGCCGCTCTGGTCGAGCCTTGCGGTCGCCTTCGCCGCCCGCAACAGCGCGATGTACTTCACAAAATGGTATCCCGAATATCGGCAGATCAAGTACGGTCCGCCGGCCAGCGCATTGCCCAACTCCCGCTGAAGGATCGACGATGAAGGACGTATTCGCCCGCCTCGCCTCCGACCTCTTCTCCGCCATCGTCTTCCTGGTCATCTATCTCGTGACCGACAACGTCGTCCTAGCAACGTCGGTGGCGATTGCCGGAGCGATCGCGCAGCTGATCTATGCGCGCGTCAAGGGGCAGCAGGTCAATTACATGACCTATGCGAGCGTCGCGCTCGTCGTCGTGCTCGGCACGGTCACGCTGCTGACCCACGATCCCCGCTTCATGCTCGCAAAGCCCTCGATCGCGCATTTCGCGATCGGCGCCATCATGCTCAAGCGCGGCTGGATGCTGCGCTACATGCCGCCGATCGTCGTCGAGACCGTTCCGGAATATGTGACGGCTGCAGGTTATGCCTGGGCCGCGCTGATGTTCGTGATCGGCGCCGGCACGATCGCCATCGCCTCCACAGGCGATCTGAAGCTGTGGGCGTTCTACATCACGGTGGTCGCGGGCGGCGCCAAGATCCTCGCTTTCGCCGTGCAATATGTCGTGCTCCGTCTCATCGTCACCAGCCGACGGCGCGCCGCCGCCCGCGCCTAAATGCCTCCGACGGAGCGTTAGGCGCGGGCGGCGAGTTGCGCTATACGCTCGGCCGGGACTGGCCCGCGGATCGTCGCGGTCCGCCGGGATCTTGGGAGACGCGAATGGCCGTCGACGGCAACTGGACTCTGACCCTGACAACCCCCATGGGCGAGCGCAAGGCGACGCTGAGCCTGACGGCTGCCGGCGGCACGCTCACAGGGACGCAGGGTGCGGAAGGCGATACAGCCGAGATATTCGACGGCACCGTCAGCGGCGATGCCGTCAACTGGAAGGTCTCGATCACCAATCCGATGCCGTTGACGCTCGAATTCATCGGAACCGTCTCGGGCGACAGCATGAGCGGTGAGATGGGCATCGGCCCGATGGGCAGCTTCCCGTTCACCGGCACGCGCGCCTAAGCCGCGCGGCAACCGTGCGCGCGCTCGGTCTCATCGCGGCGACGATCCTGTGTGTCGCGACACAAGCGGCGCGCGCGGACGACGCCGAACCGGCGTGGCGGGCAAGCGCGCTCGCCATGCTACCGGCAGGCTATGTTGCCGGCACGGCCTATCGAACCGAAGGTTCGACGGGCTACCTCGCCGTCTATCCGATCTCGTCGAACGATCCGAAGTCGCCTGCAAGCGTTTTCGGCGCGCGCCAGGCTCTCGTGGTCGCGCTGACGCCGGATGCGACGCGCGCAATCTCGGCCGCATTGAAGCCGCGTAGCGGGCCCGATCCTGACAACGATGACACCGATTTCGCAAAGCTGCATGCCGATCTCGCCGCCAAGCGCTCGACGCTTCCCGACGGTACCGAGCCCTGCGATTTCGGCGCATGGTCCGTCGACAAGGATCCTGATGGCCTCAACGTGCGTGCCGAACCATCGACCAAGGCGCGTGTGCTCGGCACGCTTCCGCCGCCCTACCTACTCAAGCTCGGCGGCAGCGAGAACACGCCGGATGGCGGCTGGCTCACCGAATTCCGCATCATCGGCTTCAAGAACGGCTGGTTTCTGATCGAAGGCGCCAAGCCGCCGGGCAAGGACTACGAGGACGACAAGAAATATCCGCGCAGCGCGCCAAAGCCCTATGCCGGACGCGGCTGGGTCGCCTCCAACAAGGTCGGCGCGGCCTACGCCAATGGCGCGACCCGCATGGGCGGCCTGTTCCAGGCGCCCTTCGTCGATGCGAAATGGATGGCGGCCCAGCGCGAGCTCGGCGGTCCGATCGACACCGATGGCGGGCCGAAGCACATCTTTGCTTGCAGCGGCCTCTGGGGCCTCGTCGAGAGCGAGGACGGCGTCCGCGGCTGGTGGCGCGGGCTGTGTTCCAATCAGGTCACGAATTGCAGTTAGCCTGCGGCCCATCCTTCGAGACGCCCGCCTCCGGCGGGCCCTCAGGATGAGGTCATGTTTCGCGGCGAGATATCAGACCCTCATGGTGAGGAGCCCGCCAAAGCGGGCGTCTCGAACTCCGGAGCGAGGCGAAGAGCTAGCCCAGATTCAGCTCCTTGAAGAAGTCGTTGCCCTTGTCGTCGATGATGATGAACGCCGGGAAGTCGACGACCTCGATGCGCCAGATCGCTTCCATGCCGAGTTCGGGATATTCGAGCACCTCGACTTTCTTGATGCAGTGCTCGGCAAGATTCGCCGCGGCACCGCCGATCGAGCCGAGATAGAAGCCGCCATATTTCTTGCAAGCCTCACGCACGGCCGGCGCCCGGTTGCCCTTGGCGACCATCACCATCGAGCCGCCGGCGGCCTGGAACTGATCGACGAAGGAATCCATGCGGCCAGCGGTGGTGGGGCCGAACGCACCGGAGGCGTAGCCCTCGGGCGTCTTGGCGGGGCCGGCGTAATAGACGGGATGGTTCTTGAAATAGTCCGGCAGCGGCTCGCCCTTGTCGAGCCGCTCGCGCAGCTTGGCATGCGCGGAATCGCGCGCGACGATCATGGTGCCGGTCATCGAGACCCGCGTCTTGGTCGGGTACTTCGAGAAGGTGGCCAGGATATCCTTCATCGGCTGGTTGAGATCGATCTTGACGACCTCGCCGCCCAGCGACTGCTCGACCTCAGGCAAATACTGCGCCGGGTTGTGCTCGAGCTCTTCGAGATAGACGCCGTCCTTGGTGATCTTGCCGAGCACCTGGCGATCGGCCGAGCATGACACGCCGAGCCCGATGGGGAGCGAGGCGCCGTGACGCGGCATGCGGATCACGCGGACGTCGTGGCAGAAATATTTTCCGCCGAACTGCGCGCCGACGCCGAGCGACTGCGTCATCTTGAGAATTTCCTGCTCCATCTCGAGATCGCGGAACGCGTTGCCGTCGGGCGAGCCGTGGGGCGGCAGCGCGTCGAGATAGCGAGCCGACGCCAGCTTAACCGTCTTCATGCAGAGCTCGGCCGAAGTGCCGCCGATCGCGATGGCGAGGTGATAGGGCGGGCACGCCGCGGTGCCCAGCGTCAAGACCTTCTCCTTCAGGAAGGCGAGCAGCCGGTCCTTGGTCAGCACCGAGGGCGTGGCCTGGAACAGGAAGCTCTTGTTGGCGGAGCCGCCGCCCTTTGCCATGAACATGAACTTGTAGGCGTCATCACCTTCGGCGTAGATCTCGCACTGCGCCGGCATGTTGTTGGCGGTGTTCTTCTCCTCGTACATCGACAGCGGCGCGACCTGCGAGTAGCGCAGATTGCGGCGCAGGTAAGCATCGCGCGCGCCTTCCGACAGCGCCGCCTCGTCGTCACCGTCGGTGATGACGTTGCAGCCCTTCTTGCCCATGATGATCGCGGTGCCGGTGTCCTGGCACATCGGCAGCACGCCGCCGGCGGCGATGTTGGCGTTCTTGAGGAAGTCCAGCGCGACGAACTTGTCGTTCGGGCTCGCCTCGCCATCCTCCAGGATCGCGCGGAGCTGCTTCAGATGCCCCGGCCGCAGATAGTGGTTGATGTCGCCAAAGGCCGCTTCCGACAGGGCCCGCAGCGCCTCACGCGATACCACGAGCATGTCCCGGCCCAAGACCTTCTCGACTCGCACGCCCTCGGCCGTGACCTTCTTGTACGGCGTCTCGTCCTTGCCCAGCGGAAACAGCGGCGTGTGCTTGTAGGGCGGAACGGGTTTTGCGGGGTCGGGGAAGGCGGTGGGAGCGTTCATGGGCTGGAATCTCGGGGTTTTGGGGTCCTCGCATGGATCCCTTTCATAGAAGCGTTCTAAGCTTTTTTGCCGCAAAGGGAAGGCGCTCTAGTGCGGTCAGGGCATCCGGATTCGGCGGCATGGAGACCCTTTTCGGTGGCTCTCAGGCGGACATGTGTCCCTCATGAGGCCGGTGAAGACCCGGGATGTCCCCCTTGCGCTATGCGCGGGACGACGGTTGAATGCGCCCGCTAAGGGGCTTTTCATCATGACATTGAACTTGCACGTCCGCGGCGCGATCCTGGTCGCCGCCGCTATCACCGGCCTTGTGATCCTCGCCGCACCCGCGCGCGCCGACCGCTGCGACGACAGCGCCAAGGAGTTGGCGAACCAGGTCGATCGCCTCAAGGTGAATTTCCGCGCCGCCAATGTCGTCTACTTGACTCATCCCGCGGCCAAGGAATTGTCCGTGGCTTGCCGTGGCGACAAATATTCGATCGAGCTCTATGCCAAGGGCGATCGCAAGCCCAAGCCGGAGTTCTTTGCGCTGGTGGGGTCGATGGCGGCGATCGTCTTCACCGTGACCAAGGACGATACGACGACGGGCGCGACACGCTGCCTGAAGCGGATGGGGCTCTTGCGCGGCGACAAGATCAGCATGCGTTACCGGCGTCTCAACATGGAATGCACCCGCACCAAGACGGATGCGTCCATCGCGATCACGCGCGGCAAGGACGAATAGGCGGCTCCCGCGCGGTGTGCGTCTGACAGCACACCGCACACTACAGACTCCGTCATTGCGAGCGTAGCGAAGCAATCCAGAATCCCTCTGCGGAGACAGACTGGATTGCTTCGCTGCGCTCGCAATGACGAGGAGAGGTCTGTCCTCTCGCGGAAACAGCATTTATGGCGGCGCGAAAGCGGCCTCCTCCACCGCACCGGATCCCTTGCATTTTAACGATTGGCTTGAAGGAAATTTCGCGTCTCGCGGCGCAGGGTCAATTGTTTCCATATGTGAGGATTTGTGGATGAGCGTTTCTACCGTTTCGCCGCCGCCGATCGCGATCGTGGTGCCGAGCTACGACACGACCAAGCAGCAGGACGATCAGATCAAGACCAAAGACAACGACCCGACCTATAAGCCGCCGCCGCCCGCGCCGCTGCCGCCGGGCCAGGGCACGCGGATCGATCAGCTCGCCTGATCCGGCTGGCCTGCGATGGATCGCCCGATCCGGTTGATCGGGCTTTTCGCGCGTCCGGCCGCATCTTTGCCGGATAGCGTGGCCAAACTCGTGCAAGACTGCCCGGGGAACCGCGCATGATCGCACGTCTCTTGTTGCAGAATACGATCTTCGTCATCGCGATGGGCGCGTTGTTGTTCGCCTCCGCGGGCACATTGCATTGGCCGTCGGCCTGGGTGTTCCTCGTCACCTCTGTCCTGCTCGGCCCGCTCTGCGGCTGGTGGCTCTACCGGATCGATCCGGGACTTCTCGCCGAACGCCTGCGGCCGGTTATCCAGAAAAACCAGCCGGCCGCCGACAAGGCCTTCATGGTCGTGTTCATCGCGGCGATACTGGGCTGGCTTGTCGCGATGGGGCTCGACCGGCGTCATCTTGCCTCCAATGTGCCGCTGGCGTTGCAGGCGCTCGGCCTGGTGCTGTTCCTCGCCTCGACGCTGTTCACGCTGTGGGTCTTCCGCGAGAACTCGTTCGCCGCACCCGTGGTGAAGCTGCAAGCCGAGCGCGCCCAGCGCGTGATCTCGACCGGGCCTTACGCCCATGTTCGCCACCCCATGTACAGCGGCATGATCCTGTTCTTCGCCGGCGTGCCGCTGATCCTCGGCTCGTGGTGGGGACTAGCGATGGCACCCGTCTTTCTCGTGCTGTTCGCCGTCCGCATCCGCATCGAGGAGCACACGCTGCGCGAGGGCCTGCCCGGCTATGCCGACTACGCGACCCGCGTGCGCTATCGTCTGCTGCCGGGGATCTGGTAGTTCAGGTATCTAGTTCCTTGTAGCGCCGGAAGATGCCCTGCTCGTTGAAGGGGATGCGGCGCTCGCTTGCGAGATAGGCCTTGATGTTCGGCCGCGCCGCGACGCGGTCGTGCAGGCCGACGAGGCCGGGGATGTCGCCCTCGAACGCCGTCATGCGTTTCGGGAAGGCATAGCGCAGGCCGTCGACGATCTGGAACAGCGAGAGATCGACATAGGTCAGCCTGCGGCCGGTGACATAGGTGCCGCCATTGTCATCGAGCAGCTGTTCGAAATAGCCGAGATATTTCGGCACGCGCGCGCTCCAGAAATCGGCGGTGCGCTTCTTCGCCGCCGGCTTCTGGTCCTCGTAGTACAGCGAAGGTCCGAGCGGATGATGGGTATCGTGGATCTCCAGCACGAAGTCGGTGATGGTGAGCTGAAGCTGGTGCACCCAAAGTTTTCCCGCTTCCGTCTTCGGCGCGAGGCCATGGCGGGCGCCGAGATAGAGCAGGATGTTCGCGGTCTGGCCGATGACGAGCTTTCCGGCCTTCAGGAACGGCGGCGCAAAGGGCGGCGTGCCCTTCTGCGCGTCCATCATCTTCATCATCGCAGCCGTCCCGCGCGGCCCCCGCGCGACGTCGACATAAGCCGCCCCCGCCTCCTCCAGCGCCAGCCGCACATATTCTCCGCGGCCCTGGATCTCGGGCCAGTAGTAGAGCTCGTACTTCATGAGAGGGGGTCCGTGAGCGTGGGAGCGACGGAAGCAATGTAGCATGCAGCCGAAGGTTCCGTCAGGATGAGACGGAGCCGCCGGCCCGCACACTCCGTCCTCGCAACGACGGAAGAGAGAGCTTCAATTCACCGCAAAACAATACAGCAGCCCGTCGCCGCCGGTACTCTTCAGATCGGCCTGCGAGCAGCCGCCATCCGGGCCGCGCGAGGGATGCGCGGCGTTCCATGACTTCACCGTCGGGTTGGTCGCCGGGCCGCTGACGTCGGAATGGCCGAGCATCGCTGCGCCTTGCGTGCTCGACGTCCAGTTCTTGCAGGTGCGATCATCGGCGCCTGCGAACGCCGTGCCGTCAGGCTGCGATCCCGTGAGGATGTCGTGACGGTTGGGCTGGTCGCCATAGCCGCTCACAACCTCGCCCTTCTCGGTCAGCGAACTATCTTTGTTGACCTTGTTGGCGCTGTGCAGTTCAGCCACGTCCTTGGCGATCACGACGCCTTTTGCATTTTGCCACGGCCCCTTGCCAATGCGGTCGCGCGCGTTGACCGCCGGCTTGCCGTCGGCGGCCTGGGTGGAGAGATAGGCATGCCAGGTCTTGGCAGCAGCGCCACCAGCCTGTGCCAGCTTCTGGCATTGCGCATCGGCGCCATCGAGACCACCGAGATCGGCGCCTTTGCCCGGGCCGTTGGAGGTCACAAAGAACGTCATGTCGGGTGACTGCGCCCGCACAGCTGGACTTACGAAGACCGCAAGAGCGGCGCCCGCTGGCACGATGACCCTGGCAAGAATGCTCATCCTATCCTCCCGATTGTTGCTGCGATTGCCCCTGGGCCATCTTTGGTCCGCTGACATGAACCCGTCACGACGAGCATTATTCCGGCGGCCGGCCGCCCCGAAGGCCATGTCGATTAATTGCTTCCCGAGACCGCAGTGCCGGGCGAGCATAGCCATTGTGGGCCGATGCTCAAGCGATCGCCCAGGGGAGGACGCGGCAGACTGTTGCGGAACCGTTCAGGGCGGTATCCGCGATCACATCGGGGCTGCGCCGGGCGCGGCGCGAGGGGAGATCGTCATGCACTGGAACACCGTCCGCCGCCAGTTTAGTAGGCGTTGCGCGGCAATTGCCGGCTATGCCGCGCTTTGCTGCCTTGCCATCGGTCCGGACCGCGCCTTGGCCGCGGAACTGCTCAAAGCCCGACTTGCGCAAAACCTCGGACCGATCTCCGGCATTGCGATCGTCGCCAAATCGAAGGGAATCTTCGAAAAGAACGGACTGGACATCACGGTCTCGAACTTCACGTCCGGCAAGCAGTGCCTGGACACGGTGATCGGGGGCGGCGCCGACATCGCGACGACGGCCGAGGCGCCGGTCACCGCTTCGGCGATGGCAAACCAGCCCATCGCCTTCGTCGCCGGCATGGAATATTCCGACCTCAAGACGGTCGTCGCAGCCAAGGCCGGCGTCAAGACCAAGGCCGATCTTCGCGGCAAGCGAATCGCCTTCACGGCCGGCACCGGCAGCGAGGTTTACACGGCGACTTTGCTGAAGTCGGCGGGATTGACGCCCAAGGATGTCACCCTCGTCAATCTGCGGCCGCAGGAAATGCTGCCGGCACTTGCAGCCGGAAGCATCGACGCGATCGACACCTGGGAGCCCCACGTCGCCAACGCGAAGAAGGCCCTGGGCGAAGCCGTCGCTGAGCTCGATACAACGGGCACTTACTCCGAGACGTTCAACATCGTCGTCATGAGGCCCTATCTGGATGCCAACCCTGCGCTGGTCGAGAAGTTCATCGCCGCACTGATCGATGCCGAGGTCTGGATGAAGGAACACCCGGATGAAGCGATCACGACAGTGGCGGACGCGGTTGGAATGAAGCGGGACGAACTCGCGCCCATCTGGGCCGACTATGTTTACCGGGTGCGTCTCGACGACCGGCTGATCGAGATTCTCAAGACCCACTCCGCATGGCGCCTCGAGAGCGGCAACCATCCTCCGGGAGCGGCGATGCCCGACTTCAGCAAATTCGTCGTCACCGAGCCACTGAAAAAGGTCGATCCCGCACGCGTCACCCTGTCGTGGAAATAGGCACCCGCGCGGCCATGCAGGAAGCCACTTCAGCGGGACGCGATATTGCCATCCGCACTGGCGGTCGCGCTCGGCGGCCGAATTCAGTTCGGCTTCGCCGTCTCAATATTCTGGTCGGGGCGCTTTCGCTTCCCTTGTTCATTGGGCTCTGGGAACTTGTCTCCCGTTCCGGAACCGTCAACATGGTGCTGTTTCCGCCGCCCACGGTGGTTGCTGCGGCCGTGCTTGAATGGATCCGAAGCGGACAGTTCTTTAGCGATCTGTTGGCCAGCCTCTTTCGCGTCACCACGGGATTCATCATAGGCGGCGCGCTCGGCATCCTGCTCGGTGTTCTCACCGGCCAATTCCCCGTTATCTCGAGCTTGCTGTCCCCGCTATTCCATATCTTGCGGCCAATTCCGCCGATTGCGTTCGTGCCGATCGTCATCCTCTGGTTCGGCCTGTCGGAGGCGGGAAAATTGTTCCTCGTCGTATGGGGCGTATTCTTCACGGTATGGCTTTCGACTCACATCGGCGTGCAGAAGGTCGACCGTGGCCTGATTCGGGCGGCGTTGATGCTCGGCACGCCCCGACGGCAGATGCTGCAGGAGATCGTGCTGCTGGGCGCGCTTCCCTACATTGTGGTCGGGTTGCGCACCGCCGTCAGCATCTCCTTCTATACGCTTGTCGCGGCTGAACTGGCCGGCGCTTTCGCCGGCATCGTCTACAGGATCGAGATTGCGCAGCAGAATTTGCAAACGGGCCAGGTCATGGGCGGGCTCGCAGCGCTCGGGTTGATGTCGTTCATCGCCGACCGGCTGTTTGCGGCTCTTGCCGAACGTATCGTCTGGTGGCGCTGATGTCGGGATCTCGATCGGGCATGAAACTGGCGCTGGCAAGTTCGCCTGCCTCCGTCGAATCGGCGCGGAAACAACCGGCCATTCAAGTCTCGAACCTGAGCATCGTCTTCGACACCAAGCGCGGGCAAGTCATCGCGGTCGATCGCGTTTCCTTTGACGTGGCGCCTGGCGAATTCGTTTGCATCGCCGGACCCTCCGGCTGCGGCAAGTCGACGGTGCTCAATACGATCGCCGGGTTGGAAGTGCCGTTCGAAGGCGAGATCCTAGTCGAGAGCGCACCCGTCTACAGTCCGCGTCCCGATGTCGGTATGGTGTTCCAGCAGCCGCATCTCTTTCCCTGGAAGTCCGTCCGCAGCAACATCGCCCACGGCCCCAGGATGCTCGGGAAGTCCAAGACGGAAGCGTATGCCATCGCCGACGATCTGATCGCGATGGTTGGCCTCAAGCGTTTCGCCGACGCTTATCCGAACACGCTGTCCGGCGGCATGCAACAGCGCGTGGCGATCGCGCGAGCGCTGGCCAATCAGCCCCGTGTGCTGCTGATGGACGAGCCCTTCGGGGCGCTCGACGCGCAGACCCGCGCGGTGATGCAAGACAATCTGCTGGCGCTGCGCGACCGGATCAAGGCGACAATCGTATTCGTGACGCATGATATCGATGAAGCCATCGTGCTGGCCGACCGCGTTCTCATCATGAGCGCGGGACCCGGCCGCATCCTGCGCGAAGTCGCGGTCAAGCTGCCGCGCCCACGGTCGAGTTCTGTCATGGTCGAGCCAGCTTATCTGTCGCTCAAGAAGGATTGTCTCGACGTCATCCGCGTAGAAGGGTTGCGGGCTTTCAATCAGTCGGACGCGGACTGATGACCCGGAGCCCGCGGGTCTGAGGCGGACGCAGCGGGCTGGCATGGTTCTTGAATATTCGATGCCGGGTCTCACATGCGGAGCCGGCCATGCACAGGGCGAACAGCGCGATAGCGGCAGGTGTGATGCTCGCGGAGTCGGACGATCTCGTCAGACCGCTGCCCGGCTTGCTGGATGGTCTCAACCGGGCTGATTGCAATCGCTTGCGTGCGATCGGACGCGAAAAGATCCTGGAAGCCGGCCAACTGGTTTGGTCTCAGGGCGACGCACAGGCCGGGATCTACCTGATCAGCGAGGGACGCATACGCAGCTACTATGCTGCACCGTCGGGGCGCGAAGTCACGCTCGCCTATTGGTTTCCCGGCAACTTCGTCGGCGGGCCCGACATATTCGGGACGGGCCCGCACATGTGGACATCGGTTGCAGCCGAGCGCAGCCGGTTGACGTTCATGCCCGGACCGGCGCTGCGGCGGCTTGCGCTGGAATCGCCGACGATTGCCGTCGCCTTGCTGGATGCCCTCGCATTCAAGGCGCGATGCTATTCGGCGATGGCCCAGATGCTTGGGACGCGCTCGGTGACCGAGCGGCTGCACAGCCTGCTGATCTTCCTGTCGCACGTCTACGGCGTGAAGCGCGACAACGAGGTCGTCGTCGGCATGCCGTTCACCCACGGGGATCTCGCCAACCTCATCGGATCCACCCGCCAATGGGTGACCGTGCAACTCGCGCGGCTCCAGGACGAAGGCGTGATCAGATACGAAAGATCCGTGATTTCGATCCTGGATATTTCTACGCTCGGGCAGGCGATGGGATAATGTCCGCCCTTTAGCCGCCAGACTTCAATTCGAACGCCGATCCGTCTGCGCCTGCCTCGAACCGCCGCGCCAGTCCGATCAGCGCGCGATCGTGCCAGGCCGGCGCTAGCAGGGTCACGCCCATGGGCATGCCGTTTGACAATTTCGCATTCGGAACGGCGACGCCGCAGAGATCGAGTAGATTGGCAAAGTACGAGTAGTAGCCCAGACGATTGTTGAGGGTGATCGGATCACGATGCATCTCCTCCAGTGTGAACGGCCGCGGTGCAGTCGGAACCACCAGGGCATCGATGCCGGCAAAGATTGCTTCGGCGTCGCGGCGAAGCCGGTGCAGCCGGTGAATGGCGCCAAACGTGTCGATCGCCGAATAGCCGGCGGCTGAGCCCAGCACGGTCCTCGTGACATCAAGCAAGGAGCCGGATTCGACATCGATGAGAGAAGCGATGGCGGAGCGCCGCTCAGCGACCCAGGGACCGCTGAACATCAACTCCCCCGCTTGGCGGAATGGGGCAAAGTCCACCTCGATCGCCGTCCCTCCGATATGAGCAAGACGTTCGCAGGCGCTCTCGTAGAGTTCGCCGCATTCCGACATGCCGAAGCATTCGATATCTGCCGGCGCAACGCGGCCGAACCGGAATGATGCCGCCGCCCCGTTGGCGGAGAAAAAGGTTCTGGGCAGGCGGCTGTAGGGATCTTCGAAATCAAACCCTTCGATGATGTCGAGGATTGCTTCGCCGTCGCTGACGGTATTGCAGAATACCGACACGCAATCGATCGTCGGACAATTCGGCACCAGGCCACGTGATGACACCAGCCCAACGGTCGGCTTGATTCCGACGATGTTGTTGAACCCGGCAGGTATGCGCCCCGAGCCGCCGGTATCGGTGCCGAGCGCAAAGGCGACGTGCCCGGCCGCCACGGCGACCGCGGACCCGGAACTGGAGCCGCCCGCAACATAGCGCGCATCGGCAATCGACGCGCAGGGGCCATGGGGCGAGCGCGCGCCGGACAGGCCTGTGGCGAACTGATCGAGATTGGTCTTTCCGAGGCAAATTGCGCCGGCTGCGGTGAGGCGTTCGACGCTATGCGCGGAATGCCAGGGCGTGTAGCTGAACGCCGGACATGCGGCAGTTGTCGGCATTCCCGCGACGTCGATATTGTCCTTCACACCAAATGGAATGCCAAGCAGCGGAAGATTTTCGCCCGTCCGCGCGCGCGCCACCAGCTTATGGCATTCTTCGAGTGCCTCCTGCCGTGGGCGAAGATAGATCCAGCAATTGCGGTCGCGCTCGGCCTCGATCCGGTCATACGCCGTTCCGATCGCCTCCAGCAGCAGGGACGAACTCCTGGCAATGCCTTCGTAGTTTGTCCTGAGGCGCGCGACACACTGGCTCACGGAATATCTCCTCATCCAACCGGCATGTGCGAAATTGCGGCAGCTCTGCGCGGCCAACAAGCAATTAAGTGCTTCGCCCAAATGGCCGCCTGACCTTAAACCTGCCGCTCAAACAAAAAGGGCGCCGTGCCGAAGCACGACGCCCTCGTTTGTCGCTATACGCGCGATCAGTTGGTCTGCTGGATCGCCGACAATTCCCAGGCGCCGCCTGGACGTCGGGCAAAGGTCCAGACTTCGGTGGCCTCGCCCGGCTGCTCGCTGCCGGCGACAATTGCGCCGGTATTGCGGTCGAGCGTCTTGTCGGTGAGCGCGAAGCGCAGCGCCACCGTCGCGTAATCGGTCTCGCCTTCGCGCCAGGATTCCGCGAGGTCGCCCTGCAACAGCTTCACGCCGCTGATCTTGTTGACGACATTGCGCGCGCGGTTCTGGCCGAGGTCCTGCTCGAAATAGGAGACCATTTCCGGCGTCGCCAGCGTGTGCAGCTTGGCCACGTCCTCATTCGACCACGCGGTCTGGACATCGCCGAGCAGGCGCTCGAACGCTTCATAGTCGTCCGGCTTGATCTCGAGCGGGGCGTTGTTGGCGCCGAATCCGAAGCCGCCGCCAAGACCGCCGCCAAGACCACCACGGTTATTCGCCTGCGGTCCCGGACCGGCACCGGCGTCAGCGTTGGCATAGGCCGCCTGCGGGGTGTGCCGGCGCTGCCACCAGGACATCGCCAGCCGAACCACGAGCACCACGAGCACGATCTGGATGATCAGGCCGATGATCGACGACAGGCCGCCGAGGCCGCCGAACAGGCCACCGCCGAACAGCATGCCGAGCAGGCCGGCGCCGAGGAACCCGGCCGCAAGGCCGCCCAGGAAACCGCCACCGCGGCCGAACAGGCCGCCACGCGCGGGTGCGGCGGCAGCCGAATTCATGCCTGCGCCCGGCTGGGTGTAGGTCCGATTGAACTGCGAGGTCGAGCCCGGCGCGGTCGTGGTTGATGGCGGGGCCGAATAGGTGCGCGAACCGCGCGAACCAGACGACATGCCGCCACCGACGCGCGCGTCGGCGGACGAGATCGCCAGCGCAGTCGGCAGCGCAAGCGCCAGCACGACGGCAATCGTCTTGAAGAGGCTGCGGGAGCGTTGCGAGAAATTCATGTTGGTTTCCCAGATCCCCGGCATGGGGACGTGCCCCTAAGATGGGCAGCCTTCCGTAAAAAGGAAGCCACTATCGGAACTTATGGCTGCGGCCCTCAGTCGCGGGGATGTGGCAAAAGCCCATCTTTGGCGGCAGCTTGGCCGGGCGTGCGAAGGAGCCGCGGTCGCGGGTTACCGGTCACTAGTGCGACGGGAGTTCCGGTTTCCCGTCGTCATGGCGTCGAGGCCCTCACCCCGCCTTCGCCATCGTCTCCTTCACGGCCGCCACGAGCTGGCTGAGCGTGAACGGCTTGGGCAGGAAGTCGAACTGCTGGCCTTCGGGCAGGCTCTTCTCGAATGCGTCTTCCGCGTAGCCGGAGACGAAGATGAACTTGATGTCGGGATTCTTCTCGCGCATCGCCTTGAGCAGTGTCGGGCCGTCCATCTCCGGCATCACGACGTCGGACACGACGAGATCGATTCCGCCGCTCTGCTCTTCCAGTACCTCCAGCGCCTCGACACCGTTCTCGGCCTCGACCACTGTGTAGCCGCGCGAGCGCAGACCGCGCGCGTTGAGCGCGCGCAGGCCCTCTTCGTCCTCGACCAGGAGGATGGTGCCCTGTCCGGTGAGATCGGTGCGGGGCTTGGCGTCCGTCACGGACCCGGCTTCCTTCGCGGCACCATTGCTGGCGCCAACGACCGGCGCCGGCTGCTCGACCTGCACCTCCGGCTCGGCATGATGGCGCGGCAGGAAGATCTGGAACGAGGTGCCCTGCCCCGGCTCGGAGTCCACATAAATGAAGCCACCGGTCTGCTTGACGATGCCATACACGGTGGAGAGCCCGAGGCCGGTGCCCTTGCCGACTTCCTTGGTCGAGAAGAACGGCTCGAAGATCTTGTCGCGGATATCGGCGGGGATGCCGGTACCGGTGTCGGCGACCTCGATCCGCACGTAGTCCGCTGCCGGCATGCCCTTGTAGGCCAGCCTGGCCGCTTCCTCGGTGGTGACGTTGGCGGTGCGGATGATCAGCTTGCCGCCGTCGGGCATGGCATCGCGCGCGTTGACCGCGAGGTTGACGATGACCTGCTCGAACTGGGAGACGTCGACCTTGACCGGCCAGAGATCGCGGCCGTGGATGGTCTCGTGCTTGACCTTCTCGCCGATCAGGCGACGCAGCAGCATGGCGAGATCAGAGAGCGCATCGCCGAGGTCGAGCACCTGCGGCCGCAGTGTCTGCCGCCGTGAGAACGCCAGCAACTGCCGCACCAGCGTGGCGGCCCGCGTCGCGTTCTGCTTGATCTGCATGATATCCTGGAACGACGGGTCGGTCGGCTTGTGCGCGTTCAGCAGGAAGTCGTTCGCCATCATGATGGCGGAGAGCACGTTGTTGAAGTCGTGGGCGATGCCACCGGCGAGCTGGCCGACGGTCTCCATCTTCTGCGACTGATTGATCTGGTTCTCCAGCGCGCGCCGCTCGGTGGTCTCGAGCATGTGCACGATGGCGACTTCGGCGTCGTTCTCGGCCGCGTCCACGGGCGTGACGAAGAACTGGCCCCAGCGCTCTCTGGTTCCTTCGAGCGCCACTTCGACCGGCGCGACGTCGGCCTGGCCCTCCGCGGCCTGGTTGATGGCCGCGATCAAAAGATGCCGGTCGCGCGAATTGACCGCGCGGAAGATCGACTTGCTGGCGCTGTCGAGCCCTAGCGCCTGCCCGAGCTTGGCGTAGCGCGCATTGGCGCGCACGACGTTGCCGCCGCGGTCGACGGTGGCGATCGCCATCGGGGTATGGTCGAAGAAGCGCATGAAGCGCACTTCGGCGGCACGGTCCGGATCGCTGCGCTCGTCGCGGGCACGGCTGATCACCAGCGTGCGCGACGGGCCCGGCGCGCCGTCGGCGCCGAAGGCGAGCTTGTGATAGAGCCGCACCGGCATGGTCTTGCCGGTACGCATGCGCAGGTCGATGTCGAAGACCTCGGTCTTCACCTCGCCCGGCACCGACACGATCGCGGTCAGCAGCGAAGCGCCATCGCCGGAGACAATGTCGGTGAGCTTCAGCCCGCCCGAGCCGATCTCGGCGAGGTCGTAGTCGAGCCAGTTCGCCAGCGTCGCGTTGACATAAGCGAGCTCGCCGGCCGGATTGACCGAGAAGAAACCGCAAGGCGCGTGATCGAGATATTCGATCGCGTGCTGGAGTTCCTGGAACACGTCCTCCTGGCGCTCGCGGTCGCGGGTGATGTCGGCGATCGACCACACCGCGTATCTCGTCTCGCGCTTGCCGGTGCCGAGGGGCCGCACCCGCATGCGCAGCCAGCGGCCCTGGCTGCCGTCATGGCCGGAGATGCGCACCTCTTCCTGCTGCCGCTTGCCTTCGCGCGCGGCTTTCAACAGGCGGAACACCGCCTCGGAGACGTCGGGATTGCCGATGAAGACGCGTTCCACGGGGCGCACGTCCTGTGGCCCGGCGGCGCCGGTCAGCGTCAGATAGGCCGCATTGGAATAGACCACATGGCCGCGCGGGTCGGTCACGGCGAGGCCGTCAAAGGCGTGGTCGGCGATGCGCCCCATCACGGGATCGTCGAGATTGCGATCGACGAAGCGGATGATGCCGGCGGCGAAGGCGAACAGGTTGAACAGGCCGACCATCGCCAGCACGGCGAGGATGCCGAGGATATAGGGCTGGGCCTGCGCGCGCCCGAGCGTCATCAACCCGACGGCAACGGCGACGAGGCCGGCGGCCACCAGCAGCACCAGCGCAATGCTGCCCGAGCGCGGCGACGGCTCGTGCGCCGCAACGGGCTCGCGTGTGAGGTCGTGGTCGGTCTCGGCAGTCATCTCAAGCTGGCACAGCCTGTCGGCAGAGAATCAACGCGCTACAGGGCGCGCAGGGTCCTCCCTGCCTGAATCGGACCCGCAGACGCAAGGGCAGCAGGGGCGAAAGGTACGCTGATTCCCAGATTACGGCCATTTCCAGTACTTTTCAGGGGTATTATTGCCGGCTGGCACCGAATCCGCTCTTCAGACGCATGACGTAGCCGATCACTTCGGCGACCGCATGGTAGTGCTCGGTCGGGATTTCCTCGTCGATCTCGACGGTGGCGTAGAGGGCGCGGGCGAGCGGCACGTTCTCGACGATCGGGATGTCGTGCTCGCGCGCGATCTCCCGGATCTTGAAAGCGAGGTTGTCGACGCCCTTGGCGACGCAGATCGGCGCCGACATGCCGCGCTCGTAGGACAGCGCGATCGAGTAGTGGGTCGGGTTGGTGATGATCACGGAAGCCTTGGGAACCGCCGCCATCATGCGCTTCTTGGAGCGCTGCTGGCGCAACTGCCTGAGCTTGCCCTTGATGTGCGGGTCGCCTTCGGACTGCTTGAACTCTTCCTTGATCTCCTGGAGCGACATTTTCTGCCGTTGGAACCAGCTGCGATACTGGAAGAAATAGTCGCCGATGGCGATGATCGCGAGCGCCGCGACCACCGCGCCGAGCAGGTGAATGGTCAGGCTGGTGGAGGCGCCGAGCAGGGCGGCCGGATCGAGCCTGACCATCGCTTCCATGCGATGCCGCTCCGGCCACAGGATCATGGTCATGACCGCGCCGAGCACGATCAGCTTGCCGAGACCCTTGAGGAAGTTCGCCGCCGCTTGCTTGCCGAAGATGCGCTTGAGGCCCTCGGCCGGCGACAGCTTGCTGAACTTGGGCTTGAGGGATTCGGCCGACCAGACCAGGCGGTGCTGCAGCACGTTGCCGGCAATTGCAGCCAGCACCAGCATCAGCAGCGGCACGCCCACCGCCGCGAGCACAGCGACTTCGATCTGCTGCATCAGGGCGAGCAGCGCCCTGCCGTCGGTCTTGATCATCCAGGAATTGGCGAGCAGGTTGCGCATCGGCGCCAATAGCCCGCTGCCGACCGATCCCGAGAAGCTCGAGACCACCAGCGTGGCGCCCGCAATCATGAACCAGGTATTGATCTCCTGGCTCTTGGCGACGTCACCGCGTTCGAGCGCCTCTTCGAGACGTTTTTGCGTCGGGTCTTCTGTTTGACTCTCTGGATCATTGTCTTCCGCCATCGATCACCCGGTCACTTGAGTGGCATCATCTGGTGCATGACACCGATGAAATAGTCGAGATAGGTGCCCATCATCGCCGTGAGCACCACGGCGAGCACCAGGAAGCCGGCGAAGATCGAGAGCGGCACGCCGACGAAATAGACCTGCATCTGCGGCATCAGCCGCGCCAGCACGCCGAGCCCGATGTTGAAGACGAGGCCGAACACCAGGAACGGTCCGGAAAGTTGCAAACCCAGGCGGAACGCGGCGGCAAAGGCGCGCGTCGCCAGCGCGGCGACATCGCCGCTCGACACGGTCTCGCCCGGCGCGAAGATCGTGTAGCTGTCGTTCAGTGCCGCGATCACCAGATGATGACTGTCGGTGGCGAACAGCAGCGTGACCCCCAATATCGTCAGGAAGTTGCCGACCAGCACGCCCTGCTGTCCCTGCGTCGGATCGACCGAGGTGACGAAGCCGAGCCCCATCTGCTGCGCGATCACGGCACCGGCAACCTGCAGCGCCGACAACGTCACCCGCGCAGTCGCCCCCAGAACGATGCCGATCACGATCTCATGCAGCATCAGGACCAGCAGCGGCGCGATCGAACCCATGTCGACCTGATAGGCGTTGCGATGCAGCGGCAGGATGATCAGCGTGAGCAGCAGCGCGATCGACAATTTGATCCGTGTCGGGATATTGGTCTCGCCCAGGCCCGGCAACAGCATCACCATCGCGCCGACCCGGGCAAAGGCGAGCATGAAGGAGGCGGCAAGCGCCGGCAGCAGCGAGACGTCGATGCGCATGATGGGCGCATAGTGCCTCAACCGCCGATGATTCGCGACGATATCCGCAGCATGTGGGAATGCAGTGCGTCGGCCATGAACGGCAAGGCCAACAGCATTGTGGCAAAGATGGCCAGGATCTTCGGCACGTAGATCAGTGTCTGCTCCTGGATCTGCGTCAGCGCCTGGAACAGCGACACGACGACGCCGACCACGAGGCCGACCAACATCAGGGGCGACGACACGATCACGATGGTCCAGATCGCATCACGCGCGACGTCGAGGGTTTCCGGTCCGGTCATTGCACAATTCCCTTGTCTTATTCCTCGCCTCCCACCGCTCTTGCGAGCGATGCGAAGACCTATCCCCCGTCATTGCGAGCGTAGAGAAGCAATCCAGACTGCCGCTTCGGAAAGACTCTGGATTGCTTCGCTGCGCTCGCAATGACGATTGGGGCGGGCGCGAGCGCCAAAAATCAGATCGGCATCTTCATGATGTCTTCATAGGCCGCAATCACACGGTCGCGGACCGAGACCAGCGTCGACACGGCGACGTCGGTGTCTGCGACCGCCGTCACCACGTCCATCACGTTGGCCTTGCCGGCGGCCATCGCCACCGTCTGCGCATCGGATTTTCGACCAGACTCCAGGACGCTGCCGACAGTGTCTTTCAGAAGAGAGGCGAAGGACTGCCCGCTCGGCTCGTTGCCCTTGCCGGCACCGCTGTTCTCCAGCACGCGAGCGAGGTTTGCATAGGCGTTGGCGGCAATTGTCGGTGTTGCCATGGTTCAAATGTCCTGTTCAGCTCTTGAGGATGTCGAGGGTGCGCTGGATCATCCGGCGTGTCGCGCTGATGATGTTGAGATTGGCCTCGTACGACCGCTGCGCGTCGCGCATGTCGGTCATCTCGACCACCGAGTTTACGTTCGGATATTTGACGTTACCGGTCGCATCCGCCGCCGGATTGTTCGGCTCGTATTTGGTGCGGAAATTGGACTGGTCGGGCTTGATCCTGCCGAGGGTGACGACCTGCGCGTCGAGTGTACGGTCGAGCGCCGAGGAGAAGGTCGGCACCTTGCGCCGGTAAGGATCACCGCCGGCGGTCTGCGACGTCGAATCCGCATTTGCGATGTTCTCCGAGATCACCCGCATGCGCCCGGCCTGCGCCCGCAGACCGGAGGTCGCGATCGCCATCGAGCGGGCAAAGTCGCTGCTGTCATTCGCCATGATGCGCTTCCTCTAGCTCTAGCCTTTGCCGATCGCGGTCTTGAGCAGATGCAGGCTCTTCGAATAGAGCGAGGTCACCGCCGCATAATCCATCTGGTTGCTGGCGGCCTTCATCATCTCCTCTTCGAGATTGACGGCGTTGCCCGCGGGGCGGGTCTCAAAACCCGCATTCTTGTTCTGGTCGAATCCGGAGGCCGCGCCTGACGGCGCCATGTGGGAACCGCTGGTGCGGGTGAGCGCCAAGGGGCCCATCGAACCCGTGACGGCACCGCTCTTGTCCAGCTTCGGCTCGACCAGGTCGCGCGGCCGGAATTTGGGCGTGTCCGAATTGGAGACGTTCTCGGAAAGGACGCGCTGGCGCTCCTGGTGCCATTGCATCTTGGTGCGAAGCGCCGATAGCACCGGAAGATCGTTGATGGACATCGTTGCGGCTCCTTCCGCCTCGCAGGACCCATGGGTCCGAAGCTAGGCAGAATTTGCCGCCTGTATGGTTAACAGCTGGTTAAGGAGGTCGCAGGCAGTTGCCCCCCGCCGGGACACGAACGCGCACGCCCCGTGATTCTACGCCTCCAAAAGCGGCATTAACCCAACCGCTTGGCGGCGCATGCACAGGCCAAGAAGTCGTTTTGGATCGAGCGATTCATGGGTTATTAAGAGTTGGGGACGGCAAAACTTGCCGTGGGACGTTAAGAAATCGCAGTTTGGGGCAACGTAAGCCAGTGGTTGGCGCATCTGACCACGGGCCCGAGACAAGCGCCATTTGTCGGGGACAAGTATGCAAGGCAGTCCTATCACCTTCATCGTCGCGTTCATCGTCGTTCTGGCGTTGATCGGCGTCGCTGCATGGCTGGTTCGCCGATTCGCCACCAGCCGGCTCGGCGCCAACACCCAGCGCGGCCGGATGCCCCGGCTCGCCGTGATCGATGCCGCCGCAGTCGACGGCCGCCGCCGTCTGGTGCTGGTCCGGCGTGACAATGTCGAGCATCTTCTGATGATCGGCGGCCCCACGGACATCGTCGTCGAACCCAACATCGTTCGCGCAGCGCCCGGCCGCGACCAGCTCCCGCAGCGCTCCAATGCTGCCGAGCCGCCGCGTCTCGCGCCGATGCATGATAGCAGCAGCTGGGCCGACGAAGCACCGCGGCCCGAGCTGCTCGATCATCCCGAGCCGCACATGCCCGAGCCGCCACCGCGGCCCGCGCGCCCGTCCTTTGCCGACGAAGTGCGCCGGCCCGCTCCCGCGCTGGCCGAACGCCGCAACGAGCCGCCACCGGCCGGCTTCACCTCCGAGCCGATCGCGCCGCGCCCCGAGCGCGAGCTGCGTCCCGAACCTGTTCCGCCGCGCGTTGCGCGCAACGAACCCCCTCTGATGCCGCGTCCGCCGCGCCAGAGCGAGCCGGTGAAGGCGCCGCCAGTGCGCGCCGAGCGCGTCGCCGCACCACCTCCGCCCGTGCCGCAGGCTCCGCCCGTTCCGCCGCCGGCGCCCGCTCCTGCGGCGCCATCGAGCGCCGAGCAAAATCTCGCGGAGATGGCGCAGCGACTCGAAGCAGCACTCCGCCGCCCCGCCGGCGAGACGCTTGCCCCTCCGGTCGCCCCGGAGCCCCCGGCCGCTCCTCCGCGTGTGGCCCGCAGCGAGCCGCCGGCACCCCCGGCCCCTCCCGCAAAGCCGGCTCCGGAAAAGACCAGCTTTGAAAATCTCGAAGACGAGATGGCCTCGTTGCTCGGCCGTCCGAAGCCGTCTTCGTGAGGCTGCCGGCCCTCCCGCGTAGAGTTTTTCTTCTTTCTGTCCTGATCGGCGCGGCTTCGCTCGCGATGCCGGCGCATGCGCAGGATATCAGCATCAATCTCGGCGGAGGAGGCGCTGGCGGTGGCGGCGTCACCGAGCGCGCGATCCAGCTGATCGCGCTGCTGACGGTGCTGTCGATCGCACCGTCGATCCTGATCATGATGACGTCGTTCACGCGCATCGTGGTCGTGCTGTCGCTGCTGCGCACCGCGATGGGCACCGCGACCGCCCCGCCGAACTCGGTGATCATCGCGCTGGCGATGTTCCTCACCTTCTTCGTGATGGGACCCGTCCTGCAAAAATCCTACGACGAAGGCATCCGTCCGCTGGTCGCCAATCAGCTCGGCGTTGAAGACGCGCTTCAGCGCGCCTCCGTCCCCCTGCGCGGCTTCATGCAGAAGAACGTGCGCGAGAAGGACCTCAAGCTCTTCCTGGATCTCTCCGGCGAGCCGCCGCCGGCAACCCCCGACGAGCTCGGCTTACGCATCCTCGTCCCCGCCTTCATGATCTCGGAGCTGAAACGTGCCTTCGAGATCGGCTTTCTGCTGTTCCTTCCCTTCCTGATCATCGACCTCGTCGTCGCGTCCGTGCTGATGTCGATGGGCATGATGATGCTGCCGCCCGCAACCATCTCGCTGCCGTTCAAGCTGATCTTCTTCGTGCTCGTCGACGGCTGGTCGCTGGTGGCAGGGAGTCTGGTACAGAGTTACGGAGGTTAGCGGGCGCGTGCCCAGGGGCGAACTGCGGAGCCGGCCTTGCATCCCTCCCGCACTCGACTTGGCCCCGCTATCTCCCCGTCATTGCGAGGAGCTCTTGCGACGAAGCAATCCAGGCTGCCGCCGCGGACAGACGCTGGATTGCTTCGCTGCGCTCGCGATGACGGAGAATGGGGCGACCAGCAGCGCTTCGCGCGATACGGCAGCGCCCGCCCTCCCCCTAGACGTCGTGCTGCTTGCTGAACTGATCGCCAATCAGCACCAGCATGCGGTGAGGTCGCATTGACCTGCATCACGCTGCCGAAAGCGTCACATGCATCTTGCTGCCTGTCGCCTCGGCGAAGCGCAGAAGCGTTTTGGTGCTGGGCAGGGTCTGGCCATTTTCGAGCCGGGCAATCGTAGATTGACTGGTGCCCATCCGAGCCGCGAGTTCCGCTTGCGAAAGACCAGCACGCAAGCGGGCCCTGAGCAGTTCGGCAGCGATCTCGAACTCGGGCGCCAGCGCGTCATACTCCGCCTTCACCTTCGGGTTGGCGAGCAGACGCGCCTTCAGCTTCTCAAAAGCGATCGTCATGAGACGTCCTTTGCTCTTCGCAGCGCGAGCTCGATCTCGGCACGCGGCGTCTTCTGTGTCTTTTTCACAAACGCGCGCACAACGATCACTCTGCGTCCGATCGCAGTCACGTATAATGCGCGGGCAATTCCATCGCGACCGGCCAAGCGCAGTTCCCAGAGCTTCCCCTCTAGATGTTTCACGTGTGGCTCGCTAAGGCTCTCCAGCCCTGCCGAAGCGATGCGCTCTGCGAGCCGCAGAAAACGTGCCTGCATATCGGCCGGCAGAGCCGCAATCTCTGCGGCGACGGCCTCATCGAGAATTTCAACCCGCCAGGACACGGATCGACATTATCTCATTTTTGAGATTTTGAAAAGCGCAAAGAACCGACGCCGTGGCGGATCCGCTGTGCTGCTGACTAACGATCTTGCAAACTACCGCGTCATCTTGATCTGCCGCACGACGGGAATCGTGGGCAACGAGCCGGTGTGGTCGGACTCGTCCTTGGCCTGCGGAGAGGCCGGCGCGCGGGCGGTGGCATCGGGGAAGCGCTGCTTCATCTCGCGCAGGAAGCCGTCGAGCGTGTCGACGCTGGCAGCCAGCTTGGCGATATCGGCGAATTCGGCGCTGGAGGCGCCGGTCGGTTTGCTCGCGATGTCGAAGGCGAGCCGATCGGCGCTCTCGCTCATCAGCGGCGCATATTTCTCGCGGAAGCGCGACATGCCGATCGAGTCGTCGGCGAGCGCATAACCGACAGCCGCGCGGATGATGTCGCTTTTCTCCACACTGTTGAGCGGCTTGAAGTCACGGAAGCGCTCGCCGTAATAAAGCTCGATCTGCTCGGCGGATTCACGCCAGCGCCGCGCCGCCCAGAAGATGTCCGAGCGCAGCCGCAGCACCTCGCGTCCTGTAACGTTGGAGACGATGTCGAGCGCGAGATCGTGGCGGCCGACGTCGCTCTGGGCACGCGCCTCCAGCAGCAGCCGTTGCTGCCTGAGCTCGCCCGAGAGGTCGCTGATACGGCTCGCGCGCAACGCCGTGATCGCCATGTCGGGTCTGCGGTTGGCGAGATAGATCATGGAGAGTCGCGCGGCGACCTGCGCACGCGCCGCGCCTTCGAGGCGATGGTCGACCTGGTATTGCAGGAGCTCGGCGGCCTGGTCGAGCAGATCGATCGAGGCGAGACGGTCGGAGAGGCGTCGGATCAGTTCGTCGCCGCGGCGGCCGATCGGCGTCAGCTCGCGGAACTCGTAGAACATCCCCAGCGCTTCGATCGGCGGCAGCTCGTCGCCCTTGGGTCCCAGGAAGATCTGCGTGAACAGGTCGGAGGCGAGGTCCTGCGCCTGGCGCGAGGCTTCCGCGTTCGGCTGCAGCTTTGTCGCGGTACGCGCCGCGGTGAGCGCATCCCGGTAGCGCCCGTTCTCGGCAAACATCTGGGACAACATCTGGAGCGTCTTGACCTCGATCGAGTCGCCGCGCCAGGTCATCGAGAGCGTTTCGAGCTCGCGCAACGCGTCTTCCTTGCCGATCTCATCGCGCTTCTGCCGCAGCGCGACCTCGAGCTGCTTGGCCTCGGCCGCAGCCGGCCGGTCGGACGAGCCGACCGCGAATTTGTAGTCGTCGAGCGCGTCCTTATCGTGGCCGAGCGCTTCGGCGAGCCGGCCGCGCAGCACCGCGAAGCCGGGCGCTGCCTCGGGCGAGACGCCGACCACCTCGAGCTCGCTGCGGCGCTTGGAGGCACCGGCATAATCCTTCACCTCGAGCGAAGCGCGCATCGCCTCCATCGTCACGATGCGCTGGATGTCGAGCGGCAGCGAGGCGATGGCGAATTCGACGTTCTTGAACTTCTCGCGCGCGTCCGCCCATTTGCCCTGGCGCGCATAGGCGAGCGCCTTCCAAAGCTGAGAATCGTGACTGTTGCCGATCACGGGGTTGGCGAGGTCCTTCAGGCCCTGTGCCGGCCGGCCGATCAGGATGCTCGCGATCGCATGCATGATCAGCGCACCGCTCTCCTCCTTGTTGAGGGGATCGGCCAGCATCAATTCGGTGACGGCCTTGGCCTCGTGATACATCGCGCGCGACATGTAGAATTGCGCGAGGTCGAGCCGCGGCAGCGAACGCATCGCCGGCTCGACGTTGGAGATCGCCGTGATCAGCTCGTTCTGGCGCGCTATGAAATTTTCCGACTGGCCCTTGCGCCAGGCTTCGGGACTGAAGACCGGCCGCACTGCGGTGGGCGCGCGCTCGGCCGAGATGTCGACCGGCGACAGCGTCAGCCCGCCCTTCTTGCCGAGGATGACCTTGTCGGCTCCCACCTCGACGCCGACCTCGTCGGAATTCGGCCGGATCGCGATGCCATGCGCGGACTCCAGCAGCGCGAGGTCAACGAGGTCCTGTCGCTTGATGAAGCCGCGCACCGGCCGCTGCGCGGTGACGACATAGAGCGTGTCGCCGGCATCGGGATCGGTGAGCTTGTGCAGGAGGCCCGGATTGGCAAAAGGAATCGCGATGTTGGCGAGCGCCGGGTCGGTAATGTTGCGCGAGATCATTAGCGGCAGCGGCGTCGCCTGGATCTTGTCGGCGAGGGTCAAGAGCCAGTTGGTCTGCTTGCCGACCTCCTCGCTCGTCAGCGAATAGACCAGGGGCCGGGTGAGACGGATGCGCACCGCCTGTCCCTTCTCGAGCGGGACGCGGCCGACCTCGCCGATCATCGCACCGCCCTTGGTGCGGATCGCCTCGACGTCGATTGGCTTCGCCGTATCGAACACCAGCCAGACTGTGTCGCCACGGCGGAACGCCGCCGCAGGCGTTGCGACCTGAAGCGGGAAGGTCACGCGCAGGCCGTCGCTGTCGCGGCGGACATCGACGCTGGCACCAGTCGGCTGCGGCGCGGCGGGCGCCTCTGCCGGCACGGCCTTGACGGCTTCCTTGACCGGCTCCTTGACGGGCTCCTTGGCAGCTTCTTTCACGACCTCTTGAGGCGCTTCGGCCATGACCGGCTTGGCAGGCGCGACCGCGGTTTCTGCAGCTGGGGGCGCAGGCTTCGACATTTCTTTGGGCGCTTGTGCAACTTCGGCCGCAGGAGCCGGCACCGATTTCGGCGCTTCAGCGGGCGGCATGGCGGCGGGCGCCTCCGGCTTCACCTCGGGCTTCACGTCGATCCTGGCTTCGCGCGCGATCGCCTCGGACGTCGGCGGCGCGATCGGCTTCTCGGCCGCAGGCTTTTCAGGCGCAGGCGCCGGTCCATGAGCGGCGGGCTTGGCCTGCGCGATGGCAGCCTCGGCCGAATCGGCCATCTTGCTCTTGTCCGGCTGGAAGGAGATGTCGACGACGTAGTTCTTCTCGTCGCGGAACGAATGCACGTCGGAATCGCCGATCAGCGCGATCTCGACACTGGTCTGGTCGATATCGCCTTTCTGCTTGATCGAGGCGACGTTCGGCGGCGCTGCGACGACCGCGTCCGCCAGATCGAAATTGAGGTTGGCGTTGAAAGCGAGCGTGAGCTTCTGCTCGTTGAGCACGGAGGATACACCGACGCCGTCGGGCATCTCGAACACGAAGCGAACGAAGGTCGGCTGCACCGAAGCGCGCACGCGGATCTGCGGGTGCTTCTTGCTCTCCGCCGCGGCGCGCTGGGCACGCAGGGCGCGTTCGGCGACGCGCGCGCGCTCGGCGAGTTCCTTGACCACGTCCATCGGCAGGCTCGGCGGTGGCCCCTTCCAACCCTCCGGCAAGAGGTCGATGAAGGTTCGTTCGCCGGCATTCATGGTATTGACGGTGACGCGCCGCGCCAGCGACAGACGGATGGCGCCGCCATCGGGATCGCGGCGGGCGGAGTTGACGTAGTCGGGCGCACCTTCCGGGACGCGGTCGACGGGCACGTCGACCGCCCGGTCGAAGCGGATGACGAGAATGGAGCCGGCCGTCGTCACCTCGGAAGGGATGTCCTCCCCGAGCTTGATCACGAGACGGGCAAAGCCGCCGCTGGCCGAGAAAGTCGCCTCGCCCCTGACAGCATCGGCCGCCCGGACAGGCGCCGTGAAGCCGATCAGCAGGCTGACTGCCAGCAGCGGCGCCGCGCGGACATGACGCGACAGCCTCCGCGCCAGGGCGCGGGCTCGCGACACAAATCCAGCGGCAGCCTCTCGCGCCATTGGCGGCATTTCTTCCGGTTCGACGGTCCACGCCGGTATTGATGCCGGCCCCTGCTCCAGACTGTAGATTTTGGCAATTAAGGACTTCTTAAGTATGAGCCCTCAATTCGGCTTTTGCGTCGGCTTGCCGTCGATCTTGGGCAGCTCGCCGGCCGAAGCGGACTGATCGCCGCCGCCATTGGCCCGGCGGGCCATCTCGACCGTCAGCCGCTCGGCGGCCTCCGGGGACATCAATCCCATGATGTCCGACATTTTTCGCGGCGCGATCTGCGAGGCGATCTCGATCAGCACGCCCATCTCGAGCCGGTCAAAGACCCGCGCGGCGTCCTTGGGCTTCATGCCCTCATACATGGTCACGAGGCCCTTCATGCGCTGGGCTTCGGCGGCCTTCTGCTCGGCCTGTGTCGCGGAGATACGGGTTTCTACCGCCTTCATCTCCTCGACCTTGTTTTCGATGCGCTTCTCGGCGGATTTCAACAGGCTCTCGCGGATGTCGATCTCGCGCTGGCGGGCCTCGATCTCCTGGCGGCGCGACTGCAAGCGTTCCAGGATCGCGCGCTCCGAGGCGGAGATCTGCGACTGGGCTTCCTCCTTGACGGCGGCGCCTTCGGACTTGGTGTCGGGTGCGGCCGGCTTCGGCGCCTCCTTCGGCGCGCCATGGGTCGAGCCCGTGATGTCGGGATCCTCACGGCTGGCCGGGAAGTTCAGATTCTCCTGCGCCCAGGACTTCTTGGTCTGGCTCGGCTTGTAGTCGAAGACATAGCCGCCATTGATCACAAGACCCGTGACCTTCAGCGTGGCGAGGCCAGCAACGGCAACCAGCACGATCGGAATGACGCGGATGTTGCGAAAAGACTTCATACCCTGACTTTATGCGGCAAGACCGTTGGATCGTCGGCGCTCGGAGAAGGCTTCGGCCGCAGCCGCCACCGCCTTCGCCGACGAGGGCTTGACTGCGGGCGCGGCGACCGTCTCCGGGTTCGTCACGGGGCGCGCGGCGATCGCGATCTTGGACAGGCGCCGCACCACATTATCGGCTTCGCCGAGCTGCTTGTAGAGCTGCTCGGACATCTGGGTCGCCGACGCGAGCTGGCTGCCGAGGTTCTCGTTGACGTCGCGCACGGCGAGCTTCAGCCCGCCGATCGCGCGCTCGGCGATCTCGGTTGCGGTGATCAGCTCGCCGATGACCGCCTTCAGCGAATGCTCGTCCGCCTTCAGCCGCGTCAGCCGCTTGTTGAGCGTGACGCAGTAGACGATGGTCAGCATCAGCAGGATAGCCACCAGCGTCTCGATCGCCATTCCTAGGGAGTGGTTCATGGGGCCTCCATCATCTTGTTCTGCTCGTCGACCTTTTCGAACATCGCAAGTGTCGTACTTGGCTTGCGCAAGGGTTTCGTCACCCGTATCGCGACGCGATCGCCGACCCGGCCCATGCGTCCTTCGGTGATGGTGACGTCGCCGCAGCGAACGGTGACGTTGGCATCCGCGCGCATGTCCAGCGGCAGCGTGTCGCCGACCTTCAGCCGCATCAACTGCTTGAGCGGAATGTCGGCTTCGTAGAGCACGGCGTCGACGGAGATCTCGGCCTGGACGATCTCGGTGGCGAAATGGCCTTCCCAGATCTGGTCGCGGCCGAACTTTTCGCCCATGAACATCTGGAGCAGGACGCCCCGGATCGGCTCGATGGTCGCGTAAGGCAGCAACAGCTCGATGTTGCCGCCGCGATCTTCCATGTCGATGCGCAGGCGCACCAGGATCGCGGCGTTGGCGGGACGGCTGATCGCGGCGAAACGCGGGTTGGTCTCGAGCCGGTCGATGGTGAAGGTCACCGGCGACAGCGGCCGGAACGCCTGTTCGGCATCGGTCATGACGACTTCGACCAGCCGCTTGACCAACTCCGTCTCGATCGTGGTGTAGGGCCGGCCCTCGATGCGCAGCTGGCTCGAGCCGCGGCGGCCGCCGAGCAGCACGTCGATCATCGAGTAGATCAGGCTGGAATCGACCACGGCCATGCCGAAATTGTCCCACTCTTCGGCTTTGAAGACGGTGAGGACGGCGGGCAGCGGAATCGAATTCATGTAGTCGCCGAAGCGCACCGAGGTGATGCGGTCGAGCGAGACTTCGACGTTGTCGGAGGTGAAATTGCGTAACGAGGTCGTCAGCAACCGCACCAGGCGGTCGAAGACGATTTCGAGCATCGGCAGACGCTCGTAGGAGACCATCGCCGAATCGATGATGGCGCGAATGCCGGAATGATCGTCGAGCGTGACGTCGCCGACCGCGAAGCCGAGGAGGTTGTCGATCTCCTCCTGCGACAGCACCCGTTCGCCGGAATTCTTGCCGGCCCCGAGATCGCGGCTGCCATCCTCGACCATGGCCGCCCATTGCAGGGCCATGGTCTCGGACAGTTCATTTTCAGCAGCAGCCTTCGCGGCCTCGGCGGGATCCTCGGAATCGAGCGAGGCCTCCCATTGGGCGGCAATTGCATCCTGGTCTGGTTGGTCGGTGCCTGCCATGATCCCTAGCCCGTCATGCTCACTGGATCACGACTTCCTTGAACAGCACCGCGCTGACCTGGACCGGAGCGACCGCCGCGTTGACGCGCTTGGTCAGCTCTTCCTTGAGGCGGAAGATGCCGGCGGAACCGTTGAGGTCAGAGGAGCGCAGCTCGCGCGCATAGGTCTGGAAGATGTCGGTGATGCGCGGCATCGTCGGCTTGATCGCCTCGACCTGCTTCTCTTCCTTCAGCTCCAGCACGATCTTGAGCTTCAGATATTGCACGCGCTCGCCCGGCGCGCCGGCGAGGTTGACCATGATGTCGGGAACCTCAACAAAAGCCGGCGGCTTCGGCGGAGGCGCCGCCTCGGCGTGATGCTCGTCGTCGCCGTGACGGAAAAAGAAGAACCAGGTCGCGGCGCCGCCGCCGAGAACGGCGAGCAGGCCCACCACCATGATCATCAGCTTGAACTTGTTCTTGGGCGGAGCGGCTTCCGCGCCCTCAGCGGCTCCGCCGCCTTCCGCTTCATTCTCTGCCATGATCGCCGCGCTCGCTCATCTCTCAAATGGGTCGAAAGAGCGAAGCTCCTGGCAGACAGTGACGCGATACAAATGCCCCAGCGCAGTGCTCCTCTTACGCGCAAACGCTACGGTAATAATGGTTAACGGAACCTTTCGATTGGGCCTTCACTAGGAAAAATCTGCCGGGCAAACATGGCTAACAGACCCTTTCTGCCGCCTCCCCGCGCCCTCGAAAAACAGACAAGAGACTGAAACAACACAATTTTCCAGCTTGGCACGAGTTTCGCTGAGAAAGGATCGAGACCCAGGGTTTGGGAGAACCCGAGGTCTCGTTCACGGGATCGGCCAAGGCGCTTGGGAGAGCGAGCTGGCAGATCTCACTCAGGGGAGATTTCCGATGCAGAACGCGCTTCTGATCGGGTTGTCACGACAGATGACGTTGGAACGGCAGATGGATGTCATCGCCAACAACGTCGCCAACGCCAACACCAACGGCTTCAAGGCCGACCATTCGCTGTTCGAGGAGTACCTCAACTCGAACGCGCGTGAGGACAATTTCGTCGGCTCCGACCGCCGGGTCTCCTATGTGCAGGACCGCGGCACCTTCCGCGACGTCGGTCAGGGGCCGATGGAACCGACCAAGAATCCGCTCGACATGGCGATCAGCGGCAACGCCTATTTCGCGGTTCAGGCCAATGGCGCCGAGCGCTACACCCGCGACGGCAAATTCTCGCTCAACAGCACCGGCCAGCTCGTCAACTCCGACGGCAACCTCGTGCTGGGCACCAGCGGCCCGATCACCTTCCAGCCGACCGACCACGATATCAACGTCGCGCCGGACGGCACCGTCACGGTGCTCGAGGGCACGGCCAAGAACGACTCGATCCGCGGCAAGATCCGCATGGCCTCGTTCGACGATCCGGCCAAGCTGACCAAGCTCGGCGCCAACCTTTACAACATCGGCTCCGCGACTCCGCAGGCCGACACCAAGTCGACCGTGCAGCAGGGCTACGTCGAGAAGTCGAACGTGAACTCGGTCGGTGAGATGAGCCGCATGGTCGAAGTCATGCGCAGCTACACCGCCATCGCCAACCTGCTCCAGCAGCAGAGTGACATGCACAAGTCGGCGATCGAGAAGCTCGCCGACGTTCCGGCCTGATTGAGGGAGAACTGACATGCAGGCGCTTCACACCGCAGCAACCGGAATGGCGGCACAGGAACTCAACGTTCAGGTGATCTCCAACAACATCGCGAACCTGCGCACCACCGGCTTCAAGAAGCAGACCGCCGCGTTCCAAGACCTGATCTACGAACACGTCCGCCGCGTCGGCGCCCAGTCGTCCGACCAGGGCACCATCCTGCCGGTCGGCGTCGACATCGGCGGCGGCGTCAAGACCGTCGGCACGCCGCGCAGCATGACCCAGGGCACGCTGTCGCAGACCGGCAACGACCTCGACATGGCCATTACGGGCGAAGGCTTCTTCAAGATCCTGATGCCCGACGGCAGCTTCCAGTACACCCGCGACGGCACCTTCCAGATGGACAATCAGGGGCGCATCGTCACGGCGCAGGGCAACCCGGTGCAACCGACGATCACGATCCCGAACAACGCCTCGGGCCTCACCATCAACGTGCAGGGCCAGGTCTCGGTGACGCTGCCGGGTTCGTCGACCTCGGCCGTCCAGGGCCAGATCGGCCTGACCCGATTCATCAACAAGGCCGGCCTCCAGCCGGTCGGCAACAATCAGTTCACCGAGACGCCCTCCTCCGGCCCGCCGCAGGACGGCACCGCGAGCTCCGAGGGTTTCGGCAACATCACCCAGAGCAGCCTCGAGCAGGCCAATGTCGACGTCGTCTCGGAAATGAGCGACCTGATCGCCGCCCAGCGCGCCTACGAGATGAACGCCAAGGTGATCAGCGCCGCCGACCAGATGATGCAGTCGACCACGGCGCTGTTCCGCTGAGGTGATGACGATGATCCGCACCACCCTCGCCACGATCTCCGCTCTCCTCGTGCTGGCGCTGCCCGCACGGGCCGCCGACGATTTCATCGCGACGCCGACGCTGCGCGCGAGCATCACCGTGACCTCGGACGTGGTGCGGATCGGCGATCTCATCGACAATGCCGGCTCGGCCGCGCTGATCCCGGTCTACCGCTCGCCCGATCTCGGCACCACCGGTGCGCTGCCGGTCGCCCAGGTGCTGGCGGTGTTGCGCGCAAAACAGGTGATCGGCGTGATGACCGGCGACATCAAGGAGGTCCAGGTCATCCGGCTCGCCCGCACGCTGGCGAACAAGGACCTCGAAACCGCGGTCGCCACGGCGCTCGAGCGCCGCTTCGGACTTGGCGATGCCGCCAACATCACCGTCACGTTCGACCGCGGCATTGCCGACATGCGGCTGGATGCCTCCAACACCGGCACGCTGCAGCCGGTCGCAACCCGCTATGACGCCCGCAGCGGCCGTTTCGACATCGCCTTCGAGATCAACAACGACAACAATCCGGCGCCGACCAAGCTGCGTTTCACCGGCACCGCGATCGAAACGGTGGAAGTAGCCGTGCTGACGCGCGACATCGATCGTGTCGATCTCCTAAAGGCCTCCGACGTCGCCATGGAGCGCCGGCCGAAGGCCGAGGTCACGGGTGAGGCCGCCTCGCGCGATCGCACGCTCGGCATGCAGCTCCGCCGGCCGATGCGGGCGGGGACGCCGATCCGCGTCGCCGACATCGTCAAGCCCGACTTCGTGCAGCGCGACCAGAACGTCACTGTTATTTATCAGGTCCCCGGAATCTACCTCACCACGCGCGGCAAGGCGATCGAGAGCGGCGCCGAGGGCGACACCATCAGCGTGCTCAATCTGCAGACCAAGCGCACGCTGAGCGGCGTCGTCACCGGCCGCGGCCAGGTGACGGTCCAGGGCGCCAGCCAGGCCGCGCCGATGCCGGCCGCGGTCGAGCAGACCTCCTCGCTCAAGCGCGACGAGGCGCCCGCCCCCGTCGATACCGCAGCCCTCGTCCGGAACTTGGTCCAGACCCCGGCATCTCCGGCCCAGATCGCGCAAGCCCAGATCCCGCAAGCTCCAGCCAAGTCAGAGTAAGTCATGTCCACGTTCAGTTCGGCTTTTCGTCTTCGTCGCATCGCGATCTCTGCCCTGCTGCTGGCGACTTGCGCGCTGGCGAGCGGCTGCTCCTCGATCGACCGCTTGTCGCAGATCGGCGAGCAGCCGAAATTATCGGCGATCGACAATCCGACGACGCAGCCCGGTTACAAGCCGGTGCAGATGCCGATGCCGAAGCCGGAAGTCGCCTCCTACAATCCGAACTCGCTGTGGCGGAACGGCAGCCGCGCCTTCTTCAAGGACCAACGCGCCCATCAGGTCGGCGATCTCCTGACGGTGGCCGTGAACATCACCGACAAGGCCAATATCGAAAACGACACCCAGCGTAGCCGCACCAACAAGGAAGATTCCGGAATCACTGATTTCATCGGCGCCAAGACATTGGGCGCCCAAGCGCAGAAGGTGTTGCCCGGCCGCATCCTCACCGCCGACTCGACCGCGTCCAGCGAGGGCAAAGGAAGCGTGGACCGCAAGGAAGCGTTGCAGACCAACGTCGCAGCCGTCGTCACCCAGGTCCTGCCCAACGGCAACCTCGTGGTCGAAGGCAAGCAGGAGATCCGCGTCAACTACGAGATCCGCGAGCTCATCGTCGCCGGCATCGTCCGTCCCGAAGACATCCAGAGCGACAACACCATCGATTCCACCAAGATCGCGCAGGCCCGCATCGCCTACGGCGGCCGCGGCCAGATCATGGACGTGCAGCAACCGCGCTACGGCCAGCAAGTCATGGACGTGCTGCTGCCCTTCTAGCTTCTCCCGAGCTCCCACATCGTGTTCGCGAACCTAGGCGCGGACGACGATGTACGACGCGGCCCTCGCTAGCTCCCCTGGCGAGGGCCGCATGTATTTTGCGACGGCTGCATACAGCGCGTCGGGCACGCGCGATTGCAGCGACGCCGCTCCCCCTATCCGCCCTCTCAACTGTCATGCCCCGCGAAGGCGGGCGATCCAGTATTTCGAGACGTCAGTGATGAACCGAGAAGCCGCGGCGTACTGGATTCCCCGCCTTCGCGGGGCATGACGACGTAGTGCCCGCAGCGCGCCCGCAGCGCCTACGTAAACTCCGCCTCCACCGTCCCCAGCCCGTCCAGCTCCATTCGCACCTTGTCGCCGGCTTTCAGCCACAGCGTCTTGACCAGGCTCCCCGTCAGCACGAGCTGTCCCGCGTGCAGACCCTTGCCCTCGGCGGCGAGATGGTTGGCGAGCCAGGCGAGTGCGTTGTGGGGATGGCCGAGCACGTCGGCGCCGGTGCCGTGGCTGACCTCTTCGCCGTTGACGATGGCGCGGCCTTTGACCGCCTTCAGGTCCGGCACCGACGAGCGCGGCACGACCTCACCCAGCACGCAGCCGGCGGCGAAGAAATCGTCGGCGATCAGCGTCGGCGCCCCCATCGTTTCCCACTTCACATAGCGGTCGTCGACGATCTCGATCGCGGGATGATAGGCCTCGACGGCTTCGCCGACCCATTCGGCCGTGAACGGCGCCTCGCCGGCGGCGAGATTGCGCTTCAGCCGCACCGCGATCTCGCATTCGACGCCGACGCGGACATAGTCGGCAGCCGCGAGCTGCACGCCGCTGTCGTGGACGCCTTTCTGGAACACGCCGCCGCCGCAAGGGTGTGGAATGCCGATGTAATCCTGCATCACCTGGCTGGTGCAGCCGATCTTGTAGCCGACCAGCGGGCCGACATGCGGCAGCAGTAGATCGTGCAGCGCGCGCTGGACCTGATAGCCCTCGGCTTCATCGGCCGGAGGAACTTCGAGCGCCGCGAGCGGTGCATGGTTGCGGCGCGCCAGCGCGATCGCCTTTGCGGCTGCGAGAATTGTGTCCATCGGCGCCGCCTCCTACACACCACAATCGAGGGCGGCACTTCAGCATCCCCGCCGGGGCGTGACAAGCGCAAGAGACCCCACGGCAGCACGTCATCGCCAACCCAAGCTGGATGAGCTGCGAACGCTGATCGGGCACATCATGGCAAGCCACACGGGCTGTGCCGGCGCTTAAGGAAATATTGAGCTGGTCCGGGCTTTATGGGGATGCGCGCCTTGCAGCGTCGCATCAGGCCTGATTGCAGCAATGCGTGAAGCTGCTGGATCCGTGCCTCAGCATTCGAGTCGATGTCCTTGATGCGACTCGCAAAACCTCCCGCACCTGAAGTGAAGGCTGTTTCTCATCCGAACTCACGTGAGCTCGGAGGAGTTGAGTCTAGCCCATTGATCGCGATTCACTTTTCGTGATTGCGCTCGCGCGCCGAACGCACGGTTGCAAGCGACAGGCAAAATGCTGATCACGGCGCGAAAAGGCGCGCCTTGCGTTCAAAAACAAAGAGCCGCATCGCTGCGGCTCGGACTCTATTCGTCGCGATAGACCTTCTCGCGTTTCTCGTGGCGCTCCTGCGCCTCCACCGAGAGCGTCGCGATGGGACGGGCCTCGAGCCGCTTCAACGAGATCGGCTCGCCGGTGTCCTCGCAATAGCCGTAGGTGTTGTCCTCGATACGCTGGAGCGCGGCGTCGATCTTGGCGATCAACTTGCGCTGGCGGTCGCGGGCACGGAGTTCGATGGCGCGGTCGGTTTCGGACGATGCCCGATCGGCGAGATCGGGGTGGTTCACGTTCTCCTCCTGCAGGGCTTGCAGGGTGAGCTTGGACTCTTTGAGGATCTCATCCTTCCAGGCGAGGAGCTTCAAGCGGAAGTACTCCTTCTGCCGGTCGTTCATGAAAGGCTCTTTTTCGGTCGGTCGGTAGTTTTTCAACTTTTCCAAGGGCGGCCTATCTGTCTAAGCAACGACTCGTACGCGGAATGGGGTCCGCTGAGCGGGGCGTTATATAGCGGCCTCCTGTGACAGACAATGTTTCCCTGATCGCCGGACCGGCGCCCCCAAGCCCTTGCACAGGAAAGGTTTATCCTGAAGGGCCCGGGAGCGGCCGACGGCCTAGTAGCCGACCGTGAAACGCTGCCTTTCATGGACCGGCCGCTCGATCTCGTCGGCGAGCGCGATGGCGTAATCCGCGAAGGTGATCCAGCTTTTGCCGTTCGCATCTGCGAGAAGCTGATCGGTGCCAAGCCGGAACTTGCCGGTGCGCTCCCCCTCGATGAACAGGGCCGACGGCGAGATGAAGGTCCAGTTCAGCTCCTTTTCCCGCCGTAGCAGGTCGAGAAAGGCCGAACCCGCCTCCGCCTCAGCCTTGTACTGAGCCGGAAAGCCGGGAGTTGTCACCAGTTTGACGCCCGGAGCGACCTCCAGGCTGCCGGCTCCGCCGACGACGAGGTAACGACCGACCTTGGAGTCCTTGGCCGCGCCGATCAGCTTGAGCGCGTCACTGGCCAGGAAGTGCACGGAACTCACGGCGACGTCGTGCCCGGCCCACAGCTTGGCAAGGCCTGGCTGGTCGAGCACGTCCCCTTTGGTGGGGGTGACGTTCGGCAGGGCCGCGATCTTCTCGGGGTTGCGGGCGATGGCCGTGACCGCGTGGCCGCGGCGGGACAGTTCCTTGGTGATCTCCGACCCGGCCCGGCCCGAGGCGCCGGTAACTGCGATTTTCATGGAAGGCTCCTTTGCTTCTGTGGTAACTATGGGTAACTAGATATCGCAAAGAGCGCTGGTGTTAAGAGAGCACTTTGTGCTTACCTGATTACACAAGAGTAACCGGCGGCGGCCGGCAAATCAGTGGAATGGATCGTGAGGACCCGACGATGAAGCCAGACGTCTACGCAGCGAACTGCCCCACGCGACAGATCCTCGACCGCGTCGGTGACAAATGGGCGGTGCTGATCCTGCTGCTGCTGCGCGAGGAGCCGATGCGCTTCAATCAGTTGCGCCGGACGATTGAAGGCATTTCGCAGAAGATGCTGAGCCAGGTTCTCAAGTCGCTCGAGCGCGATGGATTGCTCAAGCGTCACGCCATCGCAACCGTGCCGGTGACCGTGGAATACTCGATCACGCAGCTTGGCGTGACGCTCGCCGCCGCCGTCGATCCGCTGCGCGATTGGGCCGAACAGAATCTGAAAGACGTGCTCGCCGCCCAGCGCCGCTACGATTCGCAGTTGAAGGATGAAGCGGCGTAAGACGCTATGCCTGCCCAGCCTTGGCGAGCTCGACCTCGACGCGCAGCTCGATCTCGGAGAGCACCGAGTCCAGGCCGGGATCGCCGGAGGACGATTTCAGGTTCGCCGCAGCGTCACGCAGCCGCATCACGGTCGAGGCGTCGAGCTTGCCGGACAGAAGTCCCATCTTGAGATCGTCGAGCACGTCGAGCGCGGTCTTTCCGCGCACGACCGAGCGCTTGCGACGCTCGACGGGATCCTCCTCGATGCCTTGCAGCGCGAGCAGCCCGTCGATGTTGGCTGCGGCCTTCGGTGCGGCGGCGCCTCGCGTCTCCGGCGCCGACGAGGTGTCGGGCAGCACGAAGGTGCCGGAGCTCGTCCGCCTGGCCTGGCTGGCCGGCGTTCCAAGCGTGGTGCCGTTCGGTCCGTAGATGCGCATCGGAAGCAATCCGGGTGATCGATGCGCCACATTCGCCGTTTTATGGTTAACGGCCCGTAAACAGCCCGGCAAAATCTGCCGACAGGCGGCAGTTTCGCTCCTCAGGGACAACACAGGCTGAGGTCGCTCGAAACAGATTTATTCAACCTATTCAGCTACCTACCGCCGCTGCCCCGAGTTGGCACAGCGCTCGCAAGGACAGCGTCGGACCAGCTCGTCATGGGAGTGTCGTGATGGTCCTTTGATTTGAGGAGCCTCGGGGAGCAGAGGATGCCAAGCGTTCGTTGGGAGAGACTTGTGGGGGTGGCCTGCGCCGCGCTGTCAGCGCTGGTGCTCTCGGTCAATTCTGCAAGCGCGACATCGCGCATCAAGGATCTCGCCAACATCGAAGGCGTGCGGCAGAACCAGCTCATCGGCTACGGCCTCGTCGTCGGCCTCAACGGCACCGGCGACACCCTCAACAACATCCCCTTCACCAAGCAGTCGCTGCAGGCGATGCTCGAGCGCATGGGCGTCAACATCCGCGGCGCCACCATCCGCACCGGCAACGTCGCAGCCGTGATGGTGACAGGCAATCTGCCGGCCTTCGCCACCCAGGGCACGCGCATGGACGTCACCGTCTCCGCGCTCGGCGACGCCAAGAATCTCCAGGGCGGCACCCTGCTCGTCACCCCACTCCTAGGCGCCGACGGCAACGTCTATTCGGTCGCACAGGGTTCGCTCGCGATATCCGGCTTCCAGGCCGAGGGTGAGGCGGCGAAAATCGTACGTGGCGTGCCGACCGTCGGACGCATTGTCAACGGTGCCATCATCGAGCGGGAGATCGAGTTCGCCCTCAATCGCCTGCCGAACGTCCGCCTTGCACTGCGCAATGCCGACTTCACCACGGCCAAGCGGATCGCCGCCGCGATCAACGACTATCTCGGAGTCAAGACCGCCGAGCCGATCGACCCGTCGACCGTGCAGCTGGCGATCCCGCCGGAGTTCAAGGGCAACGTCGTCGCCTTTCTCACCGAGATCGAGCAGCTCCAGGTCGATCCGGATCTCGCCGCCAAGATCATCATCGACGAACGCAGCGGCATCATCGTGATGGGTCGCGACGTCCGCGTCGCCACCGTTGCGGTCGCACAGGGCAACCTCACCGTCACCATCTCCGAGAGCCCGCAGGTCAGCCAGCCCAACCCGCTGTCGCGGGGGCGGACCGTGGTCGCACCACGCAGCAGCGTCAGCGTCACCGAGGACGGCAAGAAGTTCGCCGTCGTCAAGGACGGCGTCTCGCTTCAGCAGCTCGTCGACGGCCTTAACGGTCTCGGCATCGGCCCGCGCGATCTCATCAGCATCCTGCAGGCGATCAAGGCCGCCGGTGCGATCGAAGCCGACATCGAGGTGATGTGATGCAGACCGGCATGGTCAACCCCGCACGGCTCGCCAGCTCCGCCTTCTCGGTGGAGAGCCGCAACGGCCGGCCGGACTTCGATCTCGCCGCGGCACTGCAAAAGGTCTCGCCGAAGCAGCAGGCCAAGGCGCAGAAGATCGCCACCGACTTCGAGGCGATGTTCCTCAACAGCATGTTCTCGCAGATGACCTCGGGCCTGAAGGGCGAAGGCCCGTTCGGCGACACGCCTGGCACCGGCGTGTGGCGCTCGATGCTGACCGAGCAATATTCCAAGAACTTCGCCAACGCCGGCGGCGTCGGCATCGCCACCGACGTCTATCGCACCCTGATCATGCAGCAGGCAAAAACGATCCGCACGGCATAAGGTCAAACGAGATGAACCACTTCAACGCCTCGCGTCAGCCGGTGCAAGCGCAGCGCCCGAACACCGCACCCGGCAGCGCCGAGGCGCGCAAGATCGCCGAGCAGTTGATGGATGCGATGAGTGCCCTGCTCGGTCTGATTGAGCGCGAGACCGAGCTCGTGCGCGCCGGCCAGGTCCGCGAGGCGATGACCCTCGAGAGCAAGAAGCAGGAGCTGTCGCGAAATTATGTCGGCGCCGTCACCCAGTTGAAGGCGAACCAGGCGCAGCTCGCCAAGTCGGCGCCCGAGCTGCTCTCGACGCTGCATCGGCACCACGATGCATTCCGCGCGATGCTCCAGGTCAACCTCACCGTTCTCGCAACCGCTCACGCGGTGTCGGAGAGCGTCGTGCGCGGCGTCAACGCCGAGATCCAGAAGCGCAACGTGCCGAACACCTACACGGCCGCGGGACGCCGCGCCACGCCGGGCCCGCGCCACATCACGCCGCTCGCGGTCAGCCGCTCGCTCTGAGCGCGCGCAACAACAAGCGACAATTTTACGAAAAACCGCGCGGCAACATCGTCGCGCGGTTAGGCACGTTTCCTTACCGGGTGTTCAATCCTGGTGTTCCATGGTTGCGTATTGAGAGGGGTTGGGATTTGACTCACGTGAGGCAACCAGGAGGCTGCCATGAGTACAGATTTCAGCATCAGGCCGGTGGGGATACCGGTCGCCGTGCAGATCGTAACGACGTCGAATGCGGCGGCGAACGAGGCCGTGCAAACCGATCTGCCCGTGAGCCAGACAGTGGCCGCTGGCGAGGCGAGCGCGCCTGCACGTAATGATTTGCGAAGCAACGAGAACGTCTCACGCCAGGTCGTGTTCGACCAGGCGGCGGCGTCGTTCGTCTTCCAGGTCGTCAACGACAGGACCGACGCGGTGGTCAACCAGTTCCCCGACGAAGCAATGCTGCGCCGGCGGGCCTATTTCCATGCGCAGGATTTGAAATCCGAGCCCTCGCGTCCGGCCAGCACGGACCGCAGCGCCTGACCATCAGGCGTCGAGCCTCGTAACGGCAACATCGAGATCGCTCGAACCGGTCGGTGGATCGGTGACGACGTTCGTGATTTGCGCCTTGCCGCTATCCATCCGCATGAACTTCGTATTGCCGAGGCCAAACGACCGTCCTTGATCACGGACGGCCGGACAGACCAGCGGCGATATTGCGGTTGATCTCGATCAGCGGACGGAAGTGATCGAACTGCGGGCTCATCTGCAGCGCGGCGGTCTGGCTCAACACGAACACGCTGATGTTGGCGATCTTCTGCCGGACGTCGATCGGCTGCGGATTGTTCTCGCGCATGGCCTCGCTCAGGAAAATCGTCCAGAGCTTGCGATTGAACATCAGGGCCTGCGTGGTCTGCTCGCTGAACGGCTCGGCGCTGTTGATCGCATCCTGAAGCTTGTTCGCGGCCTTGAGCAGGGTCTGCGCTTCGATGTCGCGAGGAGATGCGGTGGTCGTTGCAACACGCGCGTAGGCCGAGGCAGCGGAATTCGACATCAATCACACCCTGGAGGTTACCTAGCCCGTTGAACGCGCTTAAGGATTTCTTTTCCGACCCTAGGCAGCACCGCTTAAGATTTGCTTACATGTGTGCTTGGAAGCACTCCGGATTATTACGGGTCTCGGAGTTCTTCGTCATCGTGAAGCTAGACGCGCATGTGCACGCTGTAAACACGTCACGCGTGGTGTGCGTCGATCTCAGCTAATCCTGCCTTAGCGATCTCCGTAAAATGAACGGCGGAGCGTTAGCTCCGCCGCGAAATCGATGAGCGACCTTTCGCCGCGAAATTAGCGGAGCAGCTGCAGCACGCTCTGTTGCGACTGGTTGGCCAGCGACAGCGCGGACACCGCGATCGACTGGCGGGTCGACAGCGCCTGGCTATTCGCCGCTTCCTCGTTGGTGTCGGCGAGCGTCAGGTTGGCCGAACCGGTCTGCAGAACGTTGATCAGGTTCTTGGAGAAGTCCTGACGCACCTGCACGATCGACAGATTCGAACCGAGCGAAGAACCCTCGGAGCGCAGCGTGCTCGAGGCGGCATTCAGGCTGGCCAGCACCTTGTTGGTGGCACCGTTGTCGATGAAGTCCGTGCCCGGAACGAGATTGCTGAGACCGAGACCGGCCGCGTTGAACACCACGCCGTTGATGCCGAGCGTCGAGCTGCCGTTCTCGTTGAAGACCAGCTTCAGCGTGTCGCCGTTGAGCAGGTTGACGCCGTTGAAGGACGAGTCCTGCGAGGTCGTGTCGATCTGCGCCAGGATGTTGTTGAACTGACTGACCAGGCCGGAGCGCGCGGTCTGTGCGACGGGATCCTGAATCGGGGGCTGCGCGGTGGTAAAGGCCAGCACGCCGGTGAGCGTACCGCCGACCGTACCGCCGGCGGTACTCGAGCCGAGGGTCGAGGATGCGTACTCGTTCACAGTGGTGACCGTCAGCACGCCGTTGGCGTCGATCGTCGCCGTCAGGTGATTGGCCTGAAGCTGCACATTGAGCTGGTCGAGCGTCTTGACGGTGCCGTTAGTGCCGTCGCCGAAGGTGACATTAACCGGCGTGCCGCCGTTGAAGGAGGTGAAGGTCAGCGTCTTGCCCGCGACGCCACCAACACCGGAGTTACGCGCCGCGGCGAAAGCGGTCGCCGTTCCCGTATTGCCGCTGAGACCGAACGCGTTGAGCGCATTGCCGGTACCGGTGATCGACAGATCGGCGTTGATGCCGGTGGAGAGCGCAAGCTGACCGCTGCTGTTGACCGACGAGGGGATCTGGCCCGCAGTGGTCTGCAGCGTCGCCGCGCCGTTGAAGATGTTGGCGGTCTTGACGCCGGTGGCAAGGTCGATCGAATTGAGCAGATCGGAGAGCGTCGCGCTCTGGAGGTAGACGGTCGAATTACCGTTGCCGTCGGTGACGATGTTGCCGTTGACGCCGCCGGAGGTCACGCTCAACGCCGTCTGGGGCGACTGGGCGTTCTTGAAAGTGATGGTGTGGCCGTCGATGTTCAGCGTCGAGCCGTCTTGAACGAGCGAGCCGAGCGAGCCCGCGGTGGTCGATCGGTCCGCCGTCACGCTCGCATTGCCCGCGCCGGTCGCGGCGGTCAGACCGAGCTTGTTGAGGAAGTCGGCCTTGCCCGTCAGGCTCAGATCGGCGCCGGTCGAACTCTTCAGCGTGACCTGGCCGCCCGTGACGGACGATGCCACCTGCAGCGTGCCGATCGGACCGGCCGAACCGCTGACCGTAATCGTTGCTGCGCCTGCACTGATTGCCGCGGTCTTGACGCCGCTGGCGAGGTCGATCGCGCTGAGCACGTCGCTGACAGTCGCGCCGGGCGCAGTCGGCGTTCCCTCGTAGACGATCGAATTGCCGTTACCATCGGTGGCGATGTGCCCGCTGGGGTTGAGGCCCCAGCCGGTCGGCTGCGTCGTCGGGGCGATACCGGTGCGGAAGGTGATGGTCTTGCCGTTGACCGTGATGGTGTCGCCGTCCGCAGGCGGGGCGCCGAAGGTGGTGGATGTCGTGGTGCCGACCAGCGTGGTGGCACCGGATAGTGCAGTCGCGCCGTCGGCCGCGGTCGCGGCAAACCCGACATTCGTGCCGGCGTTTGAGCCCAGGGAGGCGCCAAGCGCGGCGGTTCCCGTGACCGGGGTTACGCCACCGGCCGCGCCGGTATAGAGCACGTTGCTCTTGGCGGTCGCGCTCGCATAAGAGGTCGTGCCGCGCAGGTCGGCGGGCGTCGCACCGGGAATCGTGGTGGAGACGTTTGATTTGGTGGAATAGCCGACCGTGGTCTGCAGCGCCTGGTTGGCGATCGACTTGGCGCTGTCGATCAGCTTCTGCAACGAGGTGATGCCGGTGTTCGCGGCCTGCAGCACCTGCACACCGTTGTTGATGCCATCCAGCAGGTTGCCGATGTCGCTCGCCCGGTTGTCCAACCCCTGGGCCGTGAAGAAGTTGGTGGGGTTATCGAGCGCCGTGTTGACCTTTTTACCGGTCGACAGCCGCTCCTGCGTCGTGGCCAGCAAGTCGGCCGTCGACTGCAGCGACAACAGGTTCTGGCGAACGGACGCCGAGAGAACGATGTTGGACATTGGCGAGTCTTCCTCTTGAACCGGATACGAATCGGCCACGCGGGTCTGGAAGCGGGCTTTTGTCCAGTCTTAGGGCCTGTCCTTTAAAGTATGGTTAACGCCGGTTTAAGAGATAGGGTTAATGCGGGGTTAGCGCCCCGTCCCCCGGTTTCACACGGTTCCTCCGCCAAAGGAAAACGGCGGGGCCGAAGCCCCGCCGCTCGTAGTTATTGTTGTAATTACAGATACTTATTAGCGGAGCAGCTGGAGCACGCTTTGCTGCGAGGTGTTGGCCAGCGACAGCGCCGAGACCGCGATCGACTGGCGGGTCGACAGCGCCTGGCTGTTGGCCGCCTCGACGTTGGTGTCGGCCAGGGTCAGGTTGGACGAGCCGGTCTGCAGCACGTTGATCAGGTTCTTGTTGAAGTCTTGACGGATCTGCACGACCGAGAGGTTCGAACCAAGCGCCGAGGCCTCCGACCGCAGCGTGCTGGACGCCGAGTTAAGGTTGGACAGCACCCTGTTGGTTGCGGCGTTGTCGATGAAGTCGACACCGACGCTCAGTGAGGCGAGGCCGAGACCCTTGGAGTTGTAGGTCACACCCGTGATGTTCAGGCTCGACTTGCCGGTCTCGTCGAACACCAGCTTGAGCTGGTCGCCGTTCAGCAGGTTGACACCGTTGAACGAGGAGTCGACCGAGGTCGTGTCGATCTGGTTCAGGATGTTGTTGTACTGCGAGACCAGGTTTGCTCGGGTCGACTGGGCCACGACATCCTGCACCGGAGTGGAGGCGGTCGTGAAGGTCAGCGACGAAGTCAGCGTACCGCCGATCGCACCACCTGCGACCGTCGACCCAAGAGTCGAGGACGCATAGTCGTTCGAGGCAGAAATCGTGAGCAGACCATTGGCATCGATCGTCGCGGACAGATTGTTGGCCTGAAGCTGCGAGTTGAGCTGATCGAGTGTCTTGACCGTGCCGTTGGTGCCGTCGCCGAAGGTGACGTTGACGGCGGTGCCGCCATTGAAGGCGGAAAAGGTCAAGCTCTTGCCGTTGATGCCACCCGTGCCGGACGTGCGGGCCGCCGTGAAGGCCGACGCATTGCCGGTGTTGCCGGCGAGACCGAACGCGGCGAGCGCGTTCCCAGTGCCGGTGATCGCGAGGTCGGCGTTGACGCCGGTCGAGAGTTTGAGCTGGCCGCTCGAGTTGATCGACGAGGCGATCTGGCCGGTGGTCGTCGTCACCGTCGCGGTGCCGCTGGCATTCGATGCAGACTGCACGCCGGCGGCAAGGTCGATCGCCTTCAGGAGGTCGGCAACGGTGGCGCCGCCGAGATAGACGGTCGAGTTGCCGCTGCCATCGGTGACGAGGTTGCCGGCAACGCCGGAGCCGGCCGGAACGTTGGCCGCCGCGGGCGCATTGCCATCCTTGAAGCTGATGACATGACCGTCGACGTTCAGCGTCGAGTTGGTCTGGAGCAGCGAGGACAGCGTGCCGGTGCCGGTGGTGCGGTTCGCCTGCACTGTCGCGGTGCCCGAACCAGCCGATGCGGTGAGGCCCAGCGCCTTGAGGGCGTCAGCCTTGCCGCTCAGCACCAGATCGGCGCCGGTCGTGCTCTGCAGCGAGATCTGACCGCCCGTGATGCTCGATGCGGTCTGGCCCGCAGTCTGCGCGAAGGCCGCCGTGCCCGCGGTGGAGGTGATCGTCGCCGTTTGCGTGCCGCTGGCGAGATCGAGGGCGTTGACGAAGTCGCCAACCGTGGTGGCGGCATTGAGGTAAACGGTCGAGTTGCCGGAGCCGTCGGTGACGACGTTGCCGAAGACACCGCTGGTGCCACCGATCAGAGTGGCTGCACCTGGGGTCGCCGCGGACTTCACGGTGACGGTCTTACCGTTGACGCTGAAGGTATCGCCGTCAGCGAACTTGGTGGTGGCCTGCGTGGTCAGAGCGCCGCTCGCACCGTAGATCAGCGTGGTGCCGGAGATGTTGGCGGGGGTACCGGCGTTGTCCTGCGTCACGGCGCCGGTGAGGACACCCGAGACACCGCCGAGCTTCGTGGTCGAAGCCGCAGCGGTCGCACCGCCAGCAGCGCCGGAGTACAGCACGTTGCTGCTCGCGGTCGAGCTGGCATAGGTCGTCGTGCCACGCAGATCGGACGCAGTCGCGCCGGCGATCGTGGTCGAGACGCTGGACTTCGAGGAATAGCCGACAGTGGTCTGCAGCGCCTGGTTGGCGATCGACTTTGCGCTGTCGATCAGCTTCTGCAGCGAGGTCAGGCCGGTATTGGCAGCCTGCAGCACCTGCACGCCATTGGCAATGCCGTCGAGCAGATTGTTGATGTCGCTGGCGCGGTTGTCGAGCGACTGGGCCGTGAAGAAGTTGGTGGGATTGTCCAGGGCCGAATTGACGCTCCTGCCGGTCGACAGACGGTTCTGCGTGGTGGCGAGGAGGTCGGCGGTGGACTGGAGAGACAACAGGTTCTGGCGAACCGACGTGGAGAGAACGATACCGGACATAACTCTTACCCTTCTGGTTTACGCGTCTTCGTTCGATCGCTTCGGATCGAGTGACGGGGACAGCGTGCCGCGACATGGCTAACAAAGGGTGAAACGAACATCGCCTGCATAAGCGCGCGTTCACCATAAGCGCGCAGAAGCGTGGTCGCCGTCCGCAAATCAGGCTGAAATCATTGGCTTTTATCCGCGCTTACTCTCCATTAACCATAACCGCTGGTTACTTTTTCAGAGCACTGCGTGGCTACGAAATGTCGGCTGACGCACGAAAAAAAGCGGCGGAGCCGAAGCCCCGCCGTCGTGTCTTGCTTGCGATGTTGTCCGCTTGTTAGCGGAGCAGCTGCAGCACGCTCTGCTGCGACTGGTTGGCCAGCGACAGCGCGGAGACCGCGATGGACTGGCGGGTCGACAGCGCCTGGCTGTTGGCCGCTTCAGTGTTGGTGTCGGCCAGGGTCAGGTTGGACGAGCCGGTCTGCAGCACGTTGATCAGGTTCTTGTTGAAGTCCTGACGAACCTGCACGATGGTCAGGTTCGAACCGAGGGCCGATGCCTCCGAACGCAGCGTGCTCGACGCAGTGTTCAAGTTTGTCAGCACCTTGTTGGTCGCAGCGTTGTCGATGAAGTCCGTTCCTTGCGTCAACGCGGCAAGACCCAGACCCTTGGAGTTGTAGGTCACACCCGTGATGCTCAGGCTCGACTTGGCGGTCTCGTCGAACACTAGCTTGAGCTGATCGCCGTTCAAGAGGTTCACACCGTTGAACGAGGAGTCCTGCGAGGTCGAGTCGATCTGCGCAAGGATGTTGTTGTACTGGCCGACCAGGTTCGCACGCGAGGTCTGGGCAACCGTATCCTGGACGGGGGTCGAAGCCGTCGAGAAAGTCAGAGCGCTCGTCAGCGTGCCGCCGATTGCGCCACCGGCCGAAGCCGAGCCGAGCGTCGAAGACGCGTAGTCGTTGGTTGCATTGATGGTCAGCAGGCCGTTGGCATCGATCGTGGCAGTCAGGTTGTTGGCCTGGAGCTGCGAGTTGAGCTGATCGAGCGTCTTGACCGTGCCGTTGGTGCCGTCGCCGAAGGTGACGTTGACCGCGGTGCCGCCGTTGAAGGAGCTGAAGGTCAAGCTCTTGCCGTTGATGCCACCCGTGCCGGCGCTACGTGCCGCGGTGAAGGCCGAGGCCGTACCGGTGTTGCCGGCAAGGCCGAACGCGGCGAGCGCGTTCCCAGTGCCGGTGATCGATAGGTCGGCATTGACGCCGGTCGAGAGTTTGAGCTGGCCGCTCGAGTTGATCGACGAGGCGATCTGGCCGGTGGTCGTCGTCACCGTCGCGGTGCCGCCGGCATTCGATGCAGACTGCACGCCGGTGGCAAGATCGATCGCCTTCAGGAGGTCCGCCGCGGTGGCGCCGCCGAGATAGACGGTCGAGTTGCCGCTGCCATCGGTGACGAGATTGCCGGCAACGCCGGAGCCGGCCGGAACGTTGGCCGCCGCGGGCGCATTGCCATCCTTGAAGCTGATGACATGGCCGTTGACGTTCAGCGTCGAGTTGGTCTGGAGCAGCGAGGACAGCGTGCCAGTGCCGGTGGTGCGGTTCGCCTGCACCGTCGCGGTGCCCGAACCGACCGATGCGGTGAGGCCCAGCGCCTTGAGGGCGTCAGCCTTGCCGCTCAG